>NZ_JBEFOA010000002.1:757460-840200 GCF_045063795.1 Maribacter sp. Asnod2-G09 | reverse complement strand
TCAATTTTTTGTTCCATAATCGTTGATTCTTTCCAAGGCATAGCATCTGAATTTTGGTTTCAAATGCAACTTAAAAAGTGTAAACGATGTTTCTATAACTCTGTAAAGGATGTTTGTATATCGTACCAAATACGTGGTAACGTCTCGGCTAAGCGTAGTGCGGTAGTAAGGAAACTTTTCGTTTCCGTCTTCTTAAAAATTAATTATTTAATATTTCATTGATATATAGTGAACGATATTTTGCTGGATATTCAATCTGCACACCATGTGTTCCATTTTCAAATAGAAACCATTTTTTAGATGGTGCAACAATAGAATCAAAATAAGTCTTTGCCACAGATGTTTCAGTAAAATGATCATTGTCTCCTTGTAATATATAGACCGGCACTTTAAATTCTGGGATATCACGCATTAAATTCATATCAATTGCGGTTGATTCTAGAATTTTGGAAGCTGGATAGTACGATTCAGGACTATTCAGCATATCGGTAAATTTTTCTTTAAACGTCAAGCCATTATCCATAAACATATCTTTAAGAAATGAATAATCGGTGTCTAATTTAAAAGGTGCATATTTCAGCACAATATTTCGTTCTATTTCAAAGGCCTCTGTTACGGTATTGTTTATATTATTCGAATAAGGTGGTCGTCCTATTTGTTTTAATTGAGTAATAGAAAGAGTGTCATTATATTTCTCAGCTTCTGACATTGCAAAATCATAAGATAGTTCTTCAGAAAGCGATTGATTCGCCATAAGACCACTACCAATATAGGCGTAGTATAACTCAGGCTGTTTTTGAACCATATAAGCAGCTACAGCTGTGCCCCACGATAAACCTTCAATGTAAATCTTATCCTTTTCAAAAGTCTTTTTTAAATGTTCTGATAATTGTAAACCATCATCCACTATATGGTTTAAGGTAATGGAAGAATCAGGTATACTGTCATTATAAGCTAGTCCAGCCCCTCTTTGATCCCAATAACATACCGTAAATAAATCTTCCAAATCAACCCCTGCCAGTTTATAAATGACTGGTAAAATTGGTGCACCTGGTCCGCCGTGTACAATTAAAAGTACAGGATTATTTTTGTCTTTTCCCCTAATTGTAATCCTTTGAGGTACTCCATTTATTGTCATGTCTTCGTGCATGGCAATACTATTTGGAAGTACATCTCCCTTTTCGTCTAAAAAAGGTTCTTCTTCTCCAGAACTATTGATTCTAATTATTAGCAATACAACTAAAATTAACATGACAATTGCTCCCAGTAAAATCAAAAACCATTTCCCAATTTTCTTTACTATTTTCATATGCTCTTTATTAGTTCTATGATTTTTTCTTATTACTGCTAACGGTCTTGTGTATGTAACGAAGCGTCTATAAAGACACAAACTTTTCAAATTAACACAGTTCCGAGTATTTATTCTTTTTTCTTAATTTTCTCTTTTTAAATAGGCAATAATCTTTTGGTTTATCACAAATTAGCTATAATCTAAACAACTTACTTTATGCCGTTTTTATTAAATTGTTGTATTCGGTATATGTCCAATTTTAAAGTTACAAGAATTTGCGATGAAGCACATTTTATTAGCTTCTTCGTGTAATTCATTTGCTTTTACAATCATATTTTCTTCTGTAACTTTTACCTTCGGGTTAAGTGTAACTTCAGCAAATTTTCCGCTTCCATTTTTTGTTTCTTCCATTATTCCTGTAGCGTTATCTATATATTCAGTTACTATAATTTTATTTACAGAACATAAATGCAAATACCAAAGCATATGGCAGGCAGACAAGGAAGATAAAAAAAGGTCTTCTGGATTGTATCTTGTTTTATCTCCTAAAAATGAAGGGTCAGACGAACCATTAATAACGTTATACTTTCCATCAGCTATGATCGTATGGTTTCTGTTATAAGACTTGTAATTAAGAGTTCCGTTTCCCTCGTTTCCTGTCCATTCAACTTTTATTTCGTAGTTGTGTTTTTTCATTCTGAATTTATATTCTTTTCGGGTTTGTCAAACAACACCCAACGGTCTTGTGTATGAGTAGTTGCGTGATTTAGCATTAAGGTTAGCAAATAAATCACAGATAGAAAGTCCGCGAGGACTTTCGTAAGTAGGCCATAACTAGCAATAAATTATACACATTTTTGGTAATAGTTATTTATCAATATATGCCTTTGCAATAATGTCAATTAAGCTTATCCATTTAGATTTAAAATGTTCTTTGTCGTAAAGCCTTTTTTCATCTCGCAAATAGGTATTGTACTCTGAATCATTTAATTCGAGTGTTATCGAATATCCATAGTTATGACTTATCCATAATTCAGATTCAGGTTCGGTCGATTTTATTTCAGATTCGTTTTTTGAAAAGAAATCCAAAATGTTATTAAATTCAGGACAATCGTTTATATCAGATTCCGTATATCTATTGTTCTTTTTTGTCCTAATTGCTTTTACGTAACTATTTCCGTTTTTAGTCCAGAAAAATATTTTCGTTGCCTTATTCCCACGTCCATTATCAAAATGATAGAACGCTTTCAGAATGGTATCAACTTTTTTAGCTTTCAGTTCCGATTCAAATTCCGCAGAGGCTTCGTCCATTTTAAAAACATACTTCGACTTTTCTGTCTGTCCGTAGATTTTACTGCAAAGAAGTAGTACAACTAAACAGAGCCATAAATTTCGGAAGTGATTTTTCATAATTATTGCCAACTATTATATATGCACAATCGTAATCGTCTCTTATTTACTAAATTCTAAGGATACTCCACCTCATTCATCAACACCTCAATAGATTTCTCTAACTGCTGATCAATACCGTTTGCGATGATATCAGGTTGATTTTTCACAATAATTTCTGGGTCGGTTTCGTTATTTTCCATCCATTCGCCTGCTTTGTTTTTAGCGCTTACAGGTACTACGCCCCAGACGCCACCATTGGGTAAACGCTCCCAACCGGCAAAGCTACAGGTACCCGGTACCGGCATACCCACTGTTTTACCGATCTTTAAATCGACATAGCCACTTGCAAAACAAGATCCATCACTGTACATAGATTCATTGAACATCGCCAAGGTCGGTTTTGTCCATCTAGAGGTTGGTTCGCCACCTACTACCCTAGCTTCTGTTTCATACGATAAAAATGGTATACCAGTAAAGAACATTGCCAAATCTGCCACCAAGTCGCCACCACCATTAAAGCGGGTATCTACAATAACTCCTTTTTTCTCATTGAATTTACCCAACATTTCTTCATAAATGGTACGGTATGGTCCGTCGCTCATGCCTGGTATGTGTACATAGCCCAATGTACCGTTACTTTTTGCCAATACTTCTTTTTCATTATTTTTCACCCAACGGTCATAAAGTAATCCGTTTTCTACGCGTAAAGAAATAGGCTTTACGGTTAGCTGTTTGTGCTTACCTTTTTCATCGACAATATCTAACAAGGTAAAGTTACCTGCTATACGGTTTAAGTAGAAAGCGGCATCGGTAGACTCGCCTATGGTAACACCATTGATTTTCTCGATTATAGTACCTGGTTGTATATCGAATCCTGCTTTATCTAATGGTCCGCCTTTAATGACTTCCGTAATTTTCAATCCGGTACCTTTATAATCGTAATCCATGAAAAAACCTAACGAAGCTGTTTGATCTCCGTTTTCGATATTATCAGAGAAACGACCTCCGGCGTGACTCACATTCAGCTCCCCTAACATTTCTGAAACCATTTCAGAGAATTCAAAACCATTACCAATATGCGGTAAGTACTTCTCGTATTCGGTACGCATCGCTTTCCAATCTATACCGTGAAAATTTGAAGTGTAGAAAATACCGTTGGTACGCAACCAAATATGATCGAACATATACTTACGCTCTGCATCGGCATCTAAAACCATTTCTGCCTTTACTTTTACCGGTTCTGTCTTACTAGTAGCTACATAAACTTTAGATATACTACCGTCAGATAATA
The DNA here is from genome assembly GCF_045063795.1 of Maribacter sp. Asnod2-G09. Taxonomy (NCBI): domain Bacteria; kingdom Pseudomonadati; phylum Bacteroidota; class Flavobacteriia; order Flavobacteriales; family Flavobacteriaceae; genus Maribacter; species Maribacter sp. Asnod2-G09. Next base: position 836,226 of record NZ_JBEFOA010000002.1, on the reverse strand, counting down.
AGAACAGTTGCTCTTTCTTGGCATCCCATTGTAAACTTCCTGATTTCGCATCTAAGGCAATTAGCATTTTGGTGCTTTTAGTACGTATTTCTGTTTCCCAAAGGTTCAAGCCTTTTTCAAACTTGGTCAGGTAATACATTTTTTCTCCATCTTTAGAAAGTATGGCATCTGACAGTTTAGAAGAGTGTATGGTTAAACGCGCTTTTCTGCGTTCTACATCTTCCAAATCGAATTTCACCGTTTTTACTTCCTTTTTTACGTCTTTTTTATCATTCTTCTTTTTATCATCAGATTTGGCTTCGTCCTTTTTTTCTTCGGCAGCCTCTTCTATCATTTTCAACAAATCGTATTCCTCTTTTGTATTATTGAACTTATCCCAAGACTCTTGGTTCAAGAACATGGTATACACATCTGTTTCAAAAGAACCACTGGTCGCATAACTTTTAAGTCCGTCGCGATTCGAGAAATAGATAATCTGACTACCATCGTTCACCCATTTAGGTGAAAAATCATAATAACCGCTTTGAGTCAAATTTTTACGCTGTTTACCATCTTTAGAAATCAACAGTAACTCGGTATTATTCAACGAAACACTCCAATCTACCAACAGCCACTTACTATCCGGACTCCACTGATAGTACTGATCACCGTCTCTCATGTGAATCACATTATCAGGAGTCATTAAAGTAGTAATTTCTTTCGTTTTCAAGTTCTTCACCTTTATCGTTCTTCTACCTTCTACATAGGCAATATAGGTGCTATCTGGCGAGAATTCTGGCAGATAGATATCTTCTTTTGAAGTAACCAATGTATCTTCTTTGAATAACGTTGCCGCAAAGAAATAAGGTTCTTCTTTTCGGACTTTAGAAGATGTAAATATGCTCCATTTACCATTGCGTTCACTAGAGTATGCAACAGATTTACCATCGGGCATAAACTTTACAAATCGTTCTTGTTCTGGGGTATTGGTGATACGTTTAGTCAAAGAACCATCTACCGAGGTTACAAAGACTTCTCCCCTGCTGATAAAAGCGATTTCTTTACCATTAGGTGCAATATCCATTTCTTGAACACCACCGTTTACAGATACATATTTTATAGGATTACTGTCTTCTTGTGTTCTTACTATTATTTCTACTTTCTTAGCACCTTCACCGGCTTTTAGCGTATAAATTTCTCCATCATAACCAAATGCCAAAGTATTGTCACCAATACTTAACGAGCGTACCGGATGTGTCTTAAAACTGGTATGTGCAGCAATTTCAGGTGCTCCCGTCAACGACATGGAGAAGACATTAAACGTACCTTCTTGCTCGCTTAAATAGTAAATGGCACTGCCATCTTTTGAAAATACCGGATTACGATCTTCTCCTTTAAAAGTGGTAAGTTGTTTATGTTTTCCGGTGGATGGGTCATACGACCAAATATCTCTAGTTATAGCAGAAGTATGATGCTTTCTAAAGGTATCTTCATATCCTTTTTTATCGTGATACACCATCTTGCTACCATCGGTATTTACTTGTGCATCTTCTACTGGGACGGTCAATACTTGACCAACTCGCCCACCATTTACAGGAACGCTATATAATTCGGGCTGCGAACCTGTTGGGTATTGGCGATGCTCCACTATATCTAACCGATTTGCACCAAATAACACCTCTGAATCATCGGCAGAAAAACTATAGGGAGTTTCGTCATTACTATGATAGGTTAATCGTGTTGCTTCGCCGCCTTGGGCATCCATCACATAAACATCAAAATTGCCATATCTATTAGAGGCAAATGCTATCTTCTTTCCATTTTTACTCCAAACTGCTTTATAATCATGTGCAGAATGATAGGTTAACTGCTTTGCTACACCACCTTCTGCCGGTACCGTAAATAGATTGCCTTTATAAGTAAATGCAATAGTGCTTCCATTGGGAGAAATTGCTGGGTAACGCGCCCATTTAGGATTCGTTTGTGCCGTGCATACATAAGTTAAGCATACCGTTAAGGCGGTCAAAAAAGAATATTTCATACGTTTAGTTAGTTGGTCTATAGTAGTTTCGAAAGATAAGGATTACAATTGTTTGCTACAATCTATGTATGGTCGTTGGTATGCTTTTGTACATACTTTGCCAAAACCCAACAAATCTGTATAAATTTACTATCGCAGATAATCATGATACCACAGTGAAAGAAGAAGAAAATTATTGGACACAGCGTTATACCGAAAAACAAACAGGTTGGGATATTGGCTACCCTTCTACCCCTATTAAAGAATACATTGATCAGTTAACAGACAAGACCATTCAGATTTTAATACCGGGAGCCGGAAATGCGTATGAAGCGGAATACCTGTGGAAAGCAGGATTTAAAAATGTTCATATTCTAGATATCTCTAAAATTCCGTTACAGGAATTCAAAAAAAGGAATCCCGATTTCCCGGACGAGAATATGCATCAAGCAGATTTTTTCGAGTTCAAAGGACAGTACGACCTTATACTAGAACAGACTTTTTTCTGCTCTTTTGTGCCCACTGACACCAATAGAAATACCTATGCCAAACACATTGCTGAACTACTAAAACCAACTGGTAAGTTAGTGGGACTCTGGTTTAATATTCCATTAACCGACAACATGGAAAAACGCCCATTTGGTGGAAACAAAGATCTCTATACCAATTATTTATCACCCTATTTTAAAACGATCACTTTCGATCCCTGTTATAACTCTATAAAGCCTAGGCAATGCAATGAGTTGTTTGGGATTTTTGTAAAAATTTAGTTGTTGGTTGTTGGTTGTTGGTTGTTGGTTGTTGGTTGTTGGTTGTTGGTTGTTGGTTGTTGGTTGTTGGTTGTTGGTTGTCACTTCGCTTTCGCTCAGTGACCTGACTAAAATCGTGTCCGTTCGAGCGCAGTCGAGAACTATCAGTGTTCCACTTAAACAGATTGCTTCGTACCTCGCAAAGACGAATAAAAAAAACTGAACACTGAGAACTGATGCTGCCTAATGAAATTCGCTCAGTGACCTAAATACGTGTTGTCAGTTCGAGTGAATTTCGAGGAACGAGAAATTAGTATCGAGAACCTTTATGTGTTCCAATGGTTCTCGATACCTGCCCGCCGGCAGGCAGGCAACTTTGTAGTTTCCGCTATGCTACAACTAAAAAGCCACTCGAACTGACATTCTTGTAAGCGAATTGTCATCCTGAGCGCAGTCGAAGGGACTGGAGGACTCTCACTTCGGCTACGCTCAGTGAACTAGACAATGTTGTAACCAATAATCATTAATTAAACAGATTGCAACGTCGAAAAAAGCTCCTCGCAAAGACGTTTACGATAATCACATAGTATAACTGCAACTGAAAACTGGTACTGCCTACTGAAAACTGAACACTGAGAACTGGTACTGCCAACTGATACTGCCTACTGAACACTGCCAACTGTTACTGAAAACTGCCAACTGAACACTGAACCGCAAAAGTGTTAAAGAATTACGGATAATTCAAAACCGCATACTGTTAACATCCTTTTAAGAATACTTCCCTTTCTTTTCCGCTATTTTTAAGCACATAACTAACAAACCACTCAAATGACTTCAAGATTACTCTCCTTGCTGGTGCTTTTTGCATCTTTTTTCGTTTCTGCACAAGAATTTAAAATGGACATGGTACAAGACATGAAACCCCGTAACATCGGTCCCGGTGGTATGAGCGGTCGTGTTACCAGTATTGATGTCGTGAATTCCAATCCTGATATTATGTATGTAGGTACCGCTTCTGGCGGATTGTGGAAATCTACTTCTGGTGGTATAAAATGGGATCCTATTTTTGATAAAGAAGTAACTGCTTCTATTGGTGCCGTTGCCATTCAGCAAAGTAACCCGTCTGTAATTTGGGCAGGTACCGGAGAAGGTAATCCTAGAAATAGTTTGAATGGTGGCTACGGAGTATATAAATCTCTGGATGGCGGTAAAACCTGGAAATCTATGGGTCTTGAAAAAACGAGACATATTCATAGAATTAAAATTGACCCAATGAACCCGAATACCGTGTATGTCGGTGCAATCGGTTCTCCTTGGGGCGAGCACCCTGAACGCGGAGTCTTTAAAACTACTGATGGTGGCGAAACTTGGGAGAAAGTGCTTTTCGTAAATAACAAAACGGGGGTTGCTGATCTTATTATGGACCCAACCAACCCAAATAAACTTATCGCTGCCATGTGGGAACATAAGCGTGAGCCTTGGTTCTTTAATTCTGGTGGTTCTGGTAGTGGTCTATACATTACCCATGATGGTGGTAAGAATTGGAAAAAACTTAGTGAAGAAGATGGTCTGCCTGCTGGCGATTTGGGTAGAATTGGTGTTGCCATTGCTCCTGGAAAGCCAGATGTTATTTACGCTTTAGTGGAAGCCAAAAAGAATGCGCTGTACAAATCTGAAGATGGCGGATTTAAATGGAAGAAAATCAATGATAAGAATGATATCGGTAATAGACCTTTCTACTATTCCGAAATATATGTAGATCCTGAAAATGAAAATAGAGTTTTCTCGGTATTTACATACGTCAACGTTTCGCAAGATGGTGGTAAGAACTTTACACAATTGATGCCTGCTTACCGTGCAGATAACGGTGTTCACCCTGATCACCATGCATTCTGGATTCACCCAGAAAACGGACAGTTTATGATGGACGGTAATGATGGCGGATTAAACATTTCAAAAGATGGTGGGAAAACATGGCGTTTTGTTGGTAACCTACCGGTTGCGCAATTTTACCATATAGCAACTGATAATGAATATCCTTATAATGTATACGGTGGTATGCAAGATAATGGTAGTTGGAGAGGACCTGCTTATGTTTGGAAAGCTCAAGGAATTCGTAATAGCTACTGGCAAGAAATAAGTTTCGGTGATGGATTTGATGTGGTACCTGATCCTGTAGATTCTAGATATGGTTATACAATGAGTCAGCAAGGTAACGTACAACGTTTTGATCATGTTACGGGTAATAATTACATCGTACGCCCTACTCCACCAGATGCTGAAACTGAACTTCGTTTTAACTGGAATTCGGCTATTAGTCAAGACCCTTTTGATAATAGCACCCTTTATTTTGGTAGTCAGTTTGTACACAAGAGTACAGATAAGGCATTAACGTGGAAGCTTATTTCTCCAGATTTAACTACCAACGATCCTGAAAAGCAAAAGCAAAGCGAAAGTGGCGGATTGTCCATGGATGCAACGGGAGCAGAAAACCACACCACTATTTTGGTAATTGAGCCATCACCTATTGAAAAAGATATGTTATGGACAGGTTCTGATGATGGTCGTGTACATTACACTCAAAATGGTGGAGAAACTTGGACAGAGGTAACCGCAAATATTAAAGGCTTACCAAAAGGAAGCTGGATTCCTCAGATAAAAGCATCTACCCGTAATAAAGGGGAAGCACTTTTAATCGCTAATGATTATAGAAGATTCAATTACACTCCGTATGCATACCGCACTAAAGATTATGGTAAAAGCTGGACAAGAATTGTTGATGCTTCTGATGTAGAAAGCTATACGTTATCAATCATAGAAGATCCTAAGAATCCGAATTTGGTATTTTTAGGTACCGATGATGGCTTATATGTTTCTTTCAATGCAGGTGAAAAATGGCAAAAATGGACCGAAGGCTTCCCAACGGTTTCTACAAAAGATTTAGCTATTCACCCAAGAGAGCATGATTTGGTGATAGGTACGTTTGGTAGAGCTGCATGGGTATTAGACGATATTCGTCCCTTACGCGCTTTGGCTGCTGATGCAACCATTCTAAATAAAGACCTTGAATTATTTACGCCTCCAACGGCATATCAAGCAGCTTATCAACAACCAACAGGAAGTCGTTTCGGTGGCGACGGACTGTATCAAGGTGAAAACAAAAAGTCTGGCGCTATGATTACATATTATCTAAAAGAAGGTAAGAAAGCTGCTAAAAAAGGAAATCCAAAGGGAGATAAGAAAGAGAAAAATGCCGAAAAGACATCCGAAGAAAAAACAGAGAAGGTAGAATTAACAGGAGTTCAAAAGAAAGATTCCGTACAGTTCGATTTTTACGATGGCGATAGATTAATTCGCACCTTAAAATACAAGACTCCAGAAAAAGCAGGTTTCCATAGAATTTACTGGAGAATGGATGAAAAAGGTGCGGACAGACCTTCAAGAAAAGTAATTACCAAAAAGAAAGAATCTGGCGGTTTAGATGTAAAACCAGGAACTTACACTATCAAAATGCTTTATGGTGACATGGTAGAAGAAACTAAAATCACAATAGCTTCTGACCCTCGTTTAAACGTTTCTACCGTAGCTATCAACGAAGCGTATGACAACGGAAAAGTTCTAGAATCATACATGCAAAAAGCTGCGGATGCCGTACAGCAATTAGCAAAAAGTAAAGAAACAGCAGAAAAGTTTCAAAAAGAACTAAAGAAGGAAGATGATAAAAAATACAAAGAGCAGATAGATGCTTCTAAAGATATCATCAAACAAATAGATTCTGTAACTGCAATCTATTTAGGCAAAGTTGATAAGCGACAAGGTATTACCCGTAGCAAAGAGATGACGGTAATGCAGCGTTTACAAATTGCAAGACGTTATGTTGGTTCTAGACAAGCAGGTATGACAGCTACAGAAAAGCAGCTTATGCAATTTGCAAAAGAGGAACTAGAAGGAGCTCTAGAGAAAACGAATTCATTTTTCTCTACTAAATGGAAAGCTTACAGATCAGCTATGGAAAGCTTAGAGCTTTCTCCGTTCAAGGAAGTAGATACTTTTAGTTTAAAATAATTCTCATAATATTAGGCATACTCACTTAAAACCATCAATTATGAAAAAATTATTCGCTTGTTTTGCCATAGCTCTTATTTGGAGTTGTACAGAAAAAAAAGAAGTTCAAAAGGAAGAGCAAAAAGAGGTAGAAATCACCAAAATACCTGATCAATATTCCATTAAACAAATGATGGATAATGAAGCTATTTCTGGTGGTAGTTTTTATCGTGATAATTCTAAATTATTGGTTTCAAGTAATAGGTCTGGTATTTATAATATGTATACCGTGCCTACCACAGGTGGTGAGTTAACGCCCATAACACAATCTGACAGTGCTTCTATTTTTGCGATTTCCTATTTCCCTAGAGATGAGCGAATGCTTTTTAGTATGGATGGTAATGGTGATGAAATATACCATATCTACATCCGCAATCTAAATGGTAGTCTTACAGATCTTACGCCTGCCAAAGGTGCTAGGGCTAGTTTTCAAGGATGGGCAGAAGATGACCAAAGTTTCTTTTTTACATCGAACAAGCGAGATGCTAAATACATGGATCTGTATCAAATGGATTTTCTTAATTATTCGCCTAAATTAATTTTTAAGAATGAAGAAGGATATGAAATTGGAAACCTTAGTAAGGATGAAAAATATTTGACGTTGGGTAAATCTTTAAATACCAACGATTCAGACTTATACCTATATGACCTATCCACAAAGAAGAAAATTAAGATCAATAAAACGCAAAGTGCAAATAGTAGTCAAGATTTTTCTCCCTCTGGCGATGAACTTTATTATACCACAGATGAAGGCAGTGAGTTTTCATACTTAATGAAGTATAATATTGCATCTGGCGCGACCGAAAAAGTGATTACCCGTGATTGGGATATTTTAGGTAGTTACTTTACAGATAACGGCAGTTATTTGGTCACCTATATCAATGAAGATGCAAAGAACACTATTGAAGTGATGGATGTAGCCACTATGGAGAATATAGATTTACCTGAGTTTGATGCCATGGCAATAACCAATGTAGATTTCTCAAAAGACGAAAAATGGATGCGTTTTTATGCAGGTGGCTCGCATACTCCAAGCAATTTATATGTCTATAACCTAGAAACGGAAGAACAAAAGCAATTAACAGATGTTCTAAATCCTGAAATTAAGATAGATGATCTTGTTTCTGCTGAAGTAGTGCGTTATAAGTCTTTTGACGGAGTAGAAATACCTGCCATTTACTATAAGCCTCACCAAGCAAATGCCGATGCAAAAGTACCAGCTTTGGTTTGGGTTCATGGAGGACCGGGCGGACAAAGTCGACAAAATTTTAGTTCTTTCATTCAATACCTTACCAATCATGGTTATGCCGTACTTGCTGTAAACAACCGTGGTAGTAGCGGCTATGGAAAAACGTTTTACCAAATGGATGATTTAAACCATGGCGATAAAGATTTAAAAGATTGTGTTGAAGGTAAAAACTGGCTTTCGGCTCAACCAGAAATCGATGCCGATAAAATAGGAATCATAGGTGGTTCTTATGGTGGTTATATGACCATGGCAGCATTGACATACACTCCTGAAGAATTTGCAGTTGGTGTTAATTTGTTCGGAGTAACCAATTGGATAAGAACACTAAAAAGTATACCACCATGGTGGGAATCTTTTAAAGATGCTCTTTATTTAGAATTGGGAGACCCCTACAGTGCAGATTCTGTTCGTTTAAAAGAAATCTCACCTCTTTTCCATACCGATAAGGTAACCAAACCTTTAATTGTACTGCAAGGTTCGCAAGATCCACGTGTGTTACAAGTTGAATCTGATGAGATTGTTGCAGGGGTAAAAAAGAACGGAGTTCCTGTAGAATATGTTCTTTTTGAAGATGAAGGACATGGTTTTGTCAAAAAAGAAAATCAGATTGAAGCCTACAGTAGGGTTTTAGATTTTTTAGATTTGTATTTAAAGAAAGATAAAGACACCCCAATTGAGGCGGGTGAAGAATAAATCTAAAAATAGAGTTACACCTTAAATTAAAGAATGAAGAAAGTTATTACCGCACTGGTACTATTAGCAACCATTACTTATACAAACGCGCAAAGTGAAATAACCGGTGAAGATGATTTTGGTAGTTGGTTCATGTATTTTGGAACCAATAAAATTGCCGAAAAATGGAGTATACATACCGAAGCGCAGTTTAGATATTATGAGATGGCATCTAACTTTAATCAGTTGTTGCTGCGTACGGGAGTAAATTATCATATTAATCCTAATGCTATTGCCACTTTGGGGTACGGTTTTATTGATACCGACCCTACCTTTAGGGAATTTGATGTTCTTGGTGATGATGCCATTTTTGAAAATAATGCTATTTCAGAGCATCGCATTTTTGAGCAGTTTATTCTAAAAAACAAAGTATGGGAATTTAAATTTGAGCATCGCTACCGTTTAGAGCAACGCTTTGTTCAAAACAACGCCACCGGCATCAGTAATACATTACACAGAGCTCGCTACAGAATTCAAATGACCCTACCCCTAACCGATATTTTTTTCCTGAATTTCTATGATGAGATCTTTATCAACCTACAAGACGATGCCTTTGGTCAAAATCGTGCGTATGCTGCCTTGGGAGTTAATGTAACCGAAGATTTAAGTATGCAATTTGGGTATTTAAAAAATCACTTTAGCGAGACTAATTTTGACCGTTTTCAAGTAGGCTTATTTTATAACACAGATTTACGTGGCATTTTTAAAAAGAAGAAGTAAATTTATACTATAATTAAAACACATTATCATGAAAAAAATAGCACTTACATTCGCTAGTGCACTTTTAATCGTTTTTGCAAGTTGTAAAGACGCTAAAAAAAGTGAAGAGTCTAAAAGCGTTGAAGCAACAAGCGAAGCAACTGAAATGTTCAGCTTAGTACAAGATTCAACAAAAGTAAGTTTTACCGCTTACAAGACAACAGATAAAGTACCTGTTGGTGGCATGTTTAAAAAGATAAACTTCACAAAAACAAATAGCGGTGCAACTGCTATGGAAGCCTTAAATGGAACCGAGTTTAGCATTCCAGTTAGTAGCTTATTCACTAACGACCCAACGGGAACAAGAGACCCTAAACTATTAGAGTTTTTCTTTGGCGTATTAAAGGATACAGAATTAATCTCTGGTATTTTTAAAGTTGATGGAGACCAAGGTTCTATTGATGTTACCTTGAACGGAGAAACACAAAACATTCCGCTTGCATATGAAATGAACGGTGATGATAAAATCACCTTCACAGGTACTATGGATTTGGCAAATTGGAATGCTATGGATGCCGTTGCATCTATAAACAAAGCGTGTGAAATTTTGCATACAGGTAAAGATGGTGTCAGTAAAACATGGAGCGAGGTTGCCGTTAAAGCAGAAGTGCTATTGACAAAATAAAAATTCAATTTTATCATATTTAAAAAAGAGGTGCTTTTCAGTACCTCTTTTTTTTGCCCTAAAGATTAAAAGGATTGCTCATATCATGTAAATATTTGATATTGATTGTTTTAAATTATAATTTTCCTATTCACAATAAAAACTATCAAAATGAAAATATTTAAAATTGAATTAGCACTATTGGCACTATTAGCTGTCTTTAGTTGCAAAGAGGTAAAAAAAGAGGCGTCTGAAGCTAAAGAAGAAGTTGAAGAACTAATGGATGAGGCTAAAGCAGAAATGAACGATGAGGAAACTGTCGTGAAATTTATGCTGGAACCAAAAAGCGATAGTAATGTAAAAGGTGAAGTAACCTTTACCCAAGATGATGACGAAGTAGAAATGGTAGCCATGCTATCTGGCTTATCTGAAGGCGAGCATGCCATTCATATTCACCAAACGGCAGATTGCACTGCTGCAGATGGATCTTCTACTGGCGGACACTGGAACCCAACAAATGAACCACATGGTAAATGGGGAGCTTCTGAAGGATATCACAAAGGTGATATTGGTAACTTTACCGCAGATGCCGATGGTAATGCAAAAGTTGAATTTGAAACAGAAGAATGGTGTATTGGCTGTGATGATGAAAACAAAAATATTTTGGGCAAAGGTGTTATTGTACACCAAGGGGTGGACGACTATACTTCACAGCCCAGCGGTGCTGCTGGTGCACGTGTAAGTTGTGCCGGTATAATTGAATAGGGTTAATAATTTTTTTAATAAAAGCTGTTCTTGGAACAGCTTTTTCTATTTTTAACCGTTTTAAAAAATTACGTATGCAACTAGACCTTTTGGTTGATCAGTTTAAAAAGAAAGACCAATCGGCTTTCGAAAAGCTATATGGCATGTATAGCGAAAATATTTGTGGTGTAATAAACACCATCGTTAAGAACGATGCACGTTCCCAAGAAATTTGTCAAGATGTATTCATTAAAATATGGAACAACTGTGAAAGTTACAACTCATCTAAAGGAAGATTCTTTACCTGGGTATTGAACATTGCAAGAAATGCTGCTATCGATGAAATACGCAGTAGGTCGTATAAAAATGAAAAAAAGAACCTTAGTGCAGATTACTTCGTAAATATTTTACAGCACAAGGAAGAAGAAGAAACTTCTAATGTGGACACCAAGGGAGTAAGAAACCTCGTTAAAAATTTAAAGGAAAAATGTGTACAGATCATTGAACTGTTATACTTTAGAGGATACACTCAAAAAGATGCTGCCGAAGAATTGGAAATTCCGATCGGTACTGTAAAAACAAGAAATAGAAGTTGCATTTCCCAACTAAGGGAAAATATGGCCGTAAGATAGTATGGATGTAGAAAAATACATAGCATCGGGAATTTTGGAGCTTTACGTAGCCGGTACGCTTTCAGAGAAGGAAAATCTGGAAATTGCCAACTACGCTAAAGAGTATCCTCAAATTCAGAAAGAAATTGAAGCTATTGAAGCTTCAATATTAGAGTTGTCAAGAAAGGCATCACCTGGTTATAACTATTCATTTGCAGCATTAATGAATAGAATTAACGGTGAAGTTAAGGTAGTTGATATTAATGAGAAGCGTAGTTCACCGTTCTTATCATATATTGGTTGGGCAGCATCTGTTCTATTGGCCGTTGGTCTATTTTGGATGTATCAGCAGAACCAAGATTTAAAATCTAATATAGAGGTTGTTGAAAAACAAAATGTAGATTTGGAACAGCAAATTGCAGATACCGATTCTTCTTTAGAACAAACTCAAGAACTTTTGAATACACTGCGTGACCAAAACATTAGTGTAATTGCATTAGGTGGTCAAGCAGTATCACCTACTTCTTACGCCAAAGCATATTGGAACAAGGAAGACCAAAAAGTTTTCATAGATGCCAAAGGTTTACCTGAACCACCAGATGGTTTTGTATACCAAGTTTGGTCTCTTAAACTTTCTCCGCTTACCCCTACTAGTATGGGGCTGCTAGAAGATTTTGCTACCGATGAGAACAAAGTCTTTGCGCTGAATAATCCGAACGATTCTGAAGCATTTGGTATTACATTAGAGCCGGCAGGTGGAAGTGAATCGCCAAACCTAGAGCAATTATATACACTAGGTGTTGTAGCTAGTTCATAATACATTAAAATTTAAAGTATAATGGGCAGTTTTTAAAAACTGCCCATTTTTTTTACTATTTTGCCACCATGGATTTAAAGAAACTTTTCGGAACCGTTTTAACCCTATTAGGTATTGGCGGACTTGTTTATACTGCAATTTTATTTGGTAATAGCACTGGTACCACTAAACAATTAATCGTTTTTGGCGTATTAGGCGCTATATTTTTCTTCTCAGGAATAGGATTGATCAGGAATACCAGTAAGAACTAAAACGGCAAATGTTTTAGATTACTTATCTTTTTTTACCCGACTAAAACTTAAACTTTTTACCAACCATTTCGGTAAGGTTTTATGCGGATTCCTCTTTTTAAGATTCAGGAACAATCCTAATGATTTTAGAATAGGGACTTTATGCGTTTCTACCAATTCTATCAACGTACCATCAGGATCTTCCATATAACTAAAATGACCCGCTGCATCGCCCATATCAAAACTATTGGCACTGTCTACGGTAAAAGGATAACCATTGGTTTTAGCTTTTTCCCTAATCAAACTCATACCTGATACATCAAAACACAAGTGTATATACCCCAAGTCTCCCCACAATCTATTTTCAAATATCTTAATAGGTGTTCTATCTAAAACCTGAATAAGTTCTAGTTGTGTGGGACCTAGAAGGTCTCCGAATCCGCCAACGGACTTTCGTTCTTGAGAAATAATTACTCTTCTATATTTTCCTGTGGTACTATCGTTTTCAAGTGTTTCAATAGTATCGTATGTTTTTAATGAATACCCTAACATTGAACTATAAAATTCAATTGAATTTTCCATATTACTAACGCCAATTACAGCGCCTAGCACTCCCCCATTTTTAGATGATTGCTCACAAAAAACATAATGATCTTCAACCATTTGAACCCGGTTACCAAAAGGATCGGTAAAATAGAAACTAGAACGATAAGACTGACTGATTTCTGAGAGACTAGACACTTTTAAATCCCTCAAATACGAATGCATTTCAATCAGGTTTTCACATCTAATTTTCATTGCATAAATACCTAAATCCCCAAATTGAATTGGATTAATAGCAGCAGTAGGAGTCCGATCTTTAAACTGCCAAATTTCTAATCCGCCGCCACCCGTCATATTTAACGATAAGTAGGCTTCTCGTTTTTCAGCCTTACCATTGGTATACCTCGTCATCAACGAAGCAACTGCCTCATCTTCAAACAACAAAATATCAAAACCCAAATGCTTTCTATACCAATTAAATACTTTCTTTACATCGAGAACGCCTATCCCAATTTGCTGAATTCCGTTTATAATCTCAACCATTGTATGGGGTGCGTATCAATTTATTATGAAGTGTTTTGAGTTTATTACCTGGATACCCAAATTTAAAAAGTACCACTAAAAGAAAGTTAGAAAGGTTTACCCTGAGATACGAATTAGACTCATACTTACGAGCAGAAACAATCAAGTCATTTTTAACGATTGTATACGGTACGTTCTCTTTTTTCATCCGACGGAAAAATTCAAAATCTTCCATCAATACTTGCTCCTCATCAAATCTACCCAGCTGATTAAAAGCATCTTTTTTAATGAAAAGGCATTGATCTCCGCCACCGGTAAATAAACCGTCTTTAGCCGTAAACGAAGCATTTACCCGTAAGTACCATGCGTCTTTATCAAATTTATATGAAAAAAAACCTGCATCATATCCATTCTTTAAACTAATGAGAATATCATCAACAAATCCCGCTGGTGGTACTACATCAGCATGTAAAAAAACAAAGGTATTGCCTAAAGCAATTTGAGAAGCTTCGTTCATTTGAGCTGCTCTACCCTTATTCTTACAATGTAATATTTTAACTTTCTGACTACAGTCTAGCTTTTCAATGGTATCAGAATTACCTGGGGAAACGGCAACTATAATTTCCAAGAGCTTTTCATGCTCAATAAAACAAGCAACTTTAAAAAGTCGTTGCAAGTTATCATATTCATTATGGGCTGGGATTATAATACTTATCATGGCAATAGCTAAGGCATATATATTAAAAAGTAAAACAATACCTGAATAGTATCTAGTTTTACGCCTTACTTACGCAAATTGAGAAAAATAGTTTTAAAACCACCTTAAAACTTTTAAAATAAATTACTGTAATCTATTAAATAAATATTCGACCAAGCTTGCACGAACCTTTAGACTATAATTACGTAGTTATAGGTAACCTAAAATAGTACTATGAAACTTAAATTTTATTTTCTTCTTACGTTATTTGCTTTATCCTGCACAGCAAAAACCAATCTTCAGGCACAAGCAGAAGCCGAAACCAAAACAGATTTTAACGAATTATCCGAATCATTTTTACAACGAATAATAGATGAAAAAGATACGCAAGAAATACAAGATATTCTTGCCAACACATCTATTGAAGAATTAGACAACGCTTTAGATACCAATGATAAGCGATTGGCTTTTTGGCTGAACATTTATAATGGCTACATTCAGGTTATCTTACAGAAAAATCCGGAATTGTATGATGATCGTGGTAGTTTCTTCAAATTAGAGCAAATAAAAATTGCTGGTGAAATGGTCTCATTTGCTAAAATAGAACATGGTATTATTAGAAAATCGCAATGGGAATACGGCTTAGGCTATATACGCAAGTGGTTTCCAGGTAAATTTGAACGTAAATTGAGAGTAAACAAGCCTGTTTTTAATGTACATTTTGCCCTTAATTGTGGCGCTAAAGATTGTCCGCCAGTGGCTATTTACGAATGGGAACGTTTACAAGAACAATTACAAAAAGGTACCAAAAGACTTTTAGAGAAAACCAGTGAATACAATAGCGAAACAAATGTGGTTAAAGTTACTTCGCTTTTCAGTTGGTTTAGAGGCGATTTTGGCGGAAAAGGCGGTATCAAGAAAATTCTAAAAGAAAACGAAATTATACCTTCTACTAAAGGTGTGGATATTGAATATACCAATTATGACTGGACATTATATCTTGATAATTTCATAGATCTATAATTTGAACTAGACACTTAAGAGCGAAAGATATGTTTTAATTAAATTTACTTCGCTCTTAATTGTTTCTTTTTACCACGATTACAATGTAGAGTGGTAAATTTGCAACCGAAATAGATTTTATACATTCTATGAAGGTTAACTTTGGCTTTCTCAAAAAGCTTTTCATTGTTCTGTTTGTCCTGTTAGGCGTATTAGCTGCTTCTAAGTTGGATGAGCTACAGTTTTCTTTCGATTTTAGTCAGTTTTTCCCAGAAGAAGATCCTGATCTAGCCTTTTATGACAAATATGTAGAAGAGTTTGGTACTGATGACAATTTTCTACTAATTGCCGTTAAGAACAAGCCAGATGTATTACAACAAGATTTTCTAAAAAGTTTTCAAGCATTTTCTGAAGAGAGTAAAACTTTCGAATATGTTTTAGAAAGTAGTTCATTAACCTCACTCTCTTACCCGCTTAAAACTTCTTTTGGTTATACCACTTTACCCATCATTCATATTGACGACCCCTCCCAATACCAAAAAGATTGGAAAAAAATTGAAGAGGATTCCCTTTTTATAAATGTACTTGTTGATGAAAAAAGAACCTCTTTGGTGTTGGCTCTACAGACCGAAGATAACTTAGATTACAAGCAGTCCGAACTTCTTTTAAATAGCATAAGAACCTCTCTAAAAGAACACAATTTACCCGATTACCATATTTTAGGCAGAGCCTTCTTTTATGAAGCTATTGTTGAAATGCAGAAGAGCGAGGTACTTACAACCACTATAGTAGCATCTATTTTAGTTTTCATAATTCTTTTACTGGTATACAGAAGTATGCCCGTGGTTTTAATATCTGTTTTTTCTATAGCAATGTCGCTCTTGTTATTTATGGGGCTATTGGGTTGGCTAGGTAAAGAACTCAATGCCATGGCTGCATTCTACCCTGTACTTATGCTTATTGTGGGTACTTCTGACGTTATACACCTTACGGATAGTTACATTAGAAAATTACAAACTGGTATACCAAGATATAAAGCAATTACCTCTTCTCTTAAAGAAGTAGGTATGACCACCCTACTAACTTCTATAACCACAGCCGTAGGTTTTGTCACCTTGCTTTCCTCTAGATTGGTAAGTATTCAAGAATTTGGAATAAACGCTGCTATCGGTGTACTTGTCGCTTATATAACGGTTATTTTCTTAACGGGTTCTTTATTGATCTTTTTACCCGAAAAATCTTTGATCGGCCGTAAAAGTATCTCTGAGAATTGGGTGAACTATCTTTTGAAAGTGAACACGTTTACAAAGAACTATCCCAAATCCATTATAGTAGGTACAGTTGTTTTCACTGCCCTTTGTGTGTTAGGTATTTACATGGTACAAACCAATCAAGAATTAAAAAATACGCTGCCTGCAGAAAGTAATATAGCCAAAGACTTTGATTACTTTCAAAACAACTTTTCAGGATTCAGACCTTTAGAAATTGCCGTTATGAGTACTAATGGTAATAAGGTGACGGATTTTAAAGTAGCTCAGGAAATAGAAAAACTTCTAGTTTATTTAAAAACATTTAAAAGTATTGGCAACGTGCAGTCTGCCAATCTACCATATAAAATATTTAATAAAGCGAACAACTTAAATAGCGCTGCATATTTTACCCTACCTAGTGATGAGAAAACATTTTTAAAGTATCAGAAAGATGCCCGTAAATTAGGACGTAAACAACTTGCTAAGTTTATAAATGCAGATGAAAGCATTGCCCGTATCAATGGTAGACTGCAAGATATTGGTACTGATAAGCTTAAAGTGGTTTACAGCGATATAGATGACTTTGCTAAAACGCAATTAGACACTTCTCTTGTTGCCATAAAGGTGACAGGTAAAAGTATTTTGCTCGATAAAAACTCTGAATATATTAGAAGTAGTTTGTTAGAAGGACTCCTTTACGGATTATTATTGATTGGAGTAATTATGGCTTTTGTCTTTAGAGACATTAAAATCTTTCTAATATCACTAGTACCAAATGTACTACCTATATTATTTGCCGGTGGTATGTTAGGTTTCTTAGGTATACCATTAGAAGCCTCACTATCTGTAGTTTTTGCTATCGTCTTTGGTATTGCCGTTGATGATACCATTCACTTTTTAGGAAAATATAAGCTAGGTATTAGCCAAGGATTGGATAAAGAGGCTGCACTTGAAAAAACATTTGCACAAACCGGTAGAGCATTGGTTATTACAACCATTATCCTCTTCTTCGGATTTATGGTAATGTTATTTTCTATACATCAACCTAGTGTAACTATAGGGTTGATTATAAGTGTAACCTTGGTAACAGCATTGATACTAGATCTGCTATTACTACCGGTATTACTAAGAAAACTGATTTAGTTAGCCTTATTGGTACGGTCCAATGTTTTTTGTAAAGACCTGTAGGCAAATATTGTTTTGCCAACCATTAAAATCATTAAGCTAATCCATAATGTAAAGAGTAGGTATTCCATAACACTAATTGGTTTACTTGGTTACTATTTTTAGTTCACTTATTTAAGATGCTGGGGCATTTTAAATGTATTTGGTCGATAAATATATGCATTTCATCTATGCGCCTGTTAAAAAAAACCAAATTTTCGATGAAATGCGTAATAATAACAACGCCACGACTTTATATCGTGACGTTGAAATAAAACAATCCAACCTAAAACAAACATGAAATGAATATAATTGGGCAATCAATTACAAATCATGGACTTGCTTTTCCATACCGGGACCTAATTCATAAATAGCCCCTATTAATTCTCCTTTTAATTCTTTAACTCTTTCTTCTTTTCCATTCGCTTTATATACTTCAGCAGCTTGGTATAACAATGCAGGTTCAAATGTTTTACCATATACGTAGGTGTTCATAATTTCCATTGCTTTCACTTTGTCTCCGTTCTTTAGAAGACTATACCCCAACCAGCTGTAAGATTCTGGCGTTGGTCTATTATCCACTTCTCGTTGAGCCAACAGTAGTGCGCTATCATATTGCTTGGTCTCGCCTATATATAAACCTAGGTTGTATGCATTATACATATCGCCATAGGCTGTATTCTTTACTCTGGTGAAGTACTCGTCTAAATTCTTGGTACGCACTAAGTCGTCACCTGCATAATCGGCAATTTCTGCCTTCAACAAGAAATAATCTGGAGCATTGTAAGTCTTCGTCACGGAGTCTAGAATGCGAATTGCCTCTTCAGAATTTTTATCGTTTGAAAATACAATCCATGCGATTCCCTTTTTAGCATATGCGTTATTGTTATCAATTTCTAATGCTTTCAAATATTGCTGGTACGACTCTTCAATTCTACCTGCGTGACCATAATAATCACCTAAATTGGTATAACTCCACAGCATTAAGTCTTTATTCTTTGACAATTCGGCTTTGGTTCTAGCCTTTTCCATAAAACTTATGGTCGTATCTAAATCGCCTTTATAATCGTTCCATTTTGCCAAACGAATCATATAACCGAAATCTGACATATTCTTTAAACTGTCCAAATAGCTTTCTGCCAATGGGTAATTACCTAGCTCCATATGAACATCGAAGTACAAGCTTTGGGTCTCACTTTTATCTCCACCAATTGCCGCTGCAGAATCTGCCAATTGCAATGCTTCTTTAAAACGGTGTTGTGATATATAATTTCTAGCCAGAGACCTATAAAAACCAGGCTTCCCAATATTTGCAATATCAACGGCTTTTTTTAAACTCTTTTCTGCTTTCTTTAAAAATTCAATATCGCCAGTTTGCTGAAAGTATCTGTTGTACTCCCCACCTACCACACCGAAACTGGTAAGTTGCATGCTGTCTGGTCTTATTTTAGAATTCCAAAGGTCAAAATATTTTGATGTTGTTTTAATCTCGTTGGAAACTAAAAATTTGTTGTAATCTTTTTTATGTGCAATTGCGTCCTGATTTTTGGTACCACAGGATGATACCAGTATCACTACTATTACAAGCTTCAATAATTTCATAAGGTTGTTTTTTTGTGGATCGTTTAAAATAAGGGGAGTTTTTCAACTCCCCTTCCCCTTCTTTTTCATAAACAATTTAGGGATGTGCCTGTCTTATCTAACCTATCAATAGATAAGGTGAAAGCAACTTCTTATTCTGGTGCTCCCAAGTATGGGAACGTTGTACCTACAGTAGCGGTTAGCCCAACGCCATCTGAGGTTAATCTTGGTAAATCTGCAACACCATCACCATCGGTATCTTGACCGCTAAAACGATCACCTTCCATACCACCGAACAGTAATATCAATGACACATCAATAACATCATCTTGTGGAGTTCTACCTGTTAATGCAACTTCATCACCATCTGGAACCAAAATTCTACCATCATCATCTGCATCTGTACCTGGGTTAAAATATGTAGTCGGTAAGTTTGGAGCTACTTCTAAAACATCGGCAGCTAAATAACCTGTTAATGTTGGTGCATCTAAACCTAAAATGTTGTTCTCATAATTTACGGCAGCTGGATCAGCTCCTAATATATTTGCATATACATCATGATATGCTTCTAACCTTGCTTCAAAATCTGCTTGAAAAGTAGCTGCCATTTCTGAAGGAATAGACACGTTATGAGCATCTTTAATAGTACCATCTGCACTTAATACGGTGTTGATACCCGGTCTACCCATAAAATCAACTTGTGCATATGTTCCTGTGAAATCTGGCGCCATTGCCTCTTCACATGGTGTACAAGAGCCACCACAATCTACTCCGGTTTCATCTCCGTTCATAATACCATCGTCACATGTTTCTGTAACAACTATTGGTGTATTGTCATCATCATCACTACAGGAAACCAAGGCTACCACTGCTAAAAGAGACAAAAACGTATATTTTATATTTTTATATTTCATCGTTATATTTTTATAAGGTTATAATTATTGTTTAACGTTTGTTGTTACCCAAGTTTTGTATACTTCTAAACCAAGTGCATTCTGACCTGTTGTACTACCTAAAAGACTATTTGGAAGCTCTACAACTATAGACATCGTATTTGAACCGTCAAAAGTATCAACTGCTGTTTCATCATCGTCGTCCGTAGAATTTAGATCACCAGCTGGTTTAAAACCTAAAGGGGCCGTACCGCCAATAACTTCATTGAATTGAAAGAAATCAAAGAAAAAAGCATCTTGTCTTGGACCTGCGAATAAAGAAACTCCGTTTGCCGTAGTTTCTACAATAGCAGTTTCAGCAGAAATGTCTACCGATCCTAATGGAGCGTCTACCATTATAGCACCATTTAATCCTGTTTCGCTTGGTGCAACTGGACCAAAGAAATACATTTTACCATCTCTAGGTATTGCCTGTATTACTAAATCTTCTACCAAATCATTATTGGTATCAATATTGATTTCTAATAATACATTTTCATCAAATGTACCATAAGCCAAATCTGGTAATACATTAGATTGAAGGTCTACTGCGAATACAGTATTGTCTGAACCTTCTGTAGGTTCAAAAGCATAAAAATCGGCAATGTCTGCCGAGGTTCCCATAGCACCTGGCGCATCAATATGATCTGCTGCCACTAAAAGAACTCCTACTAAGGCTAATGCCCCAAGTCCCATAAATAATTTTGATTTTTTCATTATCTCTTTTTTTTAGATTAGAATCACCCCTACTTACGCAGCAAAAAAGAGAAGGTTCATTTTTTCTTAAAAAAAATTAAATTTTATTTTTAAGGATAAAATGAGAACTATCAATAAAAACAGTATTACAGACCAGAAGCAACTATTTATAAATTAGTATGAAGTAATAATTAGCTAACTTTGCAGTCTTAAATAATTAAGATATGAACCCGTCTTCCTCTGGTTGGATCGAGAAATATGGTTCGGTTGTTCAAAAACACCAAGACGCTTTCCCCACCTTTGAAGCTTTGTATGATACGCTTAAAAAAAGCGGGTTCGTATATGGGCTAAATTCTAGTATACCAGAGTTCATTGAATTGGAGCATACCTTATCTGAAGATGAAAAGGCGAAAATAAATTTACTACACGCACTGTTCTTTACCTATAGAATTAAGGGTGGTAATGACTATAGCACTTTTATAGAAGAGGTATTTAAGTTTTATGAAATACTGAATATTAGCCGTGCAGGTTTTTTTGATAAATGGTTTACTGGAAGTAAAACATCTGCCAAGCTTGAAAAACTAATGACTTCAAGAATTTATATTGAAGACAATATTATCAGTAAAACTTTTAATAGCCTTATTACCAACTCCCTCCTATTTATAGATGTTTTGCTTTTTAAGCATTATTTAAATAAACATTCTGCTTTAATAGAAAAAGCAGCAGAAATAGAATATTTAGCTATCAATATTACCTATGACGCTCTTAGCTCAAAAGAAATTGATAGAAACGACAATAAACTTTCTCAGTTATTGGCTTCTTCGTTAACCTATATTAATTGTGCCGAGAGCAGTTTTGATGGTTCTTATCGAGAACGACTTTTATTAAATAAAGAGAATTGGGAGAATCGCTATCTGTTAGATATGGCTTGCCTTACGGTTTGGGAAGATCACTCTTTGGATTATACCGAATCTGATTTTATTTTCGGAATAGGAAAAGATCTCGGTTTTGAAAAATCTATAATTTCATCATCTATTACCGATGTTACCGACTTCTTTAAAATGAATGTCGATGTTATACCCTATTTAAAGGAGAAGAACCTAGCACAACAGTTTTACGACAGTATGGGTAAAATTGTAAAGAAGTTGATTCTACGCAATAGTAAACGCCTGCTTAAAGAGCTTTCGCAAAGTGCAGAGTTAGTTGCCCTGTTATCAAAATCTACAGTTAGGGATTTAAGTAATGAAGAAAAGAAAAAAGTACAGAATCAACTTTTAGATATTTTTAAAAGTATTCCTTCTTTGGCTATATTCATACTACCTGGCGGAGCTATTTTACTTCCGATATTCATTAAACTGATTCCCAAACTATTACCATCGGCATTTGATGAAAATAGAATTGACGAGGAAGAAGATTTGTATCGTAAATAACTTAATATCAAAATATTAATTATTCTACTCTAACCAAAGCTTAAAGTCTTTCACCTTTTCTCTACTCACTATAATTTCATGATCAGGATTGTTCTTTAGCTTGATCTGTAATCTAGAATTGGTGTATGAAACAATGTCCTTAATGTGATCTATATTCACAAAGAACTTTCTACTGACCCTAAAGAACATCTGTGGTTTTAATTCCTCTTCTAACTGTTCTAATGTAGTATCCAATAAATAATTGCGACCATCTTTAGTAGCCGCGTATGTACCTTTGTTTTCACTATAAAAAGACTCAACATCTTCTGCATTTATAATTTTTAAATGCTGACCTACCTTCGCTGTAAATCGCTTTTTATACTCGCGCTCGAGCGGATTTACCAATAATTTTTTGATATCTTCAAAATCTAAAGCGATTTTACTAGGCTCATTGGCAGATTTAAACAGCTTTCTATATTTATTGACCGCCTGCTCTAGATCTTCATCATCAATAGGTTTCAATAAATAGTCTATACTATTCAGCTTAAATGCCTTAAGGGCATACTCATCAAAAGCGGTAGTGAAGATGATAGCACTGTGAACCTCTATAACATCAAAAATCTCGAATGAGAGTCCGTCCGATAATTGAATATCCAAGAAGATTAAATCTGGGTGTTCATTGGTCTGAAACCAATCTATAGCCTCTTCTACAGAATGTAACATTGTAGAAACGGTCAAATCTAAACTATCTAACATTCTACCCAACCTGCGTGCTGCCGGTTTTTCATCTTCTATTATAATGGTCTTCATGGTCTGGTTTTATGGTTTACTAGAATTGTATGCTTTAATCGTTATATGAATTGATGTATTTCTGAATCTTACGTTCCTCCCACCTCTTCATGTACCCTGAGATATTGCCATAAACAATAATTCCATGAATAGCCAGTATCATCCCCCAAACAATGGTTGTACCGTAGACATTCCAGTTTATCCATTCTAAAAACTCAGGATTACCGAATGCTTCTTTACTTACTAAAATGAAAACGAACTTATGTCTTAAGAAGTACAACATGATATTTATGATCAGAAAAACCAATACATGATTATAGAAGCGCTTTATACTTGCCACTTTCTCTTTTGCTCTTTCATACTTAGAAAAACTACTGTCCTCTCCATTAGAAAGATAATCGTTTGCTCGTTCAGTTTTCATATTATCTATATTTTTCAGCATCTCGTTCATCTTGCTCTACATATTTATTGATTTGGCGCTGCTCCCAATCTTTGCTAAAGAAAGGACTATATCCAAATACTTTAGCGGCATGAAATGCCAAACCTATTCCCCAGAAAAACGGAGTAGTTAAAGTACCGATGTTAAATAAAGCCTCTGTGAACGAAGCTCCGCCAGACATAATCCCCATAATGGTAATTGTCATAATAAACAGATTTACGAGTACGTAAACAAGTAAGTGAATATAAAACCCCTTTATCTCTTTTACCTTCTTTTGGGCTCTTAATAATTTATCCGATTGTTCAAATTCGTTTAGCTCCATCTTCTTGTATTTTCCTCTTGTTGTAAAAACTCTTGTAATTTTCTTTCTTCCCAGTCTCTGCCCGTAAACGGATTCAAGTTAAAGATTTTATTTGCTTTAAAAAATAAGCTAATACTTAAACCGAATACTACCCAAAGAAACCAGGCATTCCTCCATTCATTAAAATAATAATTGATTGTCGCTACAATTATAATGGTTACGATAGCCGACGCTACTTTTCTATAAAATTTTCTAATTTTTTCAACTCTTGCTTTTGCTCTTGTATATTTTGTGTTTTCCATGATCTTTAGTCTTTTAGGTTATTATTCTTGCATGAATTCTTTGATCTTTCTTTCTTCCCAATTCTTACCGAATAATGGGTTATAGTCAAAGGCATAAAGTCCGTTCATTAATAGACCGAATCCCCAACCAAGTGCCGGAAAAATAAACCAAAGAAAACTTGTTGTATTATAATTGATATATGCTAAAAATGGTATGACGATACAGTAGGCCAATAAATTACCGTAAAAGCCTTTTATAGCTTGTACTTTTTCTTTTGCCTTTTCATACTTATAATTGCTGTCTGTTGTGAAGTTTGATTCCATCTTTTTAAAGTTTTAGTGATTACTAATTTATTTCTATACTTCAAATTTCGGCAGATCGTACAGGTTTTGAAAAAATGAAATACCCAGTTGTAATTTTTTACGACTGAATTGTAGAAAGCATGTTCTTAGACTATTGAGAGACCTTAAAATCCGTAGTTTTTCTTTGCGCTGGCAATCTGGTCCTCTTCTGTAGTTTCGGGGAACAGTATGTATTTAGGAGCAATTATAGGCCTAGCACTGGCAATACTAATCTTCGTTATTGAACTAAAAGGGAATTTGCCTTCGGTTAGCACCAACAATACATTTTCCATCTTAGCGTACTCATTACTTGCTGCTGTAATAATTTTAGCCTCTCCTTTCAATTGAAAGCCTTTCTGCTTTAAAATATCTATAAAGCTAATACAGATGTGTTTATTTTGTTGAATATTTTTAACTGTTTGTGGTGATGCTATATTTGCTACTATAATCATATTATCTCCAAAACAACTGAATATTTCTTTGGGTGACACATTAGGTATGTTATCGGCAGAAGAGGTTGCCAACCAGCATAATACACTATCGTTTATAGCTGATTTTATCTTTTTTGTTAGCTTCATAGTGTTTCCCTTTAAAATTCATTCAGAATCTATCATCTTCCATATACTGTTTTATTTTTCTTTCTTCCCAGCCTTTACCAAATAACGGATTATAACCATATGCTTTTAAACCATGAGCAATTAAACCAATACCCCAACCCATAGCAGGGAAAATAACCCAAACAAAACTGGTAGTCTTAAAATTTATATAGGCAAGAAAAGGTATAACAATACAATAAGAAGTAAGGTTACCATAGAATCCTTTAATGAGTTCTACCCTTTCTTTTGCTTTTTCATAGCGCTTAGCGCTTATATGCGAGTCTTGTGTTTCTCGAAAAGAAATTGCATTTGTAAGCATAGGTAAACGCACCTTAAACTCTTTAGCAGTCTTAAAAATCTGCATTTCCTTTTTGGTAAGAATGGCATAACGCTGACGAATGTTCTGTAACCCCACACCACTGCTCTTTTTAACTACTTGTTTTTCTTGTAAATTGTTGACCACGTATAAGTACCCGTCTTCTTCATATATTCTAATATGTAGTGGTTTTGAAGAGGTTACCACATTATGCTTCACTGCATTCTCTAATAACAACTGTAGGGATAATGGTACTATTTTAGCCTCAGGATCCAGTGCCTCATCAGGGATTTCAAATACGATACTATCTTCAAAACGCATTTTTAGAAGTCGCACATAGGTTCTTGCAAATTTTAGTTCTTCGTCAACAGAAATAAGATTTTTGCTCTTCTGCTCCAATACGTATCTATACACCTTAGATAGCGAAGTAGTAAATTTTTGCGCCTGCATAGGATCTTCTTCTATAAGGCTGGTCAATACATTTAAGCTATTAAAAAGGAAGTGAGGGTCTAACTGATTCTTCAGAGCATCGAACTTTGCAGATGCTGAACCTGCTATTATTTTTTGTTCTTTTACCTTGGTATCTTGTAAGGCTTTATAGAAGTAGAAAGCGTGTAAAAACAATGAAACTACTAGGGTAACTAATAACGCATAGAAGTAATATTGTATCCTTTCTCCGGCTACGTACTGTTCAAAACTTTTACCAAATATATAGATTTCAGTAAACGCGCGTACAGCACCAAACGCCAATACAGTAAGTAAAATAGAGCCGGCGGCACCGTACCATAACCGTTTTTGCGTTTCATTCTCCCATGTATACTTTTGAGAGATATAGTCGCTGAAATATATATTAACCAAAGATAGCACAAAAGAATACAGCAAGGCTATACCAGTAAATTGTAATTCGCCATATAATGTTATACTTTCCCAATCAGATAGAAGCAACCGAACTAGTTCCATAACCAAGGCTATGATTATTGCTGTCCTTACTACCTTTAAAAAACTACTCATGTTTGTAAGCTTAAATTGATTGCTTTCTAATTTTTAAAATTAGGGATTTCCTTTTAGACGTATACGTCTTTCTGAAAATGTCCTAGATAAAAGCAAACATGAAGCCTTTTCTACTCAAAAAATAAAAATATATTCTGAATTGTACTTTCTAGTAGCTGAACTGTATTTTAGGCTAACTGAAACTATTGTTTATAATGGAATTAGAATCTCCTTGATCATTAAAAATTTATAAAAGATATATATAACATATGTTATATATATTCTATATTGGAGGTACATATAACATCAATGTTATATATACTATTGTTAGGTGTAATTTAAAAAATGAAAAAGCAACATAAAATATGGCAAAATGAATGGAGACAGATTATGGGAAAACCTGTAAATGTTGACGTGGAAGTAGATTGTGATTTTGATTTACATTTTGATATTTGGGATTTAGATAAAACAAAATTCTTAGAATTATTTAAGTCGTTCCCTAAAGGAATAGAAATTGGAAATAATGCTTTTAATTTAAGAAATGCACTAATTGAAGAATTCAACCAAAAACTTAATAAAGACCAAATCATTTCGGAAACACTAAAAGCTATTGAAGATATTCAAAGTATCGCGTTTACCGACGAACTTAAAAATCCCAATATTTTATTTAGGACAGGAAAATCAATTTCTGATATAACTGATTTAAATTATTCTGAAAGAATCTCAATTGAAATAGATGACCGAATGTCTGCTTTTATAAAAAAAGGAACTGGGGAAAATGGATATAATGCCTACCACTTTTTAAGTGAACCAATGTATCGAATGAGTAGCTCATACATTCCAAGTCATTGGATTTTATGGACTTTAGCTAATTCAATTAATGTTAATCCATTTAGCTCAATGTTAAAATTAGAATCTAATAATTGTAATGTATTTTCAATCATTGATGGTGGAGTATTAATATTCCAAACCGAACGATAAAATAAAACTACACCTAACACAACCTATAAACAATACGGGCTTAGGTTTTTAACGCTAAGGTCTGTGTATTTTTATGAAGTCCGCAAAATCTTTGGGATTTTGCTCTGGACAGTAAAAAGAAAAAACAAAACCAAAAGATTCCGCTATGTGCGTGGCGGAAAGCAAACGCTAATTTGCTCCCGTACTGTTCATAGCTCAGACCGTTAGCACCAATTTTGAAAAAAATGGAATTCACATTATACTCGAACCCTATTCAAGAAGAATTCAACTATACCGAACTATATAAAAAAGCTACAGAAATAGGCGCCTTAATTAAAGTAGATGAGTTTAATAATGAGCTGATATTATCAAAAGTTACGGACGAACTACTGAAAGCAACTATTGATACTCATATTGAGGAAATTGAATCAGAAAATTATTTAGACCAAATCGTTCCATTTGATGGGGGATTAAGAATTGAAAGCGAAAGTTTAATTATCGAGCATCAATGTTGTAGTGAATTAAATGATTACCAAAATTGGGTGAAAATCATTTCAGAAAAATCCAAAAAATGGAAAGAAATCTGGATTGGACATCCATCCGTTTTTTATCGTATCAAAGGAAACGAAATTGAACTCTCTGAATACTATGATGACAGTCCAAAAGAAAAAGATATTTTAGTAAAAATGGTTTTGAACAAATCTGATTTTGTGAATGGACTTGAAAAAGCGCTTTCGGAATTGGAAACATTTAAACAGAACGTTTATCGGATTGTAGATAATCGTAATTACGTAAATAAAGAGGTATTGAAAAAAGCCTTGATTGAATAAAAACTGGTGCTAACAAAACCTCCTATGAAAAGCCTTAGTCCAGTTTCTTAAAGTTAATTAATATTTTCTTTTTTGCCTTAAACCACCTTTTTTTCTTTTAATATAACTTGCTCGCACTCCTATGTGTGATCGGTTCGATTCCAGCTTCGTTTGTGAATATCGATACCAATGTATAACTTCGGGTAAGCAGTTTGTTGAGTGTTCATATCTTATTGTTTTAGAGAACTTTAAAGATACTCGACTTGCTGCTTTTTCATCAATGCTAAACGTAATGCGGACTTTAGGGCAAAACCGAAAGGTCTGTGTATATTTATAAAGTCGCTAAATCTTATGGATTTAGCTTTGGACAAGAAAAAAGAAAACTAAACAATAAGCTTTAGCTTCGTTCGCAGACGGAAACGAAAAGTTCCCTTGCCTACCCTACTTGCCATTTGAGCCTAGAAAATTGCCTGAATTAGCAAAAAGGATTGATAAAGAAATACCCAAAATAGATAAAAAAAGACTTTCTAATTAAATGAGAAACAGCAAAATAGAGTTTTCTAACCCTATTATTAAAGACCGTATAGAAATTATAGAGAATTCTGAACACAAATTAACATTTAGAACATTTCTGAAGTCTGGAGGTGGACAAACTCAGTTTCATTACCACACTAAAATAAATGAAACATTCAGAGTTATCTCAGGTGAATTAAATATTGCTATTAATAACAGTGAAACAATTTTAAGAGCTGGGAACGAATTTTCAATATCACCTCTAACCAATCATTTTTTTTTCAATAGGTCTGCTAAAACAGTAATATTCGATGTAGAAATTTTAAATCCAAAAAAAATGATAAATGCTCTACGAATTATGTATGGATTAACTAATGATGGAAAAACAAATAATGATGGTCTTCCAAATAATATTTTCCATGCAGCAATTGGATTAAATATGATGGATGCTTTTTCTCCTAAATTTCCTTCCATAGTTCAAAAAATAGGTATTTCAACTTTAGCGATACTAGGTAAAATCTTTGGAATAGAAAAACTGTTGATTGAAAAGTACTGTACGTAAAAAAACACCAACCACAACAACGCGAATAAAATAGGGCGGTTTAAGCTTAATTAAAAAGATTGGCTTTTTTATGAGGTCGCCAAATTTTCAATTTGGCATATAGAAAAAAATAAAAGCAAAATATGTAAATTTGGTTTGGTGAGAATTCGAAAGACAATGCTTGTCCTCTGCCCTACCTTAATTGCACTAAGTGTTACATATCATTAAAATAAAAAACATGGGATTATTTGATTTATTTAAAAAGGAAAAAAAAACTGACCAAAAAGGATTTGAATTTGAAGTTGATTTAAAAAAGCACTTGGTAGATAATTTTTATATAATTCGATTACCTGTAAAATGGATTCCCTATGAGAGTGATAGGTTTAGAGCTAAAACTGATGATGGAACATTACAAATGTCGATAGCTAATTATGCTAACCAGAATAAAACTGAACCAAAAATTAATAGCTCTTTTTTTAAAGATTTAAAATTAGAGTTATACGACAAATTTGTAACGGAAGGTGAATACGAGCCTTACGAGGATTTAAAAATTACAGATAATTTTATCACCAAAAGCTTTAAAGTAGACCATGAAACCCAATATTATTATACTACTGCTAAAATTGTAAATGGTCAATTAGTAATAACTGACATAATTATAAGAGAAATTGGACCTTA
Organism: Maribacter sp. Asnod2-G09; assembly: GCF_045063795.1. Lineage (NCBI taxonomy): Bacteria > Pseudomonadati > Bacteroidota > Flavobacteriia > Flavobacteriales > Flavobacteriaceae > Maribacter > Maribacter sp. Asnod2-G09. The sequence continues at coordinate 806,277 of NZ_JBEFOA010000002.1, read as the reverse complement.
TAATAAAAAAATGCAGCCTTTATTGCAGATAATTGGTAAGACAATAGAAGTAGCATAAAAACAGCTGTAACTTATTTAAGATCGAGAGTTTTATCAAATGACTTGACCATATTTAAAATGTCGCCATATCTATTTGAATTGAGATTTTAATAGTAAAAAATAAACGTAGATAAAAAGTTCTGGATAGCGCAAAAACAGAAGCGAACAATTTCCTTACCTACGCTCAACCCAACATTTGCAAATAATTAAACTACACCAACAAAACTGAAGAATATGGGAATGTCTTGTGCTCCTGCTCCAATAAATAAAAAAGAATATATAACTGATATTGGAAAAATATTAGTTGAAGAAAACGGAAAAAAGAAATTCTATAAACCAAAAGAAGTTAAAAAAGCACATAGAAAAAGTAAATGGTATGATGGAATTCATGTTATTGATTTCTCGTGCTGGGCTATCAGTATTTTTTCTTCTCATACAGATTTTGACAAGTATCACGAAACAACCGGAGAAATTTGCGATTATGTAGAAATGAAAACAGAAATGTTAAGTGGCTTGTCCGTTTCTACAACAGCCGATTGGATTGATATACCTGATATAGATTTCGATGCATCATGGTTAGATTTTGGTGAAATTTTTGATGGCTTATTTGAAGGAATCGGAGAATTTATTGGTGGAATATTTGACGGTTTATAGTAAGAAAAAACTATCTAAAACAAAAACTAAACACTATACTGACTTTAGAGCAAAATCGAAAGGTCTGTGTATATTTATAAAATTGCTAAATTGAACAATAGAAAATAAAACCTGCCCGAAAGCACCTTTTCAGTACAGGCGTATAACACCATTTAACTTCGTGCTTAGACGGAAACGAAAAGCACCTTTGCCACCTTATTATACTTAGCACAAACGTTATCTACACTATGAAACTAACATCGATAGAAGAGAGAAAAGCAAAATTATTAAAATTTAATATTCCAGAACTTTTTTTAAATAATACCTGTGATATTGATGAATTAGAATTTGTAGTTATGGAGCCAAAAGCTTCCTATTTCTATTTTCCTACAATGACACATTTTACAATATTTTCAAATTTCGAAATAACACCCATTTTTGATTGTGGAGATACCTTTTACGCTTTATTTGAAAGTAATACGATGAGTAAAATCGTGTATTTTTCACTTGAAGAAGATAAGATTTACAAAGACTATGGTTTAAATTGGAATTTACTTATTATGGATATTTTATGGAGCTATTTTGATTTAGTAATTGAAGAAGATAATAGTTTGGAATTATTTTGCGCTGTTGGAAAAAAAATTGGGTTTCCACATTCCCAGAAATTATTTGAGCAATTGAACATTACAGGTGACGAAATTTCAATAAAAATTAATGACGAAAAAAAATGGAAAAAAGAAGTTGCACAAATTTTGCAAATACTATAGGTGACAATGAATAGAAAATAAAGCCAAGGTATTAACTACAAAGGTCTGAGGTACGTAACAACATTGTTTTACTTGAGATTTAAATGGTACAACAGGTAATTTTACAAAACCTGAATAATTTAAACAAGGTACAATTGCCAACAATTTAGAATAAAATAAGACGTTTATGTTAAACAAAAAAGTCTAGTAAGTATAGCTTATTGCATTTTAAAAAAAATCAATTTTAGCTAACTGACAAGCCAAAATGAAGTGATTACCCTATACTCTACATTTCTTATACTAAACGCTAGATGTAAGTAAAAACATGAAGCTCGAAGAAAAAAATACAATTAAAAAAACACCTCTAAAAGCTAGTGATGGCAATACAAGATATATAGAAAAAGAAAATGAGGTATTCTTTAAACCGGCAGTAGTTAGCAAAATATTGGTTCTGTGTTTACAAATATTATTAATTGGTTTATGGAGTGTCTTATTTTATGATGTTTTCATAACAGACCTAAATATGCCAGACTCTTTCTGGTTCTATACCATTTATATTTTTATAGGTTTCATTCTTTCTGTTGGCTTCTTAATAGGTTATATAGATTATAAAACGAAACGTTATTTTAATAAAAAGACAGGCAAGTTTGCATTAAGCCATAAAGACTTTATAAAAAAAGAAAAGAAATTAGACAAGATACTCGGGATTCAAATTATAGGTTTTCAAGAAAGGAGAAAAATCCCAGCCGGCAATACAGGAACTATGAATGCATTATTTACTAATTTTCAATTGATTATCGTAATGCAAAATCTCAAAAGATATAATATAGCTACTTTTAATAACCGCGAAAAAGTCTTTGTAGTTGCCAATAAACTGTCAACTTTTCTACAAAAACCTATATTCAATGAAATAGAAAATTTTGAAGGCATTGATGAACAACTAAATAAATTTAGTAAAAGCTTTAGTTCGAGATTTATTTTAAAAGATATTTTTGAAGTTAGTATTACAAAAGAAGAATTAGTAGAAAGACTTGCTCATGAAAAAAGCTATGAAATTAAATGGTTAAATGAAAACTTACTAATGGTTGACGCTACTAAGATTGGAGTGTTTAATTCAAATTTAGGGTCTTTTATTAATAAATATGGTTTAAAACCTTTTGAGGCGTATATACAAATTGAAAAAAGAAATAATCTACTAAGAGTTCATATGAACACTAAATTTAGATATGAATTTTTAATTTATATCTCATTATTTACAATAACATTAGCTTTCGGATTTTTTGAATTAGCAACGATGATACTTCTTGTTACCATATTATTTTGGTTTTTTCAACGTGGCGATGAAAAGACTTTTTTTCATTTTCTAAAAATAAATATTCTGAAAGAAGATAAAGATTCTAACATCTTAAATAAGTAAAACAAAACTTTTGCTTTTTTCATAACGACCGCTAATATTTCAATTTGGTTCTAGACAAGACAAGAGTAGAACTAAACCCACACGTAGTTTCATCTACCACTACTTATATCTACCAGCAATAAGAACTAATTACAACGCCATGCGCGATAAATAAAAAAAGTAGTGTTTCATCTAAAGGCTGTACTTTATTGATAGTAGCTACCAATTAAAAATAATTGCTGACAAACTGCACTACTTGGCATATTTACAACGTTGTATTAAATAAATCATATAATCTTAAGAATGTCATTAATTAAAAAACAATTATTTTTTTTACTGCTTTTCTGTTCAGTTTTCTATGCTTACGCCCAAGAAGAGAAAATATATTACGGTTCACCTAGTACCCGTGGTGCAGAATTTCATTTTAAAGAAGACAATACGTACAACATTATAGTAAAAGAGGGAACACACGGTAAGTTTGACACTGGTAGAGAAACAGTTATCTATTTAGATGATATTGGTTATGAGGTTGAAGGCTTTCATGTTACAGAAGATTATTCTGAGAATATTAAAGACAGTATTACCGTTAATTTTTACAGACGAGGTTTAGAGTCAAAAGATGAAAATTATTACCTGGGCTATAAAGCCAAAGGAGATGAAAACTTCACCTATTTAAATTTAAGTTTCGAAACACTATTTTTTAATACTGAAAATGTTGAACCGTTTGCTTTTAACGGTTATTTAAGTGTAAAAATACCAAGAATAACAGAAATACAATTTATTTTAAAAGAAGAGGTAACCGCTAATAACGAAAAGAAAAAAGCAACATACCTCATGAATCAATTTACGCTTTCAAAAAATGCGGCCAATGCTTATGTAGACCACCGAACTATACGGGATAAAAATAATATCTTCAACTCAAAATTTGCCGTGGCAGAAATATATGGGAGTACTCGAAAGATACTTGACATAGACAGTAAAGCATTCTCCTCAATTTTTACACCTTCAACATATGTAAAACGTACTAAAATAGACTCTTTTCCTAATTGGAAAGTGCCTGCAGAGGTTAAAAAAGAAGTTTATAAAAAGTTTAATAATCCTAAATATGTTTACAAGCCTGTAATGACCATTAGTCCTGCGCCTAGAAATGAAGAATATAAGAAATATGAATTCAACCATTTAAAGGAAGCTGTTGCAGCTGTAAAAGCAGACGAATCTAAAGTATTATTAGTTTTTAATTCTTTACTCAGAAATAACGATGTCGCCTATTTTCATGACATTTTTGATGGCATTTATAGTGGTGCTGAAAAGTCATATTTAAGTGATCATAATTATGATAAGTTTTTAGTTTATTATATAAAGCCAGAAGACTTAACTGAACTTTCGAAATATAGACCAGAGAGTACTGATGAAGTATTTGCACTAAATAGCGATTTAGATATTATATATACCGAAGATGTTAATACTGAAAGTTTCTACTACAAGTACCATGGTATAGATCAAGAATTATCAGAAAATCTTTTAGCTATCAAAGAATTAAATAAACTAGAAAGAAAATTAAAAGCAAAAAGTACAACTGCCAAAGACTTCTTAGATTTAGGTAAGCAGCGCTATCATGATATAATTGATGTAGCCATTACCAAGAGAGTAAAAAGTGCTGATGAGAGTATCATTGAATCACAAATACATGTAATTGGGGAAAATAAAAATGCTTATCCTGGGTTTAAGACAAATGTTCAATACTTCTATCCGCAAATTGATTATAAAGATATTAGACAAGAGTTAGATAGACTGGTAGAAGAGCATAAAAATGATACCGCTATTGATTTTGATTATGCTAAACTAGCTTTTGATTTCATAACTGTAGAGTCGTTTTTCGATGATATAGCGGGTGAAAAAGGAAACTATGCGCCTACCAAAATATATTATGAATTTTGTTTGTACCTCTCTAGATTTCCTGTTGAAACATCAAAAATTCATACTAAATCTTCAGAGCGGTTTAGTCAAAACCAATATGCTACTATTAGAGAAATACTTAAAAGTAGACATGGAGATGAAGATATGCATCCGGCTTTGGTAACCGCCATTTATGAGAATTTGAATAACATAGCATCTGAAAAATACTATTCCATTTTCTACTATTATATCTATTTATATAATAATCAGAAATTAAGTATTGAGAAATTTGATGCTTTGGTAAATGAAGTAGCTCCTTTAGAAGATAATTTTACGGAACAGTTAATGACATTTTACAAATCATGCGAATGTATTTACATCGATGATATGAAGTATCTTTTATCGACTTTAGGTAATGCAATGGCTTGGGATGTGGTAACAAAAAGAAATACCGATAAGAGCTTACTTCTGAAAGCACAAAAATGGTCAAAAATTTCAATTGAATTATCGCCTGAGAGCCATTTTTACGTCGATACGCTTGCCCATTTAGCATACTTACTAGGTGATAAGGATAGCGCCATTGAATTAGAATCTAAAGCGATCCAACTGGCTATTGATAGTGACCATAAAAATCTTGCTGAATACCAAAAAACCTTAGAAGAAATAAAACTCAATACCTTAAAGCATTAAGCATATATGCTACAACAATTTGCATATGCTTTACTAACTTTTGAAATGCAAACGTACTATTGAAAATACATTCAAATGAGATATGTAACAAAGATACTTTTAGGGATTTTATTAGTATCGATATTGTCGTGTAAAAACAGTATCGACAATAACGCTTTACAAACAAATTTTAAAAACGAACAAAATGATTCTAATATATACTTTGCATCAAAAAGAATAAATGAAGGTTTTAGTGAGCAAGACCCTTCATTAATTGAATACGTAGCTCAATTTTTAGAACGAGATAGTATTAAGGTTGTTATTAATCATTCAATAGAGAATAACGTAAATACATTCTATTTAAGTGGAAATCAAAAAATAGACTTCTTTAATACCCCAGAGACTTATACAAACCAAAGTACAAGAAGGAAATCTGATTATTTTGATGTTAAAGGAAATTGCTACGAATTCAATAACGAATCAATAGCGCATAATTCTATTTACATAAAAAAATTATGCTTTATCAATTCTAATGAGCATTTATTGCTTTCTGAAATATACTTATTGGATGGAGATTAGTATTCTATAATTACTTTTAAATAAAAAAAATGGTTTTAAGCACAACCCTAATACATATCATTAATGTCAATAGTTGCATTGGTTCTCTTTCTTTTATTAATAATATTTTTGATTTATAAACGCTCTTTAAAATTAACGATAATTTTTCTAATTCTATTTTTTGGGATTATAGGCAGTTTTCTATGTATGCTTGATATTGAAGATTATTATGGGAGAAATAATCATGTCTTTTTTAATGGTAAACAAAATGATACGGTTATAATTTTAGATAGAACTACCGAAGAACATATTGCCCAAGGGCAAATTCTAAAAAAATCTTGGAATAGGGTTTTTATAAAGTCTAAAAATGATACTTTAGACTTAAACGAATGGATAGAGCAGAAAGCCGGATATATGGCAGACGTAAAATGTGAACTAAAATAATTTTACAAAAAATATGTCGAAATTTAATCTATAAGTAAATAAGAACATACCTATTTTAATTAAAAATATGACTAAAACCACACCAAAATTTAATAGCTCTTTGACATTTCTAATCGCTACTATAAACACCATATTGCTTTTTACGCTTTTATTAGAAATGAAAAACCACGAAAACCAGCTCTTGTATTTTTTCAATTTATTTTGGGTAGTAGTTGCAATTCAGCTGTTTTTGATAGCATATTTCGATACTTCTAAAAATAAAAAAGTGTTTAAAATTCTTGGTATTATAGCCGTAGTAATTTCATTACTAGTGGCACTAGGTATAGCATTTTTAACAGGGCTTGCAGCAGCTTTTCAGCATTAATTATGAGAATACACAAACTTACTTTATCGTTCTTGGTCATTACCGTTATTCTTATTGCATTACATGTATGGAGAATGATATCATACCAAACCTACTCTCGAGAAAATTACTCTTTTAGTATTGGTGTGGCAGAGCACCACCCTATTATGGGCAGATTTGAACTTATGACTGAAAATAAAAATCAATCTATAACTATTTCCGAGGACTATAAAGAAGATAATGCATACTGGGGGTTTGCAGGTAATTATGAATTTGAAAATTTCCCTCCGCCATATACCTTATCCTGCCATTGGGTTTCTCTTCGTGAACGTAAAATATATAAAGGCACTTTTGAGCTTCCGCATAAAACAATAGATAGTTTATTTAAGTTAGAAAAATCAAAAATGCACTCATTTAGTCCATATGGTGGATCTGATGTTTATGGTTATGAATTTGGAGTTGGTATTGCGCCTGGTGGTATGGTGACACTTTGGGCTTCGGGTAAATATTATTTTCAAAAAGAGATTGCTACGTATCAAGCAAAAGAATTTGATAGTTATGATTGGAATGCCTTTGGAGATGAACTCTTAAATTCTTTACCTGAAGACTTTGATTCTAATAGTAAAGAAACAGATAGTATCATAAAAAATAACATTCCGCCAGAAATGGAAAAATGGAAAAATTTTTCAAAAAAGTACCAGTATTATGTTCAGATAATTGGTTTTTCTGATGAGGTTACTTCTGTAGATTTAGAGTGCTTTAATGAAGAAGCTAATCGGTTCGAAAATAGCAATGGTGCTAAACAATTAGTTTACCAAGGTGTTCCTCACCGTATTGACATCAACAAAACAGAACGAGATGACAGAAAATCTTATCGATTATCTGAAGATTATATGACTAGTTTCAAAGAAGAGAAGAATAACTTAGCTGTCGCAGATACGCTAGTATTTGTAATTGAAAAAAGTATTAATGACAGAATTAAAACCACAGTTACAACTACTAGTAAAATTGAATTAAAAGAAGATGAATAAAGCTATTGGTTTTCGTGTAATAAGTAGAAAGAAAATTTTCTAAACACCTTACTATATAATTATCTTTTGTAATAGTGCAAAACAACCCAACGAAAATCGAAGACTAGCAATGCCTTTGACTTAAATGAATTTGGCTTGGTAAAACAAAATTCAATAGATTGGCTTGTGACCAAGTTGAAATACATCACTAAAAAACATCTTAACTTTTCATATCTTAACCATTGGCATTAATAAAGGAAATAAATGGAAAATCTTAAAAAAACGAATTGTTTTTCTAACGTGACTGAAGATTCTGAATTCGGTAAAATAACTACCCTAACCGCTGAATATGGCATTTCGGCAAAAAAGAGTATTAATTATAAAGAAAAGAGTCTTTTAGCCAACTACGTTGATAGTGATGACGAGGGTCTATTTAGTTTAATATATAGTGTCATAGACATTGATGGTAGCGATGAAAATTACAAAGAAGATGATGGTATTTTACCCACATTATTTCATAGTCCTGCATTAGAAAATTATGTTTCCATTATACCATATCATCCAGACAAAGAGCTAGAAATTAGTATTCCTATATTTAATAGAGAAGAAATTGTACTCAAAAAAGGTAATAGACCTTTTGTAGGTGATTTTATAGGGATATCAAATGAATATTCAGTTTTTCATTTTGCAGATTTATGGTCAGATACTAAACCTGACAAGCTACTTTCGATGGAGTTTAAAGAAGGTTTAATAAAGAAAAAACACAATGTAAAAATTTCTCTTCCCCGAAATAATAACATATTTATTAATGATAATGAAATTCATCTTTTAGCTTATGAAGATAATAGTTGGTTGCATAGATTAATAGATGCAAAAGGAAATGAACTACAAAAAAGAACTATAAAAATAGCTCCTCAATATTTTAATCAAATATTAAATCTATCTTTTAATGATGATTCTTATCTCTTATACAATGAAAAAGGAGTCGTTACTATTAAGACCATATCTAAATCTGGTGTTATTACCTCTCAAGAATTAATTGACATTAAAAATAGTTTTTATAACACTTGGAGACCTGTAAAAATAGCAGATGACACTTATGTTACGGTGTTTAACGGTGAGTTTGGTAATGGTTGGTTTACGACTAAAAAAGATAAATTATTAGAATTCTTCTATAGTAAAGACATCAACGGTTTTAAAGAGTTAGTTTCTAATAAAATACTTCATATGCCTAACGATAGACTTATTATATCTAGCGTTAACAAAACTACTGAAAACAACTATGCGGTAATACTTTACCCTTCTACAGAAAGAGGAATAAATAACAAAGAAGTAATTATCATCAATAGAGCTTTGAATATTCCGTCATAAATAAACTAAGCCAAGCAAAAGCTTTACGTAAAAAGGGTCTCGATCTTTACCAAAAGGTCTATATATTTTTATGCCACCAATAATTTAAAAAATGAAAAAAATATTCTTAAGTTTTGTAATGTTATCCATTATTACTGGATGTAATGGACAAACTAATTTTAAATTCAAAAAAGATATTTTAAATCTTGAAAAGCTAAATAACAACTTTAATGTAGATTCTTTTTTTGATATTGATGATGCAAATTATGAGCATTATCAAATTGGAGAATATGAATATGATATTAGAGGTGATTTAGAAGAAATTTCTGAATACACTCATGAAAGGTCTTCTTCTGCTGATAAGTTAGCTGTTTTTTACAATTTATATTTCTCGAAAGTTGGAGCTTTAACCAATTCTAAAAATGAATTCTTAATCTTTTATGCTAAAAATGAGAATACCGATAGTATTGCTTATAATAAAATGATTTCGAAACTTAATTCATTATACGGAAATCCTATTATAAAGGATTCTTCTAATTCAACAGGTAGAGAAAAACTTTTTGCTGAAGGAACTAGGTTAACATGGTTTGATAAAGATAGAGTTATTCAAATACACCCAAAAAAGACATATGACCAATTTTATAAGCAAGATAGATTTTGGGTGACAATATTCGTAGCTAATAGATTATACGATGAGAAGTTAAGAGGGAATTTGAATCGAGGAACTTGGTCTAATTTCGATTAAAAACTAGTAGTAACACAAGCTATACCTAATGCTGACCTATGGCTTTAAAGCTAAGCTGTGTGTGTGTGTGGAGTCGCCAATACCAATAACTATCGGGAACGGATTTATCTCTGAACAAGAAACATAGATTAAAACCCGCCCGAACATATCTAAGTGATCCGCGCTGGCAAGAAACTTGAGCTTCGGGCGAAGACAGAAACTTACAATATTTTAAACTTCTATTATTTATTATTTAGCCGTAGCTCTTTTAGCCTTTTCGCAGAAATCTTTACTATTGAAATATCTAATGGTAATGGTGTAATCGGTGTATCAGTAGAATCTTTTGGTACACCTACTAATTCGTTTACAACATTCATTCCTTTTAAAACATTACCAAAAACTGTGTAGTCACCGTCTAAGCGATGTAGACCATCTTTATTTTGTACGATGTAAAACTGACAACGAGCCGATAATTTTTCAGCATTTCCATCTCGCCCTGCTCCTACTGCACCATAGGTATGTGTAAGTTTTGAATCAAATTCTGGCGCTAATAAATATTCGGGATCATTAAAACCTTCAGGAGTATCTGGGCAACCACCTTGTGCTACAAAATCTGGAATCACCCTATTAAAAGTCAGCGAATCCCAATAACCTGAATTCGCTAGTTCTATAAAACTTGCTTTATGATTGGGAGTCTCTTCATGCAACCATATCAAAATTTCTCCTTTTGGAGTGTCTATTTTACCTATTTCATATGATTTACATGCCGTAAACAATACAAATACCATCAAATACTTTAAACACTTCATGTAGCTATTATTTAGTAGTCAGTTAAAGTAGTAAAAATTGATGTAAAAATTTAATGCTTACCGAAGGACTAAATTGATATCAAAAAAGGTAAAACTACAATACAATTGAATATACCCTATATCTATGACCATTAGGAATCTAAAAAACTTCTTTCGATAACAACAAAACATCTACAAATACGTTGCACCCAATATGAAAAAACCAATCAAAATTATCATTCGAACACTTCTAGTTCTACTAATTGTAGTAACTGCTTACGGACTTTTTCTTTATCAATCTGACCCCTATATAAAGGCATTAGTACAAAATAACGAGTCTAAACTTTTCTATAGGCCTTCTACAGAAATTGAACTTTTGAATAATTTTGACTATTCAGAACATATACTTACCGTAGATGATTCTATTAAAATTCATAGCTATGTGTTCAACCCTTCATCAGAAGCTAAAGCAAATATTTTTTTAATCCGAGGAAATAGCGGAAATACCAGTCAAGGTCAAGAATTAATTAAACCACTAATTGAAAATGGCTTTAGAGTGTATTCGACCGACTGGAGAGGTTACGGAAAGTCAAATGGCATTCCGAACTATAAAGGTGTAATGAAAGACACAGAAACGGCTTTTGTTGACTTTTTGCACCGGACAAAAAACGACAGTATTAAAACCATAGTATATGGCATGTCTTTGGGTGGTCAATTAGCTGTTAAGTTGACCAAAGACAACCAGACTAAAATTGACGCTTTAGTACTCGACGGATCTTTAGAATCTGCACATAGTTTTATTACAGATAATTTTCGAGCGTTTTATTTAAAATCATTTACAAATGACCCTAATAACTATAATCAAGATTATATCGCCATTAGTGATATTACTCAAATAACGAATACTCCTAAACTTATTATACATAGTATTAATGATAGAGCCGTACCCTTCGAAAGAGGTATGAGCATATTTAAAGCAGCTAAAGAGCCAAAAATATTTTGGGAAACCAATACGGATCATATAAGTACCATACCCGAATTGACAGAGGAATTAAATTTGAAGTTGATTGAATTAATTCGTTAATTGAACGTTATCATTCTTAACCAACACAATGAGAAAACTATTACCAATTCTTTTAACTATTCTTCTATTATCTTCCTGTGGTAATCATGAGAAGAAATCAATTAAAAATAAAATCTCTTCCAATAACGGCAAAACCCTAATGGCGATATTTGCTCATCCAGATGATGAGATTGTTATATCCCCTATTCTATCGAAGTATCAAAAAGAAGGGGTAAATATTCACTTGGTGATTGTTACCGATGGCTCAAAAGGAGTTACACCTCATGCAAATATTCCTGCGGGTGAATTATTGGCAGAAATACGTGCAGAAGAAGCCTTATGCGTTACAAAAACCTTAGGAATTAATCCACCGATATTTCTTAGTTATATAGACGGAGATTTAGCGCAAAAAGAGAACATTAATTCTTTAGACGAAAAAATTGATAGCCTTTTTACGAAATACCGACCCAATACTGTAATTAGTTTTGGACCTGGTGGCCAATACGGTCACCCAGACCATAGAATTGTTAGTAACGTGGTTACCGAGGTTTTTCAACGAGAAACATCAGAATCTTTACAAAACCTTTTGTATTACGGGTATCCGAAAGAAATAAGTAACACGAATGTCAACTTTAATACTGATTTAGTACAATGGTTAAACGATAATTTAAAAAGAACTCAAAAGAGATTTCTAACCTATAGAATACCATTCAATGAGGAAGATTTATTGCTTGGGCATACCGCATCAGATTGCCACAAATCTCAATATATACCAGAAGCTATTGATGATTTAATAAAAATTGTAGGTCAAGCCGATTCGGTAATATATTTTAGATCTTGGAATGGCTCGAATGAAATTAAAAACAATATTTTCGATTAAACCTATTTTCCATGTCATTGAAGTATTCCCTTTATGTACTAGCTTTTGTATTGTTTACTTCATGTCAGCAAAAACAAAATAAATCATCTAACCAACCAGCCGTTTACACTTACGGCGCTAAAAACGATTCTGCTGTTTTTTACTTTAATAAAGGTTGGAAGCATATTCTAGATTATGGTCAATGGACGCTATCTGAAAAAGCATTTAGAAAAGCCATAGCATTCGATTCTACTTTTATTGTTGGGCAGGCGTTGGTTGGTAAAAATACTACAGATCTCAAAGAAAGAATTGAAATTTTAAACGACCTAAACAATTCTCAAATTAAGGTTCGTGAAGACGACCAACTGATTTTAGAAGTTACCATGATTACGCTAGAGCTATTTAATGCACGCGGACAAAACGTAAAATTAGATGAAGATTTTTTATCAAATTTCTTGTCAACAGCCGAAAAAAACTATAGAACTTTTATACATAAACACCCCAACGAATCATATATAAAGGCAGAATACATTGAGGTATTGAATGCTATTTACGGACCTGAATTAGCCTTAGATTCGTTACACATTCTTACTACACCCAAACAAAAGAGAATACCATTTTTTATTAGCTATGCAGCTACCTTGGAATCTGATTTAGGGAATTTCAAAAAAGCACTCGCTATTGCCGACCAATTTAATGCCCAGATCAATGACCCGAATATACCTCAACCTTATGTGTTATACGGTAGTATTTATTTAAAAATGGATAGTTTGTCTTTAGCAACTTCAAACCTTGATAAAGCACTTGAATTAGACCCTAATCATATTTTCGCACAACGATTTAAAAAACAGCTTCAAACTAAATTAAACACTAATAGCAGTAATGACTAAAATTATAGATACTCCAGAACAAAACAACCTTAAAATAGGTATGGCTCAAATCTCACCGGTTTGGCTAAATAAAGAGAAGACTATTGATAAAATCAAGGATTATATCATTAAAGCTGGTGAAGATGATTGTGAGCTTGTAGTTTTTGGTGAAGCTCTATTACCTGGCTATCCTTTTTGGGTTTCCATGACCGATGGTGCTCAGTTTGATTCTAAAGTTCAGAAAGAAATTCATGCCCATTATATCAAAAATTCCATTCAAATTGAAACGGGAGAATTAGATGACATTTGTGCTCTTGCAATGCAACATAAGATTGCCATCTACTTAGGATTAATGGAACGAGCAAAAAATAGAGGCGGACACAGTATTTACTGCTCGCTAGTTTATATCAATAGTGATGGTGAAATTAAATCGGTTCATAGAAAATTACAACCAACCTATGAAGAACGATTAACATGGGCACCTGGTGATGGTAATGGGTTACGGGTTCACGACCTAAAAAACTTTACTGTTGGCGGACTCAATTGTTGGGAAAATTGGATGCCTCTTCCACGTACCGCTTTATATGGTTTGGGAGAAGATTTGCATATAGCCGTATGGCCGGGTTCCGATTATAATACCGCTGATATTACACGATTTATTGCAAGGGAATCAAGATCATTCGTAGTTTCCGTTTCTAGTTTAATGAGCAAAACCGATTTCCCTAAAGACACACCACATTTAGATACTATTCTTAAAAACTGCCCAGATACTCTGGCAAACGGAGGCTCTTGTATTGCCGGACCTGATGGAGAATGGATTTTACCTCCGGTAATTGATAAAGAAGGACTCATTACCGCAACCATCGATTTTAATAGAGTGCTAGAAGAACGCCAAAACTTTGATTCTGTAGGGCATTATTCTAGACCAGATGTTACAAAGCTTACTGTTAATAGAGAAAGACAGTCTACCGTTGAAATAAATGATTAAAAATGGAGAGAACTTAACTGTTCTCTCCATTCAATTCTTTCATAATCTCTGCAAACATTTGATAAGATTTTATACGGTCTTGTCCGTCATAAATATTAGTCACCGCAATCAATTCATCTACTTGAGTATCTGATATAAATTGCTGTACTTGTTTTTTAACGGTCTCTTTACTACCTATAAATGAGAATTTCAACATTTGCTGCACAGCTGGGTTCTGACTTAATTCTCGCAAATCGTCTGTCATCTCAACAGGTGGTTGCATAAATGTTCTATTACCCGTCAAAAGGGCAATAATCATTTTATATAACGATGTAGAAATGCGTTCTGCTTCTTCATCAGTATCTGCAATAATGATATTCACTCCCGCAGCCGTATATGGTTTTTCTAAATCCTTGGACGGCTGAAATTCATTATGATAAATCTTCAACGCATTCATTAAATGTGTTGTTGCGAAGTGACTCGCAAATGCATAGGGCAATCCCTTTTTAGCCGTCAAATGAGCACTATCGGTACTTGAACCTAATATGTATATTGGTACTTCTACCCCTTCTGCCAAAGTAGCACGCACTTTTGCATCGGCATTTTCCACAGAAAAATAACGTTGTATTTTTTCAACCTCTAGAGGAAATGACTGTGCCGCCTGGTAAAAATCTGATCGAATAGCCTGTGCCGTCAACTGATCTGTTCCTGGCGCGCGACCCAAGCCTAAGTCTATTCGGTTAGGATATAGAATACCCAGAGTACCAAACTGTTCTGCTATTATTAGAGAGGAATGATTAGGCAACATTATTCCGCCAGAACCTACACGAATGGTTTTCGTTTCTTCAGCTATCTTACCTATTAAAATTGATGTTGCACTACTACCTATGGCGACGGAATTGTGATGCTCTGCCAACCAAAAACGTGTATAGCCAGCTTCTTCAGCAGCTTGCGCCAAAGCTACCGAATGATCAAAAGTATCTTTCAATGTACTACCCTGAGATACTATGGCTAAATCTAATATGGAATATTTTATTTTTTTCATACTATTAAATTCATTTATATATTTAAAAGTATCTATATATCTATTGAAAAAACTACAGATTTTGCAAGCGTAATATATAATTATCCCACACCTCATGATTCAGTGAATAGTTATAATTACGACCAATTTTATGTTGATTTATCAATCCTGATTCTACTAATTTCTTAATATGATGACTAATAGAAGGTTGTGCTAAATCTAACAAATTACAGGCTCTAGTACACTCTACCTTACCTTGGTTCATTTGCATGTACTGCAATAATTTCAAACGATTTACATCACTTAACGCTTTTGATATTTTCTCTACTTGTTTTAGCTCCATGATGTGTTTAATATATTGATACATGCAAATGTATTTATAAATATCGATTTATAACACAAATTGGGAAGACCTTTATAATCATTAACTTGACCTTAAGATTAATACTACATTTGATAAATGAAGAAAATCACTCAATCACCACATTTAGTATTCTGGGTTCTTATTCCCGTAATACTATTAATCGGATTTATTAAACCTGATAAAACACTCGACATCAATATTCATGACACCTATTTAGTAATCGATTTAATCAATTTAGCTGTGTCGATTTCTATTATTTTCGGTATTCTTGGTTTTGGTTACTGGGTAATAATTAAGTTAAACAGAAAACTTTTAAATTGGCTGACCGTGATACATTTATTAATCACAATTATCGGGTTTCTTATTCTTCTGTTAATTCCGATTATATCACCTGACATACATCAAGACAGCCCAGGTTCTCACTTTGTTTTTCATCATGATCTTGAGCAAATTGTAATTAGTACTTTATTTTTGGTCATTTTCATACAGTTATTTTACCTCATAAATATTACAACTGCCCTAGTTAGAAAAACTAATTAAATTCCCAATGAAGCTCGGGTATTAGCACAACATGTTAACATTGTGCCAAACCTTAACATTCGCATTGGTTTTTTGATAAATGATTTAACTTTACTGCGTTAAATTCAAGATTAATAACCACCAATGAATCTTACCATCGAAAACATACTTCTTGTAGGTTCTATTTTGCTGTTTATCAGTATTATAGTTGGTAAGACATCATACAAATTTGGTGTACCCACATTAATTCTTTTCTTGGCTATTGGTATGCTGGCAGGTTCTGACGGCATTGGCGGCATTCAATTTGACGATCCTAAGCTTGCTCAATTTATCGGTATCGTTTCTTTAAACTTTATTCTATTTTCTGGTGGATTAGATACCAATTGGAAAGCCGTAAAACCAATTTTGAAAGAAGGCATCATGCTTTCTACTCTCGGTGTATTGCTTACAGCGCTAACTCTGGGAACATTTGTATACTATGTAACCGATTTTACCATTTATGAAAGTATGCTGCTGGGATCCATTGTTTCTTCAACTGATGCTGCTGCGGTATTCTCTATTTTACGCTCCAAAAATTTGGCACTAAAGAGTAACCTTAGACCTACTTTAGAGCTTGAAAGTGGTAGTAACGACCCAATGGCATATGTGCTGACGCTAGCATTTTTAACGCTGGTAATAAATCAAGATTTAAGCGTACTATCTATTATCCCGCTGTTTTTAAAACAAATGATTTTAGGTGGAATCGGCGGATTCGCATTCGGAAAATTGAGCGAGATCATCATCAACAAAATTAAACTAGGCTTTGAAGGCCTATATCCGGTATTGGTGATCGCGCTTATGTTCATTACATTTTCAGCAACAGATGCTGTTGGCGGTAACGGATTCTTAGCGATTTACATCTGTGCGGTGTATTTAGGTAATCAAGATTTAATACATAAATCAACCATTTTAAAGATGTTTGATGGTATGGCTTGGCTAATGCAAATTGTATTGTTCCTTACGTTGGGACTACTGGTTTTCCCATCTCAAATCGTGCCATATTTAGGTATCGGATTACTGATTTCAGTATTCTTAATACTTATCGCAAGACCGGTAAGTGTTTTTCTCAGCTTAATGTTCTTTAAAATGAAAATAGGCAGAAGATTCTATATCTCTTGGGTGGGTTTGCGTGGTGCCGTACCAATTGTATTTGCCACCTATCCCCTATTGGCAGGTATTGACAAGGCGAACATAATATTCAGTATTGTATTTTTTATATCGGTTTCTTCGGTACTAATTCAAGGTACTACGTTGTCTATTTTTGCAAAATGGCTGAATGTAGCTTTGCCCGATGAAGTAAAACCTATAGCTGAAAATGATAGGTATATTCTTAATCTGCCAAAATCTGCTATGGAAGAAGTTATAATTTTGCCAAATAGTTTCGCAGTAGATAAACGTATAATAGATTTGCATTTTCCAAGAGCTGCATTCATTGTTATGATCAAAAGAGATGGAACCTTTGTTCGACCTGGTGGATCAACAATTATTGAAGCGAATGATACTTTAGTCTTGCTTTTAGATAATGAAGAAAGTTTGAAAGAAGTAAATTTAATTCTCGACCAAGCGGTTATTGCATAATATGAAAAGTACGAATAACATATTCAAAGTTCTATTACTCGTTACAATTTATTGTTTCGGTATATATAGTTCTGCCAATACGTTACCGTTTTCTAATGAGATTGTTTTAAGTGACAATGGTGATGAGAGAACCTACTTTTCTGAGTCTTCAAAGCTTTTATCTCCGCATGCACAGCAATCTGAAATTTCAGTTTCTGATGTTGCCGAAGTATCATCACCTAATTACAAGCTGCCATTTACAAGTTTTAATTCACAAATAAATTATAGTGAATTAGGTTTTGTAGCAAGGTTTAAGCAATACCAACTATACGCGAATACGTTATTGATCAGACATAGAAAGTCTGACCTCATCTTCCCATTTCATAGTTTCTGGTAATCCATTTTTTTAAAGGTTATGGTTTTGATAACCACATATAACTGCTTGATATGATGCTACTTAAAACATCATACAGAAATCAATATATCATATTGAACTCATCTTGACTTTTTGTTTTACCTACGAATTATACATTTTGCACCCTAATTTTGTCATTTTTGAGTTCCATAGCTATGGCTATGTAAATAAAAAATGACTTCATTACGGCACAAAAGCCTTAATTCTCGGTTCCAAACAAAAAGTCAAGATGAGTTCATTTAAAAAATTATAAAATGGAATTAGGAATAGCCGCTATTGGTTTAGCATCTGTTGCACTTTGTGCAATGCCTTTTGTTGTAACAAGCAGAAGCAGAAAAACGAAAGAAAAGG
Source organism: Maribacter sp. Asnod2-G09 (assembly GCF_045063795.1). NCBI lineage: Bacteria > Pseudomonadati > Bacteroidota > Flavobacteriia > Flavobacteriales > Flavobacteriaceae > Maribacter > Maribacter sp. Asnod2-G09. The sequence continues at coordinate 787,654 of NZ_JBEFOA010000002.1, read as the reverse complement.
AAATGATGTCATCTTTAAATGATATCGCTAACAAACATAATTGTCAAACTACAGAACATGAAATTTTTGGTCACTACGCCATAGGCGTTGATGCACAAAAAAAGTTCGTATTCTTTATTTCAAAATCCGGCGAAGTTTTAAATCAGCAATATGCCGATTTATCTACTATCAAAACGTCTGAAATTGCCAACATCGGCAAATCGTATGCAAGAAAAGAGAAAATAACCGAGCGTTTACTTTTGAATCTTTTTTCGAAAAAAGCAAATGAAGCCGATACCGTTTTTGAATTCTATAATGCTGAAATAAACTATCAATTGAGCGGAGAGTTTCAGTCTATAGAAAAATGGAACCAGGTGATTAAGAACTTACTTAAAAGCAATTAGTATATATCAACAGAGTTCTCATTAATTATAAAAGCGAGTAGATAATCCTATTAAAAAAGGTTAGCTATTCGCTTTTGTTTTTTAAAGCGTTAAAATTTTATTAGCTTGTAATACTACATCAGTTTGAATTAGAAAATGAAATTATTTGATATAAAGGTTGACCACAGTAAAAATTTGCTTCCGCAGGGCGGAACTGTCAATTACTACGGAAAAATACTTACCCAACAGGAAGCTGAAAATTACCTAGACATACTACTCAATAACATTGTTTGGAAGAATGATGAAGCTATCATCTTTGGAAAGAAGATTATTACCAAACGTAAAGTTGCATGGTATGGTGAAAAGCCATTCGAATACACCTACTCTAATACTACAAAACAGGCGTTACCTTGGACGGCGGAATTGCTAGAACTGAAACATAAAATAGAACAAGAAACGGGAGAAACATTCAACTCATGTCTGCTAAACTTATATCATGATGGTAGCGAAGGTATGGCTTGGCATAGTGACGGCGAAAAGGACTTAAAAAAGAACGGAGCCATTGCCTCTCTTAGTTTTGGAGATGAACGTAAATTCGCTTTTAAACATAAAGAAACTAAAGAAAAAGTAGAATTGGTTTTAGAACATGGCAGCTTGTTGATTATGAAAGATGAAACGCAAACGAATTGGCTTCACCGACTGCCACCTACAACTAAAAGCAAGAATCCAAGAGTGAATTTGACTTTTAGAACTATTGTGGAAAAACAGATCAACAACAAACAAATAAACGCTTAATTCTTTAATTTCTCATAGTTTTTAACGAGCATCCCTAAACGGTACAAAGCATTATCAATTTCTTCATTCCAAACTAACCCGTAACTAAGTCGTAAGCAATTGGTGTATTGGTCTTGAAGTGTGAAAATTTTTCCTGGAAAAAATCGTATTTCTTCAGACTCAGCTAATTTATAGAGTACCTCAGTATTAATACTATTCGATAGTTCTACCCATAATAGAAATCCTCCCTTTGGTTTACTAACACGTGTATTTTTCGGAAAATAAGTAATAATGGCTTTCAAAAATTTTAAACTATTTGAATGTAACGTATGTCTCAACTTTCTTAAATGATGATCATATCTACCTTTTTCTAAAAATAACGCCACAGCTTCTTCAGTAATTGTTGAGCTTGTAGATGATAAATAGAGTTTTAGTTTCACTATTTCATCAAAATAGTTACCCGGTACTACCCAACCTACCCTATAACCACAAGCCAGTGTTTTAGAAAAAGACCCACATAATATTACAAGACCGCTATCATCATAAGTTTTACATGTGGTTGGTCTACTATCCCCATAGTATATATCTCCATAAATATCATCTTCAATAAGCGGAATACGATGTTTCTGAATAATTTTTACCAATGCCTTTTTACCATCATCAGATATAGTATTCCCCATAGGGTTATTAAAATTAGAAATTATCGCAATTGCCTTAATATCATTCTTTTCAATTGCTTTTTTTAAAGCTTTTAAATCTATACCTGACAGGGGACCTGTTGGTAGTTCTAGAACCCGTAAGCCCAAAGTATTTGCAAGTTGTAACAGTCCGAAATATACAGGACTCTCCACTGCAATGGTATCTCCTCGTTTTGTTACGGTCATCAAAGAAAATGATAATGCGCTCGTGCAGCCAGATGTTATAATTACATCATCTTTGGTAAGCTTCCCTCCCCATAAAATGGATCTTCTAGCTATTTGTCTTCGTAAATTTTCACGACCTAAAATATCGCCTTGTGCACTACCTCCTTGTGGCAACGAGATAATTGCTTCATGCATTACTTTGTTTAATTTGGCAACAGGCAATAACTCCTTTGATGGTACACCCAATGAGAAATCAACACCCTTTTCAATTGTTAGGTTCTGAAAAAAATCAACAATTATCTCGGTTGCGCTACTCTGTACAGATGATTGATTCGGATTACTCTTCGCAGGATTCTTTAGAATATCCGCCGAACAAAAAATAACAAAATATCCAGATTTTGGTTTCGGCTCAATTAAGCTTTTTGCCTCTAAATGATAATACGCCTGTAATACGGTACTTATACTAACGCCGTATTCTTGCTGCAATACACGCAAAGAAGGCAACTTATCGCCTACCTTAAGAACTCCGTCATAAATTTGTTGTTCTATGCTAGTGGCAATTTCAATGTATTTATAACTTTTACCGGCTATTGATTTCAAAGTAGTTTTTATCTGTACTGGTTAAATTTACAAAAACTGAATCTGTTATGGTATTTTTATTTTGCTCAACTTTGAATTATATCAACAGTAACTATTCTAAAAACATATAAAAATGCACACTACAAGCTTACAGCAAAACCAGATGTATAAAGAATTGGACGAGAAAATCATCTTTGAAAAAGCACAAGAATTTGGAAAAGAATACTTGGAAAGTGTTTTTGAAAGGAATGTATATCCAACAGAAAAGGCATTAGCTGACTTAGATAAATTTGATGAATCTATGCCGCAAAATTCTTCCAATGCCAATGATGTAATCCAGTTTTTAAATGAATACGGTTCTCCTGCAACGGTGACCACAACGGGAGCAAGATATTTTGGTTTTGTTTCTGGCGGAGCTATCCCAGTAAGTTTAGCGGCAAAAGTTATATCCACCTTTTGGGATCAAGCCCCAGCTATGCATGTGCTCTCCCCTATTGGCTCAGCATTAGAAACTGTTGTAGAAAAATGGCTAAAAGATATATTCAATCTTCCTGAAAGTACAGTTGCCGGTTTTGTAAGCGGAACATCTACAGCTAATATATGCGGATTAGCAGCTGCTCGCTTTAGATTACTATCTAACCTAAATTGGGATATTAACGATAAAGGATTGTTCAATGCTCCTCAACTGAGAATTGTTACAGGTAGGCATGCACATTCGACTATTCTTAAGGCTATAGGACTTTTAGGTTTTGGTAAAGAAAATATTGAATGGGTAGATGTTGATGACCAAGGTAGATTAGAGCTGAATAATTTACCTCAATTAGATGATAGAACTATTTTAATTCTACAAGCCGGTAACGTTAATAGCGGCTCGTTTGATAATTTCTCCGAGCTATGTAAAATTGCAAAAAAGGCAGGATCATGGGTACATATTGATGGTGCTTTTGGTCTATGGGCCGGTGCCGTAGACAAATTAAAACATTTGACTTATGGAATTGAAGGCGCCAACTCTTGGGCAGTTGACGGACATAAAACCCTTAATACTCCGTATGATTGTGGTATTATACTTTGTGAAGATGAGGCGGCTTTAAGGTCTGCCCTACATATGACCGGAAGCTATATTATTACAGGTGAAAAACGAGATGGCATGTTCTACACCCCAGAGATGTCACGTAGAGCTAGAGTTATTGAACTGTGGGCAACAATGAAATACTTAGGCAAAAATGGTATTGATGAAATGATATATACGATGCACGCAAGAGCCAACCAATTTGCCAATGAAATTACACTTGTAGACGGATTCTCAGTTCTTAATGATGTTGTTTTCAATCAAGTATTGATTCAATGTGAAACAAATACACTAACCGATAAGGTGCTACAAAGGGTTCAAGAATTACGAGAATGTTGGGCTGGCGGTTCGGTATGGAAAGGCAAAAAAGTGATTAGAATTAGCATCTGCTCTTGGGCAACAACAGCATCTGATATTACACGCTCCACAAACTCATTTAAACAGGCATTGAAAGAAATATCCAAATAAAACTATGATTCAAATTACCTTAAAAGGAATGTACGGATTATGAAATCACTAATATAATTTCGTTTAATTTTGCAGCATGGTCAGAAATGTACAGTTGCGGTTAACATTAAAAGAAGAAGGCACACCTAACGGATTAGAAATTCGCGCGGCAAAGTACTTAGGACTCGAAGATGGTACGTTTAAAATTAAGGTGCTTCGAAAGTCTATAGATGCTCGTAAGCCTAAAATTTTCTTTAATTACAAACTGGCTATTTATATTAATGAGCCTGCCCCAAGCGATACGCTAAACTTTAAATACAAAGATGTATCGAATGCAAAACCAATTCACATTATAGGTTTCGGACCTGCCGGTATGTGGGCTGCATTACGTTGTTTAGAAATGGGTTACAAACCTATTGTCTTGGAACGTGGTAACAATGTCAAGGATCGTAGGCGAGATTTAAAAGCTATAAATCAAGACCATCAGGTAAACCCAGAAAGCAATTATTGCTTTGGTGAAGGTGGTGCTGGCACGTATTCTGATGGAAAATTATATACACGCAGTCTTAAACGTGGCGATGTACGTCGCATTTTTGAAAGCTTGGTTTTTCATGGTGCTACCGACAAGATTCTGGTAGATGCACACCCGCATATCGGAACAAACAAACTCCCTAAAATTGTTCAGAATATTCGTGAAGTAATTCAGCATCATGGTGGTGAAATTCACTTTAATACTAAAGTGACAGATTTCGTTATTAAAGATAATACGCTAAAAGCAATTGTTTTAAACGAGAAAAATGAAATGGCTGTGGAACGAGTAATTCTTGCTACAGGACATTCCGCTCGTGATATTTTCGATTTACTACATAAAAAAGATATTGCACTTGAAGCAAAATCATTTGCCATGGGTGTGCGTGTAGAGCATCCGCAACATATTATAGATAGTATTCAGTACCACTGTTCTGGTGATCGTAGCGAATTGCTCCCTGCGGCATCTTATAGTTTGGTGGAACAAGTGAAAGATCGCGGAGTGTACTCTTTTTGTATGTGCCCTGGCGGATTCATTGTTCCCGCTGCAACAGCTCCTGGTGAGGTTGTCGTTAATGGCATGTCTCCGTCGAAACGAAATAACCTGTATGCAAATTCGGGTATCGTAGTTGAAATAAATGTGGATAAAGACATTCCTAAATACGAGAAATTCGGAGCATTAAAAGGATTAGAATATCAAAAGGCTTTGGAACGATTAGCATTTACATCTGGCGGAAGAACACAAACCGCACCCGCACAACGATTAACTGATTTTGTAGAAGGAAATCTATCTGTAGATTTAAATCCGACTTCGTATCAACCCGGACTCAACTCTGCTCCACTACATTCACTATTACCAAAACTTATAGGTAGTAGATTACGCCAAGGTTTTAAAGCCTTCGGAGATAAAATGCATGGCTATTATACGGCTGAAGCCAATATTGTAGGAGTAGAATCTAGAACCTCATCTCCCGTAAGTATTCCACGAAATGAAAAATTAGAGCACCCTGTTATCAAAGGTCTTTTTCCTTGTGGTGAAGGTGGTGGTTATGCTGGTGGAATAGTATCTGCCGCTATGGACGGAGAACGCTGTGCCGAAGCTGCAATGGCAGGACTTTAATTGGTTGTTGGTTGTCCGTTGATGGTTGTTGGAAAATAAAATTTTGCGTAGCTAAATTGTTATTGCCTGTAGTCTTTCCTCTCTACTCTATTTTCTCTTTTTTACTTTATACTTTGTACTTTGTAGCTAATACTTAATACTATAAACTGTAACTGGCAACTGAACACTGAACACTGAATACTGAATACTGAATACTGAAATTAAGCCATCTTAGGCTTGTTAGCTTTAGTCAAAAAGTTCAAATCTCTTTTGATTCTTGAGTTTTTGAATTTGTATAGTCTAGCTACTTCTGTATTAGATTCAGCTTTTACCTCATTCACAGTTTCTGTAACAATACTCATTTCAATAGTTTCAACCTTTACTTCTTCAGTATTGTTTTGTGCTTGAGCTGTGAAGCTTAAAAAGATGATAAAGATTGTTGCTATTATTGTTTTCATGACTTGCGTTTGTTACAATAATAGAACGCCGCAGGCCTTGTTTTGCTAGGTCGTGAATCGCTGAAAAACCCCTAATAATCGTTACTTGACACAAGTTCGGGTAAAGTGTAAAATCGCATCGATAAACGACATCACACCTAAAAACAACTTACCGATAATTGGTGTCGTTAAGCGACAAAAGAAGTTTTAAAAAACAGAAAAGAGAGTATAGAGATTAGAAAATAGATGTTGGTTGTTGGTTGTTGGTTGTTGGTTGTTGGTTGTTGGTTGTTGGTTGTTGGTTGTTGGTTGTTGGTTGTTGGTTGTTGGTTGTTGGTTGTTGGAAAAATTTAGCTTTGCTAAATTTTCATTTTCAAAAATCTTTCCTCTCTACTCTATTTTCTCTTTTCCACTTTGTACTTTCAACTTCGTACCTCCCACTTTATACTTTGTACTTAATACTTTGTACTTCTAACCACAACCCATCAATGAGCATCCATTCAAAATAAATCTATTCTCAATTTTCTAACTTCCTACTTAATACTTTGCACTTATTACTTCTCACCACAACCTTTCAACCAGCATCCATCCAAAAAAAATCTATTCTCTATATTCTATTTTCTAGCTTCTTACTTAATACTTATTACTTGAGACTAAATACCAACTCCAACCACTATATTATTTCTTCCACATTAAAGCGTACCTTTGCAACTTATTAAAATTTTTATGACATTTAAAGAACTCGGCCTAGCCGAACCAATCCTAAAGGCCTTAGAAGCCGAAGGTTATACTCACCCTACTCCAATTCAAGAACAATCAATTCCTATATTACTTAAAGGCAAAGATCTTTTAGGTGTTGCACAAACAGGTACTGGTAAGACAGCTGCTTTTGGTATTCCAATACTTCATCAATTATATGAAGGAATCAGTTTAAGCCAAAACAAACGAAAGATAAAAGCACTGATTGTTACTCCTACTCGTGAACTTGCCATACAGATTGCTGAAAGCTTTACGGCTTACGGTAAATATACTGGCTTACGTAATACTGTTATTTTTGGCGGTGTAAAACAAGGTAAACAAGTAAATGCACTTAGAGGTGGCGTTGATATTTTAATAGCTACTCCTGGTCGTTTATTAGATTTAATGAACCAAGGTTTTATTTCTTTTAAAGATTTAGAGCATGTAGTTTTAGATGAAGCCGACCAAATGTTGGATATGGGCTTTATTCACGACATCAAAAAAATCATTGCAAAATTACCAGCTAAAAGACAATCGCTATTCTTCTCGGCAACTATGCCTAAAGATATCGTAGAGCTTTCTCGTAAAATGCTAGGTGATTTTGAACGTGTTACTATTAAACCTGAACAAGCAACCGCAGAGAAGGTTGAGCAAGGTGTATATTTTGTTAGTAAAGCGAATAAGCCTAAACTTCTTATTCACCTTATTAATGAAAAACCTGAGAATACGCTTATTGTATTTTCAAGAACTAAACACGGTGCTAATAAAATTGTAAAGAAATTAGACCAAGCTGGTATTCGTTCTGCTGCAATACATGGTAACAAATCGCAAACGGCAAGACAAAAAGCTTTAGGTAGTTTTAAAGATGGTTCGTTGAAAGTATTGGTAGCTACAGATATTGCTGCAAGAGGTATTGATGTTGAAGATTTATCATTGGTGGTAAATTATGATTTACCTAACGTCTCTGAAACCTATGTACATCGTATTGGTAGAACAGGACGGGCAAATGCAAGCGGAATCGCAATTTCGTTTTGTGATAAAGAAGAAAGAGCTTACTTACGTGATATTGAAAAGCTAATAAAGCAACCTATACCTCGCATGCCAGAGCATCAATTTACGGATGAGGATACGCCTTCTGATGACCAACCAATGCCTCCTAAAAAAAAGCAAGGCAATTCTCGTAACAAAAATCGTAACAGACCTGGTGGTAACAACTTTCGTGGAAAGAACAATAGAAACACAAGCAGACCTAAAAAAAGAAATGACTCTAGCAGAAGCGAATAGCTTCTGTTAGAATTTCATTTATACTAACACACTACATTATGAAAAAGCAAATGGTTATTTATGGCAGCGGTCGTCATACCGTGCCATTCTTAAATTACATCGCAAAAGCTACAGGTAAGGAAAAACCAAATATTTGCTTTATACCAACAGCTAGCGGTGAAGATGAACAATATATTGCTTCTTTCTATGATGTGTGCTCTCAAATAGATGTTACTCCGCATGTACTATCTGTATGGATTAATTCATACGACCAAAAAGATTCTTTCGAGGAAATTATCTCTCGAATGGATGCCATTATCGTTGGTGGCGGCAACACCTTAAATATGTTGGCCATCTGGAAAGCTCAAGGTATTGATGTTGCCCTTAAAAAAGCTTATGATAACGGAGTTGTCATGGGAGGCGGTAGTGCAGGATCTTTATGTTGGTTTAATGGCGGAACCACAGATTCTAGACCTAAAGAATTAAGTATTGTTGGTGGTATGGCGTTTATTGACAAAAGCCACTGTCCACATTACAATTCTGAAACTTCACGTAGACCTTTGTATTTCGATAATATTAAAACAGGTAAACTATCGGATGGTTACGCCTGCGACGACCATTCTGCTGTTCATTTCATTGATGGTGAAGTTCATACCTCCGTTTCTTTGAATGAAGAAAACCACTCTTATTACGTGTATTTAAAAAATGGTGAAATTGTTGAGGAGTTGATACCGAGTACTGTTATTACATAAGTTCAATCTAGTAGTATCTTTTACATGCTAATTTCCTTATTTAGGATTCTAGTTCAACTCTTGCATCTAAGATTCTCAATAAAATACTCTGAAAGTAAAAGTTATTACGTACTTTAAGGGTGTAAAATTCCCCTTTATTTTTCTGATTTACAATATGTTGCTCATCACCCCCTGATGTGTAGCCTTATTTGGCTTGTGTTTAATTCAAAAAAATTAAATACGAGTATGAAGTTGTAATCAGCGCTATTTTATTAAACCAACCACCAATTTGTGCATGAAATTAGCTGTAAAAAGGGAAAAACAAATCGTAGAAGATTATAACACATGGTTACCAAGTTATTTAAATGACGATGTAAAATCCTATGCTACCATTTTTAATTATAACACTTGTTTTAACGGTACCTCGGTTAAAGAGGTGTTTTTAATTCGTTCTTCTACCTCTAATTTCTTTAGAACCATTTTTGAACTAGGTTCAACTAATAATTTAAAAATCAATGATTAGACAATCCCTACTATTCATCACGCTATTATTCTGTATGCTATTTACGGCAAGTGGGCAAGAAAACCCGGTAGATAATAATGGATTGGCACTCGATACCATTATACATTTTACGAAAGCAGATGTAGATCCACTATTTGGTTTAACGTTGAAAAATAGAGAAGGTTGGATTTTTAAATCGGGCAATGAAAAAGATTTATCTCCTGTAGAGATTGATTTAGCTGGCTGGGAACGATTAAGTCCTTCTGAGATAACTAATGATATGGTAGATAATTCTGGAAAATTGGAAGGATGGTTCAGATTGCAGTTTACTATTGATAGTGCTATAGCAAAGCTTCCTCTCTATTTAGATAAAGAAGATCATGCTGCAGAGGATATTTATTTAAATGGAAAGTTGTTCCGCCAATTTGGCGAAAAAGGGAACGATAGAGCCTCATTTAAAGAACACATTCAAGATTTTGAAATAAGAACCCCAGTATTTTTAGAACCTGATACAGTACATACATTAACGATACATTATGTTGACTATAGCACTTATGGAAACATAACCAAAGCTCTAGTGGGTTCAACAAGAATTGTATCCAACGCGTATTTTGACTATATGAGTTTATTGAGTTTTAAAGCTTTATTTGACTTGATCAGCTCTTTTATATTCTCAATTCTTTTCTGGCTTCTCTATATTCTAATTAGAGATGAAAAGGAGTTATTAATTATAGCTCTTTTTTGCACTGTAATGTTACTAGAAACCATTGCATCGGCATTCTTTGGTGGAGATAGTTTATTTTTCACCCTACCTTCTAACATCATGATTACATTAGATTATGTAAGTAATATTTTATTTTTCTTCTTCCCTATATTATGTCTTTTATTGGGCTATAGGATGTTATATGGAAACCTTCAAAAATGGCTGATTCTATTCTGTATAATAGCATCTTTAGCAATGTATTTCAGTTCTTATTCCTACCTAATTACGGTAATAGGGATTGCCATATTTTTACTCATTTTCGCATTAAAATCCAGAAAAAAAGTAATGTCTGTCAGGGTAGTCATGTTTAGTTTATTTTTATCTTTTACTATTTCTTTTCTAGGACTTATATTTAGATGGCTCGCTTCTGGTGATCATCTTAGTTTAAGATTAGTTTCTGTAAATAGTGACTTAATTGGTAAGGGAATTTTTTATTTTGGAATGTTGGCATTTGTCGCTTATCGCATGAGAGAGAAAAATGAGAATATGCGTAAAAATGCAATGGAACTTGTAAAGGTTGAAGCTGAAAAGAGTGCGCTTACTACTTCTCAAAATGAAAAGTTAGAATTAAAAGTTAAAGAAAGAACATCAGAATTAAATCAATCTTTAGAAGAATTAAAAGCCACCCAATCTCAACTCATCCAATCAGAGAAAATGGCGAGTCTCGGAGAACTCACAGCCGGCATTGCCCATGAGATTCAAAACCCGCTAAACTTCGTCAATAATTTTTCTGAAGTAAGTAATGAACTTATTGATGAAATGAACGAGGAATTGGATAAAGGAGATCTTGAAGAAGTGAAGGCTATTTCGTTGGATATCAAACAAAACCTAGAAAAAATAAACCATCACGGTAAACGCGCGGACAATATTGTGAAAGGTATGCTACAACACAGTCGTAGCAGCAGCGGCACAAAAGAACCAACTGATATCAATGTCCTTGCAGATGAGTATTTGCGCTTGGCCTATCATGGTCTTCGGGCAAAGGATAAATCATTTAATGCCGAACTCATAACCGATTTTGAGAAGAGCATTGGAAAAGTAAACATTGTACCACAAGACATGGGGCGGGTAATTCTCAATTTGATTACCAATGCTTTTTATGCGGTAAACGAGAAAAAACAAAGAGATGATAGTTTTAAACCCATAGTTACTGTCAGTACCAAAAAGTCTGATGAATATATCACCATTAGTGTTTCTGATAATGGTGATGGTATTCCAGAAAAGGTCAAAGAGAAAATATTCCAACCCTTTTTCACCACCAAACCTACTGGGCAAGGTACCGGCTTGGGATTAAGCATGAGCTACGATATTATTACTAAGGGACATGGTGGTGAATTGCTGATGACAACACAACAAGGTGAAGGAACCACTTTTAAAATCATTTTTCCCATAATTTAAATGATAATGAAACATATATTATACATTATTGGTTTTCTACTACCGTTGACAGTTTTTAGTCAAGAAGACAAAGTGTTACTCATTACAGATACTACTGTTGCTGATAAATGGATGATTCTTGGTGACAATTGGCGTTATCAAAAAGGAGATAATATGTCATGGGCTAACCCAGAATTTGATGATTCTACCTGGAATGAATTCTCTAGTAGAAACTTAAATCTTCTTGATGGTAAAAACGTTATTGCAGATAGAGGTGAGATTGTATGGTTTCGTAAACGTATTATGGCAGACCAGTCGTTAAATGATGCTCTAGTCTTAAATATATATCAAGAAGGAGCTTCAGAAATTTATTTAGATGGCAAACTAATTCACCAATTGGGTAACGTAAGTTCAAACAAAGATGAAGTTATTTACAATAATCCATTTCGACAAATACTTCATATACCTATAGAGAAAAGCAAAGAACAAATTTTAGCTGTACGTTTTGTCAATGCCCAATTCAAATACCCTATCTATTTCCATTATAACGGACTATTTAGAATTTATTTATCGTCTTTGCGTAATGCCAATTCAACTGACCTTGTAAAGAATTACCGTGTAGCTTTTTATCGACAATTTATCAATAATTATAATATCTCACTAGGTCTTGCTATTTTAATGTTTATTATTTTCCTATCGTTTTTCATCTTCTTTCCTAAAGAGAGAATTAACGGTTATTTTGCTGCTTCTTTATTATTCTTAATTCTATTTACTTTAGGAGTACTGTCATTCTATCCTAACACTGGTACTTATTTTTGGCTAACGTTTTATTTTGACACTTGCATTCTTATATCATGCCTTATTCTTTTATTCTGTTTTTATAAAATTTTAGAACAGCCTATAGACATTGTTTTTAAAACTATTAGTGTTTTATGTTTTTTAACTATAGGTTGTTATTTTTTATATGACCCTGACGTGTTGGCTCCAATCTGGTCAATTTTATTTTATGCTGCTATAATACGTTTAAGTTTAAAATCTTGGAATAAAAATAAAATTGCCAGCTTTTTATTTTTGAGTTCTAGCTGTATTGAACTTGTCTTTTGGACTTTAATACTATGTTTATATATGGGTTTAGTAGAGCAGCGCATAGAGAAATTTATTCCTTTTGCTTTTATGCTCACCAATGTTGTTTTAGCTATTTATTTAGGTTATGCTTTTGGAAAACGTAGCCAAGATCTAAGGTTAAATTTAGAACGTGTTCAAAAATTATCTAAAGAAAAAGAATCCATTTTATCCCAACAAAAAGATACTTTAGAGCAACTAGTTAAAGAAAGAACATTAGAATTAAATCAATCTTTAGAAGAACTGAAAGCCACCCAATCTCAATTAATACAATCCGAAAAAATGGCAAGTTTGGGTGAACTTACCGCTGGTATTGCACACGAAATTCAAAATCCGCTAAACTTCGTAAACAACTTCTCTGAAGTAAACAAAGAACTTCTTGAAGAACTAGAGGAAGAAATAGTTAATGGAAATTATGATGAAGTAAAAGCCCTGGCAAAAGATGTTTCTGCCAACGAAGACAAAATTATATTTCATGGTAAACGTGCCGATGGTATTGTAAAAGGGATGCTACAACATAGCCGAAGCAGTACCGGTCAAAAAGAAATGACCGATATCAATAATTTATCAGATGAATACCTTCGCCTAGCCTACCATGGTTTGCGAGCAAAAGATAAAACCTTTAATGCTACATTGAATACCGATTTTGATGACTCCATCGGTAAGTTAAATATCGTGTCCCAAGATATGGGTAGGGTAATTTTAAATCTAATTACCAATGCTTTTTATGTTGTTAAAAAGAAAAAAGAAGAAAACCCAAAAGTCTACAATCCTACCGTTTCTGTAAGTACAGAAAAACAGGATAATATGGTACTCATCAAAGTATCTGACAATGGTAACGGAGTACCTAAAGAGGTAATGGACAAAATATTTCAACCTTTCTTCACCACCAAACCTTCTGGCGAAGGCACTGGACTTGGACTATCATTAAGTTATGATATTGTAAAAGCTCACGGCGGTGAATTAACTGTTGATACCAAACAAGGAGAAGGTACCACCTTTACTATCGCGTTACCAATGAAATAAATGATTTAATGTTCCCCATTAAAATTATTTGAAAATAACAAAAAGACCAACTTATGAAGATATTAGTTGTAGATGATGAACAAGATGTAAAAGTGCTTTTTCAACAGCGTTTTAGAAAAGAAATAAAAAAAGAGGAGCTCGAATTTGTTTTCGCATTCTCTGGAGAGGAAGCTTTAAGCCTAATGAAAGCAATGGAACATGAAGCTGTGCTTATATTATCTGATATAAATATGCCCGGGATGAGTGGCTTAGAGTTATTGGATAACATTAAAAAGAATTATGTAAAACCACCACCAATGGTTATGATGATTACCGCTTACGGCGATGATGAAAATAGAACAATGGCAAAAAACTTGGGTGCCGATGATTTTCTAACCAAACCTTTAGATTTTTCATTATTAAAAGATAAGCTGATAACCTTAACCTAAGACTATGGCAAAGATAATGGTAGTAGATGATGAGACAGATTTAGAAATACTCATCAAACAGAAATTTAGAAAGCAAATACGGCAAAACGAATACGAGTTTGTATTTGCTATTAATGGTAGAGACGCACTAGAAAAGCTGGATAAAAATCCCGGAATAGATATTGTTTTGAGCGATATTAATATGCCAGAGATGGACGGTCTAACCTTACTCTCTGAGTTACATGAATCTAGTCCGCTAATTAAAGCGGTCATTGTTTCTGCATACGGAGATATGGAAAATATTCGTGTTGCCATGAATCGTGGTGCTTTCGATTTTATTACCAAACCTATCAATTTTGAAGATCTTACATTGACCATGGAGAAAACCTTGAAACATGCCATGGAAATTCGAAAGACTTTACAAGCAATAAAAGAGAATAATATTCTTAGAATGTATGTAGATGAGAATGTACTCAATTTTATGGGAGGTCAAGAGTACGAGTCTAAAATAATGGCTAACGAAAGTATTGAGGGTACCGTAATGTTTGTTGATGTATGCGGATTCACAAAAATTAGCGAAACCACGAGTCCCGATGTCGTAGTGACCATGCTCAACACCTATTTCGATGCCATGGTAAAAGAAATCATGGAGCAGGACGGAATCATAGATAAATTTATTGGTGATGCTGTTATGGCCGTTTTTAGAGGAGAATACCATTTGGATCGTGCCATTGATGCCGCATTGGCCATTAGAAATCAAGTCAATAGCCTACCTAAAGAAGAAGGCAAAGAAACGTACCAACCAAAAGTTTCTATCGGTATTAAAAGTGGTGAAATGATTTCGGGAAATATTGGTTCGGCTACTCTTAAGCGTCTAGATTACACCGTTATAGGAGATTCGGTAAATACTGCCGCCAGGTTGCAAGATGCGGCAAAAGAAAATCAAATTATTATCTGTGAAAGTTGTTATGAGCAAGTGAAAGAAGCCTTTAAATGTGAAAACTTAGGAAGTATCAATATGAAAAACAAATCGCAACCGCTTACCGTATACAATGTGATAGAATAGCTTGTGATATTAAACGAAAAGCCATGACTAAACCAACACACAATAAAAAGGAAAAAACTACAAAAGTGGAAGTTCAAAATACCTTAACGGCTTTCGAGAAAGGGCTGTTAGATGAATTAAAATCTAAGGGACATGCAGAAGAATTAGTAGATCATTATTGGGGCACCATTAATTATGTATCGGGACTCATAAAGGCTTCGGAATTGAAGGCGGGACTTATACTCTCTTTCTACGGTATTATTCTAAACTTCATCTACCAAAGTGCTGCTCCAGTAATGCATTCTGTTTCAAATGCCATATTGTTCTATATACTAATTGGGCTATGGTTTATAGCTACTGTAATTTCTATCTTTTACAGTGTACGTTGCTTTATTCCGAAACTTGAAGGGAACTACAGTGATAATGTGTTTTATTTTGGTGATGTCATTACCAAGTTTGGTACCATCAAAGAATTTTCAAAGAAGTTTTATGATGTCAGTATCAATGAAGAAGAGGTTTTTGAGCAATTAGGGGAACAGATATACATCAATTCTAAAATATCGGCTTGGAAATTTAGAAACGTGCAAAGATCTATTCGGTTTTTAGCAATTAGTCTTATACTACTGCTATTAACAGCAGTTTATTATGGGGTACTTAGAATCATCTAAGGATTAAAATTCTATATGCAAGAGAAAGTAAATTAAACTATAGTCTAGAGAATATTTTAAACTGTAGCTACCATACCCCAGTCTAAGGCATATGTAACCACTTAGGAACCCACCCCTAGCCCCTCCCTAGAGGGGAATAGCTCCTGCTGACATTTTAAAATATTTACAAAATTGACACTGTAACCCTAGATTTAAAGGCACTTCTAGTTCGTAATCAAAAACGTAACTCTCCCCTCCTCGGAGGGGATTAAGGGGTGGGTAATACGAATGATGAATTAGTCTAAGTGATAAGTCAAAATAAAGAGGTTTAATTATATTCTTGCCTCTGAAATTATTACTGATTGGTTGTGAAATCGTACACTCGACACCCACCCCTAGCCCCTCCCGAGAGGGGAATAGTTCTTGCTTGAATTAAACTTTATTACTAAAATCATCAACATACCTTTAGACTTCAAAATTTGGTCGAAACTCACAAACAAAAACGAAAACCTCCCCTCCTTGGAGGGGATTAAGGGGTGGGTAATACGGATGATGAATTATTCTAAAAATTAAACTTCAAACGCTACAACCCCTTATAAACCTTTAATACATTCTCAATCTTAGCTTCTGTCTCTTCATCTATATTCTGATGCTTAGGATTCTCTTTCAACCATTTAATAGTTCTTTTAATTCCTTCGGAAAACGGAATGGTTGCTTTAAAACCAGGCACAAAGATTTTAATCTTAGTATTATCAAACAAAACACTTTCTGCTTTGTCCGCCAATAACGTTCCTGTAAATGATGGTTCAACTTTACATATAAAATCTGATGCTACGTGTACTACATTTGCTTCTTTTCCTAAGGCATCCGCTAGGATTTTATAAATCATATTCCAGCTTAAAACCTCATCTGAAGTAATGTGAAATGCGTGACCGATTGCTGTTTGTAATCCTAATAATCCCACAAAACCTTTTGCAAAATCGTCTGAATGGGTAACCGTCCATAGCGATGTACCATCCCCGTGAACAATAATTTCCTTTCCATCTAAAATTCGCTGTGCCGTGTTGTATTTATCAAATCCTCCAATTGCAATTGGTATTACAGTATCATAGGTCAATGAAGGTCTAACAATCGTGATTGGAAATCCTTCTTCTCTATACGCTTTTTGTAATCGGTCTTCACATAGTATTTTATTCTCAGAATAGTCCCAAAGCGGATTATATAGCGGAGTAGATTCCGTAATTACAGGATAACTTAAAGGGGTTTGATAACAAGATGCCGAACTAATAAAAATATATTGCTTGGTCTTCCCTTTGAATAATTCAATATCGCGCTCAATATCATCGGGAGTAAAAGCTATCCAGTTCACCACAACATCCCAGTCGTGCTTCTTAAGTTCTGTAAGTTCTTCCGGTTTGTTAATGTCTCCAATAATAGAATGTGCACCTTCAATCTCAACTTTGGCTTTTCCCCTATTTAATACATATAATTCTATTCCTTTAGCTACTGCCAATCTACTGCTTGGTGTGCTTATATTTCCCGTTCCTCCAATAAATAATACCTTCATTTTTATATTTTTATCCTGATATTCAATTTAATAACACGCTACACATCTCTATAAAATGTCAATCCGTTTTTGAATGGGTCGTAAAAAGCAAACTCACGCGTACCCCAGGCTGTTTCCCGTAACAGGGTATGTGCATGAAAAACATCTACCCTAGAATACTCATTATATAAGGCTTCGATATTTTGAGAGACAATACGTAACAATGGTCTGTCCATTTCCACTTCCCACATTTTTTTATCGTGCCATTGCAAATGAATTTCAATATCATCCCTTAATATACCTGCGTATTTAGGGTTTTTAGCATCATCGGCAAAAGCAATTCTAAAGCCCAATCTATTCACATAAAAGTCTAGCGCCTCAACAACATCCCAAACCGGCAGTACAGGATGAATTTGATGTAAAAATCCTTTTTCTTCCATATTGTGAAAATACAAAAAGGATTAAAAAACTGAATGTTAATACTTACTCAATTCTGCAAAATAGCGATTCATTTTTTTAAGTATTTCGCTATCTTCATAGCATCATTTCAAACCAAATTTAACACTATGAAAATTATTATTAAAACACTGTTTCTCTTATTGTTTACAGTATCTGCAACTGCACAGGTTTCTTCGAATCTTGAGCTGACCGATATTTTTAATATGGAGTATGTATCTGACCCTCAGATATCTCCAGATGGAAGTAAAATCATCTATGTTCGAAATTTTAAGGATATCATGACGGACAGAAATTTATCGAACCTTTGGATGGTTAATTACGATGGTTCACAAAACAGACCATTGACTACTGGCAACCAAAACGATTATTACCCACGTTGGTCTCACGACGGTAAAAAAATCATCTATAAATCGAATAAAGAAGATGAGAAGATGAAGTTGTATGTCATGTGGATGGATACAAAAGAAATTGCTCCGCTAACAAATACACCAAAAGCACCAGGCGCTGTTAGCTGGTCTAATGATGATCGCTATTTAGCATTTACCATGTTTGTACCAGAAGCTGAAGAGTCTATAGTAAAACTACCTGCAAAGCCTGAAGGCGCAAAATGGAATACTCCACCGACATATATTGATAAATTAAATTACAGAGGTGACGGACAAGGTTATATAAAAGGCGGTCATAGTCAAATTTTTACATTGTCTATTGATGGCGGAACTCCAAAACAATTAACGACAACAAAATTTGACCACGGTGCTCCTGTTTGGGCAAAAAATGATAGAACTTTATACTTCTCGGCAAATTTTAACCCTGATGAGGCTTTTGAACCTGCAAATAGTGAGGTCTATGCTTTAAATATTGCTACAGCAGAAGTTTCTCCATTAACATCTAGATATGGACCTGATGGTTCTCCTAAAGTTTCTCCTGATGGTAAAATGATTGCCTACACCGGTAATGATGACAAATTGCAAGGCTACCAAATTACGAACCTTTATGTAATGAACACCGATGGTAGCAACTCAAAATTACTTTCTGGCAGTTTTGATAGGGACATTGCCAATGCACAGTGGGCTAATGATGGTAAGGGACTTTATTTTCAATATGATACGGAAGGAGCTACAAAAATAGCACATATAACGTTGGATGGAAAAGTGACTACTCTTGTTGAAGGTCTTGGCGGACTCTCTTTAGGTAGACCATACAATGCCGGTGATTTTACGGTTTCTAATAATTCAAAATTCGCCTATACTTTAGGTAATACAGAGCACCCTTCTGATTTAGGGGTTGGCGATAAAAAAGGTTCTAAACGATTGACTTTTGTAAATGATGACCTTTATTCTTTTAGAGATATAGGTAAAACTGAAGAGATTTGGTGGGAGTCTTCTTTTGACCAACAAAAAATACAAGGTTGGGTAGTAACTCCGCCAAACTTTGATCCGAATAAAAAGTACCCTTTTATTCTAGAAATTCATGGCGGACCATTTACGAGCTATGGTTCTGTGTATAGTGCAGAAATACAAGCTTACGCTGCGGCAGGTTATGTAGTACTGTACAGCAACCCTAGAGGAAGTACGAGTTACGGAGCAGAATTTGGCAACTTGATACACCATGACTACCCTAACCATGATTATGATGATTTAATGAGCGGTGTTGATGCTGTTATTGAAAAAGGATATGTGGATACCGATAATCTTTTCGTGACCGGTGGTAGTGGCGGCGGAGTACTGACTGCCTGGATAGTTGGTAAAACAGACCGATTTAAAGCTGCCGTAGTTGCCAAGCCAGTAATTAACTGGACAAGCTTTGTGCTTTATGCTGATGGTGCTGCATTTTTCTCTAAATACTGGTTCGGCAAAAAACCATGGGAAGATCCAGAAAATTATTTTAGACGTTCACCGTTAATGTACGTTGCGAATGTTACTACGCCAACAATGTTGCTTACTGGTGAAGAAGATTACAGAACACCAATTGCAGAATCTGAACAATTCTATACCGCATTAAAATTAGAAGGTGTAGAAACGGCTATGGTGCGTATACCTGGCGCGGGACACGGTATTGCCAACAGACCTAGTAATTTAATTGCTAAAATTGCAAGTGTATTAGCTTGGTTCGAAAAGTATAAAGATGCCGAATAGATTCACAATTTCATAAAAAAAATCCCGATTGTGAATCACAATCGGGATTTTTTTAATTCATTATAACTTCTACTTACTTCTTCAAAAAAGAAATCAATATTTCATTTAACTCATCGGGGTGCGTAACATTGAGTCCGTGTGGTGCTCCTTTAATTACTTCGTAAGTACTGTATTTAATACCTTCATGTGCTTGTTTAGCTGAAGTTTCGATTGGCACTGTGGCATCAGCATCACCATGAACTATTAACGTTGGTACAGTTACATTCTTTAGCTCTGGTCTAAAATCAGTATGCATCCAAGCCAATGCTGCTTGTATGGTTGCTCTAGGCGATGCAAAAGAAGCGATAGTAAAATCGTAATCTAATTGCGCCTGACTAATTCTTTTTCCCTTGTTTTCTTCAAAATTGTAGAATCCTTTACTGAACTCTTTCAAAAAGCCAACCCTATCTTTTTGTAAAGCATCAATAATTCCGTCTAAAGCTTCTTCTGGTACTCCCGCGGGGTTATCTGGTTTTTGTTTTACTAGTGGAACAATAGAACTAATAAGTACTGCTTTAGCTATTCTACTAGAACCATAGTCGGTTAAATAACGAACTACTTCACCGCCACCCATTGAAAAACCAACGATAACAGCATCTTTCAAATCTAGTTCTTCTATGATTGTATTTAAATCACTTGCCAAGGCAGAATAATCGTAAGAATCCCATGGCGAAGATGATGTTCCAAATCCTCTACGGTCGTACGATATACAGCGATAGCCTTCCTCTACTATCTTCCATACTTGTTGTTCCCAAGACTTACGACTTAAAGGCCATCCATGAATTAAAATCACTGGTTGTCCGCTTCCGTAGTCTTCGTAAAATATATCTACTTGTTCTTTTGCTTTTGTATTTGTTATAAAGGGCATATTCTTGTTTTTAAATTCCTACACAAGTTAATCAGTATCTCGTTAATTATGTAACACGAAACATTAAAAAATTGGTTCTAAAACCATTTGTATAAAACGGTTATATTTACATAGAAAACCAGACCACATGTTTATACCTGAACACTATAAAAATAATGACATTAAAGAGATTCACGACTTTTTAAAAAATAATAGTTTCGGTATCTTGATCAATACTATTGAAGGGAAACCTTGGGGCACGCATATTCCACTAGAACTATCAAAGAATTCAGACGGTAAAGATGTGTTAATCGGTCATATTGCCAAAGCGAATTTGCAAAGTAAAAACTTGATTGATGGTGATGAAGTGTTGTGTATTTTTAATGGTCCGCATGGCTATATTTCATCATCATGGTATCAACATGAAGAAGTACCTACATGGAACTATATAGCCGTTCATGTTTATGGTACCGTAAAAATTCAAACTTCAGAAGAGTTACTTACCGCTTTACATGCACTTGTTGATAAATACGAGCAAAAATCTGAGCATCCTATTTCATTGAATGATATGTCTAAAAAAACCATGAGTCAAGTAAATGGTATTATAGGATTTGAAATTTTAGTCAATGATATACAAGCTGTAAATAAACTATCTCAAGGAAGAAGCCATGATCACCCTAAAATTATATCTGAACTTGAAAAACAAGGCGTTCCTGAAAAAGCGGTTGCAGATGAGATGAAAAAACGAATGGACTAATTGTTTTTCATATCAGCTAAAATAAATAGGCTTAGAGTGTTTATTATAGCTGCTTTACCACTAATTTTAATTGCACAGGTATACCTTATAAACACTTGCAATTATGAGCGAATTAAAATCAATTTTTGAATTCAATAAAAAGTGTAATATCAAACAATGGCATATTGTCAATGATGATGTTATGGGAGGTCTGTCAATGGGACTCATGCAAATTAATATGCAAGGTAACGGTGTTTTCAGCGGACATGTTTCTTTAGATAATAATGGCGGATTCTGCCTTGTAAGACATGATGTGGAACGTATACCTGTAGATGCTTTTTCGGCTTTCGTAATTCGCATTAAAGGCGACGGAAAAAAATATGCTTTCCGCTGTAAATCTGGCGAGCATCAACGACACACTTATAGTTATGATTTCAAATCGAGTAAAGAGTGGCAAACTATTGAAATTCCGTTTACTGAAATGGAAGCTGTTTTTAGAGGTGAAGAATTAAAGCTGCCCAACTATCATGGGGATTACCTGGCTCAAATTGCCATTATCATTAAGAACGGTGTTAAAGAAGACTTTACTCTTGAAATTGAGAGTATTAAGATAAAATAAATCAAACCTCCCATTTAAAATATTAAATTTTGATATCTTAAACATTGATATTTATCATTTCTGGAAACTTCTATTTTATTTAAGTTTAGGTAACCAAAAACCAAATCAATGTACTATCAACAACTACTTCCTTTAAAAAAGTTGATTACCCCTTTTAGGATAGATGCATTGATGCCAAATATTCTAGTACTAATACCTAGATTAATTACCGGATACTTACTTGCCTTTGTTTTTGCCGTCAATAAATTTGGAACGCCTTGGACTCCAAAATCTACGGGTCTCGGATTTTTAGAAGTATCTGATTGGTTTGTTGAATTGGTCAAACAATTCGGTATACCATTTTCTTATATGCCCGAATTCTTTGCTTGGTCTGCAGGGTTTACAGAAGCACTAGGTGGTATTTTATTAATTTTAGGTTTAAATACGAGAATAACAGCCTTCTTTGTTACCGTAACTATGTTTACTACCATAGTATTTAGACCTTGGGATAATTCATGGAGTATTATGCCCACATTTACTTTTTTCTGTTTAGGTCTCTTCTTTATGGGTTTTGGTTCGGGTAAATTCGGTCTCGATTATTTTATCACCAAAAGAAGATAACACCCCTGTACTCCTTTTAAACTATTTACTTTACTGCACTATCATTGATCTATTACAATTCAGTAATACAATTCTACAATTGAGTTAGTTCCTTTTTCAAAAAGCGTATTCATAAGGCATCTTTGAAGTATCAATTAATCTTTAAAACCTTATAAAATGAAAAAGTTACTATTTACTATTACTGTATTCGCAATGACCATTACTATGAACGCTCAAGAAAAAGAAGGCATTACACTGACTGTTGTTATTGAAAATGTACTGAATGATGAAGGGCACGTATTAAGTGCATTACATAACGAAGCGACTTTCATGAAAGCTGAAGGACTTGAAACCAGCCATGATAAAGCTGAAGCTGGCGAGTTAATATTAACCTTTGAAAACATACAACCAGGTGATTACGCGTTTTCTGTTCTACATGATGCGAATGATAATAATTCGATGGATTTTGAAACCAACGGAATGCCAAAAGAAGATTATGCTATGAGCGGTAATTCTATGCCAATGGGTCCACCGACATTTAGCGATGCGAAGTTCACTGTCGAAAAAGAAGATATGCAATTGACCCTTCGATTTTAATGGTTAATTAACTACTGAACAAGCATTGTCAATAGGTTATAATAATGGTTTTTAGTAATTTTATAGCCTTATACTATATACATGACCATTACCCAATTACAATACGTGCTTGCCGTTGCCGAATACAAAAACTTTACACTCGCTGCCGAGAAGAGTTTTGTAACGCAACCAACGTTGAGCATGCAAGTTCAAAAGCTTGAAGATGAATTAGATATACTTCTTTTTGATCGTAGTAAAAAACCAATTACTATTACCGAAGTCGGTAAAAAAATTGTAGCGCAAGCTAAGAATATTGTAAATGAGGCGGCACGTATTAAAGATATCGTAGAGCAAGAAAAAGGATATATTGGTGGGGATTATGTATTAGGGATCATCCCTACCATAATGCCCACCTTATTACCGATGTTTTTGAAGAATTTTATTCAGAAATATCCGAAAGTAAATCTGATAATTAAGGAGCAAAATACAGAGAGTTTAATCAAGAATATTGAAGACGGTCACATTGATGCCGCTATTGCCGCAACTCCGCTAGAGGTAGATTTTATTACTGAAAGACCTTTGTATTACGAACCATTTGTTGGTTACGTACCTAAAGAACATCGTTTAGGAAACAGTACTCAAATTACGCCAGATGATTTAGATATTGAAGATATATTACTACTGCAAGACGGGCACTGTTTCAGGGAAGGTGTTTTGAACCTTTGTAAAACACCGAAAATTGGTGGTGAACATTTTAGCTTACAAAGTGGAAGTTTTGAAACACTTATCAACCTTTCTAATGAAGGCTTAGGCATGACACTTCTACCCTATTTAAATACGTTAGAGCTTGACGATGTCAAAAAGAAAAACTTGAAGTACTTTAAAGAACCTTCACCTGCACGAGAAGTAAGTCTTATCTACCACAAAAAAGAACTAAAGGTTCAGATTACAGAAGCTTTAAGAGATGTAATTACCGGTATTGTTCGTGGTGCAATTGCTTTTCAAGATGTAAAGATTATAAGTCCGTTACATAAGTAATACCTATTGCTTTTTAAATCGGTACAAGCAACCCTCTATACATATAGCTGGGTATGATGCTGATATTGTTAATCTGGTTTTACTTTTATTGAAGTCTGCGCTATATCCTAAGGTATCTTTTTCACCTTCAATTACAAAGTATAGATAAAGCTCTTTGTCCGTAATTTCATAATCGCCTGAATCTAATAGACTTCTATTAAAATCAGTTCTTTCATAATTACCGAATTCATCGAAGAAATAGCGATAGCCTTCCTCAGCATCTTTCCACTCTGTGGCACCACCAGGACTCACATATGATTCTGTCAACAACCACTCACCTACCAAACTAGTATCGTCAATAGGTGTGTCATCAAAAGGCATGTCGTCATTTTGACATTGCATTAAGAATAACAAAAATATCGCAACCGTAAATTTAATAGCCATCGTATCTTTTAATATAAGATGCAAATAAAGCTATAGGTTGCGTAAAAAAAAAGAGCCACTTTACGTGGCTCTTTATTATGCTTTTAAATAAACTAAACTTTGATGTAATTCTGGTTTATCGGTTATAAAACTTTCTAACCAGACTTTTAACTCTTCCACCTCTTCGGGTAGTAACGTCGTTAAGGCTTTCTTCAACTCTTTACAAAATAGTAAGGTATCAAAACTAACCTTTTTAAGTACTGTTTTACTATACTCTAGCATAGACTTAGACATGTTGTTGTTAGATTAATAGATTTGTTGTTGTATAAAGGTAAACAGAAATGCAAGTGTAATATTGTATACAAAAAGTTAAAGTAATTACTTACATGTTAAATTTTTATCGCATTCGTAAGTATGCAATTTTGTAATTTCGAATTCATGAAGAATTTTCACTTTTTAGCAGTTACTTTTTTGCTACTATCTGCCTGTAGTTCAAAGAAGTCTTTGGTTTCAAAATCGTTTGACAAACAGTTGTCATCAGCGTTTTATAAAAATCAGTTTACAGGTGTTTTGGTTGTCGATGCTGAAACTAAAGACACGATATACACCAATAACAGTCATAAGTATTTTATACCTGCAAGTAACACCAAAATTTTCACACTTTTCGCAGCACTTAAAACCTTGCCAGCTCAAATACCGGCTTTAAAATATATTGCCACAAATGATACCTTATATTTTGAAGGTACTGGTGATCCGTCGTTTTTACATCCTTATATAAAAGACGCAACGGCTTTAAATTTTCTTCAGAATCAAAGTAATCTAGTTTTTGCGTCGAACAATTTTCAAGATGAAAAGTACGGACCAGGTTGGGCTTGGGACGATTACCAATGGTATTATTCTGCAGAGAAAAGTGCATTACCTATAAATGGTAATGTGGTAATGACTTATAAGAATCCAAAGCTCATCGTATCTCCTCCTTATTTCAAGGACAGTGTTTTAGAATTGACTCATAAGAACCATAGAAATGAGACTTCAAATTTATTTTATTATCCACCGACAAGAAAGGATACATTAGAAACTCCGTTTATTACAAGTAATCAGACTACAAAATCAATTTTAGAGAATTTGCTTTCCAAAAAGGTTGGTATCGCTACAACAATGCCTGTAGGCGAAAAGCAAACATTGTACGGTAGTAATACCCATTCGCTTTATGTGCGCATGATGCACGAAAGCGATAATTTTATTGCAGAACAACTTTTACTCGTATCTGCAGGTGTTCTCACGGACACCTTAAATGGAAAACTAACTAGAAGTTATATTTTAGAAAATGAACTAAAAAATTTAAATCAAGAACCTAGGTGGGTAGATGGATCGGGACTCTCGCGATACAATTTGTTTACACCGCAGAACATGGTCTCGGTTTTAGACCAACTTTATACACTGGTGCCTCAAGAACGTTTATTTTCTATTTTCCCTGCCGGGGGATTATCGGGTACTTTAAAAAATAGGTTTGCCGGAGATGAGAAACCTTATGTATTTGCAAAGTCTGGAAGCCTAAGTAATAACTATTGCCTTAGCGGATACTTGATTGCAAACTCAGGAAAAGTGTTGATTTTCAGTTTTATGAACAATCACTTTAAACAATCTACATCAGAAGAACGAAATAGACTTGAACAAATGCTTCAAACACTTAGAGATACCTATTAACTATTGAACTTGCGGTGACACATGTTGGGCATATTTCTCTTTCAACATTTTAATTTTAGGGGTTATATGCGTTTTGCAAAAAGGTTTCTCGGTATCGTTAAAATAATAATTATGAAATCGTTCTTCAGATGATTTAAATTCCCCAAACCGAAGTATTACCGTTATTAACGGACTATCAAAATATTGCTGTAAATCAGTCATAATTCCCATTAACAAAAGCTCATCATTCTGTTTAAAGAAATAAACTGCGGACCTATATTTATTCCGCATAGAATGATTTTCGGTGCTTCTATGCGTATCTAAATGAATAGCTACTAAATCTTTCAACGCTATAACCTCATCTTTATAATGAACAATTACAGCCTCAGAAAAATCTGCTGTATTTTCTTTTGGAGCAATAAAGCCTTGTTCTACTTTCTCTACACCGTTAAGTGCCGTAAACACTGCTTCGGTACACCAATGACAGCCACCTCCGAATCCGACCTTAGAGATTTTATCCATAGTAGAAGAGTCGGTTACCAAGCTTTAAACTAACGAATTTAACTTTGCATGTTGTAGCAGCATAATGGTTTTTGCATCTTTAATTTCTCCGCTAGCCACCATCTTCATAGCCTCATTAAAATCTAACTCCAATACCTCAATATTTTCGGTTTCATCGTCTGCACCACCGCCATCACTGACTTTCATACTTTCATCATACTCCCCCACAAAAAGATACACTATCTCGGTCACCGAACCTGGCGACATATAAGTTTGAAATACTTTTTGTACGTTACTGATTTTATAACCTGTTTCTTCTTCCGTTTCTTTACGAACACAATCTGCAGGGTTATCACCATCTAGAAGTCCCGCACAAACTTCAATCATCATTCCGTCTTCATTACCATTTACATACGTGGGCATTCTAAATTGTCTGGTAAGCACAACGGTCCGTTTTTTAGAGTTATACAGCAAAATAGCAGCTCCATTACCTCTATCATAAGCTTCACGTTCTTGTTTTTCCCAAGTGCCATCAGGTCGTTGATAGCTGAACGTATATTTATTTAGCGTATACCAATTATCAGAAAGTAGTTTTTTTTCTACGTCTTTTATGCTTCCGTTTTTCAATTCAATTGAATTTTAAATTCGTTTATAAAGATAAACTAGTGCAATGAAAATCGTAAATAAATTGATTACATGTTCCATAAGATCACCTTAATAGCCTGAAAACGGTTATCCGGCAAAAACTCTTGCTATTTAAAACTCTTTTTATTTATCTTTTCAATGCTAACATAAACTTCGAATACCTTGAAACAATTCTACATTTACGTCATTTTACTTTTAATATGTACAACTTTTTGTAAAGACGATAAGTCATCAGAAGAAAGCAAAAAACTACCAAAAATTGCTATTGCCGGTTTAGGTATTGAAAGTAGCACCTTCTCACCTGCCCTTTCTACAGAAGAGGCTTTTCACGCAAAAGTGGGAGATTCTGTTTTTACAAGATACCCTTTTCTACAACCAGATTCTTTAAATAGAAAAAGAGCCAAATGGGTACCTACGCTTGTTGGTAAATCTTTACCTGGTGGCACCGTAACACGTGAAGCTTATGAGTCTTTGGTGACTAAAAGTTTGAAAATGCTTGAGGAGAATATGCCGTATGACGGACTCTTCTTTGATATTCATGGGGCAATGAGTGTTGTTGGTTTAGATGATCCCGAAGGTGATTTGATTGCTCGTATTCGTGAAGTTATTGGTGATGATGTATTAATTTCTACGTCGATGGATTTGCATGGAAATGTATCGGAAAGACTTGCTCAGCATACCGATTTAATTACCTGTTACCGTATGGCGCCACATGAAGATGCAATAGAATCTAAAAAGAGAGCAGTAACCAATTTAATTGAACGATTAGAAAGTGGCAAAGGGAAACCTGCTTTTAAAGCGTGGGTTCCTGTACCGATACTTTTACCCGGAGAGAAAACAAGTACCCGTATAGAACCTGGTAAAAGTCTTTATGCAGAAGTGCCTACAGTTGCCGATCAAGACGGCGTTATTGATGCCGCTATTTGGATCGGTTATGCTTGGGCGGATGAACCTCGTAACCATGCAGTCGTTATGGTTACCGGTGATAATAAAGAAAAGGTTGAAAAAGGTGCCGAGAAATTGGCTCAAAGCTTTTGGGATGTTCGTAATGAATTTGAATTTGTAGCACCTACAACGACATTAGATGAAAGCTTAAAACTTGCCTTGGCAAGTGATAAAAAACCATATATGATTAGTGATATGGGCGATAACCCAACCGCTGGTGGTTCAGGTGATGTAACTTGGACTTTGAAAGAGCTCTTGGCTAGACCAGAATTTAAATCTAAAAATGGAAAGTCGTTAATCTATGCCTCTATACCAGGACCAGAATTCGTAGCAAAAGCAATGAAAATAGGTGTTGGCGGAAAAATTAAAGCGGAAGCCGGTGCAGCCGTAGATCATAGATTTGCTGGTCCTCTTTTGTTAGATGGAACTATTACCGCCATCAAAGAAGGTGATACCAATGCAGAAGTTGAAGTAGTCGTTAAGGTTGGAAATATTGATGTTATCGTTACCAAAAAACGGAAGCCTTATCACCACTTGAGTGATTTTACTAATTTAAGATTAGACCCAAAAAATTCTGATGTTGTTGTGGTTAAAATCGGGTATCTAGTGCCAGAATTATACAACATGCGTGGCGATTGGACTATGGCTCTTACTCCTGGCGGAGTGGATCAAGACCTTAATCGTTTAGGATATAAAAGAATTAAGAGACCAATGTTTCCTTTAGATAGTTTAATGACTCAACCAGATTTAAAAGCAAGGTGGATACCTGCTGCAGATGCTGAATAATTAAACTGTAATCGCTTTATTCAAATAACGCCTAAATGGAAGCATTTCTTTATAGGCGTTTATTAACTCGTCTTCAAAATTAGCCCTATTAGTTTCCTTGGTATCAAACTCATGAAAAACTGCAAAGGTTTTGTTTTTGAGTAATTCAATATGTTTATGGTCTTTGGCAAATCCTTTAGGTGCGTTTGTTAGTTTCGCATCTTCAAAGAGTCCGCCAAAACGAGTTTTAAAGGACTTCTTATTCAATATTTTGACAAAGTCTTCGCCATCATAATCAATAGCATCACGAACACTTCGTAATACTTTTGACTCAGGTCGCCATAATCCGCCTGCAAAAATGCAACGTTCAATTCCCAGTTCAAAATAGAAATCTGCCGTCTTTGGTTTCTTGTCAAATC
The DNA here is from genome assembly GCF_045063795.1 of Maribacter sp. Asnod2-G09. Classification (NCBI taxonomy): domain Bacteria; kingdom Pseudomonadati; phylum Bacteroidota; class Flavobacteriia; order Flavobacteriales; family Flavobacteriaceae; genus Maribacter; species Maribacter sp. Asnod2-G09. The sequence continues at coordinate 757,938 of NZ_JBEFOA010000002.1, read as the reverse complement.
CCGCTCCGAAATGGTCTTTGTACACCGGTTTATTTGGATGAAACATTAGATTATTATTAATACGATTTATTCCCTTTTTACCGGGCGTATCATAATATTCATCATCAATAGCAGATAGTCTTCTATTCATACTATCAAGCCAATCGATATATTCATCGCGTACTTGTTTGTACCATTTACGATTGGCATCCATCCATTCTTTAGAATTATTTTTCTGTAATTCTTTAAGAAATTCTATCTGGTTTTTGAAACTCATTGGCTAGTTGTGGGTTGTTGGTTGTTGGTTGTTGGAAAATTAAAATACAAACTCAAACTCAAAAATCAAATTCAAGTTCAAGTTCAAGTTAAAACATACTTTGTACTTCTTATTTTGGCTTTTGGCTTTTGGCTTTTGGCTTTTGGCTTTTGGCGTTTGGCTTTTGGCTTTTGGCTTTTGGCTTTTGGCTTTTGGCTTTTGGCTTTTGGCTTTTGTCTTTTG
>NZ_JBEFOA010000002.1:7500-757369 GCF_045063795.1 Maribacter sp. Asnod2-G09 | reverse complement strand
TTTTGGCTTTTGGCTTTTGGCTTTTGGCTTTTGGCTTTTGGCTTTTGGCTTTTGGCTTTTGGCTTTTGGCTTTTGGCTTTTGGCTTTTGGCTTTTGGCTTTTGGCTTTTGGCTTTTGGCTTTTGGCTTTTGCTAAAACTACAATTTAGCTTCGCTAAATTCTCCTAAAATGCCTGAATCAACACAAGTCTATTATCTTTCTTCTCTTCTCAAAATAAAAACAAACTACTTAATACTTAATACTCCGTACTTTGTACTTTTTATCTTGTACCGTGTCCCTAATTCTTAAAACCTATTATCTCCACCAACAATATCTCCTAGAGTACCAAGAATACTACCTTCTCCTTTATCTTTTCCTCCTCTTGGTATCGACGCCAATACTCTACCTGCAAGACGACTGAATGGTAAGGACTGAATATACACAGTTCCCGGACCGCGAAGGGTTGCGAAGAATAAGCCTTCTCCACCGAAAACGGTATTTCTAATTCCACCTACAAATTCAATATCATAATCAACATCTTTGGTAAAACCTACAATACAACCGGTATCTACTTTTATAACCTCACCGGGTGCCAAGGTCTTTTTTGCCAATGTACCACCGGCATGAACAAATGCCATACCATCACCTTCTAATTTTTGCATGATGAAACCTTCACCACCAAAAAGTCCGCGACCAAGTTTCTTTGAAAATTCTATACCTACCGATACTCCTTGTGCTGCACATAGAAACGCATCTTTCTGGCAAATGAAACGACCACCCATTTCAGATAAGTCAATAGGTAGAATTTTACCAGGATACGGAGAAGCAAAACTAACTTGCTTTTTACCCTGACCTATATTTAAGAAGGCGGTCATGAACAGACTCTCGCCTGTCAACATTCTTTTACCTGCTGAAAATATTTTACCTAAAACGCTATTATCCTGATTACTACCATCTCCAAAAATGGTACTCATTTTAATATCGGTATCCATCATCATAAAGCTACCTGCTTCGGCAACAACTGCCTCTTGCGGGTCTAGCTCTATTTCAACGTATTGCATTTCTTCCCCAAAAATCTCGTAATCTATTTCGTGTGCGTTCATGTGTATTTTGTTTTTGATTGATGCTTATTAGTTGCAGGAAATAGACCTTTTGTTACACTAAACCCTAATTTTCTTTAAGAGTTTTCGAAAATTGTTCTGCCTTTTGCGACCCAATAAGGTATTTCTGTCCATTTTTTAGTGTGAAAGCAACCCCCTCTTTACCCTTTACATTATAAACAGTACCGTACTTTTTAGTTTTTCTGATACCATAACCTACAAAATCATAATTAATGATATGTTGTTCTGTTACTTCACTTAAATCAATGATTTTACTAAAAAATAAAAGATGACGAATTTTTATTTCATTATTTGATACGACAACCTGAAGTTTAGATAATGCCAAAAATAAAATGGTAAGGATATAAATTAGTACGAATATAAATTGCACCATAGATATTCTAGCCGAAATCCAAGATATACTTACATTACCTGAATCACTGGAAGAGTAACCGCCAAATGCATATAGAATACTACTTAAAATATTCAAAACTGCTAAAATTATTGGAGCAAGGACAATCAACCACAACCACCATTGTGTAAATTTTTGTGTTTCCTTAAACCGTATTATTTCTTTCATTATGACTATTTTTTCTTTTTCAACCTCAACGTCCACTCAAACTTAAAGGTACTGACCACTACTCCATCAGTATTTACTCCGACAGATTTCATCCAAACGGTTTGTCCTTCTCCGGTAGCAATAGTTTTATCTAGAGCTTCTTTTATTAAATGTCCGTCTTCACATGTAAATGTAATTCTACCTGTTGCTTTCTTTGAAAAATTAGCGGTATTGTTTGCTACTAACATCGAAATTTTCTTTCCAGATGCTTCTATTTGATCAATTATTAAAGCTCCTGTTGTTAACTCCGCCGCCATACCTTGTACCGCCCAAAACATCGAATTAAACGGATTCTGATTAAACCATCTGTGCTTTACAGTCACTACTGACCTGTTTTTATCTAATTCTCTTAAACGCACTCCGCACCACCATGCAGACGGTAGTTTAAAAAATGAGAACATATTGATTTTACTAGGTGTTACCGCCATTTTATCTGAAAATTTTGATAAAAATAGCTATTATAAACAGCATACTCAAATGTTAATATATTGTTAAATATTAGTACTATGCGTTACATAGTACCTTTTTTTAGACATATATTTGCATAGGAAGTTAATAGGTAATCAAAGTAATTGGCTTTTACATAGTATTATAATCAATCATCATCAGTAACGAATCAATCATGACAGAATCAGTAACTAAACACGAAAGAAACCTCTCTGCATTAATACATGCAAGTACGTTCTCTAAATTCTTTTTTCCGTTCGGGAACTTCATCATTCCACTAGTATTATGGACGGCAAGTAAAAAAGAATATGAATTTGTAGATCATAACGGTAAACAAGCGCTGAATTTTCAAATTAGTATACTCCTCTACTCTATTCTTGTAGGTATGGTTAGTATCCCTTTTTTCTTAGGTGGCTTTCTTCCTAATATTTTTGACTTTGATCATTTCAGCTTTTCAAATATTCACAGTTTCAATAACATCAATTTTAATTTTGATTCTGACGACTTTTTTGGCCCGTGGATGATACCCGTAGCATTACTTGGTTTGGCACAATCAGCCTTATTTATTATCAATATCGTGTATACCATTTTAGCAACTATAAAAACAAATGAAGGGGAATTTTTTGAATATCCCTTCACTATAAAATTTATTAAATAGCATCATCAGCTTACATTATATATCGGGTATTCATCACACCCTTAAGAGTTTATTAATCAATCAAAAAATCAATCAGGATGTTTATTCATCGAACAAAAAACGAACAGTTAACCTATGCAGACAACAGAGACAATGGAGCAATCCCCTCCGAAAGCGGGACTGCATAAAAAGCAAAAAGAGATTATGAATGTAGAAAATACAAAAGCACAAATGCGTAAAGGGGTTTTGGAGTATTGTATCCTGTCCATTTTAAATGGGCATGATAAATATGCTTCTGAAATCTTAGGAACGCTAAAAGATGCAAAAATGCTAGTAGTGGAAGGTACTATCTATCCGCTACTGACCAGATTAAAAAATGCGGGTCTTCTAAACTACCGTTGGGAAGAATCTACTTCTGGACCGCCACGAAAATACTACACCCTAACTGAGACCGGTAAACTTTTTCTTAAAGAATTAGATACCACTTGGGACGAATTAAGAAAAGCCACCAACCTGGTAACCAACTCAAAAAACAGCTAATCATGAACAAAACAGTAAATATAAATTTAGCAAACATGCTCTTCCATATAGACGAAGAGGCATACAATATAATGCGTAGGTATTTAGAATCTGTAAAACGTTCTTTTGCCAACACACCGGGAAGCGATGAAATCATTGCAGATATAGAAGCTCGTATAGCCGAACTTTTTCATGATAAATTAGAGAATGAAAGACAGGTAATTACTCAAAAAGAAGTAGATGAAGTTATCGCTATTATGGGGCAACCTGAAGATTACATGGTAGATGAAGACATCTTTGAAGATGAGCCTAAAGCTAATACTGCTTCAACCAAAGAAAGAGTAAAGAAATTATATAGAGATACCGAAAAGAAATATGTTGCCGGTGTATCTTCTGGTTTAGCACATTACTTCGGTATTGATCCGTTATGGATTCGTTTACTTTGGATTTTCTTGACCATTTTCACTTGGGGCGGATTCATCTTTATATACGGTTTACTTTGGATCCTTATTCCTGAGGCTAGAACAACTGCTCAAAAATTAGATATGAGCGGCGAAACGGTCAACATTAGTAATATTGAGCGTAAAGTTAAAGAGGGTTTTGATGACGTAGCGGATCGTGTAAAAAGTGTTGACTATGAGAAAGTAGGTGACACCGTCAAAAAAGGAGGTAAAACGATTTTTGACACCTTTGGTGATATCGTAATGTTCCTTTTTAAAATCTTTGGCAAATTCATTGGTATTCTTTTAGTTATCATTGGTGCAGCTACATTAATAGGTCTTTTTGTAGGTATGTTTACTGTTGGTATTTTAGATATCATTCATGTACCTGGTATTGATTTCTACAATGTTGTAAATTCTACCAACCTACCTATTTGGGTTGTATCATTATTGGCATTTTTTGCCATCGGTATTCCCTTTTTCTTCTTAATGTACTTAGGATTAAAGATATTGGTAAACAACTTAAAGTCTATTGGTACCGTTGCTAAATTCTCATTGCTAGGATTATGGCTGATTTCAATTATATGTTTAGTAGTCTTTGGTATTAGAGAAGCTGCAGCACATGCGTATACAGGTAGTACTTCTGTAGAAAGTGAAATTACTTCTATCATGCCTTCTGATACTTTAAATATTAGGTTAGTAGGTACAGATGAGTACGATTATGAAAAGGATATGCACATGGGCGATACCTTTATTTCTTATGACGAAGCTGGTAACAAGGTTTTAGTTTCTGATGATGTTAGATTCCGTATTCGTAAGTCGAAAGACACCTTAGTTCGTGTTCAAATTAGAAAAGAAGCTGACGGACCGTCGAATAGAGAAGCCAAAGATATTGCTAGTCAGATCATATATGAATATGAGGTAAACGGTAATACCATTTCTTTTGATGACTATTTAACCACTCAAGGGCCTAAGTTCAAGGATCAAGAGGTACGTGTTAATATATTCTTGCCAGTAGGTACCATTTTAACTTATGACCAGACAAATTCTAGAGATTGGATCACCACTGTTAATACGGACAGAGATGTTGAAGGTCTAGAAGGCTATATCTGGAAAATGACCGAAAGCGGAGAACTTGAATGTCAAGACTGTCCTGATTTTATTGAAATGGAAGATGAAGATGATACGGGTTCTAATCGCATCAATATCAACGAAAACGGCATCGATATCAATATCAATGATAATGGCGATAAAGGGAAAATTATTATCAATGAAAACGGAATTGATATCGACGTAAATGATAACGGAGAATCTTTTAAAATGAAGTTAGATGAGAATGGTGTAAAGGTTAATACTAACGATAGTATCAACTAATTACAGTTCAGACCTCTAAAACAACAATTCAGTATTTATAAATAGAAAAAGAGTTAGAAAACAATCATTTTTACATCATCATAAAATAATAATCAATCAAAAAACGAACAATCATGACAACATTAGTAAGAATTACAGTAGCACTCGTATTAGCCCTATTACTTTCATCTTGTGGCTTCGACATTAACTTCGGAGATTTTGGATCTGGCGAAAAAGGCAACGGCGTAGTCGTTGAAGAAACTAGAGAAATTACTGGCGATTTTACAGAAGTTTCAAGTTCTGAAGGTTTAGAAGTATTTGTTACCCAGGGTGCTGATTTTGACATTGCCGTAGAAGCAGATGAAAATATCATTGACTTAATTGGTACAGATATTAAAAATGGAAAATTAAGAATTCACAGTATAGAGAATATTGGTAGAGCAACCAAAAAAGTATACGTAACCATGCCTAATGTAACTAGTTTACGTGCATCGAGCGGAGCTCACTTAACCACTGAAAATAAGATTAAGTCAGACAAATTAGAGGTCGATGCTAGTAGCGGTGCCATTATCAATGCAAATGTGCTTGTTACCAATATGGATATAGATGCCAGTAGCGGTGCAAATATTTCTTTAGAAGGTACAGCAAAAGAAGTTTATGTGGATGCAAGTAGCGGAGCAAATATTAGAGCTAAAGACTTATCAACTTTGGTAGCTACTGCAGATGCTAGTAGTGGTGCAAATATTAGCATCGATGTTACCGATGATTTAACCGCAGAAGCTTCTAGTGGTGGTAATATATCATACAAAGGCGACCCATCTGTTCAAAAGAACAAATCGGTTTCTGGCAGCGTTCATAAATACTAAATTATTCCTCAATCAATTCAACTTTAAAACCCACTGAAATATCAGTGGGTTTTCATTTTTTTGTCAATGAACTCATCTTAATTTTTTCTTTTACCTACGAATTATACATTTTGCACCCTAATTTTGTCATTTTTGAGTTCCGTAGCTATAGCTATGCAAATAAAAAATGACTTCATTAAAGCACAAAAGCCATAATTCTCGGTTCCAAAGAATAAATCAAGATGAGTTCAATACCTAATCTGTATATTAGTGGTATGGAAGTACACTTAAAAAAATATACATTACCATTAAAATATACCTTCAGTATCTCTAGAGAATCTCATGATTTTCAAGATACTATGATTGCATCTTTATCCTTAGATGGAAAAACCGGGTATGGTGAAGCTACCTCTAATCCGTATTATAAAATTACTACACAGAGCATGATGGATGAAATCAATGCCATATCCTCTGAAATTGAAAATTTTGAATTCACAAAGCCTGAAGTTTTTCATGCCTTTTTAGTTAGTAAAGGTTTATCCAATTTTGCTATTTGTGCTTTAGACTTAGCTGCACATGACCTGTATGGAAAATTACTTGGCAAGCCGCTATACGAGATTTGGGGTACAAGCATCGAAAACTACCCGACAACCAACTATACCATAGGTATTGCAGCTATTGATGTTATGTTAGCCAAAATGCAAGAAATGCCATGGCCTATCTATAAAATTAAACTAGGTACTAGCGATGATGTTGCCATTGTTCGTGAATTAAGAAAACATACCGATGCTATTTTTAGAATAGATGCGAATTGCGCTTGGACGGCTGAAGAAACTATATTTAACGCTCCGCTTTTAAAGGAACTGGGCGTACAGTTTTTAGAACAACCTTTGAAAGCTGATGATTGGTCTGGTATGGAAGAAGTGATGCACCACAGTGTGTTACCCGTAATAGCAGATGAAAGCTGCATTGTAGAAAGCGATGTTGAGAAATGTGCATTACATTTTAGTGGAGTAAATATTAAACTAACCAAGTGTGGCGGACTAACCCCTGCCCTACGGATGATAAAAAAAGCTAAAGAATTAGGTATTAGCGTCATGGTGGGTTGTATGACAGAATCTACTGTAGGTATTTCTGCTATTGCACAGTTGATTCCGCAATTAGATTATGTGGATATGGATGGTGCTTTGTTATTGAAAAGTGATATTGCAACGGGAGTTCATATTGAACCTGACGGAAAAGTTATCTTCCCAAAACTAGCCGGTAGTGGTGTCCAATTGTTAGATTAATGTTTACGATTGATGAATTTCCCGAAAGAACTATAAGCGTTGAAGGTAAAGAATACCTATACTTTGGCGGCACCTCATATTTAGGGCTACAAACTGATGCCGAGTTTCAATCGTTGTTCATCAATAACATTAAAAAATACGGTACAGCCTACAGCGCTTCCCGTAAATCAAATATTAGAATATCAATTTTTGATGAAGTAGATGCCTATTTGGCTGAAATAATTGGTAGTGAAGCTTGTGTGACGATGTCGTCTGGTTATCTCGCTGGTCAATTGGTGTGCAACTATTTTAGTCAACCAGATTACCAATTATACTATGCGCCAAATACCCATTCTGCCTTATTTAGAAATCAGCAAGAAATATTTCAAAGTTGGATGGAGCTTGAAAATGCCATTAAAACCATTTCCGATAAAACACCTGTTCTCTTTTTAGATAGTATTGATTTTCATGGTGATAATTATCCCGCTTACAACTTTCTTAAAAATCTACCACTGAAGGATATAATTCTAGTTGTAGATGATTCTCACGGAATAGGCATTACTGGAGAAAATGGTGGAGGTAGTTTCAAATTTCTACAATCTCTGGCAACAAAAGAACTTTTGGTTTCTTGCTCTTTAGGAAAAGGATTTGGTATTCAAGCCGGAGCGATATTTGGCAGTAATAATATGATTAATGCGTTAAAAAATACACAGTTTTTTGGAGGCGCCAGTCCCGCTACACCTGCTGCTTTAGCAACCTTAAGAGATGCCAGTTCACTTATCACAACTAAAAGAATACAATTGGCAGAAAATCTAAGTCTATTCTTGAAAAACATATCATATAGGTCTCTTTTTGTCTATGCGGAAGGACATCCGACCTTTAATTTTCAAAATGAATTATTAGCTAATTATCTGGAAAAAAACGGAATTATAGTTACTAATTTCAGGTATCCGACAGAAAATGATTCTTTAATGAGTCGTATAGTTTTAAGCGCTTCTCACACCAATGAAGACATTTTAAAGCTTTGCACCATTCTTAATGCATATACTTCAAACCTTCAGTAATTATTACAATTACTGAATTATCATTATGTTATTCGTAATTATTGATAGTATTTTTTGTTAAATTCTGATATTTAATTCGTATCTTTTTAGTACACATTCAACTCTTTTATTAACTAACACCTTACCACTATGAAAAAAATTATAGGATTGGTATTGTTGATGCTTCTATTGGTATCGGCCGCCTCAACAAATTCCATCAACGAAAATTACATGCATACTATAGAAGGTACATGGGAACTGGAAAGTTTTTATAATTATGACGGACAACAAGTTATTGACACTGTACCAACTGCCGATGGGTATAGACAGGTTAAAATGTACTATAACGGTAAAATTATGTGGTCGAGATATGTACCAGTAGATAAAGTAGGCAGATTCGGTTACGGCACTTATAATATTACTGACGACAGATTAATGGAAACGTTAGAATACGGTGATAATGAAATGATTCAAGCTATGGACACCATGCGTATTTTCACTTTTGAACTACAGCTTGGCGACGACAAATTCAGTCAAATAAGCTTAGATGAAGAAGGTAACAGAACATTCTCTGAAAACTATGTAAGAATAGATTAACTGAACACATTCAACAAAAAAAAAGAGCCCATTCTAACGAATGGGCCCTTTTGCATTTTATGCTTTACTAATTACTAGTATTTATCTGCAATTGCTTCTTCAACAGAACCAATTGATGCTAGGTAACGCTCTGCATCTAAAGCAGCCATACAACCTGATCCAGCAGCTGTAACCGCTTGTCTATACTCTTTGTCTTGAGCATCGCCACTAGCGAATACACCTGGTAAATTAGTTTTGGTAGACTTACCTTGTGTAATTAGGTAACCCGTCTCATCCATATCTAATTGACCTTTGAATATATCGGTATTTGGTTTATGACCAATAGCGATAAAAATACCAGTAATGGCAATTTCTTCTTTCTCGCCTGTTTGGTTATTTACCATACGCAAACCTTCAACTACCTGGTCACCTAAAACTTCATCAACCTCAGTATTGTAACGAACATCGATATTCTTAAGGCTATGAACTCTATGTTGCATTGCTTTTGAAGCTCTCATTTCATCTCTACGTACCAACATCGTTACTTTATTACAAATGTTAGCCAAATAAGATGCTTCTTCTGCTGCTGTATCACCTGCACCAACGATTGCTACATCTTGTCCTTTATAGAAAAAGCCGTCACAAACTGCACAAGCAGATACACCGCCGCCACGTAAACGTTGCTCACTAGGTATATTTAAATATTTAGCAGATGCACCCGTAGAAATAATAATAGTTTCAGCTTCTATTTGCTTGTCATTATCTGCAACTACTTTATGAATGCCTCCTTTTTCTTTCGAAAACTCAACTGAAGTTATCATTCCAATTCTAACTTCGGTACCAAAACGCTCAGCTTGTTGTTGCAATTGCACCATCATCGTAGGGCCATCGATACCTTCTGGGTATCCTGGAAAGTTATCTACTTCAGTTGTGGTGGTCAATTGACCTCCTGGCTCCATGCCTGTATACATAACAGGTTTTAAATCTGCACGGGCAGCATAAATTGCCGCAGTATACCCTGCAGGGCCAGATCCTATAATTAATGTTTTTACACGTTCTATTTTATCAGACATAATATCAAGTGGTTCTATTAAATTCTCTACTACAAAAGTAGGTTTTTGTGCTAAAAACTTACAATATAGTTATCAAAAGTTTTTATACGAATATTAGCTATGAAGATAACTATTTACTATTTTTCGCCTGCTTTTCTAACTTTTAATTCAAATTATTTTTAGAAAAAATGAACTTTCCCCCATTCTTTACGTATGTATAGTAGAACTTATATTAATATCGAATGAAAACCTTTAAATGCGCTATTATAGAAGATTCAAGCACGCAGCGAAAACTTCTTGAGCAAATTATCGAGAAAAATAAAAACTTAAAGCTACTACATTCTTCTAGTGCTAGCGTTGAAAGCCTAGCCGAAGTGAATACTTTAAAAATAGATTTCTTATTTCTTGATATTGAAATGCCCGTTATGAACGGATTCGAATTTTTAGCCGGACTAACAATTCAACCGCAAGTAATTATAACTAGTAAAGAGCAAAAATATGCCCTTGAGGCCTTTGAGTTCAATGTAACCGACTTCCTTTTAAAGCCTTTTAGCAATACTAGGTTTGAAGCTGCCATTACTAAAGCAATTGATAAGGCGAAATCTGTAAAAAAGAAACAACCCGAAAGCAAATTGGTTGTAAAGCACAATCTTAAGCAAGTAGAGCTCAATTTGCACGGCATATTATATGTCGAAGCTTTAGGCGATTATGTAAAAGTAGTCACTGAAGAACGCAACTATATTATTCTCTCTACCATGAATGCTTTTAACAAAAGACTTGACTCTGAGAATTTTATACGAATTCATAAATCGTACATCGTTAATTTAAAAATGGTGGAACGTTACAACCACGAGTTCATAGAAATTAAGAATAAGAAAATTCCGATTAGCCGAGCCAAAATAGTTGAACTCGACCAGCTTTTAAATTGCATCGATTAAACCGACTATTCTGTTATCATATCAACCGTTGCAACGGTTCTAAACCCAGTATGCTCTAAAGAAGAATCCATACTAGAGCCCATTCTGGCAGACACTCGGTAACTAGCACAATACGATGCACTACATAAAAAGGAACCGCCTTTTATTACGCGTTCTTTTGCTAGTGGATTATTTGGTGTAAACGGAGCTTCTGCTCCTGAAGGATTTACCAAAACCGTATTTCTATCTTTTACCTCTTTATAGTAGTTGGTGTTATACCAATCGCTCGTCCATTCCCAAACATTGCCTGCCATATCGTATAAACCATATGCATTTGGTGGATATGATTTTACAGGGGCACGCAACTCGAAACCGTCAGCAATAGTATTTTTCACAGGAAACTCACCTTCCCAAGTATTTGCTTTTTCCCTTAAAACAGATTCGTCATCACCCCAGTTATAGATGGTACCATAAGAACCTGCTCTAGATGCCAGCTCCCACTCTGCCTCGGTTGGCAAACGTCTATTTGCCCATTCACAATATGCCAATGCATCTTCATAAGATACCTGCACTACCGGATAATTGTCTTTTCCTTTAATGCTACTTTTTGGTCCGTTTGGGTGTTTCCAATCTGCACCAATCGTCCAGTTCCACCATTGTGAGAAGTCATATAGATTCGGGACTGTTGATTTCGCTTTTTTAAACGTTAATGATCCTGGTTGCAATATTGAATCGTGTGGTTTTTCGGTACCTGGTGGTACTTGCTTTTTAAGTTCTTCCCAATCAATTCCCTTTTCGGCAACAGTTACATAGCCCGTAGCTTTTACAAATGCTGCAAATTGAGCATTGGTTACTTCTGTGACATCCATAAAAAATCCGTCAACAGTTACATCAACTGCTGGTTTTTCATGATCCATTGCCGCTTTATCAGCATCTACGGCTCCTTGCTTAAAAGTCGCACCAGAAACCCATACCATGCCATCGGGAGCAGTTACTCCTTCCGGCTTTTTGTTCAAAATTGTATGCTCGACTACCTGTGCGGTTTCTTCAACCTTCGCAGCAGTTTTTTTTTGAGCTTTTTTTTCTTTGGGTTCTGACTTACAATTTACCATTCCAAATATCAGTAAACCCAAGCCTAAAAACTGTACACTTTTATTCATGCGCTAAATATACTTTCTCTTCTTTAAATTCTAGTCAAATACTGCTATTTTAACGAATAGGACTAATTACATATTCAAAAGAAAGGTTCTCAGGTTGAATCTGATATTTCTCCATCGGTAGTAATCCCCAGCTATTATCACCACCAACACCCATTTGACTATGGTCTATATTGATATTGATTAAATCTCTTGTTGGTATATCGTAAGTGTGCTGCTGTCTTTTCTGCATACCCTCATCAAAATCTGAATTCAACTGATGGTGCGCACTGAAAGAGAATAATTCTGGCGCGGTGATTTTTATTCCTTTTCCATCCTTATTTTCGAATGACAAGGTTCTGATATCTGTTCTGTTTCCATTTTCTTGCGGACGTATATATTCGAAATACAAATCGGAAACATTGGCATCATACACACCTACCAAAGCAGAAGTATTACGATCTAAATAATTTTCGTGTTCTCCTCTACCATACCATTCTACTTGGTCATAGCTGTTATCAATAATTAGATTATTACCAAATCTTGGCATAATTGGTAAATCGCTGCGAATACCTTTTAACTGGGTGCTAACCAATATTTCTCCATTAGAATTAATGGTATAGGTTACATTTACTTGACCATTTACAGATGGTAATTCGTAATCTGCGCTCAGCTTTAAGTCTTTTCTAATTTTAAACGGATTAGCAGTTAGCTTAACAGCATCTATAATCTTTTTACCCTCATTTGAGTTTACTTCTAAACTCATAATATTTTGGGCATCGGTAGCTTCTTTCCATTTCTTTAAAAGTTTAGGCATATTGTAGCCATAATCATTATCATTTGGTGCTCTCCAGAAATTTACGGTCGGTCCTTTTTGTAATAGATTCCCCTGTCCGTAATCGATAGATGATAAAGTACCGTCTTTACTATTGAATCCGATTATAAATCCGTCACCTTTTACAACAATGGTATCATCAATTTTAGTCACCTTCAAGCCCTCGATATTTTCTTCAAAAACAGATGGATTAAATTCTGTTAACTGAAACTGCTCATAAGCCAATAAATAATGCTCAGGTATTAAAGCACTTTCTTTTTTTGTCGTCATATAAACATTCAAATGATATTCAGAACCTGTATTTGCCAATTCGGGTAAGTCTATTTGAACTTCTTTAGTTTCATACGGGGCGATATCAACATCTGTCAAATTACCTTTCCCTACTTCTACCCCATTTTCTAATAATCTCCATGAAAAAGCATATTCAGATAAGTTGGTGAAATCATACATGTTCTTTAAATTGATTTTTCCCGATTTTGGATCTTCAGCATTAAACTTCACATATTGATACACTTTCTTCACCTCATACAAAGCCGGATGCGCAGAACGATCAGGATCTACCAATCCATTCAAGCAGAAGTTATTATCATTCTGTAATTCTGCTCCGCCTAAATCACCACCAAAGGCATAAAATTCTACGCCGTCTTCATTGGTCGCTTTTAATCCTTGATCTACCCAATCCCAAATAAAACCACCTTGTAATACATCGTACTTTTCAATAGCATCCCAATACTCTTGTAGATTACCAACGCTATTCCCCATCGCATGTGCATATTCGCACTGAATTAATGGTCTCTTCGGATTATTTTCGGCATAGGCAATAGTTTGATCAACCCTTGCATACATAGGCGCCTGTATATCTGTATTCGAGAAATTAGTCGCTCCTTCATACTGTACCGGTCTGGTAGTATCATGAGCTTTCAACCAGTCATACGTATCAAAAAGGTTTTGACCGTTACCGGCTTCATTGCCTAATGACCAAGTAACAATAGAGGTATAATTTTTATCGCGCTCGAACATACGAATCGTTCTATCTAAATGCATTTCTCTCCACTCTGGGCGATATGCCGGGTGAATGGCAATTGCGGCTTCATCGCCATCTAAACCTTGGTTGGTCGCTCCCATACCATGAATTTCAATATTGGCTTCATCAACTACATAAAAGCCGTACTTATCTGCCATTCTATAGAAAAACTCGTTTTTAGGGTAGTGACTACAACGTATAGAATTGATATTGTTTTGCTTCATTACCTCCATATCTTTCAAGGTAATTTCTTCGCTAATAACATGACCGGTTACTTCGTCATGATCATGAAGGTTTACCCCTTTTATCAATGCAGGCATACCGTTTACCAAAAACTGATTGTTCTTGATTTCAATTTTTCTGAATCCGATTTTAGAACTGATCGCTTCGGTGGTGTTTCCTTTTTTATCCTTGAATGTAAAAAGTAGCGTGTATAAATTTGGCTTTTCAGCATTCCATGTTTTTACATTGGGAATTTCTTGTACGAATTTTATTGTGGTCGACCCTTCAAAAACATCTATTTTCTGGTCTACTTTAAATACCTCTTTAGCACCGTCTAACAAGGTAACTTCTACTTGAGCACCTTTTTGCTTTTTGCCTGTATTCGCCAGTTTTAAATTTAAACTGAATTTACCGTTGGTATACGTATCATCTAAATCTGCCACCACCGTGTAATCTTTTATAGTCGCTTTATTGGTCGCATATAAATACACATCTCTGTCTATACCGCTTAAACGCCAAAAATCTTGATCTTCTAAATAGCTGGCATCTGACCAACGTAATACTTGAACGGATAAGTAATTTTTGCCCTCTTTCAGGTATTTCGAAATATTGAATTCTGCAGGCGTTTTACTGCCTTCGCTATACCCGACCATTTGTCCGTTCATATATACATACATGGCACCACTTACACCGCCAAAGTGCAAATACACTTCTTTACCATCCCAATTTTTAGGAGTTTCAAAACTGCGTTTATAACTACCAACGGAGTTGATATCGTGAGGAATAAATGGCGGATTCTTAGGAAAAGGATATACTACATTTGTATAAATTGGTGTACCATGACCCTTAAGTTCCCAGTTAGATGGTACCGTAATTTTATCCCAACCTGATGTATCGAAACCTGCATTGAAAAAAGTAGTCGGGCGTTCTGGTACGCTTGCCGCATAGTTAAAATCCCACTCCCCATTTAAAGATTGATAAAAAGAGGAATTCTCCCAGCTTTCATTTGCCAAAGCGGACTTTTCAGTCTCATAACGATATAAAGATGCTGTTGGGCCTTCTCTATTAATTTGAAAAATTTCAGGATTCTCCCACTCCGGGTTTTCCCATTTCGGAGCTTGCGCATTTATAAATGCAGTGAATAAAAAGATGCCGAGTACGCAAATTTTAATACAGTTTTTCATGTTCTAGTTGTTCAAGTGTGTTAGTTTAAAAGTATACGAATTCACTATTATTATAATGATTTCGCATTTTAGCTATTGTAATTTATGGAAATTCACATTTTAGCATCTAAATATTTCAGATACTACCAAATATTCCATCCTTGCAAAATACAATTAAACTTGCGAATTTGAAAAGGATACTATGTTGTAGACCATATAATATGATGCTCTAACAAATGCTATGTTCTTAATCACTTAATAATCCGTTTTCTAGCAGTGGAATCTGAAAACGCTCGGTATCTGGTTTGGTGTGTTCTTTTTTGAATATTGCTGCCGCCTTTTCTAAAATCTCAGGATGATCTATAGCTATATTATGCTTTTCTGTTGGATCGCTCTTTAAATTATACAGCTCTAAGGTTGGTTGCTCGTCATCTTTTAGATGTTGACGAACTACTTTAAAATCGCCCATTCTAATCGCTACTTGTCCGCCATATTCAGGGAACTCCCAATACATAAACTCATGCACTATTTGGTTCTCCTCGCCCAATAACGTAGGTAAAAAACTAATTCCGTCTGTATCAGCTGGTTTTTCAAAATCTAATATTTCTGCAAAGGTTGCCAGCATATCGTAATGTGCAGACGCATGGTCGCTTGTAGTTCCAGGTTCGATCTTTCCTGGCCAGGTAAAAAATGTAGGTACTCTTATTCCGCCTTCATATACAAATCCTTTACCCCTACCATACGTTCCATCAAAGGGCTTGGCACTTTCAAAAAATGTAGGATCTGCTCCGCCCGCATAACTTGGTCCGTTATCAGATGTAAAAACAATCAGTGTATTCTCATAAATACCTTCGTCTTTCAACTGCTTTACCAACTTACCTACATTCTCATCGAAATACGAAACCATGGCGGCATAGGCTGCATGGGGAGTCTGATGCGAAAAATAACCATTACCCTCACCAGACAAATACGGCTCTTCTGGTCCGAATTTCTCCACATAATAATCGACCCAACGCTGCGGCGCTTGTAATGCCACATGCGGAATGGGAGTTGCCCAATACAAGAAAAACGGATTGTCTTTATTTTCTGCTACAAAACCCGTAAGCTCTTTGAACATTAAATCGGGCGCATAATCTGTTAGCGTATAGTCTTTATAGCTCTCCGGATTCTTTGGATCTAAGCCTTTTGGGAAGGGTGAACTTGGCGCCACTGTATCATTCGCCAAATGCACGCGGTTTCTATTCTTGTACAAATGCAAGGGATAATAGGTATGTGCCTGTCGCTGGCAATTGAAGCCGTAGAAAAAATCGAATCCCATTTCATTGGGTATGGAGTGTGTATGCGGTGCACCTAATCCCCATTTACCAACCAGAGCTGTTTTATACCCTTCTTCTTTTAAGTAATTGGCAATCGTTTTGGTGCCTACTGGTACTGGTCTTTGCCCTTCTAAGGTAGAATCTTTTGCCATAGCTTTATAGTTCCAAACATCGCCACGGTCGTTCCACTCATCATTACCACGTATAAAAGAATTACCTGCATGCTTACCGGTCAAAAACATATATCTGGCAGGTGCACAAACGGGAGCACTAGAATAATGCTGGGTAAAAATCATGCCCTCTTTTGATAGGGAGTCGATATTAGGAGTTTCTATTTTCTCTTGACCAAAAGCACCTATTTCGGCATACCCTAAATCATCAGCTAGTATGTAAATGATATTTGGTTTTTGCGGTTTTATATCCTCAATTTTCTTTTGATCTTGACAAGAAAAAAGCTGAATAGCTATAAAAAGTATTAATAGTAGATTTTTCATTTTTGGTGGATAGGTTGTTGGCTGATTTTACTAACTATAGAAAGCTAGATAATATATAAATTATCAAACTCTCATATCTTTTGGTATTCTCTTATTCATTATGGCAAACCATAATGGCGGACATAAAGAGAGTACCATAGATGTGGGATACCCATATGCCATTTGCGGACTCTCATCGTGGCAATCTAAAATTTGATATTTTTTTGAAGATTTATAATGGTGATCGCTGTGTCTGGTTAACTCATACAAAACAATTCGCCCTACTACGTGGTTAGAGTTCCATGAGTGCATTTCGCGAACACGCTCATATCGACCAGATTTGGTTTTATGTCGCAATAAACCATAATGTTCGATATAGTTTACAGTTTCAAGCATAATGAAACCGACGATACCCGCTAAAAGTCCAAACAGTAGTACTTTAGGACTGAAGAAAAATAATATAGCCCCTAAGTACAACATCTGGAAAAATGTATACCAAAGCATATCGTTTTTAAAAGAAAAAAAGCCTTGGTTATTACTCTTCAATAGTCTTTTCTGAATTTTCCATGCATTAAAGTATTGCCGAATACTTGAAGTAAACCAGAACGAATACACACTTTGATTGTACTTGGCAGTAGCCGGATCTTCAGGTGTTGCGGCATGCAAATGATGACCGAAATTATGTTCGATATAAAAATGCATGTAGTAGCTAGGTAATAGCAAAGCCTTACCTATAAAACGCTCGTTGGTACTTTGTCGATGACCAAGTTCGTGAGCAACATTTATTCCGTTAGTACCTAAAACTATACCTACTGAAAAAATTAAACCTAAAAATTCATATGTAGCAAGATTTTGTATGTTCACAGTGTAAAAACTCCATAGTAACAATCCAACAATAACTGGTAAATTGAGGTACAGAAGCCAATCAAAAACTTTTCGTTTTAGTTTATCTTCTACTTCAGCTTCATTTAAATTGGAAGTTTCTACAGGAAGTAAAAGCTCTAAAATGGGAATCATTACAAATGCATAAAAAGGCGTTAGAAAGGTGAAAATTCCTTTAAAGTATAAGCCCATAAAAGCAACTAAGGGCAAAGAAAATGCAGCTAGGTATTTCAAGTCTTTCATAAAGGGTACAGTGAATTAATTTATCAAGAAAGCAATAGTTATATCGTGTTTATTTGAATCTGTAATAAGCTTAATGACATCTGACTAAAGCTAAGCAATTTACTTTGATAAATTAAATTTAATGATACAAGCCATACTTTTAAGATTCTGACGGCTTTGTATTTTATGAAAACACAGATATATTTAAAAAGCTATAAAGTTTTATTTTCATTTAAAAAGTCCGTTTACCGTACTTAGTCTGAAATTCTTAAGTAATTTCTATTGTAACGTTAAATTTGATATCATCTTCAGTTCCAAATTTTCCATCAGAACCAGCAGATATAATTAAATACCCCTTACCATCATTCGTTATTTCAAACTTGTATGCCCGATTCCATGCATCTGTTTGCCATGCTCGCCTTATTCGATTATTTCCAATTAACTCATTTAGATCTACTGGATAAACAGCAAATTTCTCATACCAATTTTCCATTCTATCGCTCATTTCAAAAATCTCTTTTTTGTTTTTTCAGGATAAATGAATCAACTTTGATAGGTAAATAAAAGAAAGGAACTTATACATGTAATTACTACGATGATAGTAAAAATCAAAACACTTGGTTGCATAAATATTTTTTGCACCGGTCTTTTTCTTCCGTCATCTTTCTCCTTTTCACTGATTCATTTGCGATGTTTATAATCTTCACGTATTAACCCAAACTCTACTAAAGTTGAAACTATAAATTCTATCATTTAATTGATTTGGCTAAATGCATTACAAGGTCTAGGTTATCATAATTAAGACGTAGAAATTCAACAAATATCGAGTCTCGCGCTAAACAAAAGATTCAGTGTTCTCTATTTAATTTTTCTGCATAGGTCCAAACTCATTACTCTTTTGTAAATTCTATTTTCATATCCTATTCAAATGGCTCTTTTGGGAGTTTTTGTAAATTCTCAATATATCTGGCATTATTGTATGGTTCATTGGTTTTCATAATTTGATATATTTCAACAGATATACATTGGCCAATCATTTGTCTAGCTTGAGAATCATTAAATCCCTGAGCCCGCAATCTATCCAATGTAATTTTTGTTTCAGGAGGATTGTTATGCTTAAGTTGATTTTTTATTATTTCAAAAATTTGATTTCTTAATATTTCGTTTGTCTCCATAATTAAATGTTTTGCCAGCTATTGTAAGCAATCGTTTAAGATAACAAGTTATCGTATCCAACTTACTTACCACTAATAAATAACACAAAAAAAAAGCTCAAGAATCTGTTTTTTTGAATCTATGAGCATAGAATAATATTGTCTTAGATTAAAGAAGAATTCGTTTGTTTTTTACCTCGGTTCTTTGTCATAAACAGTTTTTACTCGCACAATTCGCAAACAAAATTTGTGGTTAGTACTTCCGAAATCTTTTTTAAATTAATATTCACCTTAAAATATGCGTTGTATTTTTCAAATTCTTCTTCAACGTCAATTACAGCAATTTGCACTTGAAATTTTCCCTTTTCTATTGGTTTTGAAAATTTTATTGGCCAACTTTTATCATTTTTGTAATCTCCATCATTATCACAAATCATAGTGAATTCAGTATGTGAAAGGATTAATAACTCATCATTTTCAGATAATTCTATTGATTGCTCAATAATCTTATCAAATTCAATAATGTCAAGCTCTTTTTCCAAAGAGAATTCCACTAACAAATTATCTCCGCCAGAATTTGTTATTGCAATGATTGAATTATTCAAAATCAACTGACTAAGACCATCTGGGAAATCGTAATTAAATTCATCGGTTTTATACTTCTCTTTTAAAGAGTTTGAAGACGCGATTATTAATACGCCTTCAGTAGTTAATTTAAAATTGTCTTCCATTTTTTAAATTGCTTACAACGTTTCAGCTATGAACAGTACGGGTGCAAACTAGTGTTTGCTTTCCGCCACACACATAGCGAAATCTTTTGGTTTTGCCTGCTTGCCGGCAGGCAGGTTTTTTCTTTTTTTTGTATCAAAGCGAAATACCAAAGATTTCGCGACCTTATAAAAATACGCAAACCCTGCGATTAAGATTGAAGTCGTATTGTTTATTGGTTTTGTTGTAATACGTTATTTTTCGAAGTCAGATTTGTTCTCTTTGATAAAATCAATCAACAGACTTGGTATATTATCAATTTCCATTTTTCCAATCTCCTTATTTGGCGCATAAAATTTGGTGTCCAGATTATTCCAGTATTCGGAAGATTCTTCACTTATTTTTTCTAAAATTTCTCCCCTTTTATCTCTGTTTTCAGGAACAATTCCATTCGGGAATTTATCGTTAGCTTTTTTTACTATTTCAGCTGTTTTATTTGCTCCAATTTGTTTCAGAGCATTAATCGTTTCCATTGCGTAATCTCCGCTAGAGTTCCAGTAAAATTGGTCAAATCCACCATTATTAATTTCTCGCTCTAGGTTTTCAATAATTAGTAGAACTCTTTGAGAAGAATTAAGTTTTTCCATTTCCTCTCCATATTTGGATTTTTCGTTGAGATAGGTATCAATTTCCATAACAATCATATCTTCTCTGTCCATTTGCAGGACTTTATCCAAATCGAATTTGGTTTGAGAATTACAACTCGTAAAGAAAATAGTTGATAGAAATAATAGGATTTTTTTCAATGTTTAATGGTTTTGTATAATGTGTTACAACAATTGTATAAAGTAACAAGTTATTTTATATCTTTTATGTGCCAACTAATACAAAACAAAAAAACCATCACTTTTCAGTGATGGTTTTCTATATCAATAGCTTAAATCTTACGACTTAGTTTCCTTTTTGGTAATCAGCTAAGAACTTCGCTAAACCGCTATCAGTTAATGGGTGCTTTAAAAGACCGACAATTGAACTTAAACCACCAGTCATAACATCAGCACCAATTTTAGCACAGTCGATAATGTGCATTACGTGACGTACAGATGCTGCTAATATTTGAGTTTCGTAACCGTAGTTATCGTATATCAAACGAATATCTGCGATCAATCCTAATCCGTCTGTAGAGATATCATCTAAACGACCAATGAAAGGCGATACATATGTTGCACCTGCTTTTGCAGCTAATAATGCTTGACCAGAAGAAAATACCAAAGTACAGTTAGTTCTGTATCCTTTATCAGAGAAATACTTAATTGCTTTTACACCTTCTTTGATCATAGGTACTTTAATTACGATCTGTGGGCTAATTTTAACCAACTTCTCGCCTTCTGCGATCATACCTTCATAATCAGTAGAAATAACCTCAGCACTTACATCACCGTCAACTACATCACATATTTTCTTGTAATGAGCCAATATGTTATCAGCACCAGTAATGCCTTCTTTTGCCATTAAAGACGGGTTAGTTGTAACACCATCTAAAATACCCATATCTTGAGCTTCTTTGATCTCGTCTAAATTCGCTGTATCTATAAAAAATTTCATCTTTTTCTAATTTTTAATTTATAATGAATGTCTTTAGGAGTAAAACCTAAAAATCGTTTACTTTAAAAAATCTACTACTTGTTGGTATACTTGATCACCGGTGAATCCAAATTTTTCATCAAGGACCGTTGCTGGTGCAGAATAACCGAAATGCTCTAAACCGAACACTTTTCCGTTAGCTCCTGCTAATCCTTCTAAGTTTACTGGTAAACCTGCCGTAAGACCAAAAACTGGCTTGTTTGGCGGAATCACTGCTTCTTGGTATGCTTCTGACTGTTGTCTAAATATACCTTCTGAAGGTATAGAAGCGATATTCACTTTTAATCCTTCTTTTTCTTCCAATAATTTTGTTGCAGCTACCAATGTTGCTACCTCAGAACCATTTGCAATCAATATTACATCTGGATCTGCTACTTCTTGTACCAAGTAACCTCCTTTTTCAGCTCCTAATGCTTCTTCATAACGGTTACCACTCTTTGCAGGAAGATCTTTTATCCCTTGACGAGATAAAATAAGTCCGGTCGGCGTTTTTTGGTTTTCCATTGCCATTTTCCAAGCTACGTTGGTTTCTTGAGAATCTGCAGGACGCAATGCTACGAAACTTTGCTCGTGGCTATGGTTCTTTAATTTCTCTAACAAACGTATTTGAGCTTCTTGCTCAATTGGTTGGTGTGTTGGTCCGTCCTCTCCTACTCTAAAGGCATCATGTGTCCAAACAAACTTCACCGGTAATTCTTGAATACAGCTTAAACGTATTGCTGGCTTCATATAATCAGAGAATACAAAGAATGTTGCTACTACTGCCATTACCCCACCGTGAAGTGCGATACCGTTTGCCATAGTTGCCATTGTTAATTCTGCTACACCTGCTTGTAAGAATGCTCCAGAGAAATCACCTTTCTTTAAAATGTGTGTTTTCTTTAAGAATCCGTCTGTTTTATCACTGTTCGATAAATCGGCAGATGATACGATCATATTCTCTACATTTTGCGCTAAATACGCTAAAACGTTAGAGGATGCTGCACGTGTTGCCTGACCTTCTTTCTGTGCTACAGAACTAAAATCTAATTCTGGTAATTTACCTTCTAAGAAACCATCTAATTTTGCAGAAAGCTCAGCATTTTCTGAACGCCATGCATCGATCTCTCTTTTCTTAGCTTGTGCTTCGTCTTTCTTCTTATTGATAATACCTTCGTAGTACTCTTCTACTTTTGAATAGATATCAAAAGGATTTGCTACATCGGCACCTAAATTCGCTAAAGTTTTTTCATAATCTGCACCTGTATCGCCAATTGGCTTACCGTGTAGTTCTGTATACCCTTCATACGGAGTACCATCTGCAGTTACACAGCCTTTACCCATTATCGTTTGACCGATAATCAATGTTGGCTTATCTGTTTCTGCATTAGCATCTGTAAGTGCTTTTCTAATTTGATCATGATCATGGCCGTCGATTGTAACGACTTTCCATCCCCATGCTTCATATTTCTTCGCTGTATCTTCTGAAGTTACCTCATCTGTTTTTGATGATAATTGAACATCGTTAGAATCGTAGAACATAATAAAGTTGCTTAAGCCTAAGTGACCTGCAATTCTACCTGCACCTTGAGAAATTTCTTCTTGTACACCACCATCAGAAATGAAACCATAAATTTTATGGTTCATCCAATCGCCAAAACGTGCTTTCAAGAAGTTAGCCGCTACTGCAGCACCAACACCCATAGTATGACCTTGACCTAATGGTCCAGATGTATTTTCGATTCCTCTTGCAACATCAACTTCCGGGTGCCCCGGTGTTACCGATCCCCATTGTCTAAAATTAGCTACATCGTCTTTTGCATAGTTACCCAATAAGTAATACTGAGCATACATTAAAGTAGATAAGTGCCCAGCATCCATGAAAAAACGGTCACGAAACGGCCACTTCATATCAGAAGGATCGTAGTTGAAAAATTCAGAATATAAAATGTGCATGTAGTCTGCGCCTCCCATTGGCCCACCTGGGTGTCCAGAGTTTGCCTTTTCTACCATCGCTACAGCTAATGCCCTTATATTATCGGCTGCTAATTGATCTAGTTCGTTGTTCATTATATTATTAGATTATTTTTCAGGTTCGTGTTTATTTTATGATCTACTAAAATCTCCCCCAAAGATACTTTATATAAGGCGCTAATTAAAATATTTCGACCAACATAATTCTATAGAATTCAAGTCATAAGCGCTCATACGCCACTAGTTTCACGTTTATATTGTTGCGAAAGGGTTTTCGAAAACATTCTATGAATCATTTTTTAACCCAATTCACCTTTAAATACTATAAATAAGATACTTACGCTGTACATTTGCACGCTTAATGCCTTTTTATAGCAAATGTATTTATGTTTGTTTTTTATCGGATTCAAACTTTTATAAAACTGACAACCTTTGTTATATAACGTTTTAATGGTATTCTGTTTACTTCGGATGTTCCCCTAAACACTATAATTTCACTTATGACATCAAAAATTGCTTTGCATATATTTAGTTACTTCATCATATTATTTGGTTTTATTTCTACCATTAGCCCTGCATTTGCTCAAGAACCTAACTCCACACCGGATGCCGTACAAATGAATACCTATAATTATGCCGATACCTTACAACTCGATTTTTATAGCATTCCGTCTAATGACATGCAACTAAAACCAACAGTTGTTTTAGTGCATGGTGGTGGCTTTACTGCGGGCCAACGTAATGGTGGTGATGAAAAAGGACTAAGTACTTACCTAGCGACCAAAGGGTTTAATGTGGCTTCTATAAATTATAGGCTGTCTAGAAAAGGGAAATCTTTTGGATGCGACTGCCCTACTTCTATAAAAATTGATACCTACGTCGAGGCGGTTGCCGATCTCTCTAAGGCTATTAATTACTTAACGAAAGATTCGTTACCCTTTAAAGCTGATCCTGAAAAAATATTCTTAATAGGTAGTAGTGCAGGTGCCGAAACCGTTTTGAATTTTCAATTTATGCGGTACGATTATCGTTTTAAAAGACTGCCCTACCCTAATGTTAAAATTGCAGGATTAGTAAGTTTTTCTGGTGCTGTATTGGATGAAAATTATATTGATGCCAGCAATAAGACTCCCGCCCTATTTTTTCACGGAGTTAAAGATTCCGTTGTCCCTTATGATACGAATCCACATCGGTTTTGTAAACCTACAGATGTTGGTTTCCTACAAATCAACGGACCCAAAGCTATTGCCGAACGCCTTTCTGAGATAGATGGAAATTACAAAGTGTATTACAATGAAGAAGGCGGACACGAATGGGCCTCACTCGGATTTAAATTTCCTGATTTGATTCATGAATTTTTAATGGCAATCTTACATGGAGAAACTACTATGAAAGATTTTGAATCGATAACTTCACCCATAGATAGTAAAGAATAGCACTACGCCACATTTACCCCGAACAAATGCCCAATCAATGCGGTGATGACCATAGCTACGGTTCCCCAAAAGCTAATTCTTAAAACAGCTGTGAATATATTCGAACCGCCTGCCTTTGCTGCAATAGCACCTAAAACCGCTAGAAACAGAACAGCAAAACCATATTGCACATATTCCATCTCCTCAAGCGGACCAAAATAAGCTACTAGTACCGGAAGTAATCCGCCGAAAACAAAAGACGCACCAGATGACAATGCCGCCAATAACGGATTTGCCTGTGTAATATCATTAATACCCAATTCATCTCTGGCATGTGCACCCAAGGCATCATGTGCCGTTAATTGTGTAGCTACTTGTAACGCCAAATCTGAATCTAAACCGCGTTCTTCATAAATTAAAGCGAGTTCTATAAGTTCTTCTTCTGGCATTTCTTCTAGCTCTTTCATTTCGCGAGCTAGATCGGCTTTTTCTAAATCTTCTTGCGAACTTACAGATACGTATTCACCTGCTGCCATTGACAAGGCACCTGCAACCAAACCTGCAACGCCTGCTAAAATTATAGGTTCTCTAGTTGTGCTTGCAGCAGCGACACCGATTACCAAACTTGCTGTAGACAAAATACCATCATTAGCACCAAGTACTGCCGCTCGCAACCAATTACTCCGCGTACCATAATGTTTTTCGTCTTGCATAGTTTGTGAATTTTACTGTAGTTAACTACTATCGCCTTTTTACAATAGCCTTCTCCCCTTTGCCAATAATAACCAAATTAGTAGTGGTCAAGAATAATCCGGTTTCTACGATGCCTGGTATTGTTTTTAATTGCTGTTCTAGATCAGTTAATTTTATATCGGTATCCCAAATATCAATATCTATAATATCGTTATTCTCGTCTGTTTTATAATCGTCAGCACCTTTCATTCGCTGTACAGGTGCCAGTTTCATTCCCTCCAATTCTTTAATAATCAATTGCGTTGCAAAGGGTATCGTTTCAATAGGCAGTTTGAACTTACCTAGTTTGGCAACACTTTTAGACGAATCGGCAATAATGATATTCATATCAGAATTATGGGCGACTATCTTTTCACGTAATAACGCTCCGCCTCCGCCTTTGATCAATTGAAAGTCTTCATCGACCTCATCGGCACCATCAATGGTAACATCTAATCTTTTTGCTTCTGCAAGGGCAATCACATGTATACCCAGTTTTTTTGCCAATTTTTCAGTTTCGTCAGAAGTTGCAACGGCTTTGATTTTTAATCCGTTTAATACCATTTCGCCTATTGCCTCTATCATATAAAATGCAGTAGAACCAGTGCCTAGACCAACGGTCATTCCAGATTTTATATATTTTACCGCTTCTAATGCTGCTACTTTCTTCTCGTTTACCGCGCTCACTTTTTGGTTGTATTATGGTTATTTGGCTATAAAGATATTTAGAATTAATTGATAGCATTCATCAAAGCATTAAGTAATGCCTAAAATTTTGTGATGAACACTTCGCTAATAATTATCTAAAAGGAAGATCTTAATGACTGATACTGATGTTATTTTCAATTAACTGTAATGATAACATTGGCACATGGCAGCAGAAAATTGATTTCCCAACAATATAATCATTGCATAATTTTCTTAAATAACTATTGGTATTGTTAGACATAACAAGTAGCTGACAATTAGTATGATCAACATACCTTTTTAAAGTAGTTGTTAATGAATGTTCGGTATCTAGTTTGTAGAAATTATGATATATAGACCCTAGTTTTTCAGCTATAATCTCATGATTTATATGTTGTAACTCTGTGATCTGTGGCGTAGCATTTTGAATACTTGCAATTTGTACCGTACTATTAAAATACCGTGCCAATTCTACTACCGGGCTTAATTCATCGCTTTTAAATAAATGATTGAGTTCTGATACAACAGAAATCGAATGTAAGTTTTCAAAAACTGCCCTTGGAGGTATTACCATAATTGGGCATTTATTGACATGGTTTAATATTCTTACCGTATTTCTACCTAAAAAAATAGATTCATCATCTGCACCACCGCTGGCACTCATAATTACAAAATCTATGTGCTGTTTTTCAACAACTTCCTTTACTTCGTCAATAAGCATTGAGAAGCTAGAAATTGTTTTATAGCTATGAAGCGGATTATTGTATTGTTTTTTGATGTGCTGAAGAGTCTTTTTCAATCCTTTTTCTGATGCTGTTTGTGCAGAATAATCTTTAGCGGCTTCCGTTACTCTCCCCGCCATTAAACGGTTACTATGTAATTCTGGAGTATAGGCATTTAATAAATGGAATACACATTCAGATTCTGCGAATAATTGCAAAGCATACTGTATTGCATTCCATGCAGGTTGTGAAAAATCGGTCGGTATTAATATATTTTTCATAAATGAGACACATCATTTGATGATAAATGTAGCCTCCCTACAGAACTGAAACTATGACATTTATCAGAATACTAAAAAATTTAAAATCCGTCAGCTAGTTCTTGCAACATCTCCTCTTCTACGATTCCAATCTTTTTACCTTCTGTCTTTATGAGTCCTTTTTTCTTAAACTCAGAAATCATACGAATTAAAGATTCTGTTGCCGCACCAACAATATTTGCATAATCATCTCTACTAAGTGTCAATAATAGAAATCCGTTTTCGTCTTCACCATAATTTTTCTTCAAATAAACAAATGCCTCTGCCAAACGTTGTTTAACAGTTTTTTGAGACATGTTTACAATGACATCATCTGCTTCTTTTAAATCATGCGCCATATGTCGCAATACTTCTAAAGAAAAATAAGGGTTAGTATTTAATGTATTTGTAATGATCTCTTTGGGTATAAAACACACTTCCATATCACTAATAGCGGTAGCACTTAAATTGGTGAAATCTTCTGCAATTACAGAACGCTGCCCCATTATCTCACCTTTATTGGTCAATTTTACAATTTGTTCTTTGCCATTACTACTTAATTTAGACAACTTAGAAACACCATCTCGTACGCAAAATACACCATCAAGCTTCTGCCCCTCTATAAATAAAGCCTCTCCTTTTTTAATCTTCTTAGAGGTTTTAGAGTCTGCCACTTTTTTTAATTCGTCTTTGCTCAATGCACGAAGTGAATTAAACTGTCGGATAATGCAATTTTCACATCTACTTTCCATAGCTTCATAAATTAATCTTAGGCGAAATTAAACAAGCTTATAATTGTAGTAACTGACAATTATCATGTTTTAAAAACTGTATCATTTTCACCTTTGTAATTACTATTTTTAAATATTTATGCAGGCAACTAATTGTTTTCATTGTGGTGATCCTTGTGATAGACAACTTATAACATTTGATGAAAAATCATTTTGTTGTGCTGGTTGTAAAACCGTTTATGAAATATTTTCAACAAACGACTTGTCTCACTATTATGAACTTCAAGCTGCTGCAGGTTCTACACCTGATGTCATTGAAGGTAAATATGATTTTCTAGACAACGAAGAGATCATAGCTAAACTAACAGAATTCAATGATGGTAATATTCAAATCATCAATCTATATATACCCACAATTCATTGTAGCTCGTGTATTTGGATTTTAGAGAACTTGAACAAGCTAAATAAGAATGTAACTAATTCTCAAGTAGATTTTCCGAAGAAAACAATTCGTATTACCTACAAACAAGAGGGTTTCAGCTTAAAAGAGCTCGTCTTACTTTTGGCTAAAATAGGATATGAACCTTATATTTCTTTAGAAGATTTTGACGGTAAAAAGAAGGTCTCTGATAAAACCTTAATTTACAAACTAGGTGTTGCTGGTTTTGCTTTTGGTAATGTCATGTTTCTCTCTTTTCCTGAATATTTCGACTTAAATTCAAGCGCCACTTCTGGCGGTGAATATTGGTTAAATAAATACCAAGACTTATTTCGATGGATGATGTTCATTTTCTCGTTACCCGTAATATTTTATGCCGGATGGGATTATTTCGTATCGGCATATAAAGGTCTTCGGGCTAAGCTTTTAAATATTGATGTGCCAATAGCTCTAGGTATTTTGGTACTATTCCTAAGAAGTACCTACGATATCGCTTTTAATTTAGGTAGCGGATTTTTCGATTCCCTTACCGGACTCGTATTTTTTCTACTACTAGGTAAATTCTTTCAACAAAGAACGTATAGCTTTTTATCATTTGAGCGCGATTACAAATCATACTTCCCCATTGCCATTACTAGACTAAACTTAAAAGGTAAAGAAGAAACTGTGCCTGTTCAAGAAATTGAAAAGGGAGACAGAATATTGATCCGTAATGAAGAAATGATTCCTGTAGATGGCACTCTAGTATACGGAAATGCACAAATTGACTACAGTTTTGTTTCTGGAGAATCTGAGCCCGTTTCTAAAAATATTGGAGAACAGGTTTTTGCTGGCGGAAAGCAACTTAACGGCGTAATTGAAATGATCGCATTAAAATCGGTATCTCAAAGTTACTTGACACAATTATGGGGAAATGCCATTTTTAAGACAGATAAGGTTACTGCTTTTCAAAACCTGACGGATAGTATTGGCAAACGTTTTACCATAGCTGTACTTTCTATCGCTTTTGTTGCTACTACTTTTTGGCTATTCTATGATCCGTCTAAAGCCATGAACGTTTTTACCGCTGTTTTGATTATTGCTTGCCCTTGTGCCATAGCATTAGCCTCTCCATTTACTTTAGGGAATATGCTACGTATTTTCGGCAAAAAGAAATTTTATATTAAAGACACCCAAACTATTGAACGTTTGGCAAAAATAGATACTGCTATTTTTGATAAAACAGGAACTATTACAACAACTCAGAAAAGTACGGCGCATTACGAAGGCATGCCATTAACACCCGATGAAGAATCGATTCTTAAGAATACGATTAGAGCTTCTAACCACCCTTTAAGCAGATCTTTATATGATCTACTTAAAGAACAGAATATCATAACTTTAGATGAGTATGAAGAACATATTGGAAAAGGGCTAGAAAGCTCTAAAGATGATATAAATATGAAGATTGGTTCTGCAAATTTTGTTGGTAAAGGCACCTCAGAAAATTTGCTTGACACCTCTATTTATATCAGCTCTAATAATGCTTATAAAGGGAGATACGTTTTTCAAAATCAATATCGTGACGGACTCTCTTCTGTATTCCAGAACATGTCAGAAACGCTTAATTTGGCCATACTTTCTGGTGATAATGAAGGAGAAAAGGAAAGATTAGAAGCATTGTTGCCAAAGCTGACTCCACTTTACTTCAATCAAAAACCCGAAACGAAACTTGAATTTATAAAATCTTTACAAGATCAAGGTAAAAAAGTACTGATGGTAGGCGACGGCTTAAATGATGCCGGTGCACTTGCCCAAAGTAACGTGGGTATTGCTATTTCAGAAAATATCAATGTCTTCTCGCCTGCTTGTGATGCCATCTTAGATGCTACTAAATTTGAGCAACTCTACAGCTATATTTTAGCTTCTAAAAAAGCGATGCGTATTATTAAAATGAGTTTTATATTATCATTGCTTTATAACTGTGTGGGTCTATACTTTGCCATTACAGGGCAATTAGAGCCTGTAATAGCTGCTATTCTAATGCCTTTAAGCTCTATTAGCATTGTTATTTTTACAACGTTAATGACGAACCTCATAGGCAGAAAACTTCCTTAAAAGTTTCTTTAAAACGTATTATTCAAAAGAATTTTCATTTCTAATTCAATGAATAGTTCTTCAGATTACGAAGTAACTTAATCATTTTCTTTGCTCTCTTTTTAACAAATAGCCAGTTAGAATTATTCTTCTTAAATTACCTTCAAAACCAAGAAAATAAGTACATTACAATTATCAAGTCAGTTTCTAAAGAAACAAATATTTTAAGTTTTTTAAGAAAATTTTTAAAGTATGACAATTGTCATTTTCTAAGGTTTACAACCCACTTATTTTTACATCATAATTCAGTTAGGTATGAGTGTTATTTATGTTTTACTAGGTATAAGTCTAGTAGTGGCGATTATCTTTTTCGTCGCTTTTATTGTATCGGTAAGGCAAGGTCAATATGATGATTCTTACACACCTTCTGTACGTATGCTTTTTGATGATGAACTGGTTAAACCAAAGAAGACCAGTACCAAAGAGTTCAAACAAGAGAAAATCCAACTAAATAAACAAGTATAATTATGGAAGTACAGCAGTTTTATTACGATAACAAAATCGTGAAAAATTTCCTTTATGCAACCATGTTCTGGGGTGTTGTGGGTATGTCTGTAGGCTTATTATTAGCCTTTATGTTCATTTTTCCCAATGTAACCGATGGTATACCGTGGTTAAGTTTTGGTCGTTTACGCCCATTACATACCAACGCGGTAATTTTTGCATTTGTAGGAAATGCTATTTTTGCGGGAGTATATTACTCCACCCAACGTTTACTAAAGGCGCGTATGTTCAGCGATTTTCTAAGTAAACTTAATTTTTGGGGCTGGCAAGCTATTATTGTTTCTGCAGCAATTACATTACCTCTAGGTTATACGAGTACCAAGGAATATGCTGAACTTGAATGGCCTATTGACATTGCTATCGCAATAATTTGGGTTGCTTTCGGTGTTAACCTTATTGGTACCATGATAAAACGAAGACAACGTCACCTTTATGTGGCTATCTGGTTTTACTTAGCGACTTTTGTAACTGTAGCGGTACTTCATATTTTTAACAACTTAGAATTACCCGTGAGTGCTTTAAAAAGTTACTCAGTATATGCAGGTGTTCAAGATGCCTTAGTACAATGGTGGTACGGGCATAATGCGGTCGCGTTTTTCTTGACTACTCCGTTCCTTGGTCTTATGTACTATTTTGTGCCTAAAGCGGCTAATAGACCTGTGTACTCTTATAGATTATCTATTGTTCACTTCTGGTCATTAATTTTTATATATATCTGGGCAGGACCTCACCACTTATTATATTCTGCTTTGCCAGATTGGGCTCAGAATTTAGGGGTTGCTTTCTCCATCATGCTATTAGCTCCATCTTGGGGTGGTATGATTAACGGACTTCTAACTTTAAGAGGTGCTTGGGACAAAGTGCGTACCGATCCTGTTTTGAAATTTATGGTAGTTGCAATTACCGGTTACGGTATGGCAACTTTTGAAGGACCATTACTTTCTCTTAAAAACGTAAATGCAATTGCCCACTTTAGTGATTGGATTATTGCCCACGTACACGTTGGTGCATTGGCATGGAACGGGTTCTTAACCTTTGGTATGATTTACTGGCTGGTTCCAAGAATGACAAAAACCAAATTGTTCTCTATTGGTTTGGCAAACTTCCATTTCTGGATTGGTACTTTGGGTATTATACTTTATACATTACCTATGTACGTAGCTGGGTTTACCCAAGCTCTAATGTGGAAAGACTTTAATCCTGACGGAACTTTAGTTTACGGTAACTTCTTAGAAACTGTACACGAAATTATGCCGATGTATTGGATGCGCGCCATTGGTGGTAGCCTTTATATTGTGGGTACTTGTGTTATGATCTACAACGTGGTTCGTACTATCAAAGCCGGTAGTGCTATAGAAGATGAATTGGCTGAAGCAGCTGCACTTACTGTTGTTTCTAAACGTAGAACAGCTGGCGAAACTTTCCATACCTGGTTAGAACGTAAGCCTATTCAGTTAACCATTTTAGCTACTGTAGCTATTTTGATTGGTGGTATTATACAAATTGTGCCTACCATTTTGGTAAAATCTAACATACCAACAATTACTAGTGTAAAACCATATACGCCTTTAGAATTAGAAGGTCGTGATCTATATATTCGAGAAGGTTGTGTTAGCTGTCACTCTCAAATGGTGCGTCCGTTTAGAAGTGAGGTAGAACGTTATGGTGAATATGCCAAAGCTGGTGAATTCGTATATGATCACCCATTCCTTTGGGGTAGTAAACGTACTGGTCCAGATTTATTGAGAGTTGGTGGTAAGTACTCTGATAACTGGCACTTAAACCATATGTACGATCCTCAAAGTACCTCTTCTGGTTCTATCATGCCTTCGTACTCTTGGATGGTTCGTGACGAGCATGACCGTAGCAATATACAAACCAAAATGGAAGCTATGGTAACCTTGGGTGTTCCTTATTCTGATGAAGAAATTGAAAATGCATATGCTCTTATGGATGCACAGGCTGAGAAAATCGAAAATAACTTATATAGTGATCCCGATTTTGCAAGATCTTATGAAGCAGATAAAAAATATGCTGCAGAAAACGGTGAGGAATTCATAGAAATGAGAGACCGCGAAATTGTATCCTTAATTGCCTACCTACAAAGATTAGGTACAGACATTAAGGTCAAAGAAACTGGTGAAATATTATCCGACAACTAAAACTAAAATCATGTTCAAATTTGTAAAAGGTTACATGGAAACTATAGAGGGTGTAGCAACCTACCCTATGATATCATTACTTATCTTCTTTGTGTTTTTCACATTGTTATTTTGGTGGGTAATTACAGCCTCAAAATCATATATTAAAGAAGTTAGCGAATTGCCTTTAGAAGAAGATAACCAACAAAACAACCAATTATGAAAAACAATACAGCCTGGTGGTTAAGAATAACAGTGGCCTTTTTCGCGGTCATTGTACTTATGGAAGTTTATATTGATAGTGGTGATCAACCAGCATTTCTGGTTTACCCTACATTAATGTTTGGCTTTATGGCACTTATCCTATTATTATTAATAGCGATTGCCTTTATTGTACAAGCTATTGAAAATGTTCTTTACAATACGCTTGACGAAGAAGCTAAGGAGCGTTATTTAGCCACCAAAGAAGAAAAATGGGAATGGACATGGGGTAAAAAAATGTACAACAAAATGTTGGGCAGTAAACCTATGGAAGCCGAAGGCGAAATCATCCTTGACCATAACTATGATGGTATTCGAGAGCTAGACAATAAATTACCGCCATGGTGGGTATACTTGTTCTATGCTTCTATTGTGTTCGCAGTGGTATATCTAGTTCGTTTTCATGTATTTAACGATTATAACCAAACATTAGAATACGAACAAGAGGTTGCTGCCGCTCAATTAGAAATTGAGGAATACAAAAAAACAGCTAAGGGTCTTGTTGATGCTAATACGGTTGAACTATTAACAGATGCATCAGATATTAGTGCCGGTAAAGGCATTTTTGAAGGCAACTGTGTTGCCTGCCACATGGCTGATGGTGGCGGTGGAATTGGACCTAACCTTACAGATCAAAACTGGATTCTTGGTGGTGGTATTAAAAATGTTTTCCACACTATTTCTGAAGGTGGTCGTGATGGTAAAGGTATGATTGCTTGGAAACAAAACTTGAAACCTGCAGAAATTGCACAAGTAGCTAGTTATGTATTAAGTTTTCAAGGTACTACACCGGCAAACCCAAAAGCAGCTGAAGGTGATATTTGGGTAGACCCAAATGCACCGGCACTAGAAACTCCCGCTGAAGCAGAAGCTACTCCAGTAGTTATTGATTCTGCAGCGGTTACTATGAACTGATTACAATGAGAGGGTAAAACCTCTCAAAGCCTATAAAGAGAGATAAAATGTCACAAGATCAAGATAATTTTAGAGATTCCATTGGCACCATTAAAGAAGATGGAAAACGTGCTTGGGTATTCCCAAAAAAGCCAAGTGGTAAACTTTATGAGTATCGTAAATATGTTAGTTACGTGCTTCTTGCCTTCTTGATATTGTCTCCCTTTATAAAAATAAACGGCAACCAATTTTTGATGTTCAATGTCTTAGAAAGACGTTTCAACATTTTTGGTTTTCCTTTTTACCCGCAAGATTTTCACCTTTTTGTAATCTCAATGATTATTGGGGTGGTGTTTATTGCCCTGTTTACTGTTGCCTTCGGACGTATTTTCTGTGGATGGATGTGCCCACAAACCATATTCTTAGAGATGGTTTTCCGTAGAATTGAGTATTGGATTGATGGAGATAGAGGTGCTCAAATAAAATTGGATAGACAAGAATGGAATTCAGAAAAGATTCGTAAACGGGTTTTAAAATGGATCATCTTTTTTATTATATCGTTTATTATAGCCAATGTCTTTCTAGCTTACCTGATTGGTAGTGACCGCTTAATTCAATATATCACAGACGGTCCTGCACAACATGTAAGCACTATGGTGTCCCTATTGATTTTTACTGGTGTATTCTATTTTATATTCGCTTGGTTTAGAGAGCAAGTATGTATCATCGCCTGCCCTTATGGTAGAATGCAAGGCGTACTTCTTGATAATAAATCGATTGTAGTTGCCTATGATTATGAAAGAGGTGAGGCTGAAAACGGCAGAAAAAAATGGCGTAAAAATGAAGATCGCCAAGAATTAGGTAATGGTGATTGTATTGATTGTAATCAATGTGTAAACGTTTGCCCTACAGGAATAGATATTAGAAACGGAACGCAGTTAGAGTGTGTTAACTGTACTGCTTGTATCGATGAGTGCGACACTATTATGGAAAAAGTGAATCTACCTAAAGGTTTGATTCGGTACGCGAGTGAAGATGAAATCACCAAGAAAGAGAAGTTCAAATTTACACCTCGTTTAAAAGGGTATACTGCTGTTTTAGTTATTTTAACGGGAGTGTTAGTAGGTATGATGTTCTTAAGAAATGATCTTGAAGCAAATATATTAAGACTACCTGGGCAATTGTACGAACACAAAGAAGGAAACATTATTAGTAATGTATACACTTATAAACTATTGAACAAAACCACTAAACCGGTTGAAGATGTTCACTTTAAGCTGATATCACCAAAAGGAGAAATTAAACTAGTACGTCATGAGAATTTTGATGTAGCTGCAGAAGCATTGGCAGAAGGCACGATGTTCATAGAAATAAACGCATCTTCTTTAAGTGGTGACAAGAACAACCTTAAAATTGGGGTATACAGTAACGATAAATTAATTGAGACCACTACGGCTCGCTTTTTAGCACCACGTAGTTACAAATAGTACTTAAAGAAAAAATCATGAAAATTAATTGGGGTACCGGTATTGTCATTGCCATAGTTGCATTCATGGGCTTTATTTTGTTTTTTGTAATTACTATGACCACCAGTCATAATGCTAATCATGATTTGGTTACCGAAGATTATTATAAAGCGGAGCTTGGCTTTCAAAAAGAAATAGATGCAGAGAAAAACGCTCAAATTGCAACTACACAAATAAAAATACAAAAATCTTCTGAAGGGTTAATGATACTTTTCCCTGAAGGATATGATGATACAAATGTTAAAGGTTTAGTGTCCCTATACAGACCATCCAACAAGAATTTGGATTTTAATTTGCCCATTAGTTTATCCAATTCACATTTGCTCATACCTGACAATCAATTGTTGGATGGTCGCTGGGACATTAAAATTACTTGGGAACACGAAGGAAAAGATTTTCTACATAAAGAGAGTATTACCTTTTAAATATGCTACTATCTGCACTCATATTAGGTCTAATGGGTAGTTTGCACTGCGTTGGTATGTGCGGACCCATTGCCTTTATGCTTCCGGTAGATAGAACGAATAACTACAAAAAATTCGGACAGATATTTATCTATCACTTTGGTCGATTAATGGCGTATGGACTTATAGGTCTCATATTCGGATTACTAGGTAAAGGGCTTTCTATATTTGGAATACAGCAAAAACTATCTATTGGTATTGGCATTATTATGATCGTGATTGTTTTAATTCCCTATAAAACATTCAATAAATACAACCTGTCTAAACCTATCTATAAAATTATATCAAAAGTTAAGAACCAATTGGGTAAAGAACTAAAGAAAAAATCTCCCGATACTTTTTTAACCATCGGATTCTTAAATGGTTTTTTACCATGCGGACTTGTTTATATGGCGCTTTTTGGATCTATAGCAATGGGCGATGCTTTACAAGGTAGTTTATACATGATGCTTTTCGGCGTAGGCACCTTACCCCTCATGACCGCTGCCATATATTTTAGTAATTTACTAAAAGGTGGTATACGTCAAAAAGTACAAAAGGCAATTCCGGTATTTGTTGTTATTATCGGTGCACTTTTTATACTTAGAGGTCTTGGTTTAGGTATACCGTACGTATCGCCTGCACCAGTTACCCAATTAGCTTCAAGTGCAATAGAATGTAATAATTAATGGCTAAAGCCAAATACCAATTCATATGAAACCATTACCGAACGAAATAGTACTTCGCCCAAGGTTTCAAATGCATCTATCAAAAAATAAAGAAACGATTCTTAGCAAATTTGAGGGATTGAAAGAAAATCCGTTTTTGATTAAACGCTTAGATGAGCATGTGTTCATCAAATTCAACCAAAAAGAGCATCACTTTTGGTCCCCGCAGTTACATTTAGAAATAGATGAAGTCGATGATATTAGTTGTAAATTATATGGCGTTTTCGGTCCCAATCCTACCCTATGGACCTTCTTTATGTTCATACACTTTGTCATTGCAACACTTTTTATAATTATAGGTATTTGGGCATATTCAAGTGCATCATTAGGTAAAGAATATCACATTCAAGTAGGTGTCATGATTATGCTAACAGCGCTATGGTTCATACTATATTTTGCTGGTAGAAGCGGTAAGAAAAAAGGAAAGCCACAAATGCACCAATTACATGAGTTTATGACGAATGTTCTTACACAATAAATTTTCTGTTTTTTTCTCATATAGCTATATTTAATACTTAGAAATAGCCAAAAAACTAAACATATGAAACGTATTTTATTTTTAACATTAACCCTTGCTTTTTTGAGTGTGGGTTTCACTTTTGCTCAAAAAAAACAAGAAGAGCCAAAAGGAATTGAGAATGTCGCTTATAAATGGGGAAAAATGGCATTAGATGCTACCGCTTCTGATACTGAAAAATTTAAACCAAGACCTACAATTACTTCTCGATACTTAGGATTAATCTTTATCTCTATTTTCGATGCCTGGTCTAGATATGATGAAAATGCCATACCTGTATATTTAAAAGCTACAGAAAGAAGACCTTTAGCCGAGCAAACGCTATCTAACAAAGAAATTGCTATTAGCTATGCCGCTTTTGGCACTATGAAAGAATACTACTATTCTGATACCGAAATGTTCAGAAAATTCATGGTAGAATTAGGTCTTGATCCAGACAATACTTCTATGGATCCAAACACCCCAGAAGGTATTGGAAACTTAGCTGCAAAAGCAACCATTGAAGCTAGAAAAAATGATGGCAGCAATCAGTACGGTACTGTTGATGGCTCTGATGGAGAGCCTTATTTTGACTACACAAATTACAGTCCCGTAAATTCTGCTGATGAAAGTACTGATATCAACCGCTGGCAACCTAAATATTTTTCTGATGGTAATGGTGGGCAATATGCCCCAGGATGCCTTACGCCGTATTGGCAACAAGTAACACCGATAACTATGACCTCTGCTGACCAGTTTAGACCAGGACCACCACCAATGTACGGTTCTGAGCAATTGAAAAAAGAGGTTCAAGAAGTGGTTGACCTGCAAGCCAACCTTTCTGATGAAGATAAAGCGTTGGTAGAGTTTATGCGAGACGGACCACAGTCTGTTCAACAAGCGGGACACTGGTTAAAATTCGCTCAAGATGTTTCTCGCCGTGATAACCATACCCTAGACCAAGATGTAAAAATGTATTTCTTAACCGAAATTACCGCTATGGATGCTTTTATAGCTTCTTGGGATTCTAAAATGTTCTACGATTATGCCAGACCATATGCACTGGTTCATGAATATTACAAAGACAAAACTATTAAAGCATGGGGCGGACCCGGAGTTGGCATTATAGAAATGAAAGGACAAGATTGGAGACCTTATTCTCCAGATATCTTTTTATGTCCGCCATTTCCTAGTTACACTTCTGGGCATAGTACCATTAGTGGCGGCTGTGCAGAAGTATTACGTTTGTTTACAGGTGATGATTACTTTGGCGAATCGGTAGAATTAATGCCTGGAACACTAACCGAAATTGATGCTGCTTTCTACGGAAAACCAGTTACGATTACCTTCCCTACGTTTACTGAATCGGCAAATATGGCTGGTATGTCTAGAGTTATGGGCGGGTACCACATTCAAGCTGATAATGTTGCAGGTTTAGAATTAGGTAGAGATGTTGCAGCTCAAGCATGGAAATTTTATAATGAGCATTTAGGAAAATAACGATACATATCTTTATCAAAATTAAAAAGTCAACCTTTTAGGTTGACTTTTTAATTTTAGAGATAATTTTAATTTTATGATAAACTTCATATTTTAAATTACATAAATGACCGATATTTACGATAAATCGTAACAAGAATAACACCCTCCCCCCATTATAAAAATGTAACAATGATTTAATTTAGATTATTACATGTTACATTAAACACTGTTTATATACTTGTTACCCAAAACTTTAAACCTACAATGTTTTCTAAAGCTTGTGTATACGGAATAAGAGCATCTACCTACATCGCATTAAATTCGCTTGATGGTAAACGTGTAAGCTTAAAAGAGATTGCTGAGAAGATTGACTCACCTGTTGCCTTCACAGCAAAAGTTCTACAACAATTGACTAAAAACAAAATTATAGATTCGGTAAAAGGTGCCTACGGTGGTTTTGAAATAGAAGTTGAAAATATTTCAAAAATTAAACTTGATCAAATAGTATATGCAATAGATGGCAACAATGTTTATGCAGGTTGTGGCCTGGGACTTAAACAATGTAATGGCAATAAACCTTGCCCCGTACACGATAAATTTGAACAAATAAGAAGTGATTTAAGAAGTATGTTAGAAAATACTAGTCTTTATGATATGACCGAAGGTCTTGAAGAGGGTCTGACTTATCTGCGACGATAAAAATAATTTTCAATGATATAATTACAATTTCGGTTTCACTATAAACAATAGCTTTTATCGGTAATCATACAAATAATATTCACTCTATTTCAGTATAGCTTTAAGCCTACAATTATGTATTAAAATACCCAAAACCGCCACCAAAACAAGTAAACTTGTTACCGCTAAAATAAAATAATACTCAGAGAACAAAGTAGCTGATTGCCATGCCACAATGGCTTTAAAGAAAATAAGTAATTCTGTAAGTAGAAATCCAAAGACGTATACTAAAAACAACTTTTTGTTTAGAATTAATAGTTTAAAATAATCTAGAAATAGGAATAAACTTATGGTAACAACACCCAAAAAGGTTAAGTGTAAATAGCCAACCGTAAAGTCCAAATAAGTTGTAGCCATATTAGCAAAATAAGGTATTGCACTTAGCAATTGCAAGAACATTTTTATTCCCCCTAACACCCCTACCGTCTTAATTGTGATTATAAAAAATTTAGAAAATGGTCTTTCAATTAAAGCCCATTCATTTCTCATAAATGTATACAAATCATAAAAAGCCCAGAGTTGTAAAAAAGCTCCAACTCCGCCTAAAATATAATAGAATTCAGATGGTTGGGTAAATAAAGTTGACAGAAAAAAAGAGAGGACAATTCCTAAATTTAATTTCAAAAAGAACGCTTTGAACCCTTTATCTGATAGCGATATATTATGCATATCAAGAATGTATAAAAACACTGCTACAAGCGCCATAATCATCCATCCATTATAAATAAAATGTAGGTAGAAGTAAATGGCTAAACGATACCAAATAGAGGTTACGCCAAGGGTATTCATAATCGACCCTAATGCCCATGGTCCCAAACTTGAAAGCAGTAAATATACTATAGCGATCTTAGCACATTTTAATGAATGCTTCTGTTTGTATTCAAATGGCACATTCTTAAAAAAGAACCATGCAAACCAATAGGATGCAAATAAGAAAAGTGTCGAAAAAATAATTGAAAATACCGCATACCCTTGAAACGGAAAAGTCAATAACATACCAACTATGGTAAGTTGCGTAAACCAAAAGATGTTTCTGTATTTCTTATGTACCTCTGCCCTACTTAAATAAAGTTTATACAGCAACGTAGTCAGTGCTAAATATACCCAACCCAACAAGGCAACATGAGAATGCGCATGAACAATAAATTTGTACGTAACGGGAATTTCAAATACCCTAAAACATCGTAGAACGCACCCTAAACCAGCAGCTAACACAAAATATACTAATGCTAAGCTGGTGTGGTTCTGAAGGTTTTTATTTTGTCTTGCCATATTATTGGCACCAATTTAAAAATCTTTTTTCTTAGATACGTGTACTAATCTCCAAATAGGTAGAACCGTCCATAAAATAAGCATGAACATAGAAACAAACAGCCCTTGATCGGTGCCAAAAAACTTTTTAAATACTGCACCTGTGTATCCCAAAAGAGCAGAGATATCTAATTTTAAAAGGATCAACGTTCTCGATAAATCTATAGGATTGAAGATGGTTGCCCCTAAAGAAAAACTATCTAAAGGATACTCTTTAAAAATAATTAATGACATTAAAAAAAGTCCGTCATAGATTACTGCCATAAACAACCACAGCAATACGGCGTACCCAAAGCCTTTAATTTTATTTTCATTAGACAAGGCTATATTAAAGGCTAGTACAGTGAAAATTAAGGTTAGAAAAGCGCCTGTTACCAAGAGAAGGGTAAAGTCAAAAATAGCATCACTTTTTAAAAGACCATAAAGTACAAACGGAATACCAAGACCCAACACTAAGCTTAATGTTAAAGAGCCCGCAACACCAAAATATTGCCCTAAGAAAATGGAAGAACGTTTAACTGGCTGCGCCAATAAAAGCTCGGTAAACTCCTTTGAATTATAAAAATACATGATGCCAAAGATGGTACTGATCAAAGGCACTAGAATTATGATAACGTTCATTAGGGTAATGATTGCCTTTGAAACGTCATTGTTCAAGAATAGCAATACAAAACCTAACAATAGGTAAAATAAAAAATAAACGTAACTCCATCGGCTACGAATAAGGTCGTAAAAACTGTATTTTAATATTTTAAGCATGAGCTGGTGAGGTTGCTATTGCCGCAATGGCATGTTCTAAATCTGTTTGTCCCGTCTTGGTTTTCAATTCTTCAATACTACCTTTAAAGTAAATATTACCTTCTAACAAATAGACAATTATATCTGAAACTTCTGCTACGAACTGCATAATATGAGAAGTAATCAATACTGTCTTGTTCATTTCCTTTTGCTCTCTAATAAGGGTTTTTAGATGAATTAAAGATGCTGGATCAAGACCCGTTGTGGGCTCGTCTAAAATTAACAACGGACTATCGAACATAAAAGCCAAAACGATATTCACCTTCTGTTTAGTTCCTCCTGATAAGGTTGAGAGTTTCTTATCTAAAAAAGGTTCAAGCTTAAAAAGCGTTATCAATCTATCTTCATCACTTGGGCTCTGCCGAAGATCCTTGATCATTCGTATAAGCTCATGTACTTTTAAGTTACCCGGAAAATTTGCTATCTGGGGTAGGTAGTCAATCTCTTTACGATATTTCCAGTTTTTTTTAATTGGTTTTCCCAAAACAGAAATACTTCCCTTATCTGGTACCACCATACCTAAAACACTTTTTATTAAGGTTGTCTTACCTGAACCGTTAGGACCCAAGATGGCAAAAACACCTGGTTTCTCAAT
This sequence comes from Maribacter sp. Asnod2-G09, assembly GCF_045063795.1. NCBI lineage: Bacteria > Pseudomonadati > Bacteroidota > Flavobacteriia > Flavobacteriales > Flavobacteriaceae > Maribacter > Maribacter sp. Asnod2-G09. The sequence goes on along the minus strand of NZ_JBEFOA010000002.1, from coordinate 714,764 downwards.
GTTGAGATCTAAGTCTGAAAGAACAATATTCTTTCCAAATTTCTTTTGTAAACCTTCAATATGAATCATTGTACTTTGGTCATTAGGGGATTAATATCCAATAAATTATCTGGTGTAAAAACGGGAGAAACTTTTTCAGAAAAATCAATGATATCCATAAAAAGACTTCTAAGTAAAACTATAGATTCTGGCGTTTTGTTTACGATGTAAGAAAACAATTTTACAGGACGATATGGTACGTCGCCTATGCCATTCTTATCTAAATCGTAGCCAGTGTAATCGCTCCAATAATTACCGTCAAAAACGTTGTCGTTCAAATTACTGTCATACGAAATATCAAAACTATTATACAGAAAATTGTTTCCTGAGAAAGTATTGGTATAACAGGCTCCTAAAACTTTAATTCCCCATCCGTTTTTTATAAAATTATTTCCTTTATAATCAATACGGTTAGAGCCTTCTATATTTATACCAATGGTATTTTCTTCAAAGGTATTATTGCTTATTTCTGCATCATTAATTTCTTTTAATAACATGCCAAAAGCAGCTGTTCCCCAGTTTTTTCGAAAGGTATTACCCCTCATCACTATATTCTTAGAAAACATTACCGCTACCCCTGCCCCATTATTTTCAAATATATTATCGGTATATATATCATCATCAGAAAACATGAAATGCAGACCGTATCTTAAATTACCAGTGCTCTTATTATTATGGATGGCTATATTATCTGAAAACTCTAGGTAAATGCCATCTCTTGCACCTTGAACGATATTATTACTAACCTCTACATGGTGAGAATACCAAAGTTGAATGCCGTTACCCGAATTATATTCGTCTTTTGCATCACCTATAATTTTATTGTGATAGACTTTACCATTGCTTGATTTTTCTAAGTAAATACCGAAAAATAACTTTTCAAGCACCACATTCTGAATGAGAAAATTTTCACTTTTAACTACTCTAATTGCTGCATGGTCTGTAGTATAGCTAGTACCTACATTGATAATAAAAAAACCATCGAGCGTTACACCATCTGATACAATACGTATAATTTCACCTTTCTTTTCTCCATTAATTATAGGGTAATCTTCCCCTATTAAAGTCAATGGTTTATCTATTAGAATATTGTACTCTTTATAGGTTCCTTTTTTTACTAGAAGCGTATCGAACTCCATAGCAATTTTAATTCCTTCAGAAATAGATTTCACCTCACAACTATCGCAAATTAAAATAGGTTTCGCCCATAGATTTGCAGTTACCATAAGTACTAACGTAAAAATTAATAAGCTTTGGTATCGTATCATGTTATCACGAATAAATTTACCTGTTGGTTTATACTTTGTATAGTTTGTTGGTAACGTAGAAGTTTTAAAGCTGTACAATTAGGCTTAAAAAGGATTTTCTTTTTTAAACTTTTCATTTAATTCTACCCAGGTATATAGTGTACCCGTATTATCTGATTGCACTTTTTTTGCAGCTTCTTCATTTGAAAAAGCAGATAAAAAGGCACCCATAGGACTTGGTATGTTTTCACTAATTAAATATGTTGCCTGTGTAGCATCAATAAAAACGCCAGGATCTGTATAATCGTTTACTCGAAATAATTCAACTGTTTCTGTATCTATTTCACGTAAGTGGTTTAACATACATTCAGTAGCATCGAAAGAGTAGCTTCTTCCTTTTTTAGTCATAAACTGAGCAGCATGCTGTTTATCAACAATAGTCATACTACAAAAATGGCATCCTTCAGAACCATAAGTAATGGCTTTAGGTTCGCTATTACATGCCGATAATACTAGAACACATATTACACCTATTATTGCTAGATTTTTCATTTATTAGTTATTTATGGTTTATTAAGACTACAACGATTTTTTACTTTTCCATCCTACAAAAAAAGCAACTACAGTAAGCATCATACCTACGAACATGAACCATGCACCTGCAGAAGGCATTGAACTTACATCAAAATTCAATAATTTTTTATACCCAAGAAGTGGTGGCTTATATGTCATTGGTGTTCCATCATCATTAATAACTCTAATGATTGCATGAGGATCTAGATTTGAACCATAGTCTGTTAACCAGAGATTAAAATCGTACATACCCATAATACCTAAGATAGACATTAACACAAACCAACCTAAAAAATAACGATAGTCTACTTTGCCTAAAAAGCCTAGTATGCTTAAGAGTACCCCTAAAAGTACCATCCCTATTATTACGGAAGGAAAAACATTGAATTCCCACATTTCATCTGCTTTAGGTATTGTCTTCATACCTATGTAATGGTTTAGACCATCTATATTTTGTAAATCAAATTCAGAGACACCTTGTATGCCTGTAATATGAATGTTCATACCCAATGGATCTGGGTATTGTGGAGCACCTAACATAATATTCCAAAGTGGAAATACAAATAGCCCCAATAAACATATAGAACCTACGAACATTATTATACTTGCCTTTTTCATCTTACATTATATTAAAAACAAATCCAAACTCTCAAATTAATACTCATAAAAAAAGCAGGTCAGTCTTAAAACACGACCTGCTTTATATTTAAATAACTTAACTACCTATCTTTAAAATTACTCACCTAAAGACCAAGAAAGGTCAAGATTAGACGATGCAGGCGATACTCTTACGTAACCTTGCATCTCTTGGTGTAAAGCAGAACAAAAATCTGTACAGTAAAATGGCCATACTCCTTCTTGCTTAGGTTCCCAAACAGATGTTTTTGTTTGACCAGGCATTATTAGTAAACCAGAATTCTGTTGTCCGATCATCATAAAGCCATGTGGTACATCAAAATCTTGCTCATGGTTCGTGATATGGAAATATACTTTATCACCTACTTTAATACCTTCAATATTATCTGGAGTAAAGTGACTACGGATCATTGCCATATACACATGTACTTCATTACCATTTCGCACTACTCTTGCATCTGAGACATTTTTTGTAGCAAATGGATGTTCGTTTTCTGCCAGTTTATATATTTTCTGCGATTTAGGTGCTAATATCGATGCTGGTATAGCTGCTGCATAGTGTGGCTCGCCATGTGTTGGAAAGTCATATATAAGCTCCATTTTATCTCCAGATATATCATACAACTGCGCAGAGTGCTCTAATTCAGGACCCGTTGGCAGGTATCTATCTTTAGTAATCTTGTTCAACGATACTAGATATTTACCGAAAGGCTTTCTAGAGTTACCACCAGGGATCATACAGTGACCTACAGAATAAAAAGTTGGTTTTCTATCAATAACTTCCCATGTTCCTAATTTCCATTTTACAACTTCTGATGAAATAAAGAACGTAGTATACGCATTACCTTCACCATCAAACTCGGTATGTAATGGACCTAAGCCTCCACTTTTTACAGTGCCACCAAGTACATCTTCAAATTTTAAAATTGGAAGACCATAAGCTTCACCATCAAACTTCTTGCCTTCAATTGCAGCAATCATTTTATCAAAAGAGAAAGCTGTAAGATCCGCAGATAGTTTACCATTACCAATAATGTAATCGCCTGACGGACTTACATCTACCCCATGTGGAGATTTTGGTGTAGGCATAAAGAAAATCGCACCTGGTACTTTTGTAGGGTCTATTGTTAGAACCTCTTTCTTCATCGTTGAAGTAGCACTATGTGTCTCATCGCTATACACGTTATGTGTATAATTTGCAGGTACCATTGTACCACCACCATTTTCAATATACTCTTCAATTTTTTTCCAGTTTACTGCTGCAATAAAATCTTTATCGTTTTGAGAAGCGTTAACCTCTAACAATGAATTCGCTTCTTCTGTATTATACGTGGTAAAGAAAAACCAACCGTGAGATTTACCCCTACCTGGGTGAGACAAATCATAATTAAAACCAGGCATAATTAACTGGAATTTTATATCCATTCTACCCGTTTCAGGTTCTACACTAATAAAAGATAAGGCACCTTTAAAGTTTCCTTTATAATCTTTTATAGGCATATCTCTTTGTGGAATAGGAACTGAAAAACGTGTACCTGCCACTACATACTCTGAATTTTCCGTGATATAAGAAGAACTGTGGTTACCCGCACTATTCGGAACTTCTATAATCTCAGCAGTTTCAAATGTTTTTAGGTCAATTCTAGCTATACGTGGTGTGTTATTTCCATTTATGAAAAGCCATCTACCATCTAATTCACCATTAGTCTGAGAAATGTCTGGGTGGTGAGAATCATCAGTTGGTATAAAACCGAAAGAAGTTTCTAACATAGGTTTTGTTTCTTCTGAATACCCATATCCATTAGTTGGAAATTGAGAGAATACAGGAATTTCTTTGAACATACGCCCAGAAGGAAGGCCATAAACGGTTACGTTACCGCTATACCCACCAGACATGAATGCGTAAAACTCATCATGTTCACCAGGTGCTACATATACTTTCTCTGCATTATTTGATGCAAGTGCTCCATTTGAAGATGCCTTACCGTTTTGGTCGCCGCAACCTGAAAGAAGCAGAATTGGCCCTAGAGCCGCTGCTAGATAATAGAAGTACTTTTTCATTTTATTTATGTTTGTGGTTATCTTATTTATTTACTACTCTAATGTTCTAAAATATTCAAGTATGCTGCGAGCCTGATCTTCGGTCAACCCTTGGTTAGCCATTGGAGCCCCATTAAATTCTGCCATAAGTTCTTTTGCCAAAGGATCTTCTTTAACCATTACCTCAGGATTAAGAATCATGTTCATAATCCATTCTGGACTACGTCTTTTTATTACCCCTGTTGGAGCCGGACCAATGAATTTTTTATCTATTCTATGGCAAGCCATACACATTTGACTATAAGTCTCTTCACCTTTTTTTGCCAATGCCATATCAATCTCAGGAGATAAAGTCACAGAGGTAATAGGGCCTACTCCTTTATTTTCTAAATCTACACGCTCAGAAGGTTTTTCTGTACTAGTTTCAGTAACAGCCTCTGTTGCTTTTTCTGTAGTTTTGGTACGATCTACACTGAACCCCTCTTTTTTCTTTTCTTCTTTGCCTCCACATGCCATTAGTAGCAGTGAAAACATTATCACGGTACTTCTTAAAACTATTTTCATTTTTATATGATTATTGATTATTGATTATTTAATAGGACAAATGTATCCGGTATTAAAAAAGAAAAATATGATTTATGTCATGATCTAGGATAAAATTGTCCTTATTAAGGGTATATCGATGAAAATTTCATCACTAACTACCTAAATACTTTGATATTTATCATATAATAAAATTATAAATCATTGAAAATCAATTTTTTAATTAAATTATTAGATTCTACGTTACTGAATTTATATACTTTATTTATGACATTAATTTTCTTGATAAATCATTTTTAAAAACAAATAAACCCAAGGCAAATGCCTTGGGTTTATTCTTGCTTATAGACTAGGTTAGTATCTATATTTTGAATGTAATAACTGGTATTCTTGAGTGGTTTACAACATCTTCGCCAATGCTGCCATTAAACATATGGGAAATACCTTTACGACCGTGTGTAGGCATTGCTATAGCATCTGCCAAAATGGTTTTACCATAATTGATAATACCCTGCTCAACACTGTAATCATTATAAATTTCAACCTGTTGTGCCGAATTGGCCTTAGTTAAAAATTTATTTATTTTTTGATAAGCATCTTTATTACTTAAAAATTCATCGTTTGGCGTGTTGATAAAAACAACCTCCATGCTAGCACCTAGCATCGCTGCAAACTCCTTAGCTTTTTGAAAAGCTGGTAAATTATCATCATTAAAATCGCATGCGAATACAAAACGATCTAAGCTTAAATTTGTAACCTCGCCTTTAATCACTAAAACTGGTACTGTAGCGTTACGAACCACTTTTTCTGCATTAGAACCAATAAACATTTCTTCAAATCCGCTAGCTCCATTAGAACCCATTACTATTAAATCTGCATCATGTTCTTTAGCTATAACATTTAGCTCACTGAATACTTTATAATGCTTAATTACAGGAGTTACGGTAACGCCTTCTAAATAAGGCTTTTCTAAAAACTCTTTTAAATTCTTTTCTGCCAATTTCACCAAGAAAACTGTCTGCTCAATGTACATACCATCTGGCGAAGTAATTATTGCCTGGTTTAACTCTAGCATATGAACTACCAATAGTTCAACTTTATGTTTTTTAGCCAAATCTGCAGCTGCCTTTAGCGCTTGTTCTGACTGATTTGAAAAATCTGTAAGTACGATTATTTTTTTCATGGTAATTTAATTTAGCAATTATTAAGATTAGGAACTTCTATTTTTAAAATTAAACGGTCATTGAAAACAACTTGGTATCTGGTTTCTTATTTTGCAATGGCAAATCAAAAGCCATACATACGTTTCTAACAAATGGCCTACCCTTTTCTGTTATTTGAAGACTACCTTCGGTAATGGTCACTAAACCATCTTCTTCCATTTCTTTTAACCTATTTAGAATACTTTCTATTTGTGGTAGATGTAACTTAAATTCACTCCAAGTTGTTTTAAACTGGCACATTAAATTTAAAATATGTCTTCTTATAATTTGATCTTCTTCTGTTAAAATATGACCTCTATAAAGCGGAATTATGTCATTTTCCACTAAGTTCTGATACTCCTCAACATTCTTTACATTTTGGGCAAACCCGTACCAACTATCGCTTATACTCGATGCTCCTAACCCAACCATTAAGTGGGTATTAGAGCTGGTATAGCCCATAAAATTTCTGTGCAGGCTTCCATTTTCCATCGCTTGAAACAAACTATCTGATTCTAGTGCAAAATGATCCATTCCTATTTCATGATATCCATAATTCAATAGCAATTCTTTACCAACTTCATACTGCATTCTCTTTTCATCTCCTGCAGGTAAATCTGCATCATTATAACCACGTTGACCGTTGCCTGCCAACCAAGGCACATGTGCATAACTGTAAAAAGCAATACGGTCTGGTTTTAATTCTTTGGTCTTTTCTATTGTATTAATTACATGTTCTAATTTCTGGTGCGGAAGACCAAATATGATATCGTGACTTATGGAAGTATACCCTATTTCACGAGCCCACTCGGTTACATTTTTTACATTTTCAAAAGGTTGAATTCTATTGATTGCCTTTTGTACAGTTTCATTATAATCTTGCACACCAAAGCTTACTCTTCTAAACCCAACATTATACAATGCTTGCAAATGTTCTTTAGTGGTATTATTGGGGTGCCCTTCAAAACTAAACTCCGCATCATTTGCCTTATCGGCTATTCGTAGAATACCATCAATTAAATACTTCAAGTTTTCTGGAGTAAAAAATGTTGGTGTACCACCGCCTAAGTGTAGCTCTTTTATAATCGGTTTTTCATCAAACAACTCTCTATATAATCGCCATTCTTTTAATACAGCTTTTATATAGGGCATCTCTAAATCGTGTCGTTTTGTAATTCGCTTATGACATCCGCAGAACGTACACATACTTTCACAAAATGGTAAATGTATATAAAGACTAATACCAGATACAGAGTTACTAACGTGAAAACTCTTTTTCACCGATGCTTCCCATTTTTTTCCTGAAAAGGTATTAATATCCCAAAAAGGAACTGTAGGGTAACTAGTATATCTAGGTCCTGGTACATTATACTTTTGAACAAGCGAACACATAAACTTTTAATTTAGTCACAAACATACATGTCATTGCCTGTATAAAATATGATTTATATCAGTTCAGGTATTTATGAAAAAAGATAACTTTCAAGAGAAACTAAAGCACCAATAGACCGGCTTATGTAACCAATGTTACAATACTAAAAAGTAAGATCTAATAGTTTTGTTTTTAAATTTAAAAGCATGTTACCACAGGGTTCTAAATTGTACAGTATTATTTTTTTGAAATGCCCACGATGCCACAAAGGTGAATTCTTTGAGGCTAATCCTTATAAATTAAGTAACTTCAATAAAGTAAAGGAGCGTTGCCCAAAATGCGATTTAAAATATAGCATTGAACCTAGTTTTTACACGGGTTCTATGTACGTGTCCTATGCAGTTGGTATTGCTGTAGCTGTTGCAGCATATGTTTTAACCTTGATTTTTGGTTTAGAGCTTTCTATAGGCGCATTATTTGTAGTGATAGTTACCGCTTTGGTATTGACCATGCCTTGGATCGCTGCAGTTTCTAAATCTATTTGGGCGAATATATTTTTTAAATTTGATAAAGAAATAGCAAAGAACATTAATTAACCAAGAATGATTCAAGACCTAAAGGAAGAATACGGAGATATCTTTGAAGAAGAGCTGATCAATGAAATTGTACAGGTAGGTACTTTTAAAGAAGTACAAGAAGGTTATAAATTCATGGAGATCGGTGACTACATTAGAGGTATGCCTTTATTAATATCTGGAGTCATTAAAATTTTAAGAGAAGATGAAGATGGCGATGAACTATTGCTGTACTATCTAGAAAAAGGTGACACCTGCTCTATGACCATGGCATGTTGTATGGGCGACAAAAAAAGTGAGATCAGAGCTATAGCCGAAACTGATGCCAAATTGATTATGGTACCTATTCAGAAAATGGAAGAATGGACCGGCAAATATAAATCTTGGAGAAACTTCGTATTCAATAGTTATCATGTTAGATTAAATGAACTTTTAAGCACTTTAGATAATATCGCTTTCCAAAAGATGGATGAACGCCTAATTGGCTATCTAAAAGAAAAAGCTAGGGTAACAAAAGACAATATAATTCATAGTACCCATCAAGATATCGCCTACGATCTTCATAGTTCTAGAGTCGTAATCTCCAGACTTTTAAAGAAGCTTGAAGAAATGGGCAAGATTAAACTTCACCGTAATTATTTAGAAATATTAGATTTATAATACCTCTGTAACCAATGTTACTGCGAAGATTTTTGCACCGCTCTACTTTTGTGATATCAAATACATCACATGGAAATTTTGCAAATTCTTGGTTATATCAGTGCCTTAATTATAGGTATTTCATTAGGCTTAATTGGAGGTGGTGGTTCTATTTTGGCAGTTCCTGTTTTAGCTTATCTATTTTCAATTAACGAAAAAGCTGCAACCGCTTACTCCCTTTTTATTGTTGGTGCAAGTGCATTAGTCGGTGGCTGGCAACAGCATTTAAAAGGTTACGTAGATTGGCGTACTGCCATCGTATTTGGTACTCCCTCTATTATTGGTGTTACCTTGGTTAGATACTATGTGGTACCTGCAATGCCCGATGTTTTATTTCAAATTGAACACTTTCAATTTACACGTAGAATGGTAATGTTCGGTCTCTTCGCCATTTTAATGATACCCGCTGCATATTCTATGCTTAAAAAAGAAAAAAATGCTATTAAGGACGGAGATGTTTCTTATAACTATCCATTAATTTTATTAGAGGGACTCATAGTAGGTAGCATTACTGGCTTAATTGGCGCCGGTGGCGGATTCTTAATTATTCCTGCATTGGTCATACTGGCGAATGTTGAAATGAAAGTTGCCGTAGGTACTTCTTTAATTATAATTGCCATTAAATCTTTAATGGGTTTCTTTTTAGGCGATGCAATGAACATGCTTATCGATTGGAAGTTTCTTGCCATTTTTACATCACTATCTTTTGTTGGTATTTTTATTGGTAGTTACCTCAGCAACTTCATAGATGGTAAAAAATTGAAGAAAGGTTTCGGCTATTTTATTCTTGTTATGGCTGCCTTTATTTTCTACATGGAATTCTTTAAATAAAATTTCGCTTATGTGACTAATGTCACTGTACACGTTTTAAAGAAAGGGTAATTTTATGTTGTAAATCAAAATATTCAACAACATGAAAGTAGAACAAATTTATACAGGGTGTTTGGCACACGCTGCCTATTATATAGAAAGTAATGGTGAAGCTGCAGTATTTGATCCGTTAAGAGAAGTACAGCCATACCTTGACCGCGCAAAAAAAGACAATGCAAAAATCAAATATGTTTTTGAGACCCATTTTCATGCAGATTTTGTAAGTGGTCATTTAGATTTACAAAAAAAGGTAGGTGCAGAAATTGTATTTGGTCCTGGTGCAAAACCTAATTATAAAGCAACTACGGCGAAGGACAATCAAATATTTGAAGTGGGTGATTACAAGGTAAAAGTGATTCACACGCCTGGTCATACAATGGAAAGTACCACCTACCTATTAATAGATGAAAATGGAAAAGAGCATGGTATTATCACTGGCGACACCTTGTTTATAGGCGATGTTGGTAGACCAGATTTAGCACAACACGTCGTAGCGGATTTAACCGAAGAAAAGCTCGCTGGTTATTTATACGATTCTTTACGCAATAGAATTATGCCACTGAGCGATGATTTAATTGTGTACCCTAACCACGGTGCAGGTTCTGCTTGTGGTAAAATGATGAGTAAAGAGACTACCGATACATTAGGGCATCAAAAGAAAGTAAACTATGCGTTGAGACCAGATATGACCAAAGCCGAATTTATAAAAGAACTCTTAACCGGACTCACAGCTCCTCCAGGGTATTTTCCTAAAAATGTTTTAATGAACATTCAAGGGTACGAAAGTTTAGATAAAATTATGGATCGCGCCACTACCCCATACACCCCCGTGGCTTTTGAGGCTGTTGCTAATGAAACTGGAGCTTTAGTTTTAGATACTAGAAATGCTGAAGATTTTGCAAAAGGATTTATTCCTAATAGTATTAATATCGGACTCGAAGGTAGTTTTGCGCAATGGGTAGGTGAAATGATACCAGATATTAAGCAAGAAATTTTATTGGTCACTTACAAAGACAAACAAGAAGAAGCCATTACCCGTTTGGCAAGAGTTGGTTATGATCATACTGTAGGCTTTTTAGATGGTGGTTTTGATACATGGAAAAATTCAGGAAAAGATTTTGAGGTAAGCAACAGAATTAATGCCGATGAATTGGAAGCTGAATATGAAACAGATAAACCTTTAATCATTGATGTTAGAAAAAAGAGTGAATTTGATGCTGAACATGTGGTTGGGGCAATCAACGTTCCACTAAATGAAATTAACCAGCATCTATCTCAGTTTCCAAAAGACAAGCCCTTTGTTTTACATTGTGCCGGTGGGTATAGAAGTATGATCGCAGCTTCAATTTTAAAACAAAGAGGATGGCAAGATTTTACTGATGTTAGAGGTGGTTTTGAAGCTATTTCAAAAACAACACTACCTAAAACCGCATATGTTTGCCCATCAACACTTTTGTAATATTCAAGACTAAAACAGCGCTGTTTTTTCAGCGCTGTTTTACTTCTAAATACCTATGTAACCTAAGTTACTGTGTAGTCCTTTTTACAAATGTAGTTTTGTATCAATAATAAATATGAACTTATGAAAGTAGAACAAATTTATACTGGTTGTCTTGCGCAGGGTGCTTACTACATTGAAAGCAATGGCGAAGTCGCCATTATTGATCCTCTACGAGAAGTACAGCCTTACATAAAGAAAGCTGCGGCAGATAACGCTAAAATCAAATATATTTTTGAAACACATTTTCATGCCGATTTTGTAAGTGGTCATGTAACCTTGGCTAAAGAAACTGGTGCTGATATTATATACGGACCAAAAGCGAATCCGTCTTTTGAAGCTATTATCGCAAAAGATAATCAAGAGTTTAAATTAGGTAACGTTACAATTACTGCATTACATACTCCTGGTCATACAATGGAAAGTACCACGTATTTATTAAGAGACGCCAATGGTAAAGACTATGCAATTTTTAGCGGAGACACGTTGTTTTTAGGTGATGTCGGCAGACCTGATCTTGCACAGAAAATGGGTGAATTAACAGAGCGTGACCTTGCCGGATTCTTATTTGACAGTTTACGTGAAAAAATTATGCCTTTAGCAGATGACGTCATCGTTTATCCTGCTCATGGTGCCGGTTCTGCATGTGGTAAGAATATGATGAAAGAAACGGTAGATACATTGGGCAACCAAAAGAAAATGAATTATGCCTTACGTTCAGATATGACGAAAGAAGAATTTATTGACGAAGTAATTGACGGATTACTACCGCCGCCACAATATTTTCCTTTAAATGTAAAACTGAACAAAGAAGGTTATGAAGATATAAAAGAGGTATTAGTACGTGGTACAAGAGCACTTTCGCCAAAGGCTTTTGAAGCAGCGGCTAATGAAACTGGCGCTATAGTTTTAGATGTTCGTCATCAAGATGAATTTGCAAAAGGTCATATTCCACGTTCCATATTTATAGGATTGGATGGTAGTTTTGCCCCATGGGTAGGTGCTTTAATTGCAGATGTAAAACAGCCAATTGTACTAGTAACTCCTGTTGGTATGGAAGAAGAAACTGTAACTCGATTATCTAGAGTTGGTTTTGATGGTACGCTAGGATATTTAGAAGGCGGATTCGATGCTTGGAAAAAAGCTGCAATGGAATATGATACTGTAAGCCAGGTTGATGCAGATGAACTTAAAAAAGCTATTGAAACCGATCACGTACCGGTATTCGATGTACGCAAAGAGTCCGAATATCTTTCTGAACATATTATTGATGCTAAAAACACACCGCTAGATTTTTTAAATGATCATTTAGCCGAGTTCCCAAGCAAAAAATCATTTTATGTGCATTGCGCAGGTGGTTACAGAAGTATGATCGCATCATCTATTTTAAAAAGTAGAGGTATTCATAATCTTATAGATGTAAAAGGCGGATTTAAAGATATTAAAGATGCTGGTATACCAGTAACTGAATTTGTTTGCCCTACTACATTATAATTATTTTTATTGGTTGGTTATTGAAAGAAACGGTCATATACCAAGACCGTTTCTTTCTATTGTTGAATATTAATTTTAAATAAAATACTATGTCATTTTTAAGTACACTCTTTGGTAAAAAGGAAGAAACCGCAGGTAATATCACTATACTTAACAAGAACGAATATGCCACGCAAATTGTAGCTAACAATATCAAACCTTTTGATGTTAGAACACCGTCTGAATATAACAGTGGTCACATTAAAAACGCTATAAACGTCGATTTTTTTAACGGTGGCAACTTTAACGCTTACTTTGAAAAAGTAAATAAAGAAAAACCGGTATATGTATATTGTAGATCAGGTGCAAGAAGCCAAAAAGCAGCTCGTAAACTATTAAAAATGGGCTTTACACAAGTATATGATCTTAAAGGAGGTTATACTTCTTGGAATTAAAATCAAAAGCTATCTTTAATAGGTAGCTTTTGGTAGTTTATCTACTAAGGGTAGTATAATTTAAAGGCAATCAACATAGTTTAAATGTCATACTTATGAAAAATATCTTTTTAATATTAGCGATTGTTTTTGCATTCAGCTGTAAAGATTCTCCAAAGGTAAAACAAGAAGTTTTAGACAATTCTGACAGTACATCTTTGAGCATTGGCACACCAGAAATAGATACTAAAATAAACGATAGTCTACTTTTAGAAAAAGGTAAAATGTATGCCCAAACTACCCAAAAAGTTTTAGGTAAGAATCTTATGCTCAACATTCAAAAAAATGGTCCATTAGGTGCTGTAGCGTTTTGTAATGAAAAGGCATATCCTCTAACAGATAGTATGGCAATTGTTCATAATGCTAAAATTAAAAGGGTAAGCGATAAACCTAGAAATCAAAATAATAAAGCAAGTAAAAAAGAGCTTGAATATATTGAGTTTTTTAAATCAAAAATTAATAACAACGAGTCTTATGAACCTATACTAACGAATGAGAATGGAATTACTAATTTCTATTCCCCTATAGTTACTAATACCATGTGCCTAAATTGCCATGGTGTACCAGAAACAAATATCGACCCAAAGGTTACACAACTTTTGACCGATAAATACCCATATGACGAAGCTATAGGCTATAAAGAAAATGAGGTTAGAGGCATTTGGAGTATAAGTTTTAAAGACAAATAAAATAAATAAGATATGACATCAGTAATTCCTATTCAAAATTTAAAATGTGGTGGCTGTGCCAAAACAATTATTTCTAAATTAGAAGAGATACCTACCATAACCAATGTAACGGTATCAGTAGAATCATCATCAGTTTCTTTTGATGCTTTAAAGCAAGAAGATATAGCTACTGCAAAAACTAAATTAAAGGCTATTGGCTATCCAAGTCTAGACCAAGATAATTCGGTACTTTCAAAAGCGAAGTCCTTTGTAAGTTGCGCCACAGGTAAACTATCTGACTAATTTTAAAAATATAAAGAAGAAGTAATTACGTATTACTTCTTCTTTGTTTTAAACCCATGAGTCATCTGTCCTAAAAAGTCTTGCGGTAAATTCTCATCTCCTGGGTAACCTAATTTAACATCTCCGCTATCTTCCGGTATATAGTTCGTTTTAAATATATAATCCCACAGGCTTAAGCTGATTCCGAAATTTACACCGTAAGTGCCCTCCGGCAAATCATATGCGTGATGGTATAAGTGCATAACCGGGTTATTTAAAATATACTTCAAAGGTCCCCATGTAATTTTAATATTAGAATGGTTTAAATGACCAATTGCTATAGCGGCAAAATGAACGATATAGGCTTGTTCTGGCTCAAAACCTCCAAGAATCATTACACCGAAAGTCTTTAATGGTTTGTATAGAATATTCTCCATCCAATGGTAACGTAAATGAGCTGCAAAGCCCATTTCTTTTACACTATGGTGTACTTGATGAAATTTCCATAGAAAGGCGTACTTGTGTAATAATGTATGTGTAAACCATTGCACAAAATCTAATACTATAAAGAACAATAACAACTGCCCCCACATTGGCCAACCAGAAATATCTATTAATGCCAAACTATTTGCTTTTACACCAATATCACTAAAAAACACTTGTAGTAATTTATAAATACCACTTATGGCAATGGCAAATAGAAAAAAGTTGAAGAACATATAAAAACCGTCTAACCAAAAGTCTTTTCTAAACACCCCTTGTTGTATTCTCCAAGGAAAAACAATTTCTAACAGCCAAACTATAAGCGATATTGATATTAAACCCCAAAAGTAATTAAGATACCAGGGCACTTGAAAAATGATTGATTTCCATGTCCAACTTAAAGTTCCTGTTATCGCATTTAAAAACGCATCTATATATGCTTCCATTCCTCTAAAGCTTTTTGCAAAAATAATGTAATAATTATGGCCTTGCTGTAACAAAAGTTACTTTAAAAACCACGGTCAGCCATTAGTTTTGAGCTGACCAATGTCATATGTCAATTTCTTAGTTTATAGTACTTTGGTAAAGTATAAGATATATCAAGTACTATAACTATTGAGTATGTCTACTATATAGTGTCAACATTACAAATAACATTTAAAAACTAGTATCATGAAAAAGAATATGGGAACCACAGACAAATTCATAAGATTTATCATTGCCGCAATACTTTTGATTGCATTTTTCACAGAAGCCTTAACAGGTGTTTTGGGTTATATAGCATTAGCAATAGCAGCCATTTTCATCTTAACTTCATTTGTTAGTTTTTGCCCTCTATATACACTTTTTGGCGCTAATACCTGTAAAATTAAAAAGTAAGGTTACCTTAATTACCCTAAAATAATTTACTTAAAGAAATAGACGACTAATTTGCGTGTTGATAATGCTATGTAACATTTGTTACATAATATCTATTTTGTATCTGTTATATTTATCAAATTCACAAAAATAACAGCAAAATGAGTTCACATCATCAGGTATTAATTATTGGGGGAGGTACTGCAGGTATCATGGTAGCAGCACAGCTTCTTACTCAAAAGAAAGCAAAAGACGTTGCAATTATTGAACCCGCAGATACGCATTATTATCAACCTGCATGGACTCTAGTAGGTGCCGGTACCTATGACTTTGACAAAACTGCCCGCCCAATGTCATCGGTTATTCCAAAAAATGCTACTTGGATAAAAGATAAGGCAACAGGTTTCGACCCCGAAAATAATATCGTACACACTGCCTCAAAAGGGGATATTACATATGATTACCTAGTAGTTGCACCAGGTCTTGCATATGATTTCAGCTTAGTGCCTGGCTTAGGTGAAGCTATAGATAAAGGTGTTGTATGTAGTAATTATACAGACCCTAAACATACTTGGGATGTTATTAAAAACTTCAAAGGTGGCACCGCACTTTTTACGCAACCTACAACCCCTATTAAATGTGGTGGAGCACCACAAAAAATAATGTACTTGGCAGAAAGTCATTTTAGAAAAAGTGGAATCCGTAAAAAAACAGATGTCATTTTCGCTACTGGTGGTACGGTTATTTTTGGTGTAAAGAAAATAGCTAAAACTTTAATGGAGGTAGTTGACCGTAAGGATATTAACCTTAGGTTTCATCATAAACTTGTGGCTGTCGATGGTGATAAACAAATTGCCTGGTATGAAATGGGTCAAGAAATTACCGCTGGTGGTTGTGTGGTTATCTCTAGCAACAAGGTCGATGACTTAAAATTAGACGAAAAATTTCAATATAATTATAAGGATGTAAAAGTTAGCGTTGATGGCAACCGTTATGGAATTCATTATGATATGATGCATACCGCCCCACCTTCTGTAGCTCCTAAATTTGTAAAAGATTCAACTTTAGTTAACGCTGCGGGTTGGTTAGATGTTAACCATCAAACTATGCAACATAATACCTATGCCAATATCTTTGGCTTAGGAGATGTCGCTGCATTACCTACCGCTAAAACCGGAGCCGCAATTCGTAAGCAGGTGCCTATTGTAGTTGACAACTTAAATCTTTTAATGAATAGTCATAAAATGGGAACTAAATCTTATAATGGATATTCTTCATGCCCATTAGTAACGGACTATGGAAAAATGGTGTTGGCAGAATTTGATTATGATAACAACTTTACGCCAGATCCTAAATTGAAAAGAATGCTCATAAACGATTCTTCTAAAGAGCACTGGAGATTATGGATGCTAAAAAAATACGGACTACCCTACTTATACTGGAACAAAATGATGAAAGGTCAAGATGTTTAATTTTAAAAAATCTCTGTATACACAGAGATTTTTTTATACTCTTTAAAAATTGTAATTAAGAATGACATCTAAGTGAAACATATCTACCTTATTAAAATAGAGATTGGCATTGTCCGGTATATCCCCATTACCAATTTTAGAGGTCAACAACAGCTCTGGTCTTAAGCGTTTGAACTTTTTAATATCGAAGAAAATATCAAGATTAATATGCGTATAATCTGGCATAGCATACTTATTTAAAGTAGCATCGGTTGGATCTGGTTTCCAATGTTTTCCAACACTTAAGATCGACATAAGATTTAGGTCTTTTGAAATGGTAAAGTCTTTTTTATAATTGAATACTAATGCATGATTGTCTGCTGAACCTTCGCTACGTTCCCGCTTTTGAAAACTGAATAAATCTTCTCTACCCCATTCTCGTGGCGATATAAATTGACCGTGCGGTAGTATTCTATTATATGCCAAAGAAACTAGTCCAACTTTATTTTTATACCCAATTTTCAACCCTAAAACATCTGCAGTTCTCTGATTATAATAGCGAAGTGAGTCTACACTGCTACCACCATCACCCACCTTATTTTGATGTAACCACTCCCCTTCTAACGTCAACGATTTAGATATTTTATAAGCAGGTTTTATATAGAATGAATTGAATATATTGTCTACATATTGGTTCCATATTTTTACATTAAAATCGTCAGTTACTTCAAAATCGACATTTGACAATAAAATATAATCAGATGTCGTGTTGTCTTTATATTGAGATGCACTACCAAGTTTATTTCTACCTACGGGGTATGTACCTATGCTTTCACCTATACCATAAAACTCTCCTGTGGAGCGTGGTGCTATTTCATTTAATATTCCAAACTGAAACGATGTCTTTTGTTTATTGTATTTATACCAAAACCCTTGAACTAAAGTGGGTATCATTCTACCATCCTCAGGATTAATTAAGGGCGTATTGATTTTTATTCTACCCAACGTAAATGCATGATTCTTTAAGGTGTATTTAGCATAAAGCTCACCAAGTAAAAAGATGGCATCATTTTCTAAATCTATCCTATCAAAAAGTCCTTCCTCGTATCTACTAATTCTTCCGGTTGTTGCATCTGGTATTGTTAAATCTTGTAATCCTAAATTGGTAGCATTATATAATGCAGCACCTATTTCTAAGTTTTCTAGTAGATTATACTGGTACTTTAATTTACCTCCTGTCGCTAAAGCATTAAAGTCTTTTAATTCCCCTTTATTTGACGTCATCATGTAATACGTTCGCCATTGCCCAGATAGGGTTCCTTTTTTCTTTACCGCTACAGTATCTTGTGCCATAGAAAAAATAGGTAGACAAAAAATGAACAGATATACTAATCGCATGGGGTTACTTTGTTTTGGTAATTCCGTATTCCTTTTTGTAAAAGTCCATTATCGGTAAAAAAGGTCCGTATTTGTGCTGCTCTGGAGAAAAATCGTCTACCCATGGACCATAAGGCGTAGAAACCGGTTTTAACTTCTTATCAGGATAATCGTTTTCTGTATTTAATTTGTGCGGTCTAGAAAAACTATTGATATATCCTGCTACATGATACGCTTCTTCATCGGTCAGTTTGGGGTTATCCCAAGTGGCTTGTAAATATGGCATGTTACTTTTAATAAATTCCGCAGATGTTATCACCCTATTCATACCTGCACCATCGTTAAAACTATCTGGACCCCAAAGTGGCGGATAGGTGTAGCTTTTACCATCGACCGCATTAAGAACTCCCGCTCCATTTTCACCATGACAGATGATACACTCTTTTTCATACACCTGACTTCCCTTTTCTAGATTTACCGCTACAGCAGGTATCTTTATTTTTGGATATCCTTTAAACTCTGCCTTTCTATTGTCGGGTACATCTTCGCTCAACCAATTCATATATGCCACAATCGCTTTCATTTGGTCAGAACCTACCGGAAGCATTTTGCCGTTCATACTACGCTCCATACACCCATTTATTCTATCTTCAATAGTACCTACTTTATTACCTCGGCCACCAAACTGAGGAAATCGTTCAATAATACCTACCCAAGAACCAGAGCCCGCCTGTGCCCCTTTTTGTAAATGACAGTTGGCACAAGCCAAATTATTCCCACTATATCTATCTTCTGCACGCGCTGCATTCGGTCCCATATACTTTGAGGTTTCTGCAATAAGATAATACCCCTGTTTCACTGTCGCAGGCATAGTAGGCAATTCTGCCATGGCATCTTTAGGTTGCCAATTATCGTTAGCTACTATTTCTTCAGCTTCAATAATTACATCATTTTCAGTGCTTGGTTCATAGGTTAATAACCATATAAAGACAAGACTGACCAAAACGAAGATTATTATAAATAGCTTAAAAAGTAATTTCGCAAATACACGTAAATCTTTCATAGAACTGTAATCTTAAGCTAATTTAAATAACGAAACTATAATTTACACATGATTATTACTGTAACCCTAGTTACAGTAACGTTAAATACTTTAACTTACTTTTATTCCAATCAAAAATAGCAGACATTAGTAGTAATCAACATTTTATTTTAACCAAATTATATTCTTTTTAAAATTGACGAACACATGAAAAAAGCACTTCTAATTGCAATAGTACTTATGGCAACACAAATGACAACCGCCCAAGATTGGACCACACCCATTATTGATGGTTATGGGAAAATAAAAGAATTTAAGGATGTTGCCGTTCAGGCAGACCCTAACAAAGAATATAATCTTGTATTTGATCTTAAAGATGAACGTGAGTTAGATGGTATTAATGTAGGTTATTTTAAAATTGCTAGAATGATAAATATGCTAGGTGCAGGTGGTGTTTCTGCCGATAAAGTAAATATTATCGCTGCTGTACATGGTGGAGCTACTTTCACTGCCCTAAACGAGGCTAAATACAAGGCTAAATACGAAAAGGAAAATCCAAATGAAGCGGTAATAAAATTATTAAAGGATTACGGGGTAGAATTTTATGTGTGCGCACAAGCTACCGCTGCTAGAGATATTACCGCTGCAGATTTAAACCCCAATACAGAATTAGGGCTATCTGCAATGATGGTACTTGCCAATTACCAAATGGACGGGTATATTTTTATGCCATAAATAATTACCATATGAAAGATTTTTGGAACGAGCGTTATGACGAAGAAAGTTATGCTTATGGGAGCTCGCCAAATGTATTCTTTAAACAACAACTAGATAAGTTAAAAGTAGGTTCTCTTTTACTACCTGCCGAAGGTGAAGGTAGAAATGCCGTCTATGCACTATCTAAAGGTTGGGAAGTATTGGCTTTCGACTTTAGCGAATCTGCAATGGTTAAAGCTAAAAAACTAGCTGCTACTTATAATTTGAATTTGGATTATCAAGTAATTGATGCACTTAAATTTAATGCTACTAAAAAATTTGATGTAATCGCCTTCTGTTACGCACATTTTCCTGCAGCTATTAGAAAGAAAGCAAACCAACATCTTTTAAAATCATTAAAACCAAACGGACATATCATTTTTGAGGCGTTCTCTAAAAATCAACTTGGAAGACCTTCTGGCGGACCAAAAAATATAGACATGCTCTATAATATTGATGAAGTAGAAGATGAGTTTAACGGAATAAATCTTAAAATTTTAAAAGAAAAGGAAATAGAATTAAACGAAGGACTTTACCATATTGGCAATGCTTCAGTTATTCGTTTTACCGGCACTAAAATATAAAAAGGGACCATATTTGGTCCCTTTTTTATATTCATCTATTAAAATTCATATTGAACAAAAACCGATAGGTTTCTTCCTGGATCATTGATGGGCTCTGTTCCAAATTCAGCCTGATTATTAAATGCAAAATTAAGGTGATTACTATACGTTTTATCAAAAACATTCAATGCCGCAACACCTAAGGTTAGGTTCTTCATTGGTATTACACCTAAACGTAAATCCATTATTTCATAACCTGGTGTAACCTGCTCACCAAAAGAATACGCAATATTATCTTGCTGGGCAGTGAGCCTATATTCTGAATTCACCCAAAACTTTTCTTTTTCATAGCCCAATTTAAATCTTGTAACTAAAGGTGGTACCAAGGGTAATGACTCATTTAAGTCATTATTCTTAGCATATACATAAGCAAGTTCTGTTGTAAAGTTAAAATTAGTACAGAAGTCTACACCAGCCATAATTTCAAAACCTGTCTTGTAGGCATCATCTAAATTTCTAAAAACTTTTGCATTAGAGGGTTCATTCATTGGCATGAATTTTCTGGTCTGTGTTTCATCTATGATAGCTACTATATAATTTTCGTAAAGCGAGTAATAGAAAGATGTACTATAGCTAAACATATCTGAAGTGTTTTCTGAAATAGGCATTTTCCCTTTAAACCCTACCTCAAATTGATTATTTATTTCTGCATCCAAGTTAGGATTACCAACATATTCATACGCGTCTTGACCTACGCTGAAATGATTAATAAAACGTTCTATCATATTTGCTGATCTAACACCACGACCATACGCCACTTCCATAATAAATTGTGGAGAATACACATATTTAATTGAAGCTGTGCCACTAAAATTATGTTCCGTTCTTTTATCTAGATTAGGATATAAAGCAGCAAAATCAGCTTCTGGATCTTTTGCTTCAGAAGTAACATTGTCATAACGTACACCTGCAGTTAACATTGTTTTTTCTGTTAAGGGGTATTTACTTTCTGCAAATAATCCAATATCATTTATATATGAATCTTGCCACACCTTATCTTCAAATGTTAAGGGTGTATCTAAAATACCCATAGCATTTCTTTTCACTAATCGTGTTCTATTGCCATCTCGTGCAATATGCAAAACATCAACACCAGTAAATAGGACTAGATTGTCTGTTGGTTTTAATTTTAATTCTACTTTACCACCTGCCGTAGTAGCGTCAATTGCAGAAATGGCAGATGTCATCATAAAGCTTGGCCTATTGTAATTAGTCATTATATGATCTACATAGCTATAATAAATTTTAGAATCTATGCTTTCAACAAGACCTGGCATACTCCCTAATTTATAATCTAAAGAGAGAATACTACTGTTATCCTCTTCGGTATCCATAGGTAGACCTGCGTGCAAAACATCGCGCCCAAAAGACTGTCGCCAATGTGCTTGTAGTCTTTGATTTTCAGTAAAATTAACACCCGCTTTTATTCCATAATCCAAGCTTCTAAAAGAAGACGGAATTTCTGTACCGTCACCATCTTCATAATTACCAAAATCACGAAAACCAAAATTACCTGCTACGTCATATTTCTCAGTTGCCTGTTGCAACCTTGCCATGGAGACCATAGAATTACCGTTACTTTCATAACCACTACTTACACTACCATGAAGACCATAATCTTCTACAGTTGGTTTTTGGGTTACCATGTTAACGATACCACCAAAAGTAGCACCATATCTAACGGAGTATGGTCCTTTTATAATTTCAATTTTTTCAATTTCCTCTGGTATCACATGGGTAGTAATGGGATCCATACGATTAGGGCAAGCATTCATGGCTTTTGTACCACCATCAAACTGCACATTTAACTGCTCATATTGCGTTGCTCTAAAACTAGGATCAATTGCATAATTACCTCTTTTAATCAACGAAAAACCATTAACATCATTAAATAGATCGGCTACATTTCTAGGCTGAACTATTCTCTTGACATAATCATTGGTCTCTATGGTAAGTACAGGATCAATTTTCATATTTCCTGTCACTAAAACTCCATTTATGGCAATGGGCGCTTCTTGTAAAGTGATTACTATTGGAGTATTAATGTCAAGTACTTGCTGTTGTATGGTTTTATACCCAACATATGATATGGTCAATATCACATTTTCCTCAACATTTTTCAAAACAAAATCACCATCAAAATTAGTATATGTTGCTAATCCGTTATTAGTCAAAATGTGAGCACCATCAAGTGGTTGTTGGTCAATTTCAGAGATGATTTTTCCTGATAAATTTTGTGCGTATAGAAAGGGTGTCGATAATAATATCGCAAGCACCCAAAGATATTTTAGGTTCATTGTTTAAATTTTTAATTAATTGAAATACTATCCAACTTCCTATTAATTAGGCGTTAGACACATTAGATTGAAATAAAAATTTTAAACTTCCGGTGGATGTTTGATACGCTCAAAAAAATGAAAATCGTAAAGAACACGATACACTACATTATGCAGCACTTTTCTAGGTTGTTGTACAAACGTGTATGTAGTCAACGATCCTATAAATAATACTATTTCGTTTTTAAGCAAGTCTAAATTAATGGGCGTCTTTTCATCATCAGCTTTCTGAGATAACATTTGCGACAAAGCACATTTACCATCACATTTTAATTCTGGTCGTTCCTTATTCTCGCAAAAACGTTCTACAAAATCATTTGTAAACATAGCATAATAGCCCATAACGCTGGCAGTCTTGAAACTACTTGCCAAAGAAATGAATGTAAACAATATTGCTATCGTAAAGCTTGACAACTTCATGTTGC
This sequence comes from Maribacter sp. Asnod2-G09, assembly GCF_045063795.1. NCBI lineage: Bacteria > Pseudomonadati > Bacteroidota > Flavobacteriia > Flavobacteriales > Flavobacteriaceae > Maribacter > Maribacter sp. Asnod2-G09. Next base: position 691,202 of record NZ_JBEFOA010000002.1, on the reverse strand, counting down.
AAAATTAAGTACCCTAATTGTTTTTTAATGTGACATTAGTCACATAACCAACTTAATCTTGACTGTACTAATTTTTATTAACCAGAGCTATACTATAAGGTAATGCTCGATTGTATTTGTAAAAAAATGTTAAAAATTTATATGTGTAACCAAGGTTACATTACAATTCTGTTTGATAATTTAATTTTATCAAAAATTATAAAACTATAAATTATATTTATTATGAATAGCGAAAATAATATACAAGAACAAGTGATTTCAATGCCTAGAATTGGAGATATAGCACCAGATTTTGAAGCTGTGACAACTAAGGGTAAAATTAAAATGTCTGATTTTGCGAAAGACAAATGGATTGTAATGTTTTCGCATCCTGCAGATTTTACTCCGGTTTGCACAACAGAAATGAGCGGTTTTGCATCGCGTAAAAGTGAGTTTGATGAGCTTAATACTGAACTTTTAGGTTTAAGTATAGATAGTGTTCATGCACACTTAGGATGGGTACAGAATGTAAGAGAAAATACAGGTGTTTATTTCGACTTCCCGATTATTGCAGATCTTGACATGAAGGTTTCTAAAGCTTACGGAATGTTACAACCCAACGAAAGTGAAACGGCAGCAGTAAGGGCAGTATTTTTTATCGATCCTAAGAAAAAAATAAGATTGGTAATGTATTATCCATTAAACGTAGGTAGAAATATGGATGAAATACTTCGTGCTTTAGACGCTTTACAAACTTCTGACAAGTATAAAGTTGCCATGCCTTTAGATTGGAAAAGAGGTGACAAGGTTATTGTATCACCACCAAAAACATTAGATGAGCTTAACGCTCGATTAGAAGATGATACTTTAGAAAAAGTTGATTGGTACCTTGCCAAAAAATCTTTATAATTATATAGAAATCGGTTTTGAACAGTTTTCAAAACCGATTCTTTTTTAATCGTTAAAAACTGTTCTTATGATAATTAAACAATTTGAAGATAAACCGTTGGCTCATTATTCATACGCAATTTTAAGTGGTAATGAAATGGCTTTAGTAGATCCATCTAGAGATCCAAAACCGTATTATAAATTTGCCGAAGAAAACGATGCTAAAATTGTTGCCATTTTCGAGACGCATCCTCATGCCGATTTTGTTAGTGGCCATTTACAAATTCATAAAGAAACTGATGCCGTAATTTATGTGAGTGAGTTAGTAGGTGCTGATTATCCGAATAAAACATTTGACGATGGCGCTACTTTTAAAATGAATGAGGTAACCTTCACGGCAATTAATACACCCGGTCATTCTCCTGACGGAATTACTATTGTAGCAAAAGATAAAAATGCTAAACAAGCCATATTTACAGGCGACACTTTATTCATAGGTGATGTGGGAAGACCAGATTTAAGAGAGAAAGCTGGTAACATGAAAGCAAAAAGAGAGCAACTGGCGGAAGCCATGTTTACTACGATGCAAACAAAATTCAATCATTTACCTGATGACACTTTAGTTTATCCGGCGCATGGTGCTGGTTCACTTTGCGGCAAAAATATGAGCAGTGACTCTTCTAGCACCTTAGGTAATGAACGTATAGGTAATTGGGCTTTTAAAAACTTAACCAAAGATGAATTTGTAACGCATATTCTGCAGGATCAGCCATTTATACCATCGTATTTTGGCTATGATGTAGCTATTAATAAAACAGGTGCTGAAAATTTTATGAGTACTATTTCTCAGATACCCCTACAAATAGGAGCTTTTAAAATTGAAAAGAATATTTTGGTCATAGATACAAGAGATGAGGCTATATTTAAGAAAAATCATTTACCAAATTCCATTAATATCATGGCTAGAAATATTGATGATAAAATTGAAACCTGGCTAGGATCTATTGTTGAGCCTAAAGAACCGTTTTATTTGGTCGTAGATAGTATAGCCGATAGACAAATTATTCTAGAACGAATAGCCAAAATAGGTTATGAAAGTCAAGTAAAAGCAGTTTTAACGTTAGATAAGGTTTATGAAAAAGAAAATGAATTTGATTTCGTGGACTTTGATAAAAACAAAGAAAATTATACCATTGTAGACATTAGAAACAATAGTGAATTCAATGAAGGTCATTTTTTTGATAGCGCAATTAATATACCTTTGAATGAATTACGTAATTCTATTGATAAAATTCCGACAAACAAACCAATTGTTATACATTGTGCAGGCGGCTATAGAAGTGCTGCAGGTTCAAGTATCGTATCAAAAGAAATAAAAAACACCCAGGTGTACGACCTAAGCGAAAAAATAAATAACTACAATACATAATTATGGCAAATTCAAACTTATCAAACATCGGTCTAGATAAAAAAGACTCTAACGATATCGCAAATCATTTAAATGATTTACTATCTAATTATCAAATGTTCTACATGAACCTAAGAGGTTTTCATTGGAATATTAAAGGGAAGAAGTTTTTTGAACTTCACCTAAAATTCGAAGAGTTGTATAATGACGCTTTAATCAAAGTCGATGAAATTGCAGAGCGTGTGTTAACGCTAAGTAACACTCCTATTCATACGTTCACAAAGTATATTGATAATTCTGAAATTAAAGCCAGTGAAAATGTGGTAGATGGCGATAAGGCGGTAGACAATATTTTAGAGAGCTTAAGTATCTTATTGAAAAAAGAAAGAGCTACCCTTAAAATTGCTGCCGATGCAGAAGATGAAGGTACCGTTTCTCTAATGAGCGATTATATTACACAACAAGAAAAATTAGTTTGGATGCTTTCTGCATATAAAGACTAAGTCAAACGATGATATCTCTGAATCCCTAGAATTTGTTCATTTTATTTCTAGGGATTTTTCTTTGCCCCAATTTTGTGAGTAGAGAATTCTGCCCATAAATACATAACATCAAATAAGAATTTAAATGCATTATTCTATATGCTCTTATATTTTGATTTAAATTCTTATTTATTTTGGTTTTTCTTCAAATATGTAACATTGGTTACCTTTAAAAATCAGGTGTTGTTTACTTTTGTCATCATACTACATATTATAAAATATATAGACTATGGAAGACATGATTTTTTATGATAGATTGCAATTTGCTTTTACTATCACATTCCATTATATATTTCCACAATTAACAATGGGCCTATCTTTATTGATAGTTTATTTTAAATGGAAATACCTTAGAAATAAGATTGAAAAATATAATGATTCGGCTAAATTTTTCATGAAAATTTTTGCTATCAATTTTACCATGGGTGTCGTAACCGGCATACCTATGGAATTTCAATTTGGTACCAACTGGGCAAAATTCTCTGAACTTACAGGTGGCATAATTGGTCAGACCTTAGCTATGGAAGGCATGTTTTCTTTCTTTCTAGAATCTTCCTTTTTAGCACTCTTTATTTTTGGTGAAAAGTTAATGGGGCAAAAACTCCATCTCTTAACAGGCTTTCTGGTATTCTTAGGGTCTTGGGCAAGTGGTTGGTTTATTTTAGCGACCAATGCTTGGATGCAACACCCCGTTGGTTACGAAATATTAGAAAACGGTAAATTCGTTTTAGAAAACTTCTCTGCACTGTTTAGTAACCCGTGGCTCTTACCTGCGTTCTTACATAATCAACTAGCTTCTGTTGTTACTTCTTCGTTTGTTGTAGCAAGTATAGGTGCCTTTTATATTCTAAGAAATAAGCAAGTTGAACATGGTAAGCTGTTTTTAAAAACCGGAGTCATTTTTGGTTTAATTTCTAGTATTTTGGTTGCTTTTCCTACGGGAGACTGGAATGCTAAAAATGTTGCTAAACACCAACCCGCGGCTTTTGCGGCAATGGAAGGTATTTTTGAAACTGAAGAGGCCGGTGCCGAAATAGTGCTTATAGGACAACCTAATATGGTTGAAAAAAAATTGGACAACAAAATTGCCGTACCAAACATATTAAGCTTTTTAACCTATCAAGATTGGGATAAACAGATTGATGGAATGGATAAATTTGAAAAAGAGGAATTACCAGACAACGTACCTGCCCTATATTATTCGTATCATATTATGGTTGGTTTGGGTACCGTGTTTATGGCCATCATGGCATTGGCTGCCTTTTTATTATGGCGTAAAAAATTATACAATATAAAACCACTACTTTGGACAATTATGTTTCTAGTTCCGTTCCCTTATATAGCAAACCTAACAGGTTGGTATACTGCTGAATTAGGAAGACAGCCATATTTGGTTTATGGCTTATTAAGAACTAGCGATGGTATTTCACCAACCGTTTCTTCTGGTAACACCTTGTTTACATTACTAGGTTTTGTTGCTTTATATATGCTACTTGGACTACTATTTTTAGTCTTAGTCGGTAAAACTATTAACGAAGGTCCTAAATCTAAATTACATTAATTATGGAAATATTCTGGTACATTTCAATAGCCGTTGTTTTAGCTGTATTTTTTATTTTAGATGGTTATGATTTCGGAACAGGAATCATTCATTTATTCTTCGCTAAAACTGAAAAAGACAAAGAAGTAATTGCAAAATCTGCTGGCTTATTCTGGGATTCTAATGAGGTTTGGTTAGTCGCTGCCGGTGGGATGCTTTTTATGGCTTTCCCCACATTTTACGCTTCTGTTTTTAGCGGATTCTATTTGCCATTAATACTCGTTTTATGGCTCATAATCTTTAGAGCTATCGGACTTGAATTAAGGAGTCAGTTTAAATTTCAAATGTGGAAAGATATCTGGGATACATCTTTTGGAGTTTCTAGTTTACTATTAGCCTTATTCTTTGGTATTGCTTTAGGCAATATCGTAAGAGGTGTTAATCTAGGTGGTGTCGATAATGGAATATCTGTTCACGAAGGACATTATTTCTTTTTACCGTTATGGGATGGTAGCTTTAGCCCTTTGACCGAGCACCCTGGAGTTATAGATTGGTTTACAATTATTATAGGATTAATAGCTGTGGTAACCCTAGCTATACATGGTGCAAACTGGATTATCTTAAAAACTAATTCCTCTATAAACACGAAGCTTAAAGGGGTCATTTTTAAGCTAAATATTGTTTTAGCTATTCTTACCGTTTTTTCATTAGTTGTATGGCAAGTAGTGAATCCGAATTCATTAGATAACTTTGGTGACAAACCATATTTACTCATATTTCCATTAATTTACTTAAGTGGATTGGTAGGATTGTTTTTTATCAAAAAAATAAAAAAAGACAGTCACGCATTTGTACTATCGTCTTTATTGATTGTTGGTGGCATTACATCGTCGTTGGCTTCTTTGTTCCCTGTAATATTACCTTCAGTGAACGATACTCATGAACCGTTAACTATTTATAATACTGCAGCATCAGAATACGGGTTGTCTGTGGGCATTTATTGGGGTATTTTAGGGTTCCTCCTTATATTAATTTACATGATCATTCAAAAAAGATTGATGAAGGGTAAAGTCGACAATATGGATTATGGGCATTAGTATAAAGAGACCATCATGACAGGTACGTTAATATCATTGATCAGTATTCTTATAGGTATTATTGCCGCTAACGTTTTTGGTAATTTTAAAAAGAAGTATTCTTTTGGCTTTACCGGCAATACTGTAATTGGTGTTTTTGGAAGTATCTTATTTATAAAAACCTTTGGTCGTTTAGGCTTTAACCCGTGGTCTATAATGAACAATGGAGATTTTGATGGTTTTCGCCTAGCCATAAATTTAGTAGTATCTGCTATTGGCGGTGTTTTAGGTCTTATAATTGCAAAAAAGGTCTATCAGAAATTCAATAAATCTTAAACGTCACAACCTATTTATTGTAGAACCAACTTTTCAGTTTAGGGCAGATTTATTCTTTCTCTTCTTTTTTCTTGTTTAGCTTATAAATAAGCCAAATAAAACCTACAACGAAATGAAGCACTATAATACCTGCAACAATATAAATCAATGTATTTGAACTACCTCTCATTTTAAATCTATCTTAAAAAATACAATCAAAACTAATCATCATATAGAAATAGAAATATGATATTAATCAATTTTAGACTATAAATTGATCATCGCCATTTTACTCAAAATCTCCAAGTAAAATAAAGTGCTATATGTAACAAATGTTGCTGTGTAGCACTATGTTTAAAGTGAACTTCGTGCAAACTTTAAACCTTGTCATAATGTCAAAAATAGTCATATTAGGTGCTGGAATTTCAGGGCATGTTGCTGCTGCGCACCTTCGAAGAAAACTATCAAAAGAACATGAAGTTCTGGTTGTTTCACCAAATAGCAATTACCAATGGATACCATCTAATATATGGGTAGGTATCGGTCGTATGAAGTCTGACCAAATTCTATTTCCCTTGGCTCCATTATACAAGAAAAAAAATATAAATTTTAAACAAGCTCTTGTTACTACATTTCACCCAGAAGGTGATGCAGAAACTAAAAGTGCGTATGTAAAGATTAAATACGTTACCGGTGAAGAAAAGGGTGAAATTGAAAATATCACCTATGATTACCTTATTAATGCCACCGGACCAAAATTAGCCTTTGACATGACAGAGGGTTTAAACCCTGGCACTAATAAAGCCTACTCTGTTTGTACCTATAGTCATGCAGAGCATGCGTGGCATGCTTTAGATGATTTGATTCAACAAATGAAACAAGGTAAGAAAGCTAAAATTTTAATTGGAACCGGGCATGCAAAATCTACTTGCCAAGGTGCTGCTTTTGAATATATTTTAAATGTAGAACAAGAACTTAGAAGGCATAATGTACGTGATCAGGCTGAAGTAATATGGATTGCCAATGAGTATCAGTTGGGCGATTTTGGTATGGATGGTGTGCTACTTAGTTATGGTGACAACATTATGAAATCTAGCGAAATGGTTGAAATGGTTTTTGAAGACCGCGGAATTAAATGGATTCTTGGTGCCGGAGTACATAAAATTGAAGATGGTATAGCGCATTATGAAACATTAGATGGTGAGTATAAATCTGAAACATATGATTTTGCCATGTTAATACCTGCATTTTCTGGTCATGGTTTTAAAGCCTTTGATAAGAACAATGAAGACATTACCGAAAAACTATTTAAAGGTTTTATGTTGGTCGATGCCGATTATACCGCTAAACCATATGAAGAATGGAGCGTACAAGATTGGCCAGAAACCTATCAAAATCCATCATACAAAAACATATTCGCACCTGGTATCGCATTTGCCCCTCCACATGCAATTTCAAAACCTCGCGTAAGCAAAAATGGTACTTCGATATCTCCTGCGCCACCGCGTACGGGCATGCCTTCTGGTATTACCGCAAAGCTGGTTGCAGACAATATCATCGATACTATTAACGGAAAAAAAGATCTACATCATAAAGGGTCTTTAGGTAACATGGGTGCGGCTTGTATTGCTTCTGCTGGTTACGGCATGACAAAAGGTAGTGGCGTAAGTATTACCACCTACCCCATTGTACCTGACTACAACAAATACCCAGATACTCAAGGTCGTAAATTAGGTAAAACCTTTGGAGAAATAGGTCTAGCTGGGCACTGGCTAAAACTAGCGTTGCATTATGCTTTTATTTACAAGGCAAAAATGAAGCCTTTTTGGTGGCTAATTCCTGAATAAATTCAAATTCCACATCTTTAAAATTTGAAAGAATAAAACTTAAAATCTAGAATAATGACACAGAGAATATCGAAATCGAAACGCTTTTATATGATGAACCCCATAATTCAATTCTTTAAATTCATTTGGTTGAGTATAAAAATCATGTTGGTAGTTGCCGGTGGTCATGGCGGTACTAGAAAAGCTAATAATTAATGAATAAGAAAACACTTCTCATAACCACTATAGGCATAGTCATAGGTGCTATTGCCGGTTATTTATATTATACTGAAATAGGCTGTCTAAGTGGTACTTGTGCAATTACATCTAAACCCCTAAATAGCACATTATATGGTAGCTTAATGGGTGGTTTACTTGCTAATACATTTATTAAATCTCCTGAAAAATAAACTGAATTCACATTTATTTTTCAATTGGTAGTAAAAGGCACTCTTTATAAAAGGGTGCCTTTTCATTTTTAAAAATTTGTTTTTTGAGAAAGAAATTTCCTTCGGTAACATTAGTTACTGTGCAGGCTGTTTTACCACCTTAATTTTGTCTCAAATAAATGAATACCATGAAATATAAATTAGGATGGATATTGTTGTTCGTCTTTTATTCTGGCTTGGCACAAGAAGTAAAATCTATTACAAAAGATGAAGTGCTGACCAAGGTAAAAGAAAGTAATAACATACTGAAAATGGCTGAACAAGATGTGTTAGTTGCCAAGGGTGATTTCAATCAGACCAATGCTATTCTATTGCCTAACATTAGTGTATCGCACACTGGTATTGCTACCACGAACCCATTAATGGCATTTGGATCTAAACTTAATCAAGAAATTTTGACCGCTGCAGATTTTAATCCTGATGTATTAAATGACCCACGTCAAATTGAAGATTTTGCAACTCGTGTAGAAGTACAACAACCATTAATAAACTTCGATGGCATCTACCAGCGTAAAGCGGCAAAGGCAAAATTGACCGCTACCGAACTACAGTCTGGCAGAACAGTTGATTACTTAGCTCTTGAAGTCGAAAAGGCGTACATGCAATTACAACTTGCTTATAAAACCGTTACCGTTTTAGAGAAAGCCCAAGAAACTGCTTTAGAAAATAAACGTATTGCCGACAATAGTTACAAGCAAGGTTACCTACAAAAATCTGATGTTCTTTCTGTAGAAGTAAGAGTTACCGAAATCGATAATCAATTACAATATGCAAAGAGTAACATTCTAAATGCCAGCAACTATTTATCTGTTCTAATGAATGCTGATGAAAATGAAATTTTAAAACCTTCAGATTCACTTTCAATTACTAGTTATGCTAGTACTACGGACATAAACTTATCGGAAAACAGAAAAGATATTTTAGCAATGAATTCTGCTACCGAAGCCTATAGACACATGCATAAGGCAGACCAAATGGCTTTCTTACCTCGTTTAAATGCTTTTGGTACTTACGAGTTACATGACGATGATATTTTTCAAGGTCAAGCCCAAGGTTACCTATTTGGTGCAGAATTAAAATGGAACCTTTTTGAAGGTAGTAAGCGTTTTGGCAAATCTCAAAAAAGCAAGGCTGAATATGACAAATCTAAATTGCAATTAGAGCAGTACAAATCTGAAAGTCAATTAGAACTTAACAAAGCGAAAAGAGGTTTTGAAGATGCACAAAATAAACTGAAGCTGACAAAGCTGGCACTAGAACAATCTGAAGAATCATTGCGTATCCGAACCAATAGGTTTAAGCAAGGTTTAGAAAAAACTACTGATCTATTACTCTCTGAAACGCAATATTCTCAAAAGCAATTAGAGTATTATGCTACAGTTTTTCAACATAATTACGCCTTGGCGTATGTACAGTTTTTAACAAAAGAATAAAACCCTAATATCACTAAATACCATTCATAAAGATGAAAAATAATAAATATATAATCACAGCTATTTTAGGTGCTACAATCTTGCTCGCTAGTTGTGGCAGCGATGATAAAAAAGCAGTAGTTGACAACTCACCTGCTATTGCCGTTCAAACAAAAACCGTTTCGGAAGATAGTAGTAGTCCGTTTTTAACGGTTAGTGGTAAAATTGAAGCTGCCAAGAGTGCAAACATCAGCACTAGAATGATGGGGTACGTAGATAAAATATATGTTGGTGTTGGTGATAAAGTAACCAAAGGTCAATTATTAATTAGTGTTAATAATGCAGATGTTTCTGCGCAACTGGCACAAGTAAATGCAGGTATTACCGAAGCTGAAGCTGCATATACAAATGCAGAAAAAGATTTTAACCGTTTTACTGCCTTATTCCAAGAAAACAGTGCTTCGCAGAAAGAGCTAGATGATATTACCGCCAATTACAATATGGCAAAAGCGAGAGTAGAATCTGCCAAGCAAATGAAAAACGGTGTCAACGCTCAAATGGGCTATGCGAATATTCGTGCTCCTTTTAACGGTGTGGTAACCAATAAATTTATAAATGCAGGCGATATGGCAAACCCAGGCATGTCTTTAATGGAAGTAGAATCTCCTGGCACCTACCAAGTACTTGCTATGGTGCCTGAATCTGAAATTCTTGCTGTTAAAAATGATACAGAAGTTAGTGTACAGATCAAAGCTTTGAATAAAAGTATAAAAGGAAAAGTTACCGAAGTAAGCACTTCTTCTAAGAACACAGGCGGTCAATATTTGGTAAAGGTCATTTTAGATAAAACAGATGTACAAATACTTTCTGGCATGTACGCTACGGTACAATTTCCTATTGCACGCAAAACAACAAGTTCTGCTGTAATTATTCCGGTAGAAGCTATAGTTAAGAAAGGACAATTATCTGGTATTTATACCGTAAGTCAAAGCAATACTGCATTACTAAGATGGTTACGACTGGGTAGAACTTTTGGTGATCAAGTTGAAGTATTATCCGGTCTATCGTCAGACGAGCAATATATAGTTTCTGCCGAAGGAAAATTATTTAACGGCGCCAAAATCTCAAATCAATAAACGAGTCTGGGTTAGGGACCTGCCTGACGGCAGGCAAGTTACAGCGGATACCCCACAGGCATTTTTATGCCGAGGAGTAAGAGCGAAAAGCCCGACCACCTGTCTTTTACAGGTGGGAACACACAAATAAAAAAAGAAATAATGAAGGAAGGCTTAGCTGGTAAAATTGCCAAATTATTTATAGGCAGTAAGTTAACGGTACTTTTAATGATCGTATTCATGGTCATTGGAGTGTACAGTTCGTTTTTGATTCCAAGGGAAGAAGAACCACAAATAGATGTGCCTATGGCAGACATTTTTGTAGGTTACCCTGGTGCGAGTCCCGAAGAAGTAGAATCGCGGGTAATCAAACCTTTAGAGAAATTAATTTCTAACATCAAAGGTGTAGAGTATGTGTATTCAACATCTATGAAAGAACAAGGTATGGTCATCGTTCAGTTTTATGTGGGCGAAGATATAGAGCGTTCTTTTGTAAAACTATACAACGAAATTAATAAGCATATGGATATTATGCCGCAAGGCGTAACCTTTCCGTTGGTAAAAACCCGTGCTATTGATGATGTACCTATGCTGGGACTTACCCTATGGAGCGAAAACTATAATGGGTATCAGTTAAGCCAAATGGCTCAAGAACTAGAAGGTGAAATCAAGAAAGTAAATGATGTTGCTATAACTCATAAAATAGGAAATCAAGACCGTCAATTACGCGTGGTTTTAGATAAAGACAAACTAGCCGCTAGCGGATTGGATTTCTTATCTGTTTCTGAAATGATAAAGGCAAATAATGCTCAATTGAGTTCTGGTAGTTTTGATAAAAATGATACGGAGTTCTTAGTGAATACAGGTAATTTTTTGGCATCGGTTACTGATGTTGAAAATCTTGTAGTTGGTGTTCAACAAAATCAACCTATTTATTTAAAGCAAATTGCCAGCATTATCGACGGACCAGAAATTCCTCAAAGCTATGTTTCATTAGGTTTTGGTCAGGCAAGCGATAAGGTCTCAGATTACAAATCTGAATACCCTGCCGTTACTATATCGGTAGCAAAAAGAAAAGGTGCAGATGCAATGAAAATTGCCGACATCGTTATTGATAAAGTTGAACATTTACGTACTACGTTAATTCCGGATGATGTTCATGTAGAAATCACCAGAAATTATGGTGAAACGGCATCCCACAAAGTGTCTGAACTTTTATTACACTTAATAGGTTCCATAATTGCGGTAACTTTAGTTGTGATGCTGGCTATGGGCTGGCGTGGTGGCTTGGTAGTATTCTTGTCGGTGCCTATTACGTTTGCCTTAACATTGTTAAGCTATTATATGCTTGACTATACATTGAACAGAATTACATTATTTGCTCTAGTTTTTGTGACAGGTATTGTGGTAGATGATTCCATTATTATAGCCGAGAATATGCACCGGCATTTTAAAATGAAGCGCCTACCCTTTAAACAGGCAGCCCTCTATGCAATTAACGAAGTTGGTAACCCAACTATCTTGGCAACATTTACTGTAATTGCCTCTGTACTACCAATGGCATTCGTATCTGGATTAATGGGTCCATATATGGCACCTATGCCAATAGGAGCTTCTATTGCCATGATTTTATCACTTTTTGTAGCATTGACAATAACACCTTATTTAGGGTATATTTTCTTGAGAGAAAAGGATAAAAAAGGTGAAGTAGAAAAGGTAGAGAAACCTTTAGAAGATACATTTATCTTCAAAATTTATAATAAATATGAACGCCCACTTATTGAAAGCAAAAGCAAACGTTGGTTGTTTTTAGGTTTGACTTTTTTAATGCTAATGGGATCAATGGTACTATTCTTTACCAAATCTGTAGCTGTTAAAATGTTACCTTTTGATAACAAAAACGAGTTTCAAGTGGTTATTGATATGCCAGAGGGTACTACCCTTGAACGTACAGGTGTAGTTGCTCAAGAAATTGCTCAATATCTATCTACTAGACCAGAGGTCGTAAATTACCAAAACTATGTAGGTACCTCTGCCCCTATTACCTTTAACGGATTGGTACGTCATTATGATTTACGTGGTGGTAGCAATATGGCAGATATTCAAGTAAACCTTATTGATAAAGACGAACGTTCTGCCCAAAGTCATGATATTGCGAGTTTACTGAGGCCGGATATCCAAAAAATAGCCGCTAAATACAATGCCAATGTTAAGTTGGTTGAGGTTCCGCCAGGCCCCCCTGTACTTTCTACCATTGTCGCAGAAGTATACGGACCTGATTATGAGGAACAGATTAGAATTGCGAATAGTGTACAAGATATCTTGAAAAACACTGATGATGTTGTTGATATCGATTGGCTTGTGGAAGCTGACCAAACGGAATATAAATTTGAAATTAACAAAGAGAAAGCAATGCTTTATAGCGTGGCGCCACAACAAATTGCCTATACTATGAACATGGCTTTATCTAATAGAGCAATCACAAATTTATATGATGAGAATGCAATAGACCAAGTTGGTTTGGTACTGGCTTTAGATGAAAAAGAAAAATCTACTATTACAGATATTTCACAACTGAAAATTACCTCTAAACAGGGTAACATGGTGCCTATTGCCGATTTAGTAGATATTAAAGAAACTATAAGCGCAAAGAGCATTTACCGTAAGAACCAAAAACGTGTGGTATATGTAATGGCAGATATGGCCGGAGAATTGGAGAGTCCCGCATACGCAATATTAGGTATGGAAGAAAAGCTTAAAGAAATTGCGCTACCAAAAGGATATCAAATTACCGAAATGTACTTAGGTCAACCTGAGTTTGAAGATGACTATACCGTTAAATGGGATGGCGAATGGCAAATTACGCTTGAAGTATTTCGTGATTTAGGTATTGCCTTTATGGGAGCTATCATCTTAATTTATATTTTAATTGTAGGATGGTTTCAAAACTTTAAAGCACCTATAGTAATGATGGTTGCAATACCATTATCTCTAATCGGAATCATTTTAGGTCACTGGATCATGGGAGCATTTTTTACCGCTACTTCTTTTATTGGTATGATTGCCCTTGCAGGTATTATGGTACGAAATTCGGTACTACTTATAGATTTCATTAACCTCCGTTTAGCCGAAGGTGTGCCCTTAAAGCAAGCTGCTATTGAAGCTGGTGCGGTAAGAACAACCCCTATTTTATTAACTGCCGGCACCGTTGTAATTGGCGCTTTCGTAATCTTATTCGATCCTATTTTTCAAGGTCTGGCTATCTCTTTAATGGGCGGTACTATTGTATCTACAGTTCTTACATTATTGGTGGTACCATTGGTGTATTATATGATTGAAAAGAAAAACTATCCAGAAACGGATAACCAAGAAATTAATAAATAAAAAAATAGGATTCAACAGCGCAACTTTTGTACTGTTGATTCTTCTAAAAATAGAACAACATGTTAAATACATATTTTAGAGTTATAGTAGGTACAATGGTTTTATTAAGTGTTGTATTAGCTGTTTACGTTGATATAAACTGGTTATGGTTTACAGTATTTATAGGTGTAAATATTATACAGTCGGCTTTTACAAAATGGTGCTTATTAGAGACTATTCTTAAAAAAATCGGGATTAAAAATTAATAGTAGTATTATTTCACGTGCTGTAAAATGTGATTCGTACTTTGTTAAAGTTGCAATGCACGTATTATTTTAAAAAAAATAATACGCAAGTGAACATCTTCTCATAACATACCATATTTCAGAATTTTACACTGACTAAACCTTATATCGCACTAAGGTTTCTTTTCAAAAAATAGTAATTCATTTTAGTTAATGTCATTCTTATGTAACCTTAGTTACATAAGAATGATTTTCTTTGCGCTTTCTTTAGCGGTTTTGAACTTGAATTAAATTGAGAATGAATTTACTATATGATCCATGGCCGTGGTATGTGACCGGACCTTTAATTGCCTTAACTATGTTTATCTTATTGTACATAGGCAAGCAATTTGGAATGTCATCTAACCTTAGAACTATGTGTTCCATTGGCGGCGCAGGCAAATACTCCGATTTCTTTAAGTTCGATTGGAGAGCTCAACGATGGAATTTAATTGTTGTGATCGGTGCTATTATTGGCGGCTTTATCGCTTCTCAATTTATGTCCAATAACAAGGTTATTATAAACCCTGATATTGCGCAACAACTTTCAACTGATTACGGAATTGAAAGTGCCGGTGAAGCATATTTACCAACTGAACTTTTTGCAACAGAAAACCTTAGCGACCCCTTTGTTTTGGCTGTTTTGATTATTGGAGGATTCTTAGTTGGCTTTGGTGCTCGTTATGCTGGTGGTTGTACCAGTGGGCATGCCATATCTGGATTAAGTAATTTACAGTTGCCTTCCCTAATTGCCGTTATCGGTTTCTTTATTGGTGGTCTAGTCATGATTCACTTGTTATTCCCTCTAATATTCAGTTAATATGAAATATATAAGTTATTTGACCATAGGTATCTTTTTCGGTATCATCATGTATAAATCTGAAGCCGCATCGTGGTTTCGTATTTATGAAATGTTTCAATTCGGATCTTTCCACATGTATGGTATCATAGGCTCTGCCCTTGTTATTGGAGTAATCGGTGTGCAAATCATCAAAAAATATAAAATCAAGGCGATTGGTGGCAATGAGATGAATTTACACCCTAAGACCAAAAGTATTGCCCGTTATTTAATTGGTGGTATTATTTTCGGATTGGGATGGGCGTTGGCAGGTGCTTGCCCAGGACCAATGTATGTACTTATAGGTGCTGGCTACTACTCTATTCTGGTTGTTATTGGCGGAGCTCTTTTAGGTACTTTCGTTTATGGATTGGTAAAAAATAAATTACCTCATTAAATTAATAAAGTTGTTTAGCTTTCTGCAGATAGTTTTGGCGAAAGCCATAACCAGCCTACCCCTAACAAAAAGAGGAAATAAAATACTAGTAGAGAAACAGGACGATCCACAACAACCGTCCTGTTTTTTAGAGTTTCTTTTCCTAATTGATTTTTATTTGCCGCTATGTTCGCGGTGCTTTTTAAAGCTTTCCAATCTTTATGTTCAAAAACATAGTATAAAAAGTTCGTACTATAATTTTTAACTTGCATTGAATTCCAACCTGTTTTCTTCGGATAAACAGTACCTGAATAGTGACTAGGTAGCAATGCATTTTGAACAAGCGATATCGAAATACTATCTTCATTTATAATACCGAACTCCTCTAAATTTGTTCGAATCTCAAAATGAAAAGGCTCGTCTTTTCTAGGTAATTTCGTATTGGATTGCCATGAAACTGCCTGCCCTTTCTTCTTTGCAATCTTATCTAAAATGGTGGTCCAAATACCATGGTATACTTCACTTTTACCATTCAACAAAAGCTGATAACTATTTAATAATGTGGTAATTGCAATTTTACCATTTCCTATTTGTCTATACGCTGCCAAGTCTGATACTCCGCCTAAATGAATTGGCTCCACTAATAATTGCTCATTAAACTGATACGGGTACTTATCTGTTTCTGCAGCATAAACTGGTAATTTCACAGTGATAATCCTATCACGTTTAAATTTAAAATAAGCATCGTTGCTGCGGCTATTAAAAAGAAAATCACTTGGTTGAATAAATAGTCCTAAACCTTGTTCTTCAATACTTGATTCAAACCTTTTTCTAATCGTATCTCCAAATCCCGTATACGTTTCTGCATCAACAATTACAATATCTAAATTTTTAAGGGTCTCTTTGGTAAACTGATATATAGGTCGCGTAGGCGTATTGAAATATTCAAACTTGTATTTCCCTTTTGTCAACTGACTTCTAACAATAACTTCATGACCAGATTCAGCCAAGAAATTCTTTAAGTATTTGGTCTCAAACGTGGGAAAGGTATTTAAAATCAAAACCCGTAACGGTTCTTTTCTCATCACCTCTATAGATAGCGGATTCGTTTCTAAAACAACGCCTGCGCTATCTTTAACAGCTAATTGATATATATAAGCTCCAGCTACTTTTGGACGCATCTTCAGGTTAAAATCTGCATTCTTATCTTCAGTAATCTGAATAGAGTCTAACCCGTTATTCCTTGAATCTTGTAGTACTAAAAATGACTTTTCAATTGGTTGAGAATAACTGCCAGAAACCATTAATTCTTCACCTAATACAAGCTCTTCCGTATAGTTCAGTTGTGTTACTCCTGTTGGAGCAGCATTAGGAATGTAGGTTGTTGGTATACTATCGAACAAATAAAAATCATACGGTTCTATGCCATCACCTAGTACAATAACATTGGTAAGTGAATCGAGCTCTTTACGAATCGATTTTTTAGGATTATAATCTAAAACCTTTATTCCCTCATAACGGTTTAAAAGACTGTCTTTTAATATCTCATTAAAATTATTGGTCAACACTACTGCCTGACTATCATTAATTTCTACCTCTTTTGTAGGCTCTAGAATTAACGCAACCAATGCCAAGACGGTTATTAAAGCAACAACAGTATTTACTACAAACCGACCACTATGCTTGGTCTTCCATTCTTTCCAAACATAGCTATTAAAAACTACTAATCCGCCAAGTAAGATGGGGATCATGAGCTCTTTTTGCAAAAATGAGAATCCATCAATCATACACTTCCAACTGTTTTAGAAATAGTGAATTGATTTCATCTGTATACTCTTTTTTAGCGCCTGGTATTTGTGGTGTTTTGGGTAAGGCTGCTAATAATCCTTTTTGCACGAATTTATAATTAGCCATTGTTCGCTCCGTATTATTTTCAATACCTTTTAAACCCTGTAACACTCGTAAATACTTACTTGGGTTAGCTATAGCCAATTGAGCCAATTCATTTCCTGCAGCTGCAAAAACGGCATTATCAGCCTCATTAAAAGTGCTTTCTTGCTGTATAAACTGTTCTAAGCGAGCAACTGTACTCTCAAGTGCTTCAAAAGGATTTTCCACCTCTTGAGATTCATTTTTTCTATAATTTTTAATATCCTTTATCTTACCGGTAAGTCTGCTGTCCTCCTTTATTGGTGGTGGATCAAAACCTATTCTGTGTACATAAATACGAGCACTATTTTTTATTTCTTGAATGTACTTTAAAGCTTCATATTGAAATGGCAATGACTTTTCTGGCTCGTTTAATCTTAGGTGTAATTCGGCATCCCACATAATGCTTAATGCCTTTCGCAATTTTGTTTTCAAAGATTCTTCAAACAGAGTAGACTCCTCTGGATCATCATGATTATGAAGATAGTCCTGCAATGGATCTTCAGGTTCTTCGGTATCATTATGATTGTGCTCCTGCTGTTTTACCAAGTTATGTTCGTTATCACCATCATGGTCATGCATGAATTCTTTTATTACATTTTCTTGATCTTCAGCATGATCATGGTCCTCACCTTCTTCATCGCTTTCGATCCCTTCTGGAGCTTCTTCCATTTCAGATTCATCGCCCATAAACTGACCATACTTTAAACGCAGTGCTTTTTGGTCAAACCCCAGTTCATTACTTCTCGACTTAAATTCGGTCATCGTAATGCTCGGTTTATCTTTTATCAACTTCTCGGTATCGATAATCAACTGTCGCTGACTTCTAAAATAATCGGGCATTTGATCTACGCCCAAGGTTCCTTCCACACCATATTGCTCACCAACCGTATCTTTAATTACAGCGAAGTAGGTTTCGCTACGCGACACATTTCGTTTAGGTCGTTTTTCGTCAAAGGCTTCAATATAAAAGTAAAGCTCATCGCCTACTTCCATTTTTAAGGTATTTAAATCCAGCGTTTTAGTTGCTCGTATAGATTTCACACCTTTTGTAATAGCTTGCTTAAAATTCAATTTTTCTTCCCTAAACTTGACCGATTCTCCCGATCCTTTACTTACGGTTGCTATGATATAGGCTTCGTCAATTCCGTAATCATCGGTAATTGCACTTTGCAGTTGTACCACCTTTTTATCAGAAAAATTAAAATACGTGTACTGCTCCAATCCTAAAATCTCTATTTCTGGCGGATTATCGGGTATTGCTTCCAACGAGAATAAATCTGATGTAAATTCAATACCGTCTTCATTCTTGAATTTGAAACTATAAAAACCCGATTCTAACAATACTTGCTTAATACGATACCCTTTTTCGCCTTTTTGTAATGAAATTAGTTCCCCCATGCGATCTAGGTAGACTTCTTGAACAAGATTGTCAAATTCCAACAGCCACTGAACCGTAGCACCAGCAATCGTCTTTATGTTTGGGTCACTTACAGCAATTGTACCTTTTCGGGTATAGGATGGGTAAGTAACACTAATATCTTGACTAGAAATTTTTGGAATGATGGACTTCTCACTAATACTATCTGTTGCTATAAACTGAATTTGTGTTTCGTTAGTAGCATTCCCTAAAACGCTTTCTACGCTTTTAAACAAGTCTAATTGTTGCACAACAATACCAAGCAAGACCAACCCTAGCGTAACCATTAGCGCCTGTTTTAATTTATTAGGCGGATGAATAGCACCTAACCTTTTGCTAAGCTCTTCTGATACTTTATAGCGTTGTAGCTTGGCAAGATTTGACAATGAATCTTCTGGCTGCAACAATAGTCCTGTACTAAACGATGCTTCATCTACATGTGCATCCACATAAGTGCCTGTGGTAGCTAAATTATGTTTCCAAGGCTTCTGTATAAAAAGCACTGCGACTACCGCAACTACAAAGCTTAAAACGCCAAGCCATAGATTTTTAGAAACTAAATAGAAAAGAACGGCAATGCCAATAGCATACAAGGCAGCTTCTGCGTATGACAAGATTTGCCAACGCTTATGAAATTTTATCAAGTGTAGTTTACCTGATTCCATTACTGTTTTCGTTTATATGCTACAAAGCGTTCTACAATCAATAATACTAGCAGAACAATCCACAAATACGGATTCAGATTCCATCTGGCTTGGTGGGTTTTAGATTCTTTATTATCAATGAAATTTGTTTTTAAATCTGCTTCGGTAACTGTACGAATATCAGCATTAGATTGAAGTTCACGTAGCTCTTCATCGACATCTAAAATGCTTAATAAGCTTTCTGTTAATCGCCCAGTTAATGCATTTTCTGTCGTAATTTTTTCTGTTATATAAAAGGTGTCATCATCTTCTCCTTTTATTATCAGCGTATTAGAAATGGAATCATTTTTAAATACAAGTGTCTTTCTGGCTGAAACCGGAGCAGGCTTAGTACTCAACCAAATCATTAAATCCGCTTCTTTATTCTCCAATAATTCGCTATCTAAAAAACTTTCGACTTTTATTTCTCTATTTAAGTAAGTCGATAAAGCTGCCAATGCTGCTTCAATATACCTTTTATCAGTACTTAGACTATCTGTATGCACCAGTGTTACTTCTAATGCATTTTGTTGAATTAAAGGAATTTTTACTGAACTTGAACTTGAAACCTGTAAACTATCACCATTTGATGTTAGTTGGTATGCATCTCCTATTTCAATAGTCTTCTTTGTTATTTTTGAAATTAACGGACTGTTTTTGGCTGTAAATAAGGTGACATTTCTCTCTGTCTGATATCCTAGCAAAGGCTTCTCAAGATTTTGAGCCGAATCCAAAACTATCCAATTGATATCATGATTGGTTTCTGGTCTAGCTCCTTTCAGTCCTTTTGCATATCCGTGGGTAAAAACAATAATACTATCTGTTTGCAAAGCATTCATTTCTGAAGCTAACGACCAGTAATCTGCACTTCTAAAATCTTGTGAATTGGCATATTCAATATCGTTTTCAGGCAAGCCTGATTGTAACAATCTTATTTCTTGATCTGCCTGTAAATCAGTAAAACGAGCCATGAAATTTTCATTCCGGGCTAAATCAGGTTCAATAATATAGGTCAGTTTGCTGTTGTTCACATTTGATTTCCATTGCGGTTTTGCCATGACCAAAGTTATGAGCGAAATAATTGCCATACGAAGTAGCAACAACCACCATTCGTTTAATTGTACACTGCTAGATTGTCTTGATTTTGATTCTGATAGCAGTTGAACACTACCAATTTTTATAGTTTTCGCCTCTTTCTTACTCCATAAATGGATTGCTATCGGAACCAAAAGTCCCAATAAAGCCCATAAATATAAAGATTGTGCGAATGACATATTAACCGAGTCTTTTACTTTGTTTTAAAAATAATTGTAATGCTTCACCCAAGTGTGCATCCATACGAAAGACATAGTGATCAATGCCGTTTGAAAGTAATTCGTCCTTAACTTTTTTCAATCTACTTTCTAGAGCAGCCAAATATTCTGTTTTAGCTTTTTCGGTATCTACTTTTACTCGCGCCCCTGTTTCCCAATCTTCGAAAGTGATGTTTGGACCGTAATTAAAATCCATTTCAGCCGATCCCATCACCTGTAGTACCACAACTTCATTTCTGGCAGATTTTAATCCTTTGATAAACTTTGAAATCTCCTCGCTGGTTTCATACATATCGGTTAGAAAGAAAATCAATTCTTTTCCTCCTCTATTCGGAATGCGCTTATTAGAAATATGGGTTTCTGGCCATTTACCAGAGTTAGAAAGATTAATTAATTCTAGCAGCAATCTGTTGTAATGCTTTTTATCTGCCTTGGGGTAAATACTGACCACATCATTTTCATTGAGTGCGAAAAGACCAACAGAATCTCCTTGCTTATGAGCCATATATGCTAGTGTAGCCACCAAGACTCGTACAAAATCAACCTTCGACAAGTCCTTTTCTTTATGCAGCATTGAAGCACTGGCATCGACAATAAACTTAATAGTCACCTGACTTTCTATCTCTGACTGTTTAATGTAATACCTGCCCGAACGTGCCAACATTTTCCAGTCTAGCAATCGTAAATCGTCACCAGGTTCGTAACCTCTGTACTGACTAAACTCCATACCAGGACCCACACTGGCACTTCTATTTAAACCGGACGTAAAGCCCTCGACCACAATACGTGATATCAAGGAAAGTCCCTCAACCGTATTGATGACCTCTGGTTTTAATAAATCGTGATAGTCCTGTTTTGCCATGTACTCGGTAATGGAGCGTTGTTTATTTGCCTTTTATTTCAATAGCATTTAATAAATGTGATGCTACTTTATCTGAAGTGATGCCTTCTGCCTCTGCCCTAAAATTAACCAACACCCTATGACGAAGCACTGGCAACGCCACACTTTTAATATCGTCTAGCGTAACCGCTAACCGACCTTCTAACAATGCATTAGCCTTTGCCGTTAAGATCATTGCTTGACCTGCACGCGGACCTGCACCCCAGTCTACCCAGTCTTTAACGTAAGCATCTTTTGTGGTTTCCGGTCTTGTAGCACGAATCATATCACTCACAAAACTGATTAAAGCATCGCTTATAGAAACTTCACGTACTAACTGTTGTAACCGTACGATATCATCACCAGAAATTACCTTGTTCAGCTTCTTTTTTATACCTCCCGTAGTTGCCTTTAAAATGGTTTCCTCATCTTTCTGAGTAGGATATCCAATTTTTATATATAGCAAAAAACGATCTTGCTGTGCTTCTGGCAAAACAAAGGTTCCCGATTGTTCTATAGGGTTTTGTGTTGCTAGAATGAAAAACGGTTTATCTAAAGGATATGTTTTATCGCCATAGGTAACTTCAAATTCTTGCATTGCTTCTAACAATGCCGCCTGAGTTTTTGGCGGTGTACGGTTTATTTCATCCGCTAGTATAATATTAGAAAATATAGGTCCTTTATTGAACTTAAAGAACTTTTTACCTGTGGTATGGTCTTCCTCCAATATCTCGGTTCCGATAATATCCGAAGGCATTAAATCGGGTGTAAACTGAATACGTTTAAACTTTAAATCGATGGCATTTGCCAAAGTTCTGATCATTAAGGTTTTTGCCAAACCGGGTACTCCTTCTAACAAAGCATGACCACCGGCTAAAAACGTAATCAATAATTGCGATACGGTTTCTTCTTGACCTATAATCACCTTTCCTATTTCTTGCTTTAAAGCATTCAATTTACCGGAAAGCATTTCCACCTCATCTGCAATACGTTGTAATTCTTTATCCATTCAAAAATGTGTTTATGAGGTTAGGGCGTACATGACGATGTTTACCCCAAACCGTGTATTGTCTATTTTATACCAACGTTTATTTCTAAAATCATAATCCCATTCGCAGCCATAATCTTTATTACTATACAGTACCCCTATTCTTCCATTGATGACAATTGCCTTTAAATAATCATGCACCAAATCATCTCCCCAACCGTTCAGCTCTTGTGATGTGGTTGGTGGTCCATCTTCAAAGTCAAAGAATATGGTATAGATTTCGTGGTCGTTGGGTATTTTTTTTAATGCGGACGGACCAAATATTTCCTCCATCTGCCTTTCAAAAGATTTAGCGAACAATCCGTCTATATCATGATTGCAATCATCTGCAAAAACGAAACCTCCGTTGCGTACATATTTCTCAAAATTATCTTGTTCCTTTTTAGTAAACTCTACCAATTTATGTCCTGAGATATAGCAAAACGGACTCTTAAAAATATCATCGCTCGCTAGTGTGATTATCTTTTCTTGGGTATCTACTTTCAACGTGGTATACTCCACCAATGAATTCAACAGATTCGAGGGCATGCGTTGGTCAACGTCCCAATCGCCAGACTCGTACTGTAATCTCGTAAAGAAAAATTCGTTGCTCAAGGGCAAGTAGTTTGAGTTTTTATTCAGTAGGAAAAAAGAAAACTGGCTGTTGTGATATGTCACAAACAACCAGCTTACCTAATCAAAATATCAATTATACTGCATCTGAAAGACTCGTAAACGTAAAGTCACGAACTTTCATATATGGTATTAAATTACCGTCGATACGCACTTGCTTACCAAGGGTTTCTAAGTTGTTCAGCATGATTATCGGACTCTCATTAAACCTGAAGTTTTTTACAGGGTATTTAATTTCTCCGTTTTCAATATAGAACGTTCCATCTCTTGTAAGTCCTGTATACAATAAGGTCTGTGGATCTACGCTACGGATGTACCATAAACGTGTAACCAGAATTCCTTTTTTAGTACTCTTAATTAACTCTTCTAAGCTTGCATCACCACCTGTCATAATTGCGTTGGACGGAAATGGAACAGGCTCAACACCTTTTTCCTTTGCCCAAAAACGGTCGTACGCCAAGTTTTTAACCACTCCGTTTTCAATCCAGCTTGTTTTCTTTAATGGCTGTCCTGCACCGTTCCAAGTTGATGTTGGTACTTCAGGATTCAACGGGTCTGAATAAATATTAACACGCTCGTCAACTATTTTCTCTCCTATCTTATTTTTACCATCAGCTGCGGACATGAAGCTTCTACCCTCATCAGCAGTACGTGCATTCAATGAACGAAACATATTACGCAACAAATCTGCCGAAGCAGCTGGTTCTAATATCACCGTGTATTTACCTGGCTCTATTGCCTTTGCTTCTCGAGAAAGCACTGCTTTGTCAATAGCAGTCTTTGCTGCCTCATCAGCATCAAACTTATCTACATCGTTGAAATCTCTTGATACCCAGCCAGAACCTGTACCATCATTGGTACGCATGGTTACTGTAAACTCTACATCTGTAGATTGGTTGTAAGCGAATAGTCCCTTTGAATTGATCATTGCGCTAAAGCCTGCAGAATCATTTAAAAATCCTGCTGCGGTAACATCTTTTGCATCCGCAGGAACAATACTACTGCTCGCTACTTCTGCTCTATATTCCGGAGTTACATTTGCTGTTGATTCGCTGTATGTTACCGATTCATCATACACCTGCGGACCTAATGGCTCCATAAACTCAGGGTTCTCTGGAGAAAGTTGTGCCAACTCTTCTGCCCTTCTCACCACCTTTTCTAACGATGCATCATCGAACTCATCAATAGTAGCCGTTCCAGATTTTTTACCAAAACTAGATTGTACAGCCAAACTTTGGTTTGAACTAAAACCTGATGTAGATACCGTATTTCTTGCGTACCTGATATTGCCGCTATTATAGCCGCTTAAATTTATCTCGCAGGTATCGGCTTTGGAAAAACTCAATGCTTTCTCCAATATTTTTCTTGCTTCTTCTTTTGTATAAATTGCCATTGTTGTCTTTTTTACGTGAAACAATTAAATGTTTCTACCAGTGTTAATTACGTTTACATCATTGAACCTGGCAGTAGAACTACCATGAGATACAGCGCTCACCTGAGAAGGCTGCCCTTTACCATCGAAGAATGTACCGAATAAACGGTAGTCATCTTTATCGCAAATCTTAACACATGAATTCCAAAACTCTTGGGTGTTCGATTGATATGCTACATCTTCTAACATGCCAACGATTTCTCCGTTCTTAATTTCGTAAAAAACAGTACCACCAAACTGGAAATTATAACGTTGCTGATCAATTGAGTACGATCCACGACCAGCTATATAAATTCCTTTTTCAACATCTTTAATCATTTCAGAAATAGAATACTTCTCTTTGCCCGGCTCTAAAGAAACATTAGGCATACGCTGAAACTGTACATCGTCCCAACTTTGTGCGTAGCAACAACCGTGAGATTCCTCTTCACCGATCATATGTGCTTGGTCACGTATCGCTTGAAAATTCGTCAATACTCCGTTACGTACCAAATCCCACTTCTTAGCTTTCACTCCTTCATCATCATATCCAACAGCGCCTAAAGAACCAACTTGGGTCTTATCTGCAACAAGGTTTACAATATCGCTACCGTATTTAAAATTGCCTGATTTTAATTTATCTAATGAGGCGAAACTAGTACCGGCGTAATTTGCTTCGTAGCCTAATACACGATCCAATTCTAATGGGTGACCCACAGATTCGTGAATGGTCAACCCAAGGTGATTCGGTTCTAATACCAAATCATATTTACCGGCATCAACAGATTTTGCCGTTAGTTTTTCTTTAGCTTGTTTCGCTGCCATAGTAGCATCTTCTACCATGTCATAACTGTTTCTGTATAAACGTAACCCTGCAGGACCTTCTAATTTTTCAGATTCCAATCCGTCTAAATATTCATAGCCCATACCTACGGGAGCACTCATATTCTCTCTGGTCTTGAAAGTACCCGCAGCCTTATCTACAGCCGTTACCCTTAAGGTTGGCCACAAGCGGTGAATATCTTGATCAATGTAAGAACCATCGGTCGATGCAAAGTACTTTTGCTCGTTCACCATGAATAAGGCAGAATTCACAAAGTTCGCTCCGTTATCCAAAGCGGCAGCGTTGGCACTTAATAAAAGGTCTACCTTTTCTGAAACAGGAACTTCTTTAAAATCTTTTTTGATCGGAGTTTTCCAAGAAACCTCTCCGTATGCATTTACGGGAGCTAACTTTACCGGTTCTTTCTGTATTTTAGAATTTGCCTTTGCAATAGCAACTGCTTGCTCTGTTGCTTTCTTAATTCCGTCTGCGGTTACACTATTTGTTGATGCAAAACCCCAAGTACCATTTGCGATTACACGAATACCAATACCAAAAGATTCGGTATTTACTACATTCTGTACTTTGTCTTCTCTTGTGAACACATATTGGTTTAAGTACCTACCTATTCTAGCATCAGCGTATGTAGCGCCTAAGGACTTTGCCGTATTTAGGGCGACATCTGCCATGTTCTTTTTAATCAAGGCATCCATACCAGGTTCTAGTAAAGCTTCCGTCGGGATGTCTTTTCCTAGCAATAATGACGGCATCATTAATGCTCCGGCACCCAACCCGGCGTACTGTACAAAATCTCTTCTTTTCATGTGTTCGTTTTAAATTGTTTCTTTATAATCGAATATGCAATCCCAAAGAATAACATATATAGTGAGTTCAATTCGTAATATTCTGGTTCTCTTAGTGTGATATGAAAACTAAAATACACCAGAAGATTAAAAGGTCATTTTAAACCTTCAAATTCTAGTCCTCTAAAAATAGACAGGGTTTTGTAACAATTATGTTAACCTTAACATAAAATATAACGGAAAGTGATGTTTTTGGGAATAATGGAAAAATAGCCCCTTGATTTTCTGTTCTTCGGAAGGGTTTGGTAGAAAATTGAAAATTGGGTGTAAGGATAATTATTTAACTAAACTGATTCGACAAGGAAAGCCGTACTGACCCGCAATCGGTTTATTATTACTGTCAACCAATGAAAAATCTGGTAACAATGGATTCAATAGATGTACAATTTGAGATTTTACTGTTATTTCATCAGTTTGAATTTCATAATTGGAAATTAAACCATCCTCATTAAAGTAAAATTTAAACCAAATTTTATATTCTATCTCTTTACTTTCTATTTTTTCCCAATCAAAGTATTTGAAAACATAGTCCGTAATTTTTTTCTTCGAACACAAATTATTATCCCAACTATTTGATAAATCTTTACAATCCTTGTAAATAAAGTATTTATCAATTTCTTTTGCGTATTTATTATCGACTTGACTAAAAATCAATTGAGAAATCAGTAATAAAGTAAATATAAAAATGCTTCTCATAGTGATTTAAATAATGGTTTGATATCACCCCACCTTTCAGTACATATTAAATAAAATATTAATAATCTCGAATCTACAGAATAACAATGCCTTTTTTATTCTTCAACTATAAATGTTACTTTCTTTTTTTTTGATGTATTATAAAAATCTTTCGATTTTAATTTATTCTTTTTGAAAGATAAATTTCGTTTGAAATTTGATTCAAAATGATATATCGTATTAATATCAATACCTGTGATTTTTATAAAATTCAATTCTGAAATTTCAGTCAATTCTATAGATATGAGTGAACCTTGAAGAGAAGTCTGTACTATCGGATTTTCTATATCTTTAAATTTACTTTTTGGAATTTTCACTAATCCGTTATCTAAATCTCCATAAAAATACTCTTCGTTGTATTTAATATGTACAAATGCAAAATCTTGTGTATCAATAATTTGAACAATCAAAGTGTCAGTTTTATTTACGCGATCATAAATTTTGGTGATTTGATTTTCACTTTTGATTGCCTTTTCAGAATCTCCGAAATGTAAGAATAATCTATTTCTTTTAATTTCATAATTTCCTTCGCCATACCAAAGTTGTCCGTCATCAGTGTTATACTTATGCTCAAAAGTTTTTGATTCTGGATTTAAAAAATACCTGTTACTAAACATCGAAGAATTTTCCTGAGAGAAAACCAAAGTATCTTGCGAAAATAGTTGCATAAAAATCAATACAAAAATCGAAAACAGAAACTGTTTTTTCATAATTAAGGATAAAATTCTGGATGGGTACATGTTAAATACGTTTTTTTATTCGCTTATTTATGTATTCAGAATTAAAAAGAGATAAATAATCCAATTCAATCTCCATCCATTCCACCGATGTAGCAACACTTTTAATGATATTAATATTTTCTCTTCTTTTTTGAAACATGGTTATCCATTCTTCCGCTAACTTATTACCGAATTTATCTAGGTACTTTTTATTGATTGGAAACTCGAAATGATGTTTCATAAATTCCAAGTAATCACTATGCCTAAAGTACCAAATCTTGTTTAAGACTATTTTTTCTTTAACAATTATTCTTTGTAATTCATGAAACTGTTCAACGACGTTAGGATAAAATATCAATAATAAATTTTCATTAGATTCTCTTAGATTTTTGTTTATTAACTTTTCAATGAGCTTATTGTTAAGTAGTTCTCCATTACTTATAATTTTCAGAATTTCGTTGCCTATTTCACTTTTATCCTGAGACTCTTTTCTAATAATGTTTCGAATATTAAATATTTGTAGGTTCTTAGTTTCAGAAATAATTTTGGAAATATCATTTTTTGAAAAACCCCAATCCACAAAGAGTATATCTATCTCTCTCATTTTTTCAGTTCGTTTTTTACCCAGCTAAGTAATAGATGTATTATACCCACAATCAAAATGAATACTACTACTTTACCAGTTGTTCCAGCTAATACTTGACCAAAATTTAGTCCTGAACTCCAACTACTAGGTAAATAGTCTCGATGTAATGAAGTTGCTATAACAACCATCCTTTCAAATGAAACCAAAAACATTAGGCTTAGAAGTAATCTATAAAATAAATTATTGGTTATTTTTTTATACCACAACAACTGACTTAAAAACACCCAGAATAGTGGCTGTAGCCAAATTCCAAATGAGTATTTACCAGTTAATCTTTGAGTAAAAGCTATTTTGTCCATCTCGCTTTCTATTTCTACATAAGAAATAAAAAGTCTAATAAACCATAATACACCGAAAACTATACCTGAAAATATGACCAAATTAATTGCCGTTCTATCGAAGTTATTCAAGAATTCTTTATGCTTAGAAAAATATCGGACCAAAAAGAATACTATCGTATAGAATCCGAATGCAATGATTATATCAACTCTTAGTATTTCGGAAATAAAATGAAGTGTTTCTACCAATTCCAAAAGTTTATATAAATGTGTTCAATATTTGAAGTAAAATCTATGTATCCAACTGTCCCCCTACCTATGCATCTTATCTAAAATCTCAATAATCTCGGTTTTCTTACGGACAGAAACCGGAACATTCTCTCCATTCTTAAGCATTAAATAACCGCCATCGGTTTTTATATAGGCACTGATGCATTGCAAGTTGACCAAGTGGCTTTGGTGTACGCGTACAAAATCGTGACTGCTCAATAAATCGGCAAAGTACTTTAAAGTCTTTGTTACGAAAATTTTGCGTTTATCCTGAAGATGAAAAATGGTGTTGTTACTATCGGATTCACACCGAATAATGTCATCTAAGCTGACGATGATAATTTGATCTAGCGTATGTAATGAAATCTTGTTCGGCTTTTTCTCTGGCGCTGCAATCGTTTCCTTCAAAATTTGCAAACGTTCTTTATTTGGCTGTAATTGCTCTTTTGCACGTGAAATCGCCAAACTTAAATCTTCATTCGAATATGGTTTTAATACGTAGTCAATTGCAGCAAATTTGAAAGCGCGTATCGCAAATTCATCACTTGCAGTTACGAATATGATTTTAGACTTCAGGTCTGGGAAAATCTCTAAAATATCAAATCCCGTACCATCACCCAACATAATATCCAAGAACAGAATATCGGGCTGATTCTTACGCAATACCTTGGCGGCTTCCACTACACTCTGTGCCGTGGCGATAATTTCAATATCTGGATGCCGGGTCTCAATATCCTTCTTTAAAAGGGTCATGGCATCAATCATGTCTTCTACTATTATAGCTGTATGCATAGGTCTTTAATAATCTGTTAGTAAAGGTATTTTAAAGGTAATCTTGGTACCATCAATACTACCGTCTTCATTTTTGATTTCACTAATATGCAGGGTATTTGTACCCGCAATTGATTCTAGCCTTTCTTTGGTCACCGTCAATGCCATAGATTGATGGTCTGTTTTTGGCTTTTCGCTTTGCGATTTAAAAATTCCTAATCCGTTATCAATAATACTACATTGTAAATGTGTCTCGCTAGTACTAAAACCTATCTCAAGTTTGCCCGGTTTATCGCCTTTCAATATACCGTGCCTAATTGCATTTTCTACAAAGGGCTGAATTAACATTGGCGGAATCAATATCTCTTCGGCATCAGGGTTGGTTTGAACATCAATGATATACTCAAAAGGTTTCTGTGCCATTAATTGCTCTACTTCTACATAATGTCGCAATGCATTTATTTCTTGGTCTAAACTTATATGTTCTTTTCTAGAATTCTGTAGTGTTTCCCTCAATAATACGGCGAAGCTGTTGATAGTGGCATCCATCTTTTCTGGCTTGTTGCCTGCCATTGCTTTTACTCCATTCAACACATTGAATATAAAATGCGGATTCATCTGTAATTGCAATGCTTTCTGTTCTAAAGTAAGCAGGTAATTCTGAGTTTTCAAATGCTCTTGAGCTGCTTTGTTTTTTGCTTTAATCTTACGGATATAAAACAATCCAATACCCAATAACACCAATATCGCCAATGCTAAAACCGACCATTGAAACCAATCTTTTTTATATAGCGGACTATCAATGAAGAAGCTGAATTTGATAGGGTCACTTTCTTGCCATCTATAATTTCTAGATTGCGCCGAAAAGGTATGTGCACCATATGCGAGTCCGGCAAAATTCTGTTTGTTTTCTTTCACCCACGGGCTCCACTCTGTATCATCTAATTTTGTTCTGTATTCTATTTCATTTGGGTGATCCACATCTACCGTTCTAAATGAAAAACCTAGTTGTGTCTGCTCTGGAGTTAGTTGCAGTACCTTGTTACTATTCGTCCAGTCTTTTAAAACTAGTGAATCTATATTTTTATAACGCTCCTCTACCCCCGTAAAATATACCGTTGGTGGTAACGATGCTTTCTTACTTTCACTTGGTATATGTTTTGTTAGCCCATAAATGGCACCAAACCACAGGTTACCTTGTTCATCTTTATCTACCGCATTTAAACAGGTTTCTATACCTAGAAATCCGTCATTTCTACCAAAGTGATATACGTCTGAAATCTCATTTGCTTTGTTCAATTCTATTTTATCGACTCCCCTTTCTGAGCCTGCCCACAGATACCCTTGATCATCAAAAATGAGCTGATAGATATTATTTGAAGATAAATTCTTGCTTCCTTTTAATTGTTGAAAATTTACGGGATTGGTACTATTTGCATACCAAATACCTTTACCAGAAGTACCTAAGTAGATAGTTTCTTCATGGAAAAAAATTGTACCAATAGCTGTTTGCTGCTCCAAACCAGTTTCAATACTCGTCACCTTATTATTTTCTATATAGCCCAAATGACCATTTTGCGTGGAGTACCACAGCTTACCATCTGGTGCTTTTACCATGCCTTTTATCAGCATGTCGGTAATTCCATTTCGTTTCGAAAAGGTTTTTCTAACCACCAAACTGTCATTGTCAGAATAGTAATTGAATTTCACAATACCATATGCATACGTAGCTGCCCATATATAATCATCTTCGGCAATTACAGTTCGCACCCAATCTGACGGAAAGCCTTTGCTTTCATCAATGATATGATTAGTAGTTCTTTCAACGGAAACGGTATCTATCTGTATTAAAAAGGTTTCGCTTGAAGAAAACACTAAACTGTCTACCATTTTAGTTTCTCGAAATAAAAGCCCTCTATTGTCTGATCCTACCCAAATATTGCCTTTTGAATCGCTATCGATTGTCTTGATTTTGACATCGAAAAATGTACCCTTACTTGGTAATGCGTGAATTCCCGAGGAATCTATTTTTGCTAAACCAGCTTCTGATGTGGAAAACCATAATCCGTCTGCAGCATTATGTACCGCATAAACCCGATTTCCCTTAAGACCTGATCTTTGATTATAGTGCTTAAAGTTATTCTGAAAGTACTTGTAAAATCCTCCACCAGATGTAGCAATCCATAAATTGCCATTGTCATCTTTTACTACTTTTCTAATATGCGGAGTTGCTAAACCACTAGCTGTATTCAATTGCTTGACCTCAGCAAAGGTATTCGTCTCTACAATTGCTATACCCTCATTGTCAGTAGCTATCCATAGCTCATCTGTATTTTGAATTGACATGGAGTTTATACGTGATGGTTCTGGCATTAGAAACTGATCATCAGTATTTTCTACGTCAATTATAAAAACACCATCATCAAATGTAGCCGCAAGAATTTTGTTTTGATGTGCAATAACGGACTTAAAATTATTGACTTCTAATTTTGCTTTTTCTGTTGCTGAATCTCTTAATTCATTCAGTTTCCATAAGCCGTTATTAGTTGCTAACCAATAATAATTTCCATCAAAAAATATGGAATTAATTTCGCTAGAATCTATTTCAGGATTAATAGTAACCTTACTTAATTCTTTATTTTTAGAATAG
Organism: Maribacter sp. Asnod2-G09; assembly: GCF_045063795.1. NCBI lineage: Bacteria > Pseudomonadati > Bacteroidota > Flavobacteriia > Flavobacteriales > Flavobacteriaceae > Maribacter > Maribacter sp. Asnod2-G09. The sequence continues at coordinate 658,740 of NZ_JBEFOA010000002.1, read as the reverse complement.
CTATAGAGACCTTTTTTAGTACCCACATACAGCACATTTTCAGCAGTGTAGAATTGAAGAATTTGTGGGGAATTAAAATTTACAAAGTTGTTCTTTACTTTTATAGAAAGTCCTTTTCTGGTTCCCACAAAAAGAGAGTCATTTGCGGTATATAAGGCATCAATATAATTAGAGAGTAAACCGTCACTTTCATTCCATACTTCAAAGGTTTCGCCATCAAAATTTGCCAATCCGCCACCTTGGGTTCCTAACCATAGATAACCCATTTCATCTTGTACAATATCATAGACTTGAGACTGTGGTAAACCATCTGCTATGGTATATGCTCGTAACTGGCTATTTTGCGCAGCTACATACATTGTTCCTAAAAAACAAAATACCGATAAGACGTATGTTCTAAGCAGATTCAAATATGTGTTCTATTTTAAGTAATTATCTAACGTTGTTATGCCTATAATATTTGATATAATAAAGGGTCTTGTATGTTTGTGTTTTGATACTCACTAGCATCATTAGCCTGCAAAATAGGTGCCAATACGCAGAGTACGGTTGTTTTTCCTTTTATTATTAATTTATTTCCTTGTACCCTACTTCTCCAACGGAATTTTTCTATCGGAATGTTCAATTTAAATAGTACCTCAGCCATTTCTGGAGATTCTGAAATCCAATCCATAATTGCCTCTTTGTCTTCTAAAGTAGGAATATCGGTAACAGCATCAAAAGTAAACTCCCAATCTATCGGAATATTAAACTTGAAACTATAGGCTTTACCAAATGAAGACTCTTGCCTTGTTTTTAACGCATTAAACCAATCGATAGCTACATCAGGATATGCTTGTTTAAACTCCTTTGCAAGATGCGCAGGTCCTTTAGATTCTGCTGTTGGATAATATCCGTAATAGGGCTTTGCCAAATAGTGATCTGCATATTTACCACCGAATACATTAAAATATGAGGATGCCACTACTTGCTCTGCTTTAAATGTATTTTTCAATTCTTGAAGTAAGGGTTGATTTTCACCCAATCCGCACGAATGAAAAATAATTTTAGAACCACTGGCAGTGTTATCACACATCGTTTCTATACTATACTCTTGTACTGCATTTTGCAATGTGCTTACGGTAATTCGCTCTCCTGTTTTTGTAGTCTTTAGAGACATGCCCAACCAGGCATTACTATGACTTACAATATGTATTTCTTTAAAACGCACTTGGTTCTCCCCTGCACTATTTAAATAACTTAAAATCTCATCAATAGCATATAAACTATCTACAATTGGCATTCCTTGCTTTTCAAAATATTGCTTGGCATTGCCATAATAGGTGTTATCACCTTCATCAAAACCAGCAATAAAAATAATAGCTTCTTGTACTATTTCTTTTTTGGTAGGTGAAGCAAGTGCCGCTCCCGACTGTTGCGAAAACGGCTTCTTACTACCTAGCATTAGCACATAAACCAATACTATAATTAAACACTTATTCATAGCTATTTTTTAAAAGTCTATACTAACTACAGCATCATCTTTGATCTCGCGAACTTCTTCTTTTTTAGTCAACTTAGACCCGTTCCACACATACGAAGTAGTAATGAATTCTACGTTGTTTTGTGCCAAGGCATCATCTAAAGTTTTGATGTTTTTTGTAATGGTCGTTTTCAACAAAATAGTACTCTTAACGCCTTGCATATCCGACGGAAAAACAAAAGACTCAGTCTTTAAATAATTGGTATCTGCGTAGTCTATTAAACTTGCCACTTTCTTGAATCTACCATTGTTCCAGAACAAGTAGCTCTTACCTACTTGGTAACCTGTATCTTTATCGGCTAAATCTACCGTGATAACATCTTCAACATTGAACAAACCTAAACTACCGTGGTTTTCAATATGAACCGGAATCGCCACAAGACTATCTAATACCATTTTATCTAATTGTTGTCCGTTTTTAAAAGCACGTAACTGGAATTTTGTTTCTGTAACTCCCGCTTCGTTTTTGGCACTACTTTCAAACCCATAAACAAACTTTACCTGGTTGTCTGCAATACTACCAAAAGATTTCTGAGCGATCATACCTCCCCAAACCCATCCGGTTTCATTGCCTGTTGTTACTCGGTACCAGTGGCTATTGATGCCATCTATCTCCTTAGAGTACATGCTTTTTTCCCACAATACCATTTTAGTTCCGATATCGAGAAGTGTTACTTTTTTACTTCTAACAGATGGCTTTTCACGAAGAAATACTTTGTGAGCCAATAAATACTCATACGTTAATTCTTCGGCAGGAATATCTTTATCCATCACTTCAAATTCTACTTGTTCTACACTTTGGGCGAACATGTTTACAAATGCAAATAAGCATAGGAATAAGGCACTTTTCTTTAAATTTTTCATAATTCTAAATTTTAAGGGTTATTAATAATTAATTGCTGTTATAGCGTCTTCAGTATCAAAATCATCGTCGTTCCAGGCAATGCTTCTAAGTACTTTAATATCTTTAATTGTAGCTGTTTCTGTGTATTCTAATGCTGCTCTTAATATGGTTCCTTCTTTACCAAATAATTGGTTAGGAAAAATGTAGTGTATGTCTGAAATAGGTTCGTAGGCATACTCATTTTTAATACTTGGCAGCGCGATAAAGTCATTGTCATTACTTACCAAATAATAGAACTCTTCTGTGCTTGAACAGCAGGCGTTATACGCTAGTGTTACTTTTAAAATTTCATTGATATCTTCTAAATCCGGATTGCTTAAAACCGAGATGCGTATTTCATCTAGTAAACCGAAATCGGCAATGGACAATGTCGCCACATGTCTTTCTGGATTTTGTGATGCTACTACATCTACCAACCAAGTGTCTTCGTCTTCTTGACCACTACTTCTTTGGTTCGAGATATCATAGGTATCGGTTAATTCGAACTGCTGCGCATTGGTGATATAAATGCTGAATAAAAAGGCGAATAGGATTAATTTTTTCATAATATTTATTTTAGTTGTTTTCTTTCTACACTACTAAATTACAGCAGAGACAGGGCTTTTAAGGAGGTCTTCTAGTATTCGTAGCACCTCATCTAGTATTCGTTGAACATGCTGTAATTATTCATTCTCTACCTGTTTTTTATTGAGTTTATTACAAAAGAAAAACCTGCAAGATTTTAAAAATCTCACAGGTCTTCTTCTCCCTTCGGAGAACCAACTAACTAAAACTAACTACCTATTTTTTCAGAGTTATGGTCATTTCTTTTTTAAGAGATCTTAAACTGATTTTCTCCATTTCTAATAGCATGCTTTCATCCACATTCCAGCTTCCATTCTCTAATTTTTCTACACGTATCACCTTACCTTCTGCATTGAATTTTATACGAAGGCTTTCATACTTTTCTAAGTACTCAGTTACCAGTTTGCTATACATTACTTTGAACTCCATCGTCAATTGTCTTTTTACATTCTTCTCTATTTCGTTTTCAAAATCTATGGTAAAAGTGCGTTTGAATTTGCTACTTTCTTTGACCTCAGCTTCTGCACCAACGGCTGAATTATTTACATTATTAGGCATTGACAGCGGTTGCTTCACTTTAGTTAATGAACCGTCTGCATTTACTATGGCTTCATCTACTGCTACAAAAGAGGTGTAGTTGGTAAGTAAGTTGTATTTCAATCCTAAGGCAATTACTTCTGCTTTTACGTCTTCATTAAATAGGTTACTATAATCATCTAACTCCCCTATTTTCTTTCTTGCCCATAAGTAACGTAATGCTTTGTTCGACTTGCTTAAATGTCCGTCAGATACATTATACACTTCTCTAAATCGTTTTTTGCCTTGATACCCGGTTACAATAATTTTACCCTCAGCCTTACCTCTATACTTACCGTGAATAATTACCGGTCTCGCAGCGAATACATCTGGTATACTTTTTTGGGCAAGGTCATACATATCAAAGCCTTTCGATTCAATTTTTACTCGTGTTAATAGTGGCGTAGAAATGTATTTAGCAAAGTCTTTAGCTACTTCTGCCGCTTCTTCTGAGGTCGTTGCAATAAACGATTCGCTGTTCGATACTTTAGCCATACCTTCTATTAAATACCTATTGACGCTAGAACCTATACCGAAGGTGAATACATTGGCTTTGTCTAGATTTTTACTGATCAGCTCAAAAGCTTCTTTTTCTACACTAACATAACCATCGGTAATAATGACCATAGAACGGGCACTGCCCAAATCTTTTCTTGGTAATCTGTATGCTTCATGCAATGCACTCAATAATTCGGTACCACCACCGCCTTGACCTTCTGATAAAAAACGAATGGCAGCTTCAATATTCTGTTCGGTCGATTCTACTGGTGTCGCACTGAAAACAGTTGAACTAGAAGCGAATAACTGAACATTGAAGGTGTCGCTCATTCGTAAATTGCAAAGTAGGTTTCGCATTAATTGTCTTGATACTTCTAAAGGGTATCCGTTCATTGAACCAGATACGTCTACTATAAACAAGTACTCTCGTGACGGAATATCATCTAACTCCACATGCTTATTTGGCTCCATTTGATAGGTAAAGAAGTTCTCATCTTCCCCTTCATACATCAATAACCCTGTTTGTATTTGATTTCCTCGTAAGTTATAATTCAAGATAAAATCTCTGTTCGACGGATTTATATTATCCTCGGATAAAAAGACTTCTGCTGTTTTCGCATCAGGATGCTTTACAGTTACTTTATGACTTGTACTGTTTATATTCTGAATGATCATACCCGCATTTAAGGTCACTGTCATATCAAAATCAAAACTATCTGCAATACCCTTTGCCGTGTATGGCATATTAAAGCTCTCTTCATTTTTAGTACTCTCACCCGTAAATCTAGGACCTACAACACCTGGTGCCACAAACTGATATTCTCCGTTTACAGGTACCAATATTTCTGTGTAATAGATATCTATGGCAATTTCATCGCCAGGCATAATATTACCCACGTTCATTTTAAAAACATTGGGTCTATCTTGGTCTAACTTCGCTGCTCGCTTGCCTTCGCTCAAAGCGGTTTCATAAACTTCTTGAGCTTCTTGCTTTTCAAATATTTTGGCATTTACAATTCGGTTGCCAATAGTCATCTGCATTTTATGAACCGCTGCTTGAGTAGAAAGCGGAAATACATATTTAGCTTCTACTGCCCCTGCCCCATTATTTTGATATACCTGTGTCACCCGAACATGAGCAATAGTACCAGATATTTCAACTTCTGTTTTTGAAGATTTTAAGGGTATGACCGCATCTTCTGTAGATACCAATAAATACGGACTGTCATTATCTTGAGAAAAGCCTGTGAAGATGGTGCAACACAGTAAAAAGGTGTAAAGTAGTTTCATGATCGTAGTTTTAGATTATTATTATTTGAAGTCAAATCTAACTGCGAACTACTCGTAAAATGGGTACCTTTTAGTATTCGTTGGGGTTGAACTAGAATTCGTAGTTCACTATAGTTTTTCAACTACTGACGAATATCATGTACCACTAATTCAATGATTTATACTTTTATCGCATCAACAAACAACAATAGGTCATGAGAAGAAATTTAAATGAAAAAGAATGTGCTACATTACTGAAGCAAAACTACATTGGTAGACTGGCCTATATTTCTGGTGGATGCCCACATATTGTACCTATTACGTTTTTCTACGATTCGGATACCAACACCATAACAAGCTATTCTTCTGAAGGACATAAGATTCAGGAAATGAGAAAAAACCCAGCAGTGTGTCTATCTATAGATAATATTACCACTATTACTAATTGGAAATCTGTTTTGGTACAAGGCACATTCGAAGAACTTTCTCGTATCGATGCGAAACATATGTTACATGAATTTTCTGAGGGCGTTAAAAAAGTAATTTCAGATAATTACGGTAAAAACCCTAAATGTATAAGTGAATTTTCTGCAAAAATAGACACTGAAGAATCGTCTATTGTCTTCCGTATAAAAATCAATGAGCTAGCAGGTAAATTAAGGAATACCGACTAAAATACTTTCATAGGAAATTACCTCGGGGAAAGCCTAGGATCATTCAAATCTCGATTATCGAGTATAAAAAATGCTCTCAAATATTTTTGAGAGCATTTTTGTTTTTAATTACTATCTATAAGAAATCGTTTCTCGAAACTATTCTTAAGTAGTTGCCTTGCCGAAGCTAACAACTTTTCAACCTGGTCTAGTGTTGTTTTACGAATATCTGCTATTTCTTCAGTAGTTAAACCTTCGTTCGTAAAAAGTTCAAATACCGTTCTCATAGGTAAATTCATTTTATCTAACACCAGCTGCATATGGTTATAGATACGCTCTTTATCTAAAGATGCGTCTAGCTTATCTGCCAATTTTTTTTCTTCATCAGTTATAAAGACATGACTAAGGGTATAATTCGTTTTGTCTAAAGAACTGTCATCCAATTCTTCTAATAGTAAAAAATCGCCATCTCCATCTTGCGTATAATTTTCTTCCATAGCATCCCATTCTGGTTTAGAATAGGTATCTATATTATCAAAAAATACATGATCGAACTCCTCTTCTACTAAACTATCTTCTAACAACTCATCTACTTTTTTGAATAGAAATACATGTAACTCGTTTTCACTCTTTATATCATCGATATTATCATATACCTCAATAAATAATTGGTCTGTAAAATCGCTTGGATTGAACATACCTTTATTCAACTTACCATTGGCTACAGCGCTATTCAATCTTTTAGAAACGTACCGGTAAATTTGAGGCAACACTTTTAATAATTCTTTATTAAATGATTCTCTATTCTCTTTACGCTTAAACGTAACTAACTTAGAGTATGTTTCTTTCATTATTATTTTTATATCATTCATGGTAGTTTCCATTACAGTTTACTTTTAAGATTATTACACTATAAAATTGCAAACTTATAGGCGCAAAACATATGATAAATATCAGGGAGTTACCTAAAGATTTCAGATACTTTAGTAGTTATTAATTTTAATTGAACCAAAACTAGCACATGATCAATCCTGAAGATTTTGGAATTGCCGGACTCACAGACCAACAGGTTGATGCTTCTAAAAAAGAACATGGCTTAAATTCTTTTAATTATAAGAAAGAAAACAGCTTTTTAAATGCCCTAAAAAGCATTGCAAAAGAGCCTATGGTTATATTGTTACTTATAGCTTCATCTATTTATTTTATAACAGGTAATTGGGGTGATGGTGTTTTCTTAGCTTCTGCTATTGTTCTTGTGGGCTCCATATCATTATACCAAGATTCTAGAAGTAGAAAGGCTTTAGAGAATCTCGAAAATCTTACCCACCCTAAAAGTAAGGTCATACGCAACGGTGTAGTTGTCGAAATTGATAGTCAAGATATTGTTGTTGGTGATTATCTAATGGTTGAAGAAGGCACTACAATTTCTGCGGATGGTGTTATAGTTCACTCAAATGATTTTTCTGTAAATGAATCGATATTAACCGGCGAATCACTTTCTATATATAAGGATGCTATAAATACAGATAATTTAATTTTCACAGGAAGCACCGTTGCTAGCGGATTAGCTATTGCCCAAATTACCGCTATAGGGAACTTAACCAAACTCGGAAAAATAGGAAAAAGCCTGGAAGATATTACCGAAGAAAAAACACCTTTGGAACTGAAGATTTTCAATTTCGTAAAATTAATGTCCATCTGGGGCGGAGTTATTTTTCTACTAGTTTGGGGAATAAATTACCTGCGTTCTGGAATTGTACTCGACAGTTTACTAAAGGCATTGACCTTAGCTATGAGTATTTTACCTGAAGAAATTCCTGTTGCATTTACCACTTTTATGGCGTTAGGCGCCTGGCGATTAATGAAAATGGGTATTGTGGTAAAGCAGATGAAGACAGTTGAAACCTTAGGCAGTGCAACTGTTATTTGTACTGATAAAACGGGTACTATTACACAGAACAAAATGGCTTTAGCCAAACTATTTACCTTAAAGACTGGTAACATAGTAGACACTAAAGATATATTAGGCGGCAGCGAAAAAGAGCTTATAACAACTTCTATGTGGGCGAGTGAACCTATACCGTTTGACCCTATGGAAATTGCCATTCATGATGAATACGGTAGGCTAACCGATAACGATGAACGCCCCAATTATAAAATGGTTCATGAATACCCCTTAGGTGGTAAGCCGCCCATGATGACGCATGTCTTTCAAAATACCAATGGCAAACAGATCATTGCCGCCAAAGGTGCCCCTGAAGCTATTATAGCGGTATCGAATTTGACTACTTCTGAAATTGAAATCATTCAAAACACACTTACAGCATTAGGTAAAGATGGCTATAGAATGCTTGCGGTAGGTAGAGCGCTATTTGAAGGAGAAAACTACCCAAAAGAGCAGCAAGATTTTAAATTTGATTTTAAGGGAATTATCGCTTTCTATGATCCACCAAAAGATAATATTTCACAAGTACTGCAAGACTTTGACAATGCAGGTATACAAGTAAAACTGGTTACCGGTGATAATGCAAATACCGCTATGGCAATCGCCAAACAGATTAATTTTAAAGGATACGAAAAGTGTATTTCTGGTGATGAGTTAATGCTACTTACAGATGCCGAATTACAAGAGAAAGTAAAAGACATCAACGTATTTTCTAGAATGTTTCCCGATGCGAAACTTAGAATTGTAAATGCATTAAAGAAAAACAATGAGGTGGTAGCAATGACGGGCGATGGCGTAAATGATGGTCCGGCTTTAAAGGCATCGCATATTGGCATTGCCATGGGTAAAAAAGGTACAGAAATTGCAAAACAAGCGGCTTCATTGATTTTGGTTGATGATGATCTATCTAAAATGGTCGATGCCGTTGCCATGGGTAGAAAAATATATACCAACTTGAAAAAGGCAATTCAGTATATCATTTCTATACACATACCAATCATCCTTACGGTATTTATACCCTTAGCGTTACGGTGGATTTATCCGAATATATTCTCACCATCTCATGTCATTATTTTGGAGTTAATTATGGGACCAACATGCTCTATAATTTTTGAAAACGAACCTTTAGAAAAGAACCTCATGTTTAAAAAACCGAGACCTTTTTCTACTACTTTTTTCAATTACAAAGAACTAACAACAAGTGTTTTACAGGGTTTAGCTATAACTATTGGTGCATTAGTAATTTATCAATATACAGTGGCTGTTGGCTTCTCTGAGAATACTACCAGAACTATGGTATTTATGGTTTTAATAGTAGCCAATATCTTTTTGACTTTGGTCAACCGATCTTTTTATTATTCGATATTTACAACCTTGAAATACAAGAATAATTTGGTACCACTAATAATAAGTCTTACTATCATTCTTTCGATAGCGATAATCTATGTACCTGCATTAGCCCGCTTTTTTGAATTTGAACCTTTATCGTTAGCTCAGTTAGGTACAACGATTCTTATAGGTGCAATTTCTGTACTTTGGTATGAATTTGTAAAAGGGATAAAGCGTTCTAAAAAGAACATATCATCATAATTTCTGTCCATATGCCAAATCACCAGCATCGCCGATACCTGGTATAATATAACCTCTAGCATTTAATTCTGGGTCAATTGCAGAGATCCATAAATGTGTGTTCTCAGGGAAAATGTTCTCAATAAAATCAATGCCTTGTTGCGATCCTATCACCGACACGATATGAATTTGCTTGGGTGTTCCGTGCTTTTTTAATCCCTCTAGAACATTTTCTAAAGTTCTGCCTGTTGCTAACATAGGATCTGTAAGTATAAGTACTTTACCTTCTAAAGATGGTGCCGCAAAATAGTCGACAATCACCTCAAAATCATCTTCATCGCCTTCATGCTTTCTAAATGCGGATATGAATCCGTTTTCAGCATTATCGAAGTAATTTAAAAGTCCTTGGTGTAAGGGTAAACCTGCTCTTAAAATAGAGCATATAACTACTTGATCTTGACTTAAATTCATGGATTTGTGACCAAGCGGAGTAGTAACATTTTTAATGGCGTATTCCAATTCTTTGCTTACCTCGTAACCTAACACCTCTCCTATTCGTTCTATATTTCTTCGAAAACGCATTGCATCTTTTTGAATGTGCGTATCTCGTATTTCTGAAATAAAAGTATTTAGTATTGAATTTTCGTCGCCTAAATTATGAATGATCATGAATGCTATATTTTAATTGTAAGGTACTGTTTTCAAAAATAAAACTTGTCATTATAAATATTGACATTTATGACCTCTAGTTTTATGAAATAATATTCAACAATATATGCTGCATACCCTAATCGCCTAGTCTAACGAGTGTTGTTCTTTTAATCAAGACACCTTACCAGTGAATGCCTTAAAAGTTAAACTTATGTTTTGCTTTTACCCCTCATGATATTTATCATAGGTTTTTTTCGTGCCCTCCTATACTTTTAAAGTATTAATACAAGAAAGCTATGAAAAATATTCTCATTCCTACAGATTTCTCGAGTAATGCAGATCACGCGATTGCATATGCCCTTAATATTTTTAAGTGTGAGCGTACCAATTTTTACTTTGTACATGCATATGCAGATGAAGTATATGGACCTTATCATAATGTAGATAAGGATACATTCGACAAACAAAAGAAAATAATTGCCGATGCATCTGAGAATAAATTACAAAAGCTTGTAACTGATACACAAACAAAAACGCACAATCCACTTCATAAATACGAAGCAATTTCTTCTTTCGAATCTTTGGTTGATGCTATTAATGATTTTGCCGATTCAAAAAATATTGACCTCATAATAATGGGTACCAAAGGTAAAACAGCTAGTTCTAAAATCACCTTTGGCAGCAATACTGTACAGGTTTTTAAGTATGTAAAATGTCCGGTTTTGGCTGTACCTGATCAATACGATTATAGTCAACCTAAGAAAATACTTTTCCCTAGTAATTACATGCTTCCTTATAAACGTCGAGAATTGAAACTGCTAGATATAATGGCAGGAGAATTCAAAGCAGAAGTTCTGAGCTTGTACATCTCTGATTTTGAAGACTTAAGTCTTAGACAGCTAGATAACAAAAAATTCTTAGAAGAGTCATTGCCAAATGCTAGGTTGTCATTCGTAAGAACTGGTGTTCATAATAGGGCAAATGCGATTACCGAATATATTAAAGAAAACGATATCGATTTACTAGTAATGGTAAACTCAAGACATTCTTTTTTAGAAGATTTACTGTACCAATCAACTATTGATGAAATTGGTCTTTCACCTACTATTCCGTTTTTGGTAATGCAAAATCTACCCCGCTAATTAAAATATACTGCTATGAAAAAGATATTGATTACTACAGATTTCTCAGATAATGCCTGGAACGCCATTTTTACAGCATTAAAAACATACGCAGAAGTAGATTGTCATTTTTACTTATTGCATGCTTACGAACCTACACCATTAAATTTAATGGGCTCTAAAAGCCAACAAAGGTTAGGTGTTATATATGATTCGCTTTCAAAATACTCTACAGAAGAGTTAGATGAAGTACTCTCATATCTTAAAATAAACCACAAAAATCCAAAGCATCAATTTACAGCACTTTCAAACCCAGGTAATTTAGAAGATTCAGTCGAAGCCGTTTTGAACGAGAATGATATCGATATATTAATCATGGGTACGCAGGGTGCAACAAGCGCTAAAGAAGTTTTCTTGGGCAGTAATACGGTTAAGGTATTAAATCTTATAAAAACCATACCCATTCTTGTGGTACCTACAGATTATAACTTTCAAAGTCTTAAGACACTACTTTTCGCAACTGATTTTAGTGCCCCTTACAAGAAAAATTTATTTGACGCTATTATTGAGCTTACTAAAATTTGGAATGCCAATATAGAAGTAGTTCACGTAGCGATAGAGTTTAATTTAAACGATAACCAAGAGGCTCATAAAGAAGTTTTAAAAGAACGGTTATCTGGGTTTGATATTAAATTTAAGAATATACCTTTTGAGATCAATACTTCTAAAAGTATTGACACATATACTGAAGACAAAGATGCTAGTTTCTTGGCCATACTACGCCATCAGCATACTTTTTGGGAAAAAGTTATTGGTGAGGCTGTTGTAAAAAAGATTGCATTTAATTCTAAAATACCGGTCTTATTCTTACCCCAATAGCACTGCATCTTTTCTAATATTAAAACGACTACAATGAAAAATATATTAATACCTACAGATTTCTCAGATAATGCATGGAATGCATTAGTTTATGGTATTTCTTTCTTTAAAAAAACACATTGCACCTTTCATATTGTTCACGTTAATGCCATTGACACCAACGTTAGTGGTGAAGCTGCAATGTACATAGCACCAGATATTTTAGAAGACACCATACTAGCTGAAAGTAAAGAACAACTTAAAGAACTCAGCAAAAAAATAGAGCAGTTACCATTAAACGTTAAGCATGAATTTCATTTTAAAGCTATCTATGGTTTTCTAACGGATCAGCTTAAAGATTTGGTCAAAAAAAAGAATATTGAACTTATAATAATGGGTACAAAAGGGGCATCTGGTCTTCAATCTGTAGCTATGGGTAGCAATACAGGTAATGTAATTACAAAAGTGCCTTGTACGCTAATGGCTGTGCCAGAAGATGCTACTTATGAAAAAGTTGAAGAAATAGGTTTTCCTTCTGATTTAAATTTATCATACGACGTTCGAATACTTGATACCATCAAAGATATCATCCTACTAAAAAAGTCTGCTTTACGATTGTTATATGTTTCTAGTAAAGGTGAAGAACTAAATGCCAATCAAATGAAAATCAAAAACTTATTACTTGATTATTATAAGGAAACGGAATGCACCTTTCATGAAGTTACCGGAAAAAATATAGATGAGTCCGTTCAATGCTTTACAGAAAGTAGAAATTTAGATATGCTCATTATGGTCGCCAAAAGCCTTAATTTTTTAGAGCGTATTCTATTTAGACCGACTGTTGAAAAAATTAGCTATCATACGAAAGTGCCATTTTTAGTGATACACGAATAATATTGATTAGCTTGAAAAAAGCATCACAAATGTTCTTTTATGGCTATTCTTATATCTTCAACTGGCATAACACCAGTATGTCGCCAAAGGGGTGTACCGCTCTTAAATAGTATTAAAGTCGGTACACCTTTAATTTTATATCTTTTTACAATTCCCTTTTTAATTTCTACATCTATTTCTATACTGCTTATAGCAGTACCCAACTCCCCCACCACTTGTTCTACAATAGGTCGCATCAACTTACAGGGTACACACCAAGTCGCATAAAAATAGACCAATGTAGGTATATCTTCTGCTATACTTTTTCTGAATTTCTTTTTCATCGGTTTGTATTTACTCGATAATCGATATTTAAATGTTCCGACGCTTGAGTCGAAGTCTAAATAAAAATCTCACTTTAATACCTATCGGGCTAGCCGCGAGGTGGTTTACAACTTAATAATAGTAATTAATAAAATCTTCAATGATGACGAATATCATACTATTTGTAATCTTCTCGCATTAATTTTAAAATATCAAAATTATAGTACTATGACACGTATTTTATTACCCACAGATTTCTCTAAAAATTCTATAACGGCAATACATTATGCCCTGAAATTGTATAAAGATTTAAAATGTACTTTTTATCTTTTAAATAGCTACATGCCGCCTGTATACCATACCGAATATTTAATGGGTAGCCCTGCGCAAATAGGTCTTGGAGATATCGTTCAACAGAACTCTCAAGACAACCTTAAAAGCCTGAAAGAAAAATTACAAAAAGAATTTGAAAATCCTTTGCATACTTTTATTACGCATTCTGCTCTAAATGTACTTTCTAGCGAGGTTACCAGAACTGTAGAGGCTGAAGGTATCGATATTGTTGTAATGGGTACGCAAGGCGCAACTGGTGCACAAGAAATTTTACTGGGTACTAATACCGTTCATGTTATTAAAAATGCCAAATGCCCCGTTTTGGTCATTCCATCAGGATTTGAATTTGAAGCACCAGAGCAGATTCTTTTTCCTAATGATTTTGAAGTATCACTAGATAAAAAAAGCTTGGCACAATTGCTTAAAATCACCAATTCTCATATATCGCAGGTAAACGTCATGCATGTATATACTGGTGACGACCTTACTCCTGTTCAAGAAAAAAATAAACAACAATTAGCTAAAGTATTATCTGAAAGCGGATTTTTTCATGAAGTAAGTAGTAATGAGATTATAGCGGCAATAAATGAATTTCAAATTAAGCAAAAAATAAACTTATTAGTCATGGTACAAAACAAGCATACCTTTTTAGAACGCTTGTTTATTGAGCCCGTAATTAAGAAAATCGGCTTTCATGTAACAGTACCATTTTTAGTAATTCCTCAATAAAAATTATGAACATTAAAAACATACTTGTAGCAACAGACTTTTCTAATGAAGCGTATAACGCCCTTTTTTATGCTACCCAAATTTTTGCATCAACAGCATGCACATTTCATATAGTTCATGCTTATGATGATATTGTCTTGAGTGCAAAAGATGCGCTATTTACAGGTCAGAAAGAGATGGAACATTTACAGAATCTGTCTCAAGAAAACTTAACAAAAACAGCGCATAAAATTGTGCTTGATACTGGTAAAGAGATACACAAATTCAATACTATTTCTAGTAAAGGCAGCCTTGCTAGTGTAATTTCTAATACGATAGATACTCATGATATCGATTTGGTAGTTATGGGCAACAAAGGTAAAACGGGCGCCAAAGAATTATTTATGGGCAGCAATACCATACAAATTGCAAATACTATTACAACATGCCCTATTCTGGCCATACCGAGAGAAATCGCCTTTAAACCTATTGAAGAAATCGCTTTTGTTACCGATTATAAAAAGGGTTGTACTAAAAGCTCTATCTCTACGCTTTTAGATATCGCATCAATTTCAGATGCATCTGTTGCTGTTCTGCACATTAATGAAGAAGAAGTAATGACTTCTAAACAGCTATCTAACCAAAAACTATTAGATACCTGCTTTCAAGAAACACCGCATAGTTATGATGAGATTTGGAACTATGCCGATAAGGCAAATGTTATTCAAGATTTTATAGCTGAAAGAGAGATCAGCATGTTGGCAATGGCGTATCATAGAAGAAAATTCTTTGAGCGTTTTTTACATGAACCCGTAATTATGGATTTAAGTATTTATGCCACTATTCCGTTTTTAATTCTACCGGTGCAAGACTGATATTTATCATAGTAAATCAATTGACTAGACTATATATTTATAGAACAATCTAAATCATTTAACAATGAATAAACGTATTCTAATACCTACCGATTTTTCTAAAAATGCCTTGAATGCAATTAGATATACTGTTGATTTATATGCTAAATTAAACTGTGATTTCTATTTTTTGAACGTATTCAGTTTTGATAAATACACAACTAATAGTTTAAGTATTCCCGAAGAAGGTAGCGCTGTATTTGAACAGGCTAAAGAAGATTGCGAAAAGAATTTTGTTAAGCTTCTAGATACCTTAGCATTGCACCCAGACAACCTAAAGCATAATTACTACACTGAATCATCTTATAGTTATCTTTCTGAAGCAATTAAAAAAATAATCGCCGAAAAAGATATCGATTTAGTTGCCATGGGAACCAAAGGTGCTACAGGATCAAAAGGTGTTCTATTTGGTAGTAATACAGTTATGGCTATGGAAAAAATAAGGGAATGCCCTGTATTGGCTATACCCGAACATGTATCTTTTATGTCTCCTAAAGAGATTGTTTTTCCGACAGATTTTAAAGACGCTTATAAACGATCGGAGTTTAGATACCTTATAGAATTGGCTAAAATGCATAATGCTGAAATTGCTATTTTACATTTAGAAAAGAATAAAGTACTTACTAAAACTCAACAGAGCAACAAGCAATTGTTATCATTAATATTAAGTGAGACCGCACACCAATTTCACACACTTACCGAAAAAAATCTAGGTAAAGGTATACAGAGTTTTATTGAAAGTAGAGAAAGCGATATGGTGTCTTTCATAAACCGTAAACACTTCTTTTTTGGTAATGTTTTCTCTAGACCTCTAATTAAGGAAATTGGTTATAATAGCGATGTACCTATTCTCGCTTTGCATTAATTTGTTAATGGAATTGATGAGTACCAACAAGTAAAATTCATAAAACATTTTAGACATCTTTGGTTGGTTGATGTCTAAAGTTAAACCGTCAAAGAATTCGCTTCATTGGCGGTTTTTTTAAATAATCTATATGGATACATTTTCGAGTTTATTAGAGAATACAACGCTAATTAAAATGCTTAAGTTAATTGCGTGGATACTCTTTATAGTTTTCATTATCAGCTTTGTAAGAAAAACTCTTAAAAAGAGAATTGAAGATATTTCTATTAGATACAAAGCACAAAAAGGTGTAGAAATTGTTGGTTATGTACTTATAATTTTCTTAGTTCTAATGGCATTTACTGTCGACAGCATAAAAGATTACACCATAATAATTGGCTTATTTACTGCTGGTATTACCTTCACCTTACAAGAACTGATATTAAGTATTGCAGGCTCTTTTTATATCTTTTTCGTGCGTGTTTATAAACCTGGTGACCGTATTGAGATTAATAATATAAAAGGTGATGTTATTGATATTGACAGTATTTACACCACCATTATGGAAATGGGAGAATGGGTTAGCAGTGACAACTATTCGGGTAGAATTGTAAAAATCAGTAATGCTTTTGTTTTTAAAGGTCCGATAAAGAATTATTCAATGGATTTTCCTTTCGTTTGGGATGAACTGAACATTCTCATCACCTATGGTTCTGATGCTGAACTTGCCAAAACAATAATGTTGAATACGGCTACCGAATTTTTATCTGATTATACTGAAAAATCAAAAACCAAATGGCAACAAATGGTAGCTCATTATTATATAGAAGATGCAACGATCGAACCCACGATAGCCATGAACCTTACCGATAATTGGGTACAATTAAATCTAAGATATATAACAGATTATAAAAGAAGAAGAAATACAAAACACACGCTATTTCAACATATTGAAAAAGCGATTTCTAATACAAATGGTAAAGTAACTCTAGCTTCTACTACATTACAATTACTAGAGGTACCACCGCTTAATGTTAATTTAAAAAAGTAATATGGACACTAAAGAATCTATTGACATTATAAAATCTTCTGGGCAGAAAATGAAGTTCTCGTTAGACAAACTTCGTAACTCTCTTAAGCATAGTGGTGCAAATCATGAACTAGTAGAAGAAATTGTTAGTAAAGTATATGATGAGCTATTCGAAGGCATTACCTCTAATGAAATCTACAATAGAGCGTATTCGTTGCTAAAAAAGAACAAATCTGTATTTGCCTCTAAATACAAACTCAAGAAGGCTATCTATGAATTGGGACCGACTGGTTTTCCCTTTGAACGTTTTATAGCCGCAATATTGCAATATTCAGGTTATGAAGTTGAAGTAGACATCGTAGTAAATGGTGCCTGCGTTACTCATGAAATAGATGTTATTGCCGAAAAAAATGATACGGCTACTCTTATAGAGTGTAAATTTCATAATGAAGAAGGTCGTAATTGTAACGTTAAAATTCCGCTATACATACATTCTAGATATAATGATGTAAAAGCACATTGGGTTACAAACAAAAATAACAAACCATTAAATAAAGGCTGGGTAGTTACCAATACTAGGTTCACGCAAGATGCCTTAACCTACGGTAAATGTGCAGACCTCTATCTTTTAAGTTGGGATTTTCCAAAAGACGACGGACTAAAAGACAGAATTGATCGGCTTGGTCTCTACCCTATTACGGTTTCTAGCTTGTTATCTAAACGAGAAAAACAATTTCTATTAAGCAGGAATGTAGTTCTGTGCAGGCAACTCGTAAAAGACAAATTTTACTTGGATCACCTTGGTATTTCTAACGAACGAAAATCAAAAATATTAGACGAAATCTCACAACTCTGTAAAGCTTAATAGTATGAAAAAAGTTAGCATTAAATTTTTAGGCGCTTCTGGTACGGTTACCGGTTCTAAGTTTTATTTAGAAACTCCCGAACTGAACATCATGATAGATTGTGGCATGTTTCAAGGTCTTAAAGAGTTACGTAAAAAAAACTGGGAGCCCTTAACTATCGATGCCAGTAATGTAGATGTCGTATTATTAACACATGGTCACCTAGACCACACTGGCTACTTACCACGATTGGTAAAAGAAGGTTTTAAAGGAGACATCATAGGTACCTACCCTACCTTATCCGTTGCTCGTGTTATTTTATTGGACAGTGCTAAAATACAAGAAGAGCAAGCGAAAAAGGCAAATGAAGAAGGCTTTTCTAAACACCCGAAAGCGCTTCCTTTTTATAATATTTTAGAAGCTGAAAAAACCATTAAATTATTCTCCGGAAGAAAAAGAAATGAATGGATTCAGCTTTCAGAAAACATTCGCTTTAAATACAGATATAACGGTCATATCATTGGTTCTACGTTTATTGAATTGGAGATATTCGGAAAAATGTTCGTCTTCTCTGGCGATGTAGGTAGGTTGAACGATGAGTTATTAATGCCTCCAGAAAGACCCGAATGGGCAGACTATTTATTTTTAGAAAGTACCTATGGCAACAAACTACATCCTAAAGAAAACATCACTGAAATTTTAAGTGATTTGGTTAAAAAAACCATTAATGACCGTGGTACGCTGATCATACCTTCTTTTGCCGTTGAAAGATTACAATTGCTCATGTTTTTGTTTTGGGATTTATATAAAAAAAATAAAATACCCAACATACCCATTTTTATAGATAGCCCAATGGGCAGTAATGTTCTAGATGTATTTGAACAATATACAGATTGGCACAAGCTTAACCAAAGCGATTTCAATGCCATGTGCAATCACTTTACCATTACATCATCATACGCAGATACCTGGAAAACTATAGATGACCCAAGACCTAAAATTGTCATTGCAGGTAGTGGTATGGTTACAGGAGGTCGTGTACTCACCTATTTAAAACAATTAATAGATGAGCCAAAGACTAGAGTTTTGTTAGTCGGTTACCAAGCAGAAGGTACACGAGGTAGACAATTGTTAGAGGGTACGCATGAGCTTAAGTTATTCGGAAAATACTACCCTGTTAAAGCTAGTATTCATTTTATTGAAAGCCTTTCTGCACATGCAGACCAAGCTGAGCTTCTTCATTTTATTGATGGTATTAAAAACACCCCAGAAAATGTTTTCTTAATACATGGAGAACCAGGTGCTTTAGATGCTTTTAAAGTAAAAATAAGAGATACCAAAGGGTGGAACTGTCTTATACCCAAGTTAGAAGAAACGATAGATTTACTGATATAACAGGCATTATTAATGGTTTGTTATGTTTATGGACTGACAATCGTCATATCTAGTGCATTTACTATATAGTATCTTCGAAAAATATTAGTAATAAATACACCTGCCTTATGAAAAAGTTAATTGTAATATTATCATTGATGTTAATGGGTTGTTCTTCTATTAGTTTAGTAGAAAACTGGAAAAACCCAGATATCGTAATATTCAATGCCAACAAAGTTTTAATCGTAGGCATGGCGCAAAATGATGATACTCGAGAAGACTTTGAAAGCAAACTTCAAAAAGAATTTACTAGTAGAGATGTAGAAGCATGGCGTAGTGTAGATATTTTTGACCTTTCGCTGACCGATTCTCGCAAGACCGATAAAGAACTAGACGATGTCGAACAAAGCCTTTTAGACAAAGATTTTGATGCCATTTTACTTACTAAAATAATAGGATCTGAAAATCGTGAAAGCTTTGTAAAATCTATCTCTAGATGGGATGATCACCAGTCTCGATTTAATGATGATTATTTAGAGCACCAAGGTATTTATTACGACGACAACTACTACGAAAAATATACAATTTACCACGCAGAGACGACTCTATATTGTATTTGCGAAGGTAAAGAAAGAGCTATGATTTGGAGGGGAATCATCGAAATTACAGAGCCTGACGACATCAAAAAAGCGATTAAAGATTACGTGAAAATGATTATTGTTGCTATGGAAGATCAAGATTTGGTATTTACTTCTCAAGTTGAATAAGTAATTCTAAAACAACGGACTCAGTACTTTACCGACACCTTCTTTCAGCTTTTGGCTCCAAGATCTTTTGATATATTCATCATAAGTTAATTCATTACTAATAAGACAGTCGTTTAGAAAATCTTCTTTCAATTGCTTGGCAATTTGTTTGTGATACATAATAGCATTTACCTCATAATTTTGCTCAAAGCTTCGGTCATCTAAATTTGCCGTACCTATAGAAGATATGGCATCGTCGCTCACCATTATTTTACTATGTAGAAAGCCGTCTGGGAAAAGATATATCTTAATACCTGCTTTTAAGAATAGCTCAAAATAAGAATGTACCGACCAACTTACCACTTGGTTATCTGCCTTTTCTGATACAAGCAACCTAACATCTACTCCACTCAACGCTGCAGTCTGTAGCGCTCTTACCAATGCCTGCCCTGGTATAATATATGGGTTGGTGATATAAATATAGTTCTTGGCCATATTTATCATTGAAAAGTACGTCTGCTCTAGTACAGGAAAATCATCGTCAGGTCCGCCAGCTACTATTTGTACCAACTCATTTGCATTAGATTCTGGTTCAGCAGGCAGTGGTAGTTTTATAGTTTCTAGTAATTGCGTACTTACCAAATACCAATCTGTCATGAAAACTTGATCTAACTGTGTAGCTGAAGCACCTTTAAGCCTTAAATGCATATCGTGCCATTTACCCAGACCTACTTGACCTTTTAAATATTTATCAGAAACATTAATACCACCTGTAAAAGCAATTTTACCATCTACAACGATTATTTTTCGATGGTTTCTAAAATTCAACGAATAAAAGTACCTACCAAATTTAAATGGTAGAAAAGAATATACTTCTACACCAATTTCTATTAGTTTCTTTAAGTATTTCTTGCTTAATGAGAAACTACCAATACCATCATAAATCATTCGTACCGCAACACCGTGCGCTATTTTTTCTTCAAATAAAGCTAATAGCCTATTAGCTAGATCTCCGTCTTCATAAATATAATACTGAATATGTATTCTAACCTTTGCTCCTTCTAAGGCCTCAAATATAGTTTCAAAAGTTGTTCTGCCGTCTTTCAGTATTTTTAAATCATTGCCTGAAGTTGGCGGAAAATGAGAATTCTTATAACTAAGCGTCATTAATTTACCATACTTACCCTCAAAAACGTTAATCTGTTCTGTATTTGGCTTAGGTAACTTTTTAAACAAGTCTTTTTGATTCTGAATAAGCTTGTACCTTCTTCTATTTCGACCTAATAATAAATAAAGGAAAATACCACCCACAGGTAGTGCAAAAATGGTTAAAAGCCAAGCCAGACTTTTAGTAGGCTTTGCTCCGTATAATAAAATAGACAACACGATAGACAATGCTATTAATACATAAATACCAATAAAAATTGAAGTCCACATAAGGTTCGTATTCTAGAAATCACTTTAGACTCTAGCGCTATTTAATTGAAAGATTTTAAATGTGATTTGTTACAAGTTACTAGATTTACCAACAATATGGCCATCTTCCATTTGAATGATGTAATCTGTTCGTTTGGCAAAGTCCTCATCATGCGTAACAATAAGTAATGACAAGCCTTCTTCTTCCTTCAATTGTTTGAAGATATTAAAAACATTATCAGAGTTGTAACTATCTAAATTTCCGGTGGGTTCGTCACCCATAAGTATTGACGGATTATTTATAAGCGCCCTAGCTATCGCTACACGTTGTTTTTCCCCTCCAGAAATTCGAGATGCTTTTTGCAATGCTAAAGACTCTATACCTAACATTTTCAATTTCTGCATAGCATCGTGTTCAATCTCTTGGTGGCTTTTACGAGCTAACTTTTTTGCAGGTAACATTACATTTTCAACCACAGTAAATTCAGATAATAAGTAATGAAACTGAAATACGAAGCCTATGTTTTCATTTCTGATAAGTGATAATTCGGTTGCAGACAAACCGGTTACTAACTTGTTGTTCAATAATAATTCGCCAGTATACTCCGTATCCATCGTAGATAAAATATACAACAACGTAGATTTTCCTGAACCAGATTTACCCATTATAGAAGCAAATTCCCCATTAAATATTTTAAAGGAAATATCTTTTAAAACATGAAAATCTTTAGGCTTATGAAAGTGCTTATTTATATCTTTTGCTTCTAATACAATGTCCATTTACTTTTTATTAAGTACCCCTTATAATTTTTACAGGATCAATATGTTTTGCTTTAATAGAAGGCAACCACCCTGCTATAAAAGTTGATATTAACGCAAAGACAATACCTATTACATAATACATAGCGCTAAAATGAACAGGATACGTAGTCATCGTTGGTAAGGCTTCCGTTTTAAAAGGAACTCCATCAATTAGAACTGACAGAATAAAACCTAAAACCAAACCTAATACGCCACCCACAATACCAATAATCATTGCCTGACTCATAAATATGTACTGTACATCCTTACCTGAAAAACCGGTAGCTTTTAAAATGGCGATATCCTTCATTTTTTCATAAATAAGCATGTTTAGAATATTATATATTCCAAAACCTGCTACTATCAAAAGAGTTATTGAAACCGCATAGGTTATTAAATTACGAATATTTGTACCGGTCTCAAACTGAGCGTTTGCCTCATTAATATCGGTCGCCGTTACATCAAATTGTTTTTCGAAACCCTTGGCCAATATTGGGGCATTTTCAATATTGTTTAGTTTTATATTAATATCTGTGATATAGTTTTGCGCCTCTCCTAAAATTCGTTGTACGGTTTTTAAGTTACAATAGCTTTGAGAGTTATCTATATCAGCTACTCCGCTCTGGTAGATACCTACTATTTTCAAAGGAAATACAGCTCCTTGGGCGGTACTTATCTGTACCCTATCACCAATCTTCAATGACATTTTACTGGCAAGACCAGAACCTAGTAAAATTCCGTTATCCATAGTATTCAAAGCTTCTGGTGATCCCTCAACAATATAATCGCGCATATTAGAAAGCCGTGTTTCTTCCATAATATCTACACCTATTAAATTACCCGATAATTCTATAGAACCCGATAAATAAAATATCTGTGCGCGTACTTGTGCAGTTGCTCCTTTTACCTCATTCATTTGCTTTAAATGATTTAAAATAGGAAGCGCATTATGAATCTTTTTTTGTCCGTTTTTCGGCTTTATAGAACTGATCATTTGAACAGCATTATTAAATTGCTCATACAGCGAAACTGGCTGATCAATAGTGGGTTCTATTTCATTATACAAATGAATATGTGGTGTTTGGTTTAATACCAAGTCATCTAACATATCGTTTAGACCGGTCATAAAACTTACCATAGTAATGTAAGCACCTATACCAAATGTAACCCCTAATGCTGCCGTTGCAGTAGATTTCATCTTGGTAAGAAGATGTGTTTTAGCGATATTTAGTATAACTGGCCAATTCATTATTGAACTGGTTTTAAAATCACATCATTTTCTGTAATACCAGAAATAATTTCAACCCTTTCTAAGTTTTCAGCTCCTACTTCTACTGCTACGGTACCCTCTTCTGTTATTACTTTATTTCCATCTACTAAATAATCTCTAGGTATGGTAAGTGCATTTTCTTTTTCTGAAATTACAATATTACCCTCGCCAGCAAGACCGGGATATAAAACCTTGGTCGGACTCTTAAATAATGCCTCTACCTTGAATGTTTGCGATGTTTCATCTTTTTGAGGATATATTTTGCTCACCGTAGCCGTAAAAACTTCCATTGGGTACGCATCTAAGGTTATCAATGTTTTCTGACCTAATTTAATTTTAATGATATCTACCTCATCTATCAACATTTCTATTTTAAAGTCGGTAGCGCTACCTATTGCACCTAATGGCTCTAGCGTATTAATTAGTTCACCAGGTTCTTTAAACAAGGCATAAACCTTACCGTTAATCTTACTATTAATAGTATAATCTTCTGCTATAATTTTTGAGGATGAATAACTGTTTTTAGCTTGCTGTAAAGCAGTCTCTAAATCATTTTTTGTTCTTTCATAACTAGACCTTTGTTGATTTAGTTGATTTCTAGAAAGCTCATAGGCTAACTTTTGAGTATCAAACTCTGCTTTCGATCCTATATTCTGATCCCAAAGTCGTTTCTGCCTAGCAAAATTTACCGAATCATTATTGAATTTTAGTTGTGCAGCATAAATATCGTCTTCAATACTTTTTAAAATGGCAGTATTTCCTTGAAAATTTTCTTTGGACTGCTGTAAGGTCAAATACGCGTTTTCTGAATTTAATTTAGGAGTGCGGTTATTCACCTGTAAAATAGCGTCTCCTTTCTTAACCAAATCTCCTTCTTCTACAAGATTATCGTCTAAAATACCGGCTACAACAGCATAAACCTGGTATATACTATCTGGCTGTATAGTGGCAGACGCATATACCGAAGATATCAATTGAGATTTTTGCGGAAGTACCTTTTCTTGTTTCTCTCCACAGGAAAGAAAAAGTAGAAATAGTACACTAAGGTTCAGATATCGCATGAATTATAGATTATTATAATTCAAAATAATAGAAAATCTTTGTGGTATTATATGAGTAAAATCATACCTAGAGGAATCTTGGTATAAACATTATAAAATTTTATAGATATACCACGTGAAGATTAAAGTAGTAATCTCTTAAAATTATAATGAAGTTGGTTATTTCTGAGCATAAAAAAACCGAGATGAAAATCTCGGTTTTTTCTATATTATTTTAAAGCTTTTCTAAGTTTTGCTTTTTTATTTTTCAGTCTTTTGACCGATGCGCTTAACTTGCTTTTCATTTTTTTAATCTCACTTTTCTTTGCGTCTTTCTTTTTAGCTTTCTTCAACTTGCTCTTTAGACTTTCTACCTTCTTAGCTGATTTTGTAACTTGTTTAATCTCTGCTTTCATTTTTTTACTTAGTTTAATTTTAGTTGATTTCCTCTTATTATTTTTTTCTTTCTTCTTTTTGGAAGTAGATTTTTTCTTGGATTTCTCTTTTTTTAAATTTTCAGGTGTAAGCTCTGCATCTAAATCCGCTTCTAGATTTTCAATAGCATCAACTATGGTTACACCCTGCTCTTGTACCACCGTACTTTCTTGTGATAATGGTTGTTCATTATTTAACACACTATTATTATTTTCTACCACCATTATTCTATTTACTATTTATATACACAAAATTAACATTAAATTTACATAAGACAAATCTATAGCGCGTTTTAATTTATCTTAAGGTTATACTATCTATGGGTATTCTATATCAAGCATAATTTGCTTAAATATTGATTTACACTATTTAAGTCAACCTTTATTAAACCTTTTAACTATAACTGCAGCAAGAAATCCGGGCAAAGAATCGGCAGAAATACAAACACAAACAAAAAGAACAAAACAGCCCATAGAACCCCCATAAGAAGTGGGTAAATTATAATATCTCCTTTAACTTTTGGTTTTAAAGAATGAGCTAGCAGACCGTGAATACCCATGCTAAACAAAGTGAAAATGATTGCTGAAATTGTAATTAAATATGCTTTTGAATGTGTGTCTCTAATGGTGAACAAATAAAAACCTAATCCTACTGCAATCGCTATTATAATACTATAAATTCTTCTTGCCATGATTAACTATTTAAAGTGCTTGTTTGAAATAAAATAATTGATGATTTGATCCCCTAAAACTTAAGAGTGGTACCCTACCGTAAGCTTCCATTTTCTTAACTAAATCTCTATGAAATACATTTTTTAGAATTCCTTTATGTTCCCTTTCTAACATGACCACTAAATCCGCATTTGTATCACCTAGATAGATTCTAAGCGTTTCAAATACATCGTCTGTAAACAATAATTCAAAATCAATTTGATCATAAGATACTTTTTCATTGAGCATCTCTTTAAACCACTCCATCTGCATGTCACCCTGGTATTCATCTTTAGTAGAAATATGAACCACTTTTATAGCTGCTTTTAACTGTTTCGCCATTTCTACCAACTTACGAATGGCATATATATCTTCTTCTTCAAAATCAGTTGCATAGACTATATTCTTAATAGGCATATAAGAAGCATCTGATGGTATACTCAATACCGGACAAGGAGATTTTTCTAATAAGTTTCTAGTAGTACTGCCCATTATCATTTCCCTAATGGCGCTGCCCCCTTTAATACCAAGTATAATTAGGTAAGCATGCCATTCTACTGCAACTGAAACGATACCTTGTACAACAGATTTATCTTCATATGCTTCTAATACTACATTAGGGTCTTGCCAAGAACTCCCCAAATGCTCATCGCAGAATTTTTCAAGTTTAAATCTGTGTGATTTATGTGCAGTTTTGTCTAGATGTGGAAAAGGTTCATCAAGATTATCTGTACCCAATATGGTAGGGTAATCAAATACATGACTAATGACCAAACGGGTTTCCATTTGCTTAGACATATGGTAGGCATATCTTAATGCTGCTATAGAATTTTCAGAATAATCAGTACAATATAGTATAGTCTTCACGAGATAATTGTTTACAATGTTTTATCTAAAGTATTGACTATCAAAACAAAAAAACATGATTAGCATCATGTCTACTAAATTTCATCACGTAAATTGGAAGTCATCTTAAATATGAATGATTTATCTTAAAATACGCACGAATGATAGTTAACTTTATTGTAATCATGATTTTGGTCATAAATTTTCAACCCTTGGACCAATAACTTTATACTTTAATTTAAAAGTGTAGAAATGAGCAATTTTAGAAATAGACCAAAAGACAATTATATTCATGAAGCAGACTGGAAATCGCTCTATGTATTGACCGAGCATTGGAAATCAGATCTGGCTTTCTACAATGAAGACTTAAAGTTTTTACATCATCTAATAGATAAATACTTTATGTGGATTTCTAAGAAAGATAATATCGATATGGTTAGAGAAATTGAAGTAAGCCTTATTGATACTGATAAAAAATGCGATACACTAGTTAAAAAAATTGATACGCACCTACATCATTTAGCTGAGTTAATAGATAACCCTTTTGCCTACGATTCTCACATCTTTAGAACTGAACATGAGCAGCTAGAAGACGACCTTACACTATTTGTAAAGCAGTTTAGAGCAAACCGTAAAGAAGTATTTGCTATTACCGAACATGTTATCGATGGCGAAGAAATGGTAAGAAGATTAGGTATTACAAGGGTATAAAAATCAAACTATTCACTATTAAAACTCAAAGCTTTTCAACTATGAAAAAAGTTATTATTCCTACAGATTTTTCTTTAAATGCGCTAAAGGCAATAGATTACGCTCTTGATCTTTTTAAAAATGAGACGTGCACCTTTTATATTCTTCATGGCTACCATAATGCTCCTTCGTCAGATATGTCTAAATCTGCCACTGAAAAAAAATTAGACCTTTTGGTTAAAAGTTTAGAATTGCAAAATGCTGATAAAGAGTTCTATTTTGAAGGTATTTTGAAAACGGAATCTGTTTTGAATTTAACGAACCAATCTCAAAAAATCATCAATGCAGATTTTATTATTATTGGTACAAGAGGTGCTTCTAACATAAGTCAGATCTTTATTGGCAGCAATGCTTTAGATTTAATTGAGCATCTAGAAAATTCGGCTTTAATTATTGTTCCTCCAGAATATGAGAGCAATAGTTCAAAAGAAATTGTTTTTGCTACCGATTATAAACATACGTTTACAAATGCAGAGTTATCTCCTCTTTTAAAAATGGTTAACTTAAAAAAAACTACATTAAATATTGCGCATGTTAAAACCGAAGAAGTTTTAAGCGATGAACAAAAAGCGAACAAAGAATTATTGAAAAGTGAATTGAAAGAAGTCAAAAATCATTTTTTTGAAATTGAACTTCAAGACAATGTGGCGTACACTCTTTACCAAATTGAAAAGGAAAACCAGCGTATTGACACCATGGTGATTTTGAAAACCAAACATGGCTTTTTCAAACAACTGTTAAGAGAAAATATCATTAAAAATCTAAGTGCTAAAACAAAAATTCCATTATTAGTTTTACCACAAGTCAAATAATTAAAATCAAGGATATGAAGCAATTACATAAAGTTTTAAATGAAATTACAGCGCTAACTACAGATATTGAAACCAACTACCCAGAGCTTTATCGCTCATTGGATGAAAACCCAATGACCTTGCCTGTTAGTCAACACCCACATATGGACAAGGTTGTAATGCAAGAATATTTAGAAAGCTTAAAACAAATGCTGAATCATTATCTTGAAGAGCATAAAAGTTCTAAGTAACAGTAAAAGAATACTCCGCTAATGCTTGGATAAATTTTTGTTCTTACTTTATATTTATAAAAACAACAGACCGTAATAGACCAATACTAAATGGCCATATTAAGAATTCCAACTCAAAAAGAAATAAAGCGGTACGCTACCCTATTCAATGTACTGGTTAAATACGGTTTTGAAGATGTGTTATCACATAGTCCCATTCTTAAAATAATTCCAAAGAAATATTTAGAAAAACATCCGGAAACGAAAACAAATCTTTCCTTTTCTAAATATGAACGTATAAGAATGGTGTTAGAGGAATTAGGACCTACCTATATAAAACTCGGGCAGATTTTTAGTACTCGTGAAGATATGCTGCCGCTGGAGCTCATAGATGAGCTAGAAAAATTACAAGATCATGTACCTAAGCTTAAAGACTTTGATGTATTAGCTACTGTTGAAGAAGAATTAGGTATTGAAAAGTTCAAGTATTTTGCTACAATTGAATTAGAGCCATTAGCTGCTGCATCTTTGGCACAGGTACATCGAGCGCAGCTTATAAATGGCGAAGAGGTAATTTTAAAAATTCAAAGACCAAATATCACCGAGATTATTGAAGCCGACCTTATGGTTATGAAACAGGTGGCAGATAGTCTAGAGAAATATAGCTCACAGGCACAAGCTTTTCAACCTATTCGTATTATAGAATCTTTTGAACGCAGTATAAAAGAAGAACTTCAGTTTGCAAGGGAAATAGACAATACTGAACGTTTTGCCCAAAATTTTGCGGGTAATGAGTTTATTCATGTTCCAGAAGTCTATAAAGAACTTTCTACAGATAAGATTATTTGTATGGAGTTTATAGATGGTATTAAGGTTTCTAATGTAGACACATTGATTGCAGATAACATAGACCCCAAAGCGGTTGCAAAAATTGGGGTGGACCTTTATATAGAACAAATATTAGATTTTGGTTTTTTTCATGCAGACCCGCATCCTGGTAACATTTTTATACTTCCGGAAAGCGGAAAAATATGTTTTTTAGATTTCGGAATGATGGGTACTATTCTACCCAATGAAAAAGAATCTATAAACGATTTATTACTCTATTTTTTAAGTAAAGACGTTAAAAAAATAATCACTTTACTAGAGAAAATCGCCATTAGAACGAACATACCCGATTATAAAAAACTAGAACAAGACCTTTATCAATTATTGGAAGGTATTAGCAATACTGCTATTCAAAACATTAAACTTGGCGATACCTTATCGCAGTTTAAAATTGTGTTATATGAGAATAAAATTATAATTCCGCATTACCTATACATGCTCATAAGAGGTATTGTTCTTATTGAAGGTGTCGGTCTTAAACTTGATCCCGAATTTAATATTACCAAAAATCTAGAACCGTATACAGTAAAGATTTTACGAAAGAGATTTAGTTTAAAATACCTGTTTAAAAAGAACCTAAACCGTATAAAAGATATCAATGCCTTAGCAGAAACCCTACCCGATGATATAAACACCATCGTAAAAAAAATAAAAGATGGCAAGTTAGAAATTATACACGAACACAAAGGTCTTAAAGAGTTTCAGACTGCTACGAGCAAGGCTGTAAACCGTTTGGTTTTCGCAGTGATCATCGCTGCGCTTTCAATAGGATCGTCATTATTGGTAATGGCAAAAATGCCACCGTTAATAAATGGTATACCTCTTTTGGGTGCTATTGGGTTTGTACTTTCTGCTATTTTAGGTTTTTATATTATCATTTCTATCTTCAGAAATGATCAATTTTAAACGGTAAGTAAATGGACGAAGTTGATAAAATAATAAAAGTTTTGGACCCTTATATTTTAGGGGTGCTTATTAGTTTGGGCATAGGTCTTATTCTCGGACTTGAGCGAGAATATAACAATTTAAAAGAAGATAAAGGGTTTGCAGGTATACGCGCTTTCCCTATTGTGGCTATTTTAGGTTTTACCTTGGGTAGCCTTACCGAAACCTACTCGACCTGGTTGCCAATTATTGGCTTAGGTGCCTTCATTTTCTTTTTAGGTTTCAACCATTTATATAAAGAGATTGTTGAATATGAACGTAGCTTTACCACCAACATAGCTTTAATTGCTACACTAATATTAGGCTTAATGGTATCTGCCGAATATTATAGAAATGCTGTTGCTACAGCAGTAATTATTGTGACCTTACTTTCGCTAAAGACTCGTTTTCATACTGTTATTAGAAACATTACTTCTGACGAGCTTTTTGCATTGATAAAATTTTCTATTATCGCTTTATTGATTTTACCTTTTTTACCCAATAAGAATTACGGCCCAAATGAATTGATTAATCCGTTTGAGATTGGATCTATCATTGTCATCGTATCTTTCTTAAACTTCATTGGTTATTTTCTGGTCAAATTTGTAGGCTCTAAAAAAGGAATTCTATTAACAGCAATTCTTGGCGGACTCATTTCAAGCACGGCAGTTACATGGAGCTACGCATCTAGAAGTGTTGAATCTCCAGAATTGTCTAGAAAATATGCTGCGGGTATTATCATTGCATCGGCAATTATGTTTCCCAGACTCGCATTGTTGACTTATATATTCAATAGTGCGTTATTTATGTATGTAGCAATACCCTTTGCTGTGTTTTCAGTAATATGCCTTATAGTTTCTTTAATTCTAATTAAAGAAGATACCAATAAACCTGACACGAATATCAACCTTGGCAACCCAATGAATCTTCTTAATGCCATTGGTTTCGGTGTTATTTATGTGGTAATACTCTTTGCTGTTTTTTATAGTAATCAATATTTTGGAGAAAGTGGATTGTACTATTCTGCTTTAATTGCCGGGTTAGCAGATACCGATGCCATTACTATTAGTTTGGCAAAATTTGCTTCTGACCCTGAAAAAATCAAATTAGCATCGTCTGTAATTGTTACCGCCGTAATGAGTAATATGCTTGTTAAATTAGGAATTGCCCTATTTAAAGGTTCTAAAGTAACTGGTAAATTAGTGGGCTATACTTTTACAGCAATTATAATAGTTGGTTTTTTATATGCTGTGATTGCCAAATGAAATTATGCTTCTAAATTTCAGAATTAAACTATATAATTTGCAAATGTCGCCTGTAGTAACTTCTCAAAAATCTTTAGTAAGATTCCTATATAATTAATACTACTTTCAAAATTGTATTAAAAGTTTTGAGTTCGTTTTACGACTTAAAGCTCATCTGAATATAATTATGGAATGAATTTTATTAAAAAAACTTGGAATAAGTTCAAAGAACTTTTTAAACAAGGGCTTACTCCTAAGCAATTGTCATTAAGTATTACTGTCGCAATAGTTGTTTCTCTGTTTCCTATTTTTGGTATTTCAACAATAGTTCTTACTGCACTTGCTGTCAGGTACAAATTAAATCTACCCATAATGATTGCATTGAGCTATGTTGTGGAGCCTATTAAGGCACTTCTTTTTATTCCTTTTATCAATATCGGCGAAACACTTTTTGGAACGGCACATACCCTATTAACTTTTGAGGCAATAAAAGCAAGTTATGACCTTAGTTTTTGGAATACGCTAAGTTCACTTTCATATGAATTACTCTGTGGTTTTGTAGGTTGGGGCTTAACTATTATACCCGCTTCAATATTTTTTTACTTTTTATTGAAAGAAATGTTAAAATTTTTCGTCAAAGATTCTAAATCAACCAAATGAGTACAAACAAAACCATTCAATTTCTAGGATATCTAGGATTAATCGGATCAATTCTAGTAGGTATGGGAGAATATTTACTCCATTACTCTACTAATATTTTAGGTCATTCAGAGAATTATGAATTCTTTGCCTTTGTAGACCTAGAGCATATGACTTTGGGTCACTTTTTAGCGGTCATTGGTCTACCCTTTTATTTTGCTGGGTACATTCATATATATCTAATGTTAAGATCAGGTAATGAAACATTAGCCAGATTAGTACTCGCCATTGGCTTTATTGCCTTTGCCGTTGGAGGCATATGGATTGGATCTCGCTCTTCTATAGGTAACATTGTACACCTTAAAAATTCCATGAACCCAGAAGTTTATAAAGATCTGCTAGCGCATTATACAAATCATATGGAAGTATTAGTGCAAGCACTAAGGGTTATAGTTGCACTGCTATCTATTGTTTTCATTGTTGCAATACTTAAAGGCGGTACGTACTATAAAAAATGGATGGCAATTTTTAGTCCAATTGTTATCTTAATTGCGGTGGCACTTGTTGGTTTAGCAATCCCGTCTATTGGTCAACATACCTTACCAATTCTTATGAACATTACTCATTTTATACTTTTTAGCTTATCGCTATACCAACTACATATTCTTATAAAACCTTTACATAATGATTAAAAAGCTACTTAAAATAATAGGTACACTCCTATTGATGATGATAATCTTAGTCTTTTTCAGATTCTGGAGAGATTCTGTTTCTGATAAATACGATGTTAGTATTGAATCAGATAAAATACCTGAATTTTCAAATGTACCCCTAGACTTTGTTCATAAATACACTGGTGAAAAATCACTTCCATTAGCGCCTTCAGCACTTATTGATATTGATAATGACAACATCGATGAAGTATTTTTTGGTGGAGGAATGAGCCAAGAAGATGCCATTTACGCATATCGAAATAATGAATTCGTACTAGTTTCAGAAGAAGTTGGTTTACCAAAAAAAGGCAACACCACAACTTCATTAGGAGTTGTTTCTGGAGATATGGACAATAATGGCTTTACTGACCTTATTATTGCTCGCGAAGATGGTCTTCGTATTTACTATAATGATGGTAAAACATTTACAGAAACAATCGTTAATACACCTGTAAATAAAAAATCATCTCCTGCAGGAATTACCCTTGGTGATATTGATAAGGACGGAGATTTAGATATTTTCTTAGCTACCTACCTGCACAAAGAACTGATGGAGGGGCAAAACATTTTTGAACGCTATGATTATGGCTCTACAAGTGAGTTATTATTAAACAACGGTGATAATACTTTTAAGAATATTACGAAAGCTGCTGGCTTAGACTACATACATAACACCTTTCAAGGGGTTTTAGTAGATATTGACAATGACTCTTGGTTAGATCTTGTTGTAGTTCATGATACCGGCGAAGCTAGAACATATAAAAATAACGGTGATTTGACTTTTACTATGAAATCGAATCCGTTAACTGGTAAGTTCGCTTACCCTATGGGGCTTGCAGTTGGTGATTATAATAATGACGGCTTGGTAGATTTTATGTTCTCTAATGTTGGTACGACTGCCCCAAATTTTATGGCAAGCGGTGACATTAAGGATAAATCCCTTTTTAATGATAAATGGATTCTGTTTAAGAATGAGGGCAATTTTGAATTTACCGATGCCGCAGAAGAGGCTAAAATTGCTGATTATGAGTTTTCATGGGGATGCACTTTTGCCGACATGAATAATGACGGACTACAAGATTTGATAGTTGCAGAAAATTATGTCGATTTTCCTTTCAGTAAAATATTTAAACTACCTGGGCGATTATTGATTCAAAAAGAAGACCACACTTTTGTACCAACAGAAACAGAAAGTGGTGTTGAAAATCCTTTGTATGGTATAACCGCACTTGTAAGTGATTTTAATGCTGATGGACATTTAGACCTTATTTGGACCAATATAGACGGTCCCTCAAATGCTTTTATCAATAAAGGAAATGCTAACAATTTTGTACAAGTAGATTTAGCAGATGCTGCAGAAGCTATGGGAGCTAAAGTTACCGTTGTTACACCAGACGAAACTTATACCGATTGGCTGGTAACCGGTGAAGGTTTAGCGAGTGATCAAACTGCATTACTTCACTTTGGATTAGGCAAAACTCAGCATATCAATAAAATAACGGTAGCCTATTCAAATGGTAATAAAGACGAGATTATTTCGCCTAAAATTAATTCGGTTGTAGATGTTATCAAAGAACGTAATCTACAAATGGCAAATGATACTGAAGTAACAACCTTGAAAGCAAAAAAATGATAGAATCTCTAAAAAGAATTTTCAATAAAAGACCAGACGAATTCGATAAAGTTCCTGAAGGTGTTTGTCCTAATTGTTGGGGTGACCAAGAATATGGAAACGTAGTTCGTAAAAAATATAAAGATCTACAGATTGAAGTTAATAATCACAGTAGTAAACATGCCTTTATTCAAAATTTTGTGGTTACCCATTTAACAGGTATACAGCTAAAAAGTAAGGTTAGCGGTCTAGAGTGCCCCACTTGTCATATAACCCCTAATAATGAAAGCTAGTACTACTTTATTCTGGGTTATAAATATACTATTCCTCTTCGGTCTTTTTGGTGCGGGTAGTCTAGTTATTACAGAATTTACAACAGGTGATGGCTGCCCCAAATTTGGGGCTGTGCCTGCTTGTTTAATCATCTTAATATGTTTTATACTTCCCTTTATTTCGCATTTGCTTAAAAAATGGAATCTCATTTATTTCTTATTTACCGGTATTGCAGCACTAATTGCTTTAGTGGCATCGGTAATGCAGTTTATAGGTAATGCAGAATGCCCTAAAACTGATCCAGGAATACCTATGTGTTATATATCGTTACTGATTTTCACATCACTTATCATCCTTAAAAAAATTCAACTTCAATATCATAATAGCAAGTAACTGAAAACAAAAAGAAGAGAAAAAAAATGATTTTGCAATTTTATAAATCAAAAAATCAATGAGCTCTACATACTGTTTATCCCTGATTATAAATATCAACCAAATGTAGTAGTTGTTTATATAATTTTGAATTCATTGAAAAATTAAACATAACCATTACCTCGTAGCATTGACAATAGCATCTGCAATTTCTGGGTAAACCCATTCTAATGTGTTTCTATTGAAAAGACCAAATTCATTGGCGTTACCATTGTCCCACCAAATAGGACAAATACCGCGCTCAGCACATAACTCAGCATAATATTCTGCATGTGCTAAACGATCACTTGCATTATCAGAAAAAGTAGAACCCCATTCCCCCATAACTACTGCCCTACCTTCGGTCTCGAACTTATCTTTAATGGTATTAAATTCTTGTGTTAACTGTGCCTTATCTTCATCTGTACCCCAAGTTGGGTCAGTGCCCGCTAAAGAGAATAAATAAGGCGAATAACTATGAATAGATACAATTACATTTTCGTCATTATTAGGAACTAGATAATCCTCTAAGACATTGTCTCCAGTACCTGCCGCATAAGTAGAAACCATAATCTTTCTAGTTGCATTGTTACCTCCTGTTGCACGAATGGCATCAACACCTACTTGATGGTATTGGTTTACAACATCTCGACCCTCGGCAGTACCTCCCTCCCATTCTTCTGGAGAACCTTCATGACGTGGCTCATTTAAGGTTTCAAAAATCACATAATCTCCATACGGTTTAAACCTGTTCGCTATCTGTGTCCAAGTTTTTGTCAATCTATCTTTTA
Source organism: Maribacter sp. Asnod2-G09 (assembly GCF_045063795.1). Classification (NCBI taxonomy): domain Bacteria; kingdom Pseudomonadati; phylum Bacteroidota; class Flavobacteriia; order Flavobacteriales; family Flavobacteriaceae; genus Maribacter; species Maribacter sp. Asnod2-G09. The sequence goes on along the minus strand of NZ_JBEFOA010000002.1, from coordinate 622,835 downwards.
CAGCCGGTGCATTATCATAAACAGGTATAATCCATTCATCGTCATGATGAATATTAATGATGACATACATGTCATTACTCAAAGCAAAATTTGCAATGTTTTCTACCCTATCTAACCAATCCGATTCTAATATATAATCTGGCGCTGAACCTGTATGGTATCTCCATGTTACGGGTAATCGTAACGTTTTAAATCCTTTTGCAGCAACCTCATCAATCATTGCCTTGCTTGTTAAAGGATTTCCCCATGCTGTCTTATCTACATCTTCAGTATCTAAAGTATTACCCAAGTTCCAACCAGAACCCATGTCCAATACAAATTCTTTAGGCGATATATCTCGCATATCACCATTAATATCTTCATTTGGCACCACATTATTTTCAGGTGTTTCAACGCTGTCCGTACCTTCTGAAGGACTATTAGTTACTTGATTTTCTGAACTAGAGCATCCTATTAAAATAGTGATACTTAAAAGAATTAAAAACGGGGATTTTTTTTTCATTTGTGGCTACTTATTAAAAAAGTGAATTAGCTGAGCGTAGTCCGCAGGCGAGGAAATTTTTGATTTCCATCTGCCTGCTATAAGGCAGGTCTGCCAATGTAGCTAAGCTTTTGTTTTGCTTTATTTTTTATAGGTTGTATCCTAAATTCGGTTTTCCGTTCCTATTAGTCTATTTACTTAAAATCCAAGATTTGTTTTTCAAATTTTGAACTATCTTTAAATGCACATAAATTACCATCAGGGTCTCGGAACTTTGCAATTGTACCCCAAGAATGTTCTTGATAGTCCACTTCTATATTATTAGAAGCCAACTTATCCGCAAAAATTTTTACGTTTGGGACATTCATCCGCAAACACATTTTCGCCCTTTCCTTTAATTTTTTTTGTCCATTATATTCATCATCCAATTCCACCATCAAATATGCTTGTCCAAATTCATAACAAGTTAGATTTTTACTCTCAAACATTTTTTTGAGACCTAGAATATTTTCATAAAATTCCACACAACTTTTGTATTTAAGAGTATATAATATTATTCCAGTTCGGTCAAATTCCATTAGATGATTTAATCTTTATAGTTAGTCTACAATAACGGAATATAAGCAATTAGAAAATATAATACTATTCAAGACAAATACTCCCTTTTTAAGGCTTTCATGAATTAAAGTGGGATTTACATAATCCTAATGAACCCTCGTTGCAAATGACAAAGTGAAGGCTATCGCCTTATCACTTTTTTGATTCCAATCGTTTACAAAAACTATGTTTTTGACATTTTTGTAATCAAAAAAGTGAACCATTCACATGGTTCACTTTATCGCTTGGTCGGGATGACAGGATTTGAACCTGCGACCACTCGACCCCCAGCCGAGTGCGCTACCGGACTGCGCTACATCCCGAAATATTAATGGAAGAATATCTCCCTTATTTTATATAATTTTTCAACTACTTAAGATTCACTGTAGTGCAGTTTATCCTGAGCGTAGTCGAAGGGCTACATCCCGTAAAAATTCAGATTGCAAAAATAGAGAAGTTCTGTAGATTAGAATCTATCTTTTACCAAAACTTGAAATACTATCTCAAGGAAACTATCCAATCTATCAGCCGACCACTCCAATCTTTTAAATGCTCATCATGTAAACCTAATCCGAATCCGTGACCGCCTTTTGGGTAAATGTGCATGGTTGCCGAAACCCCTTTTTCCTTTACTGCCTTATAGAATAACAAGCTATTCTCTACCGGTACTACCGTATCATCGGTAGCATGAAGTAAAAATGTTGGTGGTGTTTGCTCGGTAACTTGTTTTTCATTCGAAAAGTAATCGACCATATCAATCGATGGGTTCTCCCCTATTAAATTCCTTTTTGATCCTTGGTGTGTCATTTCTCCAAAAGAAATTACAGGGTACCCTAATGCCATAAAATCTGGTCGGGCACTTTCATTATCCATTTCATCAACAGCTTTATACACTTTTTCATTAAAATGTGTTCCTAAGGTAGATGCTAAATGTCCCCCCGCAGAGAAACCAATTATTCCTATTTTATCTGATTTTAAATTAAACTGCTCAGCATTACTACGAACTAAGCGTATCGCTCTTTGTGCGTCAATTAACGGTACGTACTTTTTATCATTCTGAGAAACATCTGAAGGTAAACGATATTTCACCACGATACCCGCAATACCCTTACTATTGAAGAATTTTGCAATATCTGTACCTTCCCAATCATAAGCTAAGATACCATAGCCACCACCTGGAAAAATTAAAACCGCTTCGCCTGTTGCATCTCGTTTCGATGGCAAATAGACCTCCATCGTAGGTACCTGAACTTTACTAATTCGTAAAATTTCATCGTGCTCATGTACTTCCTTTTCTGAGTTCTTTATTTGATTAGGAATTTTATCCTTTGGCCATAAAGGTATAATGGTGTCTTGAGCGCTAACATTGCTCACAACAAGCAACAATAACAACAATAGTATGTTTTTCATATCATATGATTAATCTAATTCACAATCCCATTTAAAGTTGGCTATCGGGTCATGAGATGCGCCTTGTAAATTATAATGCCACCATTCGGTTCTGGTAGACCAGAATCCATGTTTTTCCATGGTTTCTTTAAGCAGCTTTCTATTATCTAAAATCTCTTGTGGTAAGTCAAAATTGTCATGATAAGCACGTTTTCCGAAGAAATCAAAATCAGATGGCATTTTTACTTCGTCTCCATCTAAAGTAACCAAAGTAATATCGACAGCCCCACCCTTATTGTGAATAGAACCTTTTACCGGGTTGGCTACGTATTGCGGATTAGGGACTATTTTCCACATTTTATACTGCACAGAATTTGGTCTGTAGCAATCATAAAATTTTATTTTTACGCCGTGCTTTTTAAATTCTTCATTTGCTTTTAATAATGCCTTTACAGTTTTTGCTCTTGTATAACATTCACCACAATCATATACCTGCTCTTTTAAAAAGTTATTATCCGTAGCATATCTTAAGTCATACGCAAAGCCATCGCTATAGTCTGCTAATCGAACGAATGTAGTATCTGCAACACCTTCCAAGCTTTTAAATACTGGTTTATCTGCTTTAGGTTCTATTATAGAATCTATTACAATTTCTACTACTGGCTTTTTATTGGCAACTGTATTTGTATTTTTAGCCTCTTCTTTACACCCTACCGTAAACACAAGAATTGTCATTACTAACAATACCCAAACGCTATTCTTAAACATGTTCTAATTTTATTTGCGTTTCAAGATACAGATTTTTACCTGAGGTGCTTTATCTTTAAAGTAGTTTCAATTAATAATTATCAATTCTATTTAACCAAAAACCATGAACAACCATATATTTCTATTTTTGAGCTTAGCACTATTATGTTTCTCATGTAAGAATGACAAGAAGCCATTAAATACGAATTTAGAAAAACCGGCATCTCCATGGCTCTTGGGTTTTCAGAAAACTGAGCTTAATCCAATAATGAAACCAGATTCTACCTATACATTTTTAGATCCGGTTTCTAAGAACGAAGTCCTTTGGCAAAAGGCAGATGTTTTTAATCCGGGAGCTATCGTAAAAAATGATACGGTATTTCTATTGTTTAGGGCAGAAGATAACCCTGATGCTATTTTAGGAGAAAGAACCTCACGCATCGGATTAGCCTTTAGTACTGACGGAATACACTTTACAAAATATGCGAAACCTGTACTTTTTCCCGATAACGATGAATTTGCAAAGTGGGACCAACCTGGTGGCGTAGAAGACCCTAGAATTGTTGAAACACCCGAAGGCACTTACATAATGCTTTATACAAGTTGGAATAATGAAGTTGCCAGACTTTCTAGCGCAACATCTAAAGATTTAAAAACTTGGATAAAAGAAGGTCCGGTTTTTGAAAATGCCTATGAAGGAAAATATTTAAACGAATGGAGTAAATCGGGATCAATTGTCAACGAATTAGTAAACGGACGACTAATTGCAAAAAAAAAAAATGGAAAGTATTTGATGTACTGGGGAGAGCTGTTCGTTAATCTTGCTACTTCTGAAAACGGAGTCGATTGGGAACCTAGCTTAACTGAAAAAGGTGATTTACTTCATAGTTTTAAACCGACTTTAAATGAGTATGATAGTCATTTAACCGAACCGGGACCCCCTGCATTATATACAGATGCGGGTATTCTCTTACTGTACAACGGTAAAAACTTAAGTGGAGATGGTGCAACTACTAAATACCCAGAAGGTACTTATTGTGGTGGGCAAGTCTTATTCGATAAAAATGATCCGACTAAAATGATTGAAAGAATGGAGGTACCTTTTATTTGCCCAAGCTTACCTCATGAAATTAGCGGACAATACAAAGCAGGCACTACCTTTATTCAAGGTTTAGTTTATTTTAAAAACAAGTGGTTTTTATATTATGGTACTGCCGACTCTATGGTTGGTTTGGCTATTAAAGAATAACTCGTAACCTGATTATGCTAAATAAAGTTCTAAAATAATTTATGAAATTCATAAAAGTTACTACCAGTCTACTAATTATACTTTTCACAATATCATGTTCAGAAAAAGTTAAAGAAAACAGCATTAAATCAGAAATAAAAAAACCCAGCATTATTCTATTTTTAGCTGATGATCAGGGCTGGGGAGATTTAAGTAGTAGCGGTAATCGCAATTTAAATACACCGAATATAGATGCTTTAAAGACTAATGGTGCATCGTTTATTAATTTTTACGTTCAGCCAGTTTGTTCGCCTACAAGGGCAGAAATATTAACGGGTAGATATTTTACCCGTACGGGCGTTTACGAAACTTCTTCTGGTGGTGAGCGTATAAATTTAAATGAAACTACCATAGCAGAAATACTACAAGAAGCTGGTTACCATACAGCAGCTTTCGGCAAATGGCATAATGGTATGCAACCACCATACCACCCAAATAGCAGAGGTTTTAACGAGTACTACGGATTCGCATCTGGGCATTGGGGCAACTACTTTAGCCCTATGTTAGAGCATAATGGAGCATTGGTAAAGGGCGATGGATTTTTGGTTGATGACCTGACGGATAAAGGACTTGAATTTATTGAACAAAATGCTGACCAATCTTTTTTCCTATACCTTCCTTATAACACTCCGCACAGTCCAATGCAGGTACCCGATGAGTTTTGGAATAAAATGAAGGACAAGTCTTTTGAATACTTATCTGATGAAAATTTAAATGAAGACCTTCAGTTTACTAAAGCTGCTTTGGCCATGGTCGAGAACATTGATTATAACGTTGGAAGAATTACTGATAAAATTAAAAATCTAAATCTCGAAGATGATACGATCATTATTTACCTTTCTGATAACGGACCTAATGCCTACCGTTGGAATGGTGGAATGAGAGGTAAAAAAGGTAATGTTGATGAAGGCGGAGTTAGAACTCCATTTTATATACAGTGGAGTAACCACATTCAAAAAGGATTACATCTTGATGAAATTGCCAGTGGTATTGATATTCTACCTACTCTTTGTAGCCTGCTTTCCATTCCTGTAAATACTGAATTACCAATTGATGGCGAAGATTTGAGTCCGATACTTTTAGGTGGAGAAATGGAAAATAAAAACCGATATATTTATAATCATTGGAACGGAAAGACTAGTATTAGAAGTCAAAAATTTAGACTAGATAACGAAAACAGACTATACGATATAACTAATGATAGAGGACAAACAAAAGATATTTCTAAATCTAACCCAGCCATAGTTAAAGCAATGCTTGAAGCTAAAATTAATTGGGAAATTGAAACTATCATTACCACCAAAGAAAATGATAATCGTGCTTTTACTATGGGTTACCCGAAAGCGATTTACACCCAATTACCTGCTAGAGATGGTGAAGCATATGGTAATATTAAACGGAGTAACCGTTGGCCAAACGACTCTTTTTTTACCAATTGGAAATCTGTAAATGATTCTATTACATGGAATGTAGATATACTAGAAGAAGGTCGTTTTCAAGTTGAATTGTATTACACCTGCCCAGAAAAAGATTTGGGTTCAATTGTAGAACTAAGTTTTAAAACCAGCAAAATAGTAACAAAAATTACCCAGTCTTTTGACCCACCCTTAATTGGCAAAGAAAATGACCGAGTACCTAGAATGGAATCTTATGTAAAGGAATTTAAGCCTTTAAACTTAGGGATTATATCATTACCTAAAGGAAAAGGCACTTTGACTCTTAAAGCAATTGAAATACCAAATAACCAAGTTGGCGATTTTAGATTATTACAATTCAAAAAGGTAGAATAGGCTTTCTCGCAAGTCAAATTTTAAATTTTTCTAAACAAAAAACCTCCTATTTAATTTAAAATAGAAGGTTGCATTGCACTTTTGGTTGTTGGTTTACTTCAAACTTTTTAGATACACTAAGCTCTTTGGTACTTGCGTAACAACATTCTTAGATTCATCTTCTATGAACATATATTCAATGCCTAATTTTTTAGCTTCAGCAACTACGCCAGCAATATCTATTTGTCCGGTTCCCAACACTACATTGGTATCATCTTCTTCATGACCGGTATTATTACCTTCAATACCTTTTTCCATATCTTTTAAATGTAAAAGGGTAAATTTCTTCGGATATTTTTTCATCAATGCCAACGGATCAGCACCGCCATGTTGCGCCCAGAAAACATCTAATTCAAAAGTAAAGTCTTTTGCATTCTGTGCCATATAGTCAAACAACGTTCCATTTTTATAAGGTCTAAATTCATACCCATGTGGGTGATAAGCCAATACGAGTCCGTTCTTCTTTAAAATCTTACCTGCCTTATTGAATACTTCTGTGGCATGTTTAGTTTCTTCTAAATCCCATTTATTATCATCGTGAGGTACCCATGCACACATTACATATTTAGCGCCGAAATCTTTAGCATTTTTTACGACCTTTTCTATATCATTTTCCAAGTCGCCAAAACTACCATTAATACTAACCATATCAAGATCATTTTCTGCTAGCAGAGCTTTAAAATCTTCTAATGGCATATCATAAGTTTCGCCACCTTCGATTTTGGTGATTCCCCATTCATTAATCAATCCCAGAGTGTTAGAAACATCCATTTTAAACTGATTTCTAAGGCTATATAACTGTAAACCTACCTCTTGACCTTGCGCTAAAAAACCACTACCCAAAAGGATAGTGGCAATCATTACTTTTTTTATCATCTTGATATTAATTACGTAAGTAAATTTCCTTCGTCATCCCATTCAGCCATAACGTTACGTTGACTTTGGTCTACACATTTTGCAATCCATTCTGGATCATAAGCTACACCGTGCTGGTCAAGTACATCTTGCGGTACACCGTCCCAAACGTTCGGTGAGTTTCCTTTATATCCTAAATCTGCAATACCAACTTTAGAGGTATAGTACCCTGTAACAGTCAAACCACGCATGGTATAGAAAAATTGAATTTCTAATGGTTGCTCGCTTAATGGTTTCTCAGTATCATGCCAGCAGATTTCATCACAAATCTGTTTTTTCTGCTCTAAAGTAGCCGACTTAAATTCGGTACCGAACTCCGTATTACTTTTATGATCTAACCACATTAAACCACCTAATAATGTAGGCGCCATTTCTGGAATGTCTTTACCCATAAATTCTACAAGTGCCGGCACCTCTGCTTCTATCGGACCACCATGTGGTTCTTTTGGAGGAAGTATCACAACACTTAAAGCTGCGATAGTTTCCATCTCATGCTCATTGAACAATTGCTCAGCGTTCAGTTTTTCTATACGATCCAATTCTTCTGGCGTTCTACCAAAAAACTTCTCACTGCTGGTTGAAATTACTTCATCTACAGATTCACCATTCTCAGTCTTACATGAATTGAAGACTAGCCCAGAGGTTGCCGCAGCACCACCGAGTATTAAAGTTTGTAAACTCTTTCTTCTATCCATCATCCTAAATATTTTGTGCCTTTAATTGTTCAATGATATAATCTGATGCTCTCCAAGAAAGCGCCATAATCGTCCAAGTACAGTTCTTATCTGCTTGAGATACAAATACCCCTGCATCTACAATAAATACATTATCTGCATCATGTAACTGCTGAAACTTATTGGTAACAGATGTTTTAGGATCATCTCCCATTCTTGTCGTACCTACCTCGTGAATGATCTCACCTGGTTTGTTCAATCCGTAATCTTTATCCTTACCTGGCTTGTCTCCTAAGTAATGACCTCCCATATTATGAATAATCTCTTCAAAGGTATCTTGCATGTGTTTCGCCTGATTTACCTCGTACTCTGAATGCTTATAGTTAAACTTTAAAACAGGTATACCAAATTGATCTACTGTTGTAGGATCGATTTCACAGTAATTGTCTTTGTAAGCAATTGCTTCTCCACGACCACCAAATCCTATTACAGATCCATAGTATTTCTTTACATCATCACGTAAGCTCTCACCATAACCACCAGATTTTAATCCGAAGTATTGGTTCAAGGCATTTGGATCCCAACCAAAACCGTAGTTAGGTTGACTCATACCACCCCAAACTTCAATATGATATCCTCTTGGGAAATTTAGTTTTGAGTTATCGCCCCACCAAGGTGAGTAAACGTGCATACCACCTACACCATCTTCATTATAAGATGTCTTTCTATTCATTAATCCTGGTATAACACCTGCAGCACCCGATCCTGTAGAATCATGTAAATATCTACCAACAAGGTTACTACTGTTTCCTAATCCGTTAGGGTGTTGCTTACTCTTAGAGTTTAAAAGTATACGTGCAGAACTACATGCAGATGCAGCTAAAACCACCACTTTACCTCTAAGGGTATATTCTTTTCTATCTTCTTTGTTGATGTACGATACACCTGTCGCCTTACCTTCGTCATTGGTAAGTACCTCACGCACCATTGAGTTCACAAACAGTTTTACCTGTCCACCACTCTTTTGAGCCGGAAAGATCAAACAACTACCTGCTGAGAAATCAGCATATATTTGACATGATCTACCACATTGCCCGCAATAGAAACAAACGCCACGATCTTCATTAATTCTTTTGGTCAACATTGAAAGTCTACCCGGTATCACCGGTATATTTGACTTCTTTGCGCCATTGATATAAAATAATTCGTGCAATCTTGGTTTCGGGGGAGGAAGAAAGAATCCGTCAGGATCATTTTCTCTACCTTCATTGGTGCCAAATACACCAATTAACTTGTCTAATTTATCGTAATATGGTTTAACATCTTCATATCCTATTGGCCAGTCATCGCCATGGCCATCACGGGTTTTTCCTTTAAAATCTTTAGGTCCGAAACGTAAAGAAATACGCCCCCAGTGATTGGTTCGTCCTCCTAGCATTCTTGCACGCCACCACTTAAATTCAGTACCTTCTGCGTGTGTATATGGCTCTCCTTCTACTTCCCAGTCTCCCCAAGACATATCCCACTCACCAAAAGCACGGGTTGTTCCTGCTCCTCTTCGTGGTGAATCATATGGTTGTTTTAATTGCGTCATGGTTTTTGGATCAGCTGGGTCAAAAAATGGACCCGCCTCTACAACAGCTACATTTAAACCTGCATCTGCCAATTGTTTGGTAGCCATACCACCACCAGCTCCTGAACCTACGATGATAACATCAAAGATTTCTGAGGATTCTTTTATCTGCATAATTTGAAATTAGTTATTGATTACAATTTAACTATTTAATAAAATAAAAACCTGTGTTTTTAGCTGAATAACATTCGTTACTGGACGGACGGATATTTTTTAAGCACATTAGTCAGTTTATGGCAACTTTGTTATTCACTTATAAATGTAGAAGCCGGTAAACCCTCTTTATTGAACAAGGTACTTATGTCTGTACTTTTAAAAGCATACCTCACCCCTGTCGGATTTTTCACTTCTTTTGAGCTTACTACTACCTCATTATTCTTCAATTTTGCCTTCGCAGAAAACCATTCTCCGGCAGCATTTGAAACTTCAAACAATGTTATTTTCTTTCCTTTATTATATAATCCGTCGGCGTGAGTGAAATTCACTTTTAATTGATTGCCGTCTACTTCAAAAGATTCGTAAAGCGGACCATATACTTCTGTATCGGCTAATAAACCGTAGTGATTTTTCAACGCGATATTCGCCAATCGTAAACCTACATCTTGTTTATTTAAAGGGTGAATGTTTTCGGTCGTACAAATATCACTGGTCATAGCCATACCCGTATTTTTCAACGCTAAAGTTCTTCGTTGCTGGTCGCGTACCATACCACCCGCAAACTCTTGATCATATTTAAATGGCGCTATTTGTACATAATAAAATGGAAAATCGTTATTCCATTCTGTACGCCAAGAAGTAATCATTTTACTAAAAAGCTCTTGGTAGCTTTCTGCGTTTGCCGTATTAGCTTCGCCTTGATACCAAAGTGTACCTGCAATCTTAAACTTGGTCAACGGTGCGATCATGCCATTATACAATGTAGATTTCTCTACCGTTACCCATTTATTTGGTTCTACTTTTTTGTGCGCTTCTACCAATTCAGGGTGTTCTTTAAAAACAGACGCCGGAGTCCAGACTTCTGCGCTAGATGCTCCCCATGCGTTATCTATTAATCCGATGGGAATATTTAACTCTTTTTGAACTTTTCTCGCAAAAAAATAGGCAACAGCACTAAAGTTTTGCATGGTTTCAGGCGAACAAGCTACCCATGTACCTGCCGTATCTTCTTGTGGATATTTAGCAGTTCTCTTCGCTACTGTAAACATTCGAATATTCGGGTAATTTGCATTCTCGACTTCAAAATCTCTATTCGCGATTTTACTGTTTGCACTCCACTCCATATTACTTTGCCCAGAGCAAAGCCACACCTCGCCTATCAATACATCTTTCAAAGTAATTTCGTTTTTACTACCCTTAAATGTTATTTGAAACGGTCCGCCTGCTTGTGGTGTTTTTACATTGATTTCCCATTTTGCATCATTACCTGTTTTAACGGCAACGGTCTCATCGTTCCAACTTGTGTAAATCGTAAACTCTTCATTAGGGTCTGCCCAGCCATACAACAAAACGTCGCTTTCTCGCTGCAAGACCATTTCATTAGAGAATATTTTAGGTAATGTAATTTCAGCCTTGGTAAAAGTAGTAACCACCAGGCACAGCATCATCAGTATAAAACGTAAATTCATTGTATGTAATAAAATTTTGATTTAAATATACCTATTTATGCCTCATATTAACAAATTCATAATCATTGAATATTATTTTTGAAGTATTTGCTATCTTAACTACTTTATTTGTGATGTTCATAATCTACTTAAACTCAACTTGTCATGCCTAAGCAACCTCAATCATTAAAGCGAAGAAATTTTATTAAAGCAGCATCGGCATCGCTACTATTTACTTCTTTACCTTCTTACGCTTTTGAATTTTTCGCAGACGAAAAGCCAAAAAAAGTAGCACTTATCGGTACTGGTTGGTATGGTACAGGCGATTTATTACGTCTTATTCAGGTGGCAAATGTAGAAGTGGTTTCGCTTTGTGATGTTGATACCAATCAATTAAATACTGCAGCACAATTAGTTTCTGAGCGGCAAAAAAATGGCAAAAAACCAAAACTTTTTTCTGATTATAGAACCATGTTGAAAAGCGACAAATTAGATATTGTTCTTATAGGCACACCCGATCATTGGCATGCTTTAACTTGTATTGCCGCCTTAAAATCTGGAGCTCACGTTTATGTTCAAAAACCGATTAGTGTAGATGTTATGGAGGGTGAAGCAATGGTCACTGCTGCTAGAAAATATAACAAAGTCGTACAAGTGGGTACACAGCGAAAAAGTACGCCGCACCTTATAGATGCTAAAAAGCAAATTATTGATGCCGGATTGCTAGGTACCATTGGTCACGTAGATATGAGTTGCTATTATCATATGCGTGCCAATGGAAATCCGCCAGAGCAAGAAGTGCCTGATTTCTTTGATTATGAAATGTGGACAGGTCCCGCACCTATGAGACCTTATGACGGATTACCGCACAAAAGATGGTGGCGTACATTTCGAGAATATGGAAACGGAATTACAGGTGATATGTGTGTACACATGTTAGATACCGTTCGTTGGATGCTCGATTTAGGATGGCCCAAACGGATTAGTTCTGAAGGCGGAATTTTTGTTCAGAAGGATGGAAAATCGAACATATCCGACACCCAATCTGCCGTATTCGAATATGACGACCATAATTGTAATTGGCAGCATAGAACATGGGGAAACCCAGATGATACTGATTACCCCTGGGCTTTTAAAATATACGGAGAAAAAGGTGTTCTAATGGGCGATGTGATGAAAGCGGAATTTATACCTGTAGATGGTAGTGAAACTATTCGCTTTGATGTTGTTTATGAGAAAGAGAAATATCCTGAAGACTTATCTGAAAAAGATATTGAATTACATGCCGCACCGGCTACTCGTAAGCATATGATAGATTTTTTAAATGCTATACAAAACAATACCAAACCCGTTGCTGATATTGAAAACGGACACATTTCTACCGCTAGCTGTATTTTAGCTAATTTATCGATGGATCTAAAAAGACCTTTAATATATGACCCAGAAAGTAGAACGGTCATAAACGACCCAGAAGCTACTACATTATTGCAACGTGACTATCGTGGCGAATGGATACACCCACACCCAGATTCGGTCTAGTTTATTGTAGTTTTTTGGTGGAATCTCTTACCAGCAAGCTCGTTTTCACAACCTTAGTCTCATACGGCAAACCAGGGTTTTTAATTCTGTTAATCAACAGTTTAGCGGTTTGCTCGCCTATATATTTACCATGCTGACTCACCATTGTTAATGACGGAGTTACGTATTTAGATAACTGTCCGTTTGTAAAGCCTATTATTGAAATATCATTTGGTACATTATATCCTCTTGCTTTCACTACTTCTAAAACTTGAACGGCAATTAGTTCATCGATACCTATAATACCATCTATGGTTTTATAATTCAGTAGAAAAGACATCAATAAATCTAAATCATCTTTTACGGTAAGGTTGATAACCAGCTTAGCATCAAAAGGAATATCTAATTCTTCTAACGCTTTTTTATATCCTAAAAGTCTTAATTTACCAACGCTTGAACTAGATATCGGGTTAACGACCGCTATATTTTTACAACCAATATTTATTAGGTGTTTGGTAATTTTATACCCAGCCTCTAAATCATCAACAACAACCTTATCGCATTGTACGTTTTCTGAAACCCTATCAAAAAGTACTACAGGAATATCGTTATTAATTACATCGATTAATGCTTCGTGCGTGTCTTCGTTCTGACTTTCTTCTGCTAACGACATAATTACGCCATCTACAGTACCCGCGTCAAAAAACTCAAGTGTTTTCGTTTCTTTGGCACTAGATTCATTACTAATACAACTAATGATATTATAGCCACTTTCATTGGCTACCTTTTCAATACCGTATAGAACTTGAACGAAAAAGTAATTTAAAATATTGGGTACGATTACACCAATGGTCTTGGTACTCTTATTCAATAAGTTAAGTGCCAAACGGTTAGGCTTGTAATGCTTCTCTTTAGCGTATGCCTGAATCTTTATCTTTAGGTCAGTACTAATTTCGTGACTATCATTTATCGCTTTAGAAACGGTAGAGATAGAAACACCAAAATGCCCAGCAATATCTTTTAGAGTTACTTTTTTCATAATTAATACTGCAAAAGAACAGATTTAAATTGACATTTAAATTATTCGTAAAAGCAAACTGTCCCTAATGGTAAAACCACGGGACAGTTATTTTCATTTTTTATAAAACTCATTGCCCAAAATAACAACTATTCTAGAATAGTAAAAGGGCTAAAAGATTTATATGTATTGATTAATGATATTCTCAAACAATTCTTGCTTGCCACTCTGCAATTCTAACTCACCATTTTCTTTGGCGATATTGTAAAGGTCTTTCATATCTAACTTACCGTTTTCGAAATCTTTTCCTTTACCAGAATCAAAAGAACTGTATCTATTTTCACGTAACTTGTTATATGAAGACGATTCGATAATTTTATCTGCAGTGATCAATGCTCTTGCAAATGTATCTGCACCACCAATATGTGCATGGAAAACGTCTTCTAAGTCCGTACTATTTCTTCTTATTTTTGCATCAAAATTTACTCCGCCACCTTGTAATCCGCCAGCTGCTAAGAATACCAACATGGCTTCTGTTGTTTCTTGAATGTTGTTTGGGAATTGATCGGTATCCCAACCATTTTGGTAATCACCTCTATTAGCATCTAAACTACCTAACATACCAGCTTTTGCTGCTACAGCAATTTCATGCTGAAAAGTGTGCTGTGCCAATGTTGCATGGTTCACCTCAATATTCATTTTAAAATCGTTCTCTAAACCATATTCTTTTAGAAAACCAATTGCAGTAGCACTATCAAAATCGTACTGATGCTTCATTGGCTCCATTGGTTTTGGCTCTATAAAGAAATTCCCTTTAAACCCTTGGCTACGCGCGTAATCTCTTGCCATAGTCAAAAACTGCCCCATGTGATCTACTTCGCGACCTAAATCTGTATTCAATAAAGACATATAACCTTCTCTACCGCCCCAGAAAACATAATTCTCACCACCTAAGGCGATGGTAGCATCTAAAGCCAATTTAATTTGACCACCTGCTCTTGCCAATACATTAAAATCAGGATTGGTAGATGCCCCGTTCATGTATCTTGGGTTTGAGAAACAGTTCGCCGTACCCCAAAGTAATTTCTTGCCAGATTCTTTTTGCTTCTCTTTTAAGTAGTCAGTTATCGTTGCCAATCTCTTTTCAGATTCTGCAAACGTTGACCCTTCTTGAATTAAATCGAAATCATGAAAACAATAGTAGTCAAACCCTATTTTATCAAAAAATTCAAAAGCGGCATCTGCCTTATCTTTAGCTGCTTGAACGGCATCAGAAGATTTATCCCACTCAAAACTCTGTGTACCAGGACCAAATGGATCTGAACCTTGACCGCAGAATGTATGCCAATAAGCCGTTGAAAACTTAAAGTGATCACGCATGGTTTTACCCGCTACTACTTGATCAGGATTATAGTATTTAAAAGCTAACGGATTGTCAGATTCCTTGCCCTCAAATTTAATTTTGTCTATTCCTTTAAAATATTCTTTGTTTGCCATTATGTTGATTTTATAAGTTGTTCAATATTAATTCCAATTCTTTTTTCCAAGTTGCATAAGCTTCTTGGTATGCTTTTTTATCTTTCTTCGGACTAAAAGTCATTACGTAATCATTATCTAAAATTGCCTTACCGAATGCTTCAAAATCGCCTTTGTACAAGTTTGCCGCTCTTGCCGCGCCAATTGCCCCAGTAGTATCATAAATTTCAATATCATACCCTATTAAGGTTGCCACCGTATTCGAAAATATCTCTGAACGAAAAAGGTTGTCGTTACCGGCACGCATCACGTTCACTTTAATTCCGTCAGATTCCATGATTTCCATTCCGTAAACAAAAGAAAAGGCAATACCTTCTAATGCAGAACGACATAAATGACCCTTACCATGATTATTTAAATTTAGGTTGAGAATTCTTGTACCTAATTCTTTACTTTGCAACATTCTTTCGGCACCGTTACCAAACGGAATCATTGTGACACCATCTGAACCAATTGGTACTTCATTTGCCAATGTATTCATCTCTTCGTAAGATGCAACATCTAAATTATTCAATAACCATCTATATTGAATACCCGCTCCGTTAATACAAAGTAGTTTACCAATTCTGGCTGGTTTACCAGGTGAATAATTTACGTGTGCAAAGTTGTTTACTCGTGAACTTTCTTTCACAGAAAGATTATCTGTCACGGCATATACCACTCCTGATGTACCACCAGTAGCCGCAACTTCACCAGGGTTAAAAACATTTAATGTCAATGCGTTATTTGGTTGATCGCCTGCTCTATATAATATGGGTGTACCCGTTGATAATCCACTTTCTGTTGCCCCTTTTTCATTTACTTTAGATTGTACAGAAAAGGTATCAACGATATCGGGAATCATTTCTTTATCCAATCCATATTGATCTAATACCAAATCAGCAATTGCGTCCTTTTTGAAATCCCAAAAAATACCTTCTGACAAACCCGAAACTGTAGTATTCGCAACACCCGATAATTTATAGGCGATGTAATCGCCCGGAAGCATCATTTTATAAATCTGCGCGTAAATTTCGGGCTCATTTTCTTTGACCCATTTTAATTTAGAAGCCGTAAAGTTTGAAGGGGAATTTAAAAGATGTGTATCGCAAGTTTCTGCTCCTATTTCTTCATAGGCTGTTTGACCAATGCCCACTGCCCTACTGTCACACCAAATTATAGATTTTCTTAAGGCATTTCCTTCTTTATCAATAAGCACTAGACCGTGCATTTGATATGATATTCCGATACCTGAAATATCAGATTTAATAATATTTTCTTGTACACATAATTTCTCGATACCGCTACAAACGTAGCGCCACCAATCTTCTGGACTTTGTTCTGCCCAGCCATTTTTTACAGCTTCCATAGACATTTCTGTCTCTGGCTCTGTAACTACTCCAACACTTTTTCCTGTTGAAGCATTTACCAAAGCAATCTTAATAGATGAACTTCCGATATCTAATCCTAAATGGTACATAAATAGTATAAATTGGTTTGCTGTAATAAGTTAAACCAAAAATAGTTACTATACCGACCATTCAATATTTGTACTACGAAATATTATCGTAAATAGAATTTTCAGAAATATAAAAATCTCAATAATATTTTATAATAATTTGATTGTCAGCTATTTAAATATATTTTGAAAAACAATTTATTTTCGAAAAGGTTTTCGCACTACTCTAGAAATCAATACTTAACAAATAGCACTTTAATACTGTTCTAACTGATTTTGAAGCTGCTCTAACTTTGAAAGCGCTTCTGATTTAGAGTTTACATCTAACTTTAAATAGATATTCTGTATATGGAAATTCACTGCACTGGGAGTTACAAATAACTTTTGCGCAATCATTTTATAAGTAGCTCCTTGACATAAAAAGTCTACAATTTGATTTTCTCTTTCAGAGAAAAAGGCAAATGTCTTTCTATGAAAATTACTAATGATTTTCTTAACGATATCATTGCTCATCGCTGCACCTTCTTTCTCCATACTACGTAATGCATGTTCTAATTTATCTAAGGTCAATGGTTTTGTTAAATAACCATTTGCTCCTTTCTTGAATGCATTTTTAATAATGTCAAAATCATTGATTTCACTGAACATGATGATATTTACTTCCCAGTCTTTTTTCTTGAAAAGTTTAATGGCATCTACCCCATTCATATCATCCAATTCAATTTCTGAAAGTACAATATGAGGTTTGGTAAACTTATAATCTTTAATGGCATCTTTGGCAGATGTATAGCTGCCTACCACTTCATAACCATCAATTTCTTCGAAGTGATTTTTATATACAGAATGTAATGAGGTATCTTTTTCTAATACTATTATTCTAATGCTTGAATTTTTCATAATCTCCATAGTTTTTGAAGCTATCATTCTAAAAAAGAACAATAACTACAGTTAGTTTTGAGAAATTTCAATCAACTTTTACAAGGATTGAATAACTAAACAATAGACATGTATTATGACCTAATAGTGTATGCTATACGTTCACTTTTACATATATAATGACAAATAATGCCCTGAAGAACAATCAAAACATTTAGATTGTACTTCGCAATTGTTTAGTAAAAATTAAATCAAAAACGGATTACCGCTTGTGAATCAATTCATAAAACTGAGGCGTTTGCCAAACTTTGGATTAATGAGATTTCGGAGTTCTAAAATGATAGAAATCTTGTGAAGAAAAAAATGTGTTTTGAAACCGGAATTTAGTAGGTAAAATTCATTCATGGTTGTGGGGGGATTTGGGGTTATACAATTGGGTTTGAATCTTATTGGTGATCGAAATATATATATTAATACAATATACCCGTTGAAAACATAAGAATTTTCGTTCAAATACAACCTTTTTATAAAAAATAAGGTAATTCGTCGATAGTTAACATAAAGTTAAAACCGAGATTCACCACCAATGTAAACCAAAAATAAAGGAGGGAACCCAGTTATCCCCCCGGACAACAACCCCTCCTTTTATTGACAATTCAAATCAACCATATAACCGTAAAGGTTTATAGATTTTTAATATGTTACTCTATACTTATATCATCATCTTCAAAAGTATTAGATGCAGTCGCCGTTGTTTCGCTTACTTGCATAATCCATTTCTCTTGATTGTATTTTCCATTTAAATCTGTACTTGCTGCCATTTGTGCATCGTTCTTATAATCGTAATCTGCTAAGTACACATAATACAGACCGTTTTCTTTATTGTAAAATTGTTTAGGGTCTAATCCTTTCTCACGTAAATCTTTCATAAATGCATTCATATACTTTGTTTGGCTATATACATTTGCAATTACATAGTAACCAGAATTCATATCGATAACATTAGCATCTACCATCATTTTCACCGGTAACTCTTTAAAATTATCTCTTGTAAACGGAAATTCTTTAAAATTTGCTCTTCTGGAAGAAGTTGCTGTTGCTACAGTTGATGATGTAGTTGCGGTAGCAAAAGCATCTGCAGGTTCTGTTACAAAATCAATTGCATCATTATTTAAATCGTTAGAAGCATAAGATGTGTTTTCCTCTACGCTAAAGTCTTGCAAAGAGCTCTTGATCGTTGTATCAATATCATTACGTAACATTCTAACAATTAACTCGAATCGTTCTTCAAATGCTGCTATTCTTTCAATCTCTATAGAATCTTGACGTAGAATCAACTCATCTAAAATAATTTTGTTCTCATATGCTAAACTACTTTCTGAAGCCGTAGAAGTAGCTTTAGAAGATGCATCTTGTCTCTTACGACCCGATTTTCTAGCACTATCTCTTTCTTCTATTAAATGAGCTATCTGCTCTTCATAATTACGTACTATATTATCTATTTGATTGTCTGATGAATTATCTGCTACCGATATCGCCAAATCATCATCTTTGAATTTGTAAGCTAAAGTGATTTCATGATTCCAACCTAAATTAGCATCTTCACTTGATAAATCTTTCTCCATTAAATACCCTAAAGACATTTTCTCACTTAGGTTAAAACCAACACCTGCCGCTACACCATACTCTTCATCTACCGTTGTTTGTAACCATCCGTAGTTTGGCATGTCTAATAATAACGATCCAAAGTAATATAAACTACCATCATAATTTTGACCCACTTGTGCCATTGGCATTAAACGAGCATCTGTGAAAAGTCCTCTTGAATGTTCGAATGAGTGTGTATACTGTACCGAAGCCTTTACACTCTTTGTAGACAATTCGGTTAAAAATTCGTTCGTTGTTTGATTGTATTTAAAAAGGTCTTCTGCATAGAACCCAAAATCGAACTTACCTAAAGACAAGTTCATACCTGGTTGTATGGCAATCTTACTTTCTTTTCTTGCATCTGCCAATTTTGGATCGTCTTCACCTACGACAATCCTGTTTTTATCTAAACCTTGATTGAAATAGGTTACGTTCGTACCAAAGGTTAATACAGATTTCTCTCCTAATCGTACTGCCGATGCGTAGTTGGCATTGAAACCAAATTCTTGCACAACACCAGACCATTGGCTGTAAACACCAATACCTACTGCAGTATTTTCGTTTAATTTATTACTGAAACCTAAAAAATAGTTTTGACTATTATCTTCGAATGTTGCAGATTGATTTCTATGTAAAATGTTTAAATATGATTTATTCTCACGTACCAAAGAGAACGTAGGGTTTATAAAAAACCTGTTGAAGAATAATTGGTTGTGGTACGTACTGCTTGATCCTAAATTTGCATTGGTTTCTTGACCTTTTACTGTTTGGACAAGAGCCAATAAGAATAAAGCAATAAGAAAACTATTGATTTTATAAGGACTTTCCATAACGATTGATTTTGTGATTAGAATTGAATTTGTCAAATGAATTGGGGGAAATGAATAATGGGTGGTTATTCATCTTCGAAAACAGAACTTGAATACTGCGTTCGTCTATCTGAGTTAAAGGCTTCTAAGAAGCGATCGTCTCTATCTTTATCATTTATAGGCTTATCACTTAAATTGAAAGCTACATTTTGTGTATGCTTACCTTGTGCCATTCTGTTAGACACTACATAGCCAGAACCATCGCTTTGTAAAAGATTTACCGAATACTCGTCATAAGAACTATTGATGGTATTGCCCATATTTACTGCTAGACCAACGCTACGTTGACCAACTTCTACCATATATACATCTAAGCCTCCATAACCTTCTCTACCGTCTGATGCGAATACCAAACTACCGTTTGAAATAGGATTTGGAAGAACGTCATTCTTCGCTGTATTTACTTTTGAACCCAAGTTTTTCGCTTGACCTAACATTCCATTTTTTTGAATTGTTGCTACATATATATCATATTCGCCATAAGTACCTGGCATATTAGATGCAAAGAATAATCGACTACCGTCTGGCGAAATTGCCGGATGCTTTGCAGAGTAATCACCTGGGCATACAGCCACTTCCGTAATTTTTTTCCACTCTCCACCAACTTTATCAGCTTTGTAAATTTTGTGTATTTCTTTCTTTTTTGAGAACATACCTGTTGTAGGTTTTCGGTATGTTATTTTACTGTAGTAGGCAGTGTTACCACCATTTGTCAATGCTACCGGTGGGGCATACTCACCAGTAGTTTTTACTGGAGCTGCATTGTTTGACGCAAACTCTTTAGTGGTACCCTGATCATCCCAAGGTAAAAAATTTCTTCTATTATTAGAGGTAAGACGAGATGGCACAACTGCGCGAGTCATTTTGTAATCGTCTTTAACTAATTCCGTCCAATTTTCATCTGCTAACTCATTCTGAACTTCTTTACCTAATTGAGAAACTGCGTGGTCAAATCTTTTCTGATAGCTTCTTTTTAAAGTACCATCTGCAGAGATTTCCATTAATCTACCATACCAGTATAATGCATTTGCATATTTTTTGGTCAGGAAATTGGCATTACCTAAATCTTCAAAGATTTCTGCATCAGAAAAACCAAGTGTCTTTAGTTGATTATAATTTTCTGTACGGTTAGTTACTTCTTCAACCTTTCTTTGTTGAAAACTTGTACCGTTGTCATTGTAGGCCAAATCTTGGCCATAGCCCATGGTTGCCATACAAGCAAACAAAAGGCTGATTTTAATTGAATTGTTCATGTTACTAGATTTTGGGGATTAATACTCCAAAGGTCTTGTAACTCATTCAATTAATTATTAATAAAAATTCATAGGTTTTTAAAAATTTAATGAACTATACAATCGATAAATTGCCATAATCTTCTTATAATCAATTATTTAAATAAAAAATTGAATTATTTTTGAACCTGTTTATTTTTTCTTTTATCTGAAATGTAGGTATACCCTAAATATGCCAACTGTAAGCCTACCGCTGCCATTTTCAATTTTCTACTTCTTACTAATAATTTCGCTACTCCAAATAGTGGTGATAATCCCATAATCTTCTTTTTTATTGTTCTCGTCCAAAATAGTATTTAAGCTTATTTAAACTTAACTCTATCCGTAGAAAATATATGCTAATAACTATAACAAACACTAATGATTACAGTAGTTTACAGATTATTGAATAGAGCAAAACTACTATTTTTTATAGCTAAGCTTACTGATTTAATGCCTGTATCTTAGTATTAGAAAATTTATTTAATCAAAGGCATAACCGCCTTATAAAATTTAAAATATGAATACTGATATAGCAAAAATTGAAGACCATTTAAAAGACTTGGTAAGTAAAAATGAAGATGCAATTAAAGGGTTTGAAAAAGCATCTGAAAATTCAAAGGAAGTAGGAATCAAAAGATATTTTGAGAAAAAAGTTATTGATCGCATGCAATTCTTAAGAGAACTTAGAGCAGCGGTGCCAGAACTAGATTTAGGTAGCGTAGAAATTGAAGGAAGTGCAGCAGGTACATTGCATAGAACTTGGATGGATGTAAAAGCATTTTTCGCAGAAGATAATGACGAAGCAATGTTAGAAGAAGCTGTTAGAGGCGATAAAGCTGCAATTAATGATTATGATAATGCACTTGCAGAAGTTATGATGCCACACCGCTTAAAAGAAATTATTAGGGCGCAAAAAGAATTTTTGCAGAATGATTTAGAAACTACTGAAATCTTAGAACATCACAGATAGTAGATATACTTATAAAGTAAAAAGCCCTTGCAATTGCAAGGGCTTTTTTTATACTCGTTAATAAGCTTTCATTTTGTCTTTTCGCTTTTTCAGTTGGCGTTCTAATTCGCTTACTGACTCAATAACCGATTCTTCAAAATTTTGATTACTGGCTTCTGCAAAAATTCGTGGTCCCGGTAGACTTAAACGTATGTTGCAAATCATACCTGTTTCATCTGATGATGTATTTTCTTGTTTCAAAAATACATCTGCTCGAATGATGTCATCAAACTTCTTGTGTAGTTTATTCAACTTCTCTTCCGCAAAACTTTCTAATCTTTGACTAGCGGTAACGCCATCATACTCATAAATAATATCCATAGTTTTCTTTTATATAATAATTGAGATAAACCTCTAAATGAGGTTCATCTCGATAGTTCTTACTTAATTTTATAATTCACTTATTTGTAAATGCTTACTTATCTACATTTACCATCCACCCAATTCCGAAGCGATCGGTGCATCTACCAAAATGTCCCCATTCTCGTTCTCTAAACTCGTGATGTACTTGTCCCCCACTCGATAAATCTTTGAATAATTGTTTTCCCTCATCTAAATCATTAGTATCAACACTCATGTTAATTTGATTACCATTGTTCAATGGTGTATCTGGCGAGGCATCGTATGCCATAAAGTGGACCCCTTTTCCTTTTAACTCTGCGTGTTGTAGTTTTTGACGGAATGATGATGGAACATCAATTTTCTTTTCCTCGTACGTTTGTCTATTCTTTATTTCTGCGTTGAACAAATTTGCATAGAAGTTTAAAGCTTCCTGACAATTGCCGTTGAAGGCTAAATATGCTTGTATTTTCATGATATATTGTTTTTATACAATTTATCTAATACTCTAAATTCCCCTTGTCTTAAAACACTTAGTTATTGATGCATTTCACCATTCTATTCTAGTACAATCTTATTATCATCTATAAACTGAAAAAATGATAGCTTCTCATTAGACCCTGTAAATATTAAATTCGTAGATAGTTCAAAAAGGTGCGCTTCGGTTTCAAAAAAGTGCATCATATAACCAGCAGTGTTTACGAAGGCTACATACTCCCCTAATTCTGGTAATCTGGGCAATGTAGTTTTACGTTTTAATAGTACATCTCTTTCCAAACAATAGGCTCCGGTAAAAAATACATCAACACATTCATCCTCCTCTACTTCTGAATTATACAACATATAGGGATCCAAAAGAAAATCGGCACTAGAACTCATCATCTGACTCATATTCATTTCTAAACCAACCAACCATTGACCTTTGGCATCTTTTTTTCTATGGATGACCTTCGCAACCGTCATACCCACTTGATCTAATAAAGAGCGACCCGGCTCAATACGGATTTCGATATTGTGTTGAAGTAATAAAGAAGCTACCGACAATCCAGATACATCATCCGTAAAATCCAGTACTTCTCTTATAAAGGAACCTTTATTTATTTTATTGAAGTACGGGTAGGTATTGAGCTTTCCGTTCAACTTACCATCTTCCAATCTAAAGCCTAATCCGTTATTATTGAACGTAATATCATTGTTCTGATTTATTACCACGTCCTTTAATTTTTCATTGAAATTGGTCCATTCTTCCTCATCCTCTAAATAATTCATTAAAATACCGCCACCTATATCAATAAAGGAAATAGGATATCCTTTTTCCTTTAAAGCTGATATTATATGAGTGCTAGCAATTAAACTGATACTACGTTGATGTGTAGAATAACTATCTAAATGAAAATGAAGCCCGGTTACTTCTAGTAAATCAAAAGTTTTACCGTCACCTACGTAAGAAGCAATAAAATCTACCACCTCATCTACATCAAATCCAAAACGACTATAAAGTTTCTCGCCATCAACTTCAAATCCGCTAATTCGAAAACCAACATTTGCCTTTTTATTCAATTTAGCGGCTACAGTTTGGGTCAATCTACATTCATCTTCATTATCTAAGATAATAGGTACTCCATTATTGATTGCCAGTTCTATCTGTGCTTCGGTTTTTATGGCTGCAGTCAGCACTAAATTTTCAGCATTTCCGCCCAATGCTAGAGACTGTTCCAATTCTTTAAAACTAGCGGTATCTACACCTATACCAGATGCAAATGCCTGTTTTACCAAACCTTTAGATTTGTTCGCTTTTCTAGCGTAAAAAATTCTATATTTTAATCCGTACGATTGAAAAAGCTGCTGATAGTTTTCGCAATTTTTATTGAAAGATGGTAAGTGGTGTATATTTATCGGTGAACCATATCTTTCCACCAAACCTCTAACAACCGCTTGGTCATTAAATAGTTCATGCATCCAGTCAGAAGTTTTTGGGGTTAATTGATATTCAGGTTTTCCCTTAAAATACATGTTTTTGTCTTTTATAATTTTCAATTCTTTCATCTTTCTCTTTAATTTCTTCACAAATATATTTTGCCCAAATAGATGCAAAATCGTTTCGGGTTCTTGACAGGGTATCGTTATCACAGGTTATGCCTTCAGTAGGTGTTCCATAAAATGAAATATCATGGTTGATATGACCATTAACGTCTATAGCATTTCCGGCTTTATTAATTTCTATACAACCTGGTTTATAACTAGTCTTTGATTTATTTTCGAATTCACGAATTAGTCCATTTTTCAATAAATTCTGATAAAGTTCATTTTCAAACCTACCTACTTTAGCTCTTGATATTGTGGCATTTACTACATAATCTATCTGGGTTCTCTGACCGTTTTCTATATGTAGACTAAAATTATTATCGGAATCGTCTGTAGAAATAGTTGCAGATTTGGCATAAGTAAAATCTAAAACCCCTGCTTTACTTAAGGCTAATATTTTTTTCATGTTCTTTACTGGCGGACCGTAAGATAGGCGGTTGAACAAGCCGAAATAATATGAATCAAATTCCTTGTGCGAAACCGCATCTAAACCTCCAAAACTGTAGAGCTCATTAAAAATCGGACTGATTTTACGCCATGTGGCAACAGCTGATATGAGCGGACTTTTTTCTTCTCCATTTGCAACCTCATTAATCAAATACTGCATGTAATCTTGTACTTCATCAGTTGATAAGACAGACTTCTCTTTAAACGGATTTACTATAGTTTCCCAATTGAAAACAGGAGCGTTTGGATAGTCCTCATGAAAATATTTCACCTGTTTTTCCATTACCGAAAAATCGGTATCAAAATAAAACTGATGACCATAATTTTTGAACAGTACAGTGTAATATGAAAAATAAAATTCTTTCTTGATTAGGGGTAACAGCCTACTATGAAAATTAATAGGTCTATGTTGTTTTAGTCTAGCTATAAACTCTTCGGTTAAAAAATACAAATCCGTATCAGCCGGAGATGAACCATTCCTTGGTATCATAGGTAAACCTGTTCTTGAGAACGGGTATATTTTTTGAGGCTCTCTCCCTGAAGAAACATATTTTAAATCGCCGATATCATTTTTTTCAAAATTCCCCCCTCTGCCTTCTGTCAAAGCCAAAATTGCATCTATTGACGTTAATCCGAAACCTTTTATTGCTACCAAAGATGGTGAAGAGATATGCTTTAATTTTTTATTGGTTGGATAAATAAAATCAATCTTACTATCTGAATTATCGCTTTGTTTTTTTTGAGTCTTAAAAGAATGGTGACCCGTTGTAAACAGGACTTTGTTACAAACAACAGCTTCTTGCTTGCCGCTTGTTTTATCCCTATAAAACACCTGATAATCATCATCCTCTTTTATCATATTAGTTACCGTACCAATGTGGGTAACTACCTCAATGTTCATTGGCAATTGCTCCAATACGAATTGATAACAATCTACCAAATAATCACCTACTAGAGCTCTTGGAGCATATGTTCCAGAAGCAACAGCGTTATATCCATTATCCGTTAGCCATGTGACAAAATCCGGGGTTTCAGTAGCCGATGAAAAAGGTTCCTTTAAAACCCAACTATTGATATTACGGTTGGCGTAATTCATTATCAAGTATTCTGGCTGATCTGATCTATATACATCGCCTGAAGCTAAAAACGATGTATTATTGAAAATATGAATTTGTACGGTTTTAGATACCTTAGCCTCATTTAAATAAGCTATCAATCTTTCAAAACCATAAAAACCCTTAGGTCCAAAACCTATAATACCAACTTTATATTTGCTATTGTTATTCATAGACTAGGCTACCTTCCACCCTCCTAACGGAGTAAAAGCATTTCTACTTTCCGGCAATTCTTTTAATAACCATTCTTGATTATAAATGGTATCTAAATAGCGTTCTCCACGATCACATAAAAACAACGCACAGTTACTACCATCCGCTATTTTTTTATTATACTTTTTAACGGCACTAATCATACCTCCAGAAGAACCACCACATAAAATAGATTCATTTTCTAGTAATGACCAGCATCCTCTTGCGCAGTCAACATCATCTACATATACATAATCGTGAATCTTGTTCGTATCTAAAAATTGGGAAGGTACGCCAGCCCCATGCCCCGGAATTAATCGCTTTAATGGTGGACCACCAAATAAAACACTACCAACGGCATCTACTGCAATGATCTTAGTGCTTAGGTTGTTTTCTTTAATATAGTCTGCACAGCCCATTAATGTACCACAGGTACTTGTAGCCACAAATAAGTAATCTAATTCCCCTTCCAAAGAATCCATGATCTCTGTCATGGTTTTATGATGTGTTAACGGGTTGTCTTTATTGCCATACTGGTTAGACCAAAAGCTATTAGGAATACTAATTAACAGGTATTGTACGCGTGCCAATCTTGCCGCTAGAAAACCTCCATCCTCTTTTGGTTCTGTAACTTTTTCTATGCGGGCACCATATGTTCTAAGAATTTTCTCTGTGTGTAAATTTAATTTCGGATCCACAACTACAATCAATTTAAGACCATAGTATAAACATGCCTGAGCCAAACCTACCGCCATATTTCCTGAACTTGATTCTATAACCGTATCTCCCTTTTTTATTCTACCATCTGCAAGTGCTTGTTGTAATATAAAAAGGGAAGTTCTGTCTTTAATACTACCCGCAGGGTTTGCTGCTTCTAGTTTACCAAAAAGGTTAAACTTATTATGTTTAAATATTTTATTTAATTGAACCAAAGGTGTATTTCCAATGGTGCTTATTATAGATTCAGACACAGTGTCCGCTATATGTTGTGTTATCATATTCAATAGATTAGTATTTATGTAAAAAACAAGGATTGTCCACTTGGCTAAAAATACTTGGATAGACACTTTTTAAATATCACTATTCAATAATTAAATAACTCTTTCGGTTTTAAGTTAAAAAAGACAACGGAAAAAGACATTTTCATGTACATCTTCAATAAATACCACACACATCTCATTACCAATTGATTACACAAATCTTTAGATTATGGTGATTTATATTTTATAAAATAAATTTTAAGATTTTTTCTCGGTAATTCTCGGTCATTTTTCTGAAAAAATACCTAATTTCAGACAACTTAAACAAATCGGAAAAACGAATGGCAAATTTCAGTTTAAAAGTTAATGGAGAAACCAAAGAAGTAGATGTAGATCCCACTACACCAATGCTTTGGGTATTAAGAGATCATTTAAAATTGGTAGGCACAAAATTTGGTTGTGGTATTGCCCAATGTGGTGCATGTACCGTTCATTTAGGCGATAATGCCGTGCGCTCTTGCCAGCTACCAGTTTCTGCCGTTGGGGAACAATCCATCACAACTATTGAGGGACTTTCTGAAAACGGAGATCATCCGGTCCAAAAGGCTTGGTTAGAAGAAGATGTGTACCAATGCGGTTATTGCCAGGCAGGTCAAATTATGAATGCCAGTGCGTTTTTAAAGCGAAATCCTAATCCTACAGATACTGAAATTGAAGATGCTATGAACGGTAATATCTGTCGTTGTGGTACTTATACGCGAATTAAGAAAGCAATTAAAAATGCTTCAAGTATTTCTAACGCGTAATTATAACCCCACAATGTTGGGATTTTAACCTTCAAAAAACAAACAGATGACACTCATTAAAACAACATATAATAGACGTTCTTTCTTAAAAAGCGGTACGCTTGCCGGTGGTGGTATGATTTTAGGATTCAGTTGGCTAGCATCTTGCAAACCAACCCCTGAGCAAGTAAGTAACATACCAAAAGAATGGTTCGATATTAATAGCTTTCTTAAAATTGGCGATAACGGTATGGTAACTATTATGTCGCCTAACCCAGAAATAGGACAGAATGTAAAGACCTCTATGCCCATGATCGTGGCAGATGAATTAGATGTCGATTGGAAAAATGTAATCGTTGAACAAGCGCCTTTAAATACCGATATTTTTCAAAGACAATTGGCAGGTGGTAGCCAGTCTATTCGTGTTGGTTGGTCTGGATTAAGAATGGCAGGTGCAACTGCTAGACATATGTTAGTTGCCGCAGCTGCCGAGGCTTGGCAAGTTGATGCTTCTGAAATCACTACAGATGCAGGTATAATTAGCCATACCGGTTCTGACAAATCTGCTAGTTTTGGCGAAATGGCTTCAAAAGCTGCTACGATGCCTGTTCCTGAAGAAGTTTCTTTGAAGGAAACTAAAGATTTCGATATTATCGGAACGGATAGACGAAATGTTGATGGTCCAAATATTATAACTGGGAAGCCTTTATTCGGAATAGATATTCAAGAAGAAGGTATGATGATTGCCATGATCGTGCATCCACCTGCGTTTGGTATGACGTATAAATCAATGAATGCAGATGCTGTAAAATCCATGCCAGGTATTAAAGACGTTTTCCCTATTGATGTATATAAAGATGATACGGAGAAACAATGGTCTGATGCCGGTTCTATTGATAAGCTAGTCGCCATTGTTGGTGAGAGCACTTGGCAATGTATGCAGGCTAAAAAAGCTTTAGATGTGGAATGGGAAGAATCTTCTGCTTTAGAAAGTACAGAAGGGCATGATGAAGCATTGACAAAATTATTGAACACTTCTTCTAAACAACCTGCTCGTAAAGATGGTAATGTAGCTAGTGCATTTAAAAAAGCAGATAAGGTTATAGAACGAACATATAGTGCTCCTTTTTTAGCGCACAATACGATGGAGCCAATGAACTTTTACGCAGATGTTACTGCTGAAAGAGCTTTGTTCAACGGACCAATACAAACTCCTGAGTTTTTAGAAAAAACCCTGGCTTCTAGATTAGGTATGCCAGTGGAGAAAATCGATATAAAAATGAGCCGTATGGGTGGCGGATTTGGTCGTCGTCTATATGGAACTTTCGGTGTGGAGGCCGCGGTAATTTCTCAACATATGAAAGCACCAATAAAATTGGTGTATACACGTGAAGATGATATGACACAAGGTACCTACCGCCCAACATATAAAGTAAAATATAAAGCAGGTTTAGATAAAGAAGGTAATTTAATTGCTTGGCATGTTAAAGGTGCAGGATCTAATGACGATTTACTTTTCGAAAATAGATTTCCTGCAGGTGCTGTTGATAATTACTTAGCTGAAAAATTCAGTTTAGAAACAAATGTAACCACAGGTGCTTGGCGTGCGCCACGCTCTAACTTTGTTGCAGGTGCCGAACAAGCTTTTTTAGATGAAGTTGCAGAAGCTGCTGGTAAAGACCCTATTGAATTTAGATTAGAGTTATTTGACAGAGCTATAAAAAATCCTGTAGGTAAACCTGAAAAGAACGACTACGACCCAGTACGTTATGCAGGTGTTCTTAAGTTAGTAAGAGAAAAAGCTGGTTGGGACGGAAGTAAGAAAAACGGTGCTGCAAGAGGTGTTTCTGCTTATTACTGCCATAACTCTTATGTTGCACAAGTTTTAGACCTAGCAACAGATACAAAATCACCAAAGGTTACTAAAGTATGGTGTGCCGTAGATTGCGGAATTGTCATTAACCCTATGGCAGCTAAAAATCAAATTGAAGGCGGAATCATTGATGGCATCGGTCACGCTACCTATAGCGAAATGACTTTTGAAGATGGTAAACCTCAACATAAGAATTTTGATACCTATCGCTTAATACGACATAAAGAAGCACCGAAAGAAATTGAAAGCTTTTTTGTAGATAATGGAATAGATCCAACTGGTTTAGGAGAGCCATCTTTGCCTCCTATTATAGGAGCATTGGCGAATGCACTATATAAGGCAACAGGACAAAGACATTATAATCAACCATTTATTACTGAAAAATCGGTAATTGGCTAATGCCCTTATGCTATTGTAAAATGAAAACGCCGAAATCTAAGATTTCGGCGTTTTTTATTTCTATACGTTTATTATATCTTGAATCTTAGCACTGCTCTAAAATAGCTTCTAGAATCATTATCTATAGTTAGTATCGTATTATTACTACCGTCTTTTAGTTTATTATTTAAACTGAAATTATAAGCTGCACGTAAATCTAATTGTAGATGATCCGTAAAATGATACTCATACTGCAGACCACCATTTATTAAAGACATATTTATTATTTCTGCGTATTCATTACCATTTACCAAAGCCCCATTTTGAATGTTCGAGGTAAAACCATCTAATTGTGTGTATAATTTGAAACGATGTTTTTCTGCAAGATGATACTGTAAATTAGACCTTGGAACACCAATATTAAATGACCAGTCGGGTCTAAACTTTTTATAATAGCTAATGAACGGCAATGGAAATACATAGCCCCTATTTTGTGAATAAGATAATCCGACAATTAAACGAGATGGCTTATCTATATTATTTTCAAACTTTTTTATAAATACGACATCACCTGAAAATACAAGATCTTCTGATGATAAATGCCTTGCTTCATCATTTGTACTAATACCAGGCTGAAGACGCACGCCCAAACGCCAATTATTTTTTAAAGGTTTTGTAAAACCAATGGTGAAGTCTAGAATTTTAAAATCATTCAGTAATTCTCGATCAAAAGGAAGCTCATCATCTTTAAAGCGAAGATGAACGTTGCTATAATCAACTCCTAAAAATAAATACTGACCTTCTTTCTTGAGTTTTACTGGATAATTAACAAGAAATCTTGAGCGTGTATACTCTACATCTGATCCTTTATTAGGGATAAATGTAAAATCTAAACGTGCTAAATCGCTCAACTGCGCTTGCGAAGTAAAGCTAACTATGAAAAGAAAGAATAAAGGTAATTTAAACCGCATTTAATTTTGGTAGTAACTGTACTGAATAATGATAATGCAAGTACCGTCTTTTTATTGTGTTGATTTAGTGTTATTAAGCATAAAACTATCTTAATAAAAAGAGATATTTATAATTCAAGACTTTGGGTGACTCTTGCAAGTTCTTTATCGAACAAATCTTTAGTGAGCTCCTTTTTATAAAAAGGAACCATTTTATTCAGCTTAGCTTTTCCTGTTTCTGATGTTGTTAATTCTGGGAAAGCCTTTTCCAAAACATCTAACATAATCTTCACGGAAGTTGATGCACCTGGCGACGCGCCCAACAAACACGTAATTCGACCATCTTTACTACTCACTAACTGTGTACCAAATTCTAACGACCCACCTTCAAACTCATCTTTCTTAATTGTTTGTACACGTTGACCGGCAATCATTATCTCCCAATCTTCGCTTTTAGCATCTTTAACAAACGCTCTTAAAGAATCCATTCTATCTTCAAAACTCATCGCTACTTGTTCTACCAAGTATTTCGTTAACGGTAAATTATGCCAAAATACGCCCCACATAGATGGTATATTGTCAAAATTGATGGATTTCAATAAATCTAAATACGAGCCTTCTTTTAAAAACTTGGGACTAAACCCTGCAAACGGACCAAACAACAATTCTCTCTTTCCGTCTATATAGCGGGTATCTAAATGCGGTACCGACATTGGTGGATCGCCAATACCTGCTTTGCTATACACCTTGGCATTGTGCTGACTAATGATATCTGGATTTTTACATACCAGCCACTCCCCACTTACCGGGAAACCACCATAACCATCCTTTTCCTCAATCTCTACTTTTTGTAATAATAACAAACTACCACCACCAGCACCGATAAAAACATGCTCGGAATCTACAGTATTCTTAACTCCTGTATTTAGATTTTCCATTTTCACCAACCATTCTACA
Organism: Maribacter sp. Asnod2-G09; assembly: GCF_045063795.1. Classification (NCBI taxonomy): domain Bacteria; kingdom Pseudomonadati; phylum Bacteroidota; class Flavobacteriia; order Flavobacteriales; family Flavobacteriaceae; genus Maribacter; species Maribacter sp. Asnod2-G09. The sequence goes on along the minus strand of NZ_JBEFOA010000002.1, from coordinate 590,392 downwards.
TCATGATCGGGATCAATATCTTCCACCTCGGTATTAAATAGCACTTTAGTGTTATACTCTTTTTCTAGAATATCGAATAATTGCTCGGTTAACGAACCATAATTCATTTCTGTTCCTCTATTAATTCTAGAAGCTGCCATAACCTCATCTTCAGTTCTACCATGCATCATCAACGGAAACCACTCCTCCATTTTATCTATCGCTCTGGTAAACTCGATGGTATCGAACATAAAATGATCTTTAAAAGCTTGATATCGATTTTTAAGATAGTCGGCATTATCCTTCCCCTTTACCCAACTGTGATGTGGCACGGGAGTGATAAATGATTTTGGGTCTTTGATCAAACCTTCGGCTACCAAATAAGACCAGTATTGCTTTGAGGTTTCAAATTGCGTACATATGTCTATCGCCTTTTTTATATTCACATGACCATCTTCATCTTCTGGCGTATAATTAAGTTCACATAAGGCTGAATGACCTGTACCAGCATTGTTCCAAGCTGCAGAACTTTCTTGTGCTACTTTATCTAATCGTTCAACGATCAGCACTTTAAGATCTGGCTTTAACTGTTTTACCAATAATGCTAACGTTGCACTCATGATACCTGCACCTACACAAATAAGGTCGTATTCTTTTTGTAATTTCATTATGCCAATATTTATACTTGTAAGTTAACATTAATTAAAAAACTGTAACAAATAAAAAAAAATCTAATCTTTTAAAAAACATATCCAAAATGAATAAGCATATTAGATTGAGGTTCTTAATTATCATTTCAATTTCTTCATTAATTTCTTGCCAAATAAAAACTACCGAAAATTCTATAAAACCTTCTTATAGTGATATCTCTAAAAAGACCGAAGTTCTTTTAGTTGGAACATTTCATTTTTCGAATTTTGACCAAAGTCACAATATTGATATTATACAAACTAACGAAGTTGACGTATTGACTGAAAAAAATCAAAAAGAGCTTGAACTAATTTGTAACAAAATCGCTAAATTTAATCCAAGTAAAATATTTGTAGAATATCCTTTTTCCAGACAGTCAGAATTAGACTCTATTTACGAGAATTTTGTTCCAGAAAAATTTGAACTCAAAGAAAGAGACGAAGGAGAACAATTATCTTTTAGAGTTGCAAAACTATTAGGACATAAAAGAATTTTTGCTTGTGATTATAGAGGTTCTTCCTTTCCATATAACACAATGATTCAAAGTATGAAAACCTCCAATCAAAATGAATTAATAGCTTCAGATCAGCTTATAGACGAACAATGGGAAAATAATTACAATGATATCGTAAACAAAAATCAATCTTTATTAGATGTCTTATATTTTTTAAATAATGAAAAAGAAAGAAAAATTGATAGAGCTTGGTTTTTAAATTTTGCAAATAAAGCAGGTACCGCAAATGATACAATTGGAACTTTTTTGGCATCAGAATGGTCTCGAAGAAACTTGCATATGTATTCAAAAATACAAAAACAAGTTACTGAAAAAGATGATAAAATAATGATTCTTTTAGGCTCTAGCCATATTGCAATATTAAAGGATTTCATAAATTATAATCCCAATTGGGCAACGGTAGAATTAAAAGACCTAATGGAAAATAACTAATGCTCAAAATGTAACCATCGCTAAATTTTCAAAAGATCGTATTCTTTTCTCAATTCCATTATCTGTAAATTTTACTTCTAAGTTGGTTATAAAATTGTAACAAAATATAATTTTATCTACTAATTAGTTATTAATCCTAAAATAAAATAATTGAATACAAAAATATTAATGACTTTTAGCTCCCTGTTTTTAGCAATTATGGGACTAACAATTTCTTTTTTACCAAATGAAATAATCAACTATTTAGATATTGAATCAAATATTATTACAATACTATTTATAAAAATCCTTGGTGCATTGTATATGGCGTTTGCAATTTTAAATTGGATGGCAAGAGGAACATTATTTGGAGGAATTTATAATAGACCAATCACCATGGGAAATTTAATGCATTTCGGTGTTGGAGCAATTGCATTAATAAAAATTGCCCCTAACAGTGCTAATTATTCAGAAATTATTATTCCTCTAACTGGTATTTATATAATTTTCGCGCTATTTTACTTGTACATTTTTAAAACCAACCCGATTAGTGTAAAACGTACCAGTAATTCCAAATAAAGGAATATTCTAAAGCTGTATCTAGTATTCAGAATAATTCTTCTTAGCAAAAACTTAACGACTTTTACATTAAGACCATAACCTAGTCCACCACAAACTTAAAGCCCGCGGTAATGATACTAGAACCAAAGGTTGTATCTCTATCATACTTGTAAAACTTTAGATCTATACTTTTAAGGCCGAGTTTCCAGATATGCATCTTGGTAAAAATATCTGTGTACGAAACCCCCATTCCAAATTGGTTTGCCGAGTATTTTGACAAATCATAATCTGACGTATAAAAGGTATCTGTTGATACTGCCTCTTCATAACCAAAGAAATAGTCTGCAGCCGACTGCTGATAGTATCTGTAAGATGGATAAATCGTAAACTTATCGGTAAGCTTAATAGGCACCTCTACACTTGCAGTGTGGGAGTTTATACCCCAATCATCGTAGTAATACCTATAGAAGCTCCTTACTACAAACGTTTCATTAATATACCAATTTAACCGACCGCCGGCAGCAACCTTAAATCTGGTATCTGGTAATTGTTCTATGGCATCTGCCAATTGAAAATTATCTATAAAAGAATCTGCTACATCGCTGAAATAAACCCTTTGAAACGGAGTAGACAACAAGCCATCTTGCTGAATAAAATCTAACGCCAGTGAACCTTGTAGATTCTTGCTCAGAATTTGAGAAAATCCTAATCCGACGGAATAAGAATTTCTTGATTCATCAGAAAACTCATTGAATATAGGGGCGTAATTTGTATTCCCCGTAATTGTATTATTACTGAAAAGTCCATTCGCCAAACCATTTGCACCACTGGCGAAAGGTCTTAGTTCTGATGGATATATAGCATTCCATTTATCTAAATATACATTAGCATTTATACTAACCTCCGTATTCTTTTCATTAAATAATTTTGTTAAGCCACCACCGAGACCAAAAGAGAAATAATCGTATTCTGAAGAGACCGATAGTTTACCTGACACGATTGTATTTCTATCATCTGAACTATGGCTATACGAACCTGTAAGATTCGTCCATGTATCTGAACTTGAAGCACCAGAACTTGCTACAAACGGATCAGCTGGCTCGCCACCATCAAAAGGGTCTACATTACTTGAAGAAGCCGATGTATATGCTGAAACACCTGCATCAATGGTAAGAACATCGTCATCGTTTAAAGGGATTGCAACTACGAATGTGCCTGTAAAATCTGTTAGGTCTTCTGTTCCTAAACCGCCACTTACCGCAGCATTATCCCCATCTTGCGAATAATAACTTGTTAAAAAATCTACCTCGGTAGTTTCTAAAACACGCTTTTTATAGGTCTTTACAGAATCTTGAGCTTGCTGTGCATAGTTTATCGTAAACGCGAATAATGCTGCTACAGAAACTGCTATTTTGAATATTTTCATTTTGTTAAAAATTGAATCCTATATTAATTACAACCGCAGCCACCACCAGTTTTTCCTCCGTTTGCACCTGCAGCAGCTTCTCTGTAGGAATGAGCCGTTGTTAAATTGCTGTCTACCTTTTTATCTTGCAAAACCATATCTGGATCATTAATATTTATTTTCTCGTACTCCTTCAACACTGTACAGCTGCTAAAAGAAGCCGCTATTAATGTAAAAACTAAAAACTTCTTCATCATGACTTTTCTATTTCTATATTCTTAGAAGTTATAATATTTCCTTTATCGTTTATAATAATACATTCTACCTGTGGCAGTTGTTCTATTCTATTTAAGCCGACCTCAATGCCCATAACAAATACCGATGTTGCCAACGCATCAGCTAATTCTGCTTTGGGAGCAAATACGGTAACACTAATAATACCCGTTGCCGGATAACCACTTCGAGGGTCAATTATGTGGGTATATCTAATATCATTGAAGGTTACATATTTTTCGTAATTACCAGAAGTTACCACTGCCCCATTGATTATAGGTAACAAAGCAAAGACTTTGTTCTTATCCATAGGATTAGTAATAGCTACCTTCCACTCTTTACCATTGGGCTGTTTTCCCCAAGTATTCATGTCACCAGATGCATTTATGATACCTGCAACTACACCTTTAGATTTCAAAAACTCTTTTGCCTTATCCGCGGCATAACCTTTACCAATGGCTCCGAAACCGATTTTCATTCCGACTAACTTCAGAAAAACGGTATGGTTCTCTTTATCTAAAATAATATTGTGATAGCCTACTTTAGCCACAGAGGCCTTAATGGAATCTTCTGATGGCATAACAGTCATGCTACCATCAAACTTCCAAATTTTATCCATAGAGGCATAACTAATATCAAAAGCCCCATCTGTCAGCTTAGAAATACCTATTCCACGTTGTATTAAATTAAATAATTCTACATCTACTTTAACAGGTTTAATACCCGAATTTCTATTAATTTCCGATGTCTGTGAGTTTGGATCCCAAGAAGAAATCAGCTTTTCTATTCTTGTTATTTCGCTGATAGCCAAATCAATATATACATCGCCTTCAACAGGATCTTTAGCCACTACGGTAATATCAAAACGGCTACCCATTAATTTAATGGTACGCTTATAAGGCTCCTGAGCATACAGCATACCAACAGAAAAAAATAATACTATGAGAGTTAGTTTCTTCAATCTATTTTATGAATGAATTTAATTCTTCTATGAACTCTTTCGGTGTCAGTTTCTTGTAACTGGTTTCACCATAAACTTCACCATTGGCATTCATAACCACAACAAAGGGAAAAATCCCCTGTCTGTTATAATTTTCAGCCAATACCTTATTTTTATTCAATTGCTCCTCTGGCAACGCATTCTTTTTTCTACGAGGAAAATCTGCCTGTAACATTACATAATGCTCTTTTGCATATTCTTTAAACTCATTTGTAGACCATATTGCCCTATCTAATTTAATACAAGGTGCACACCAATCTGAACCTTGAAAAACTAGTATTATTGGCAGATCATTAGTTTCGGCAAGCTCTTTAGCTGTTGTAAAATCTGTATTCCAGTCTTGCGCTGTTATTGTACCAACACTAATTACCGTAAATAACAGAAATACTATATATTTTTTCATAATCTATCTATTAAACTAACCTTTATTAAGTCAATTATTCCATCAATAACTTTCTTTTTACTACTATATTAAAGTTACGCTCCTATCAGGCTAAACGCACCTTTTGCCAAAAATTGTGCATCTTGTTTAAAAGTCGATGAATTACTGAGCGATGTCCTATTTTCATAACTACCTAAGGTCATGACAGGTACTTGCTTAAAATAATACGTATCGCCTTTCTTCTCTTCCAAAAGCAGTACAAACGATTCGTTTTCAACCACGGCAATAGCATCAGAAGGCAGCGACATTTGTTTTGACGTTTCTGTAATAATATTCGCCTCTACGAACATACCAGTAAGAAAGTTGGCGTCATCTTCATTTTCTATATGTGCATGAACCTTTATCGTTCTATTTCCACCTATTGAGGTACCGACCAAATGTACTTCTGCCTTGTACACCTCTTTTGAAGCTTCTGGTATTCTAAATTCTACCACCTGATCCTTTTTTACTTTCATAATATCTTTTTCGAAAACCGAAAGTTCTAAATGAATGTGGTCATTATTTATGATTTCCATAATTGAAGTTGCAGGAGAAACATATGTACCTTTTGAAACATTTACGCTTGTAATACTACCTTCAATAGGTGCATAAATGGTGGCTACCGAACTTATGTTTCCTTTTTCTACTTGTTCTGGTGATATATTCAACATACCTAGTTGCTTTCGTAGTCCGTTGTACTTTGCTACTCCTGTTTTATAATCACTCTCTGCTTTTAAAAAGCTTTTCTGAGATGTTATGTTTTCGGTTACCATAGTTTGCTGACGTTCGTACTCTGACTTCAAATAACTCAACTGCCCGTTAACCTCCATATACTGCTGTTGTAAGGATACAAACTCCGGATTCTCAATAGTAACCAACAACTGCCCTTTACGTACTTTATCCCCTATTAACAAAGGTGTAGTTTTAATATAACCGCCCATTGTAGCACTCACCACTGCCCTATTTTCTGGTGGCACATCTATCATACCAGAGGTCGTAACCATTACCGGAAAATCACTCTCAGTCATACTAGTGATCTCCATATTATTTTGGTCGAATTGTGCTTGCGTAATTTGAATACGGTCATCTGTTTGTACTTCAGATGTGCCATTCTCGCTTGATTTGCTTGCCTTGTCTCCACAACTTGAAATTATGATGAACATGAAAAGCATTATTATTTTGAATATATATTTTTGCATGATGCCCTTATTTATAATGTTAAGAAATTAATGTCTGTAGCGGTTTCGTTATACGCTTTTATCTTATCTAGATAGCCCAATTTTATATCATAGGCACTTTCTAAACTTTGTATATATTGAAAAAAATCAATTTCACCATTTCTAAAGCTGATGTTCGCGGTCTTCAATATTTCATCTGATAACTCTGCACCTTCGTTCTCATAGTAATTCAGTGAATTTTGAATTTGAAGGATTTGCTGTCCTAAGATTTCTTGCTTTGATTTTATCTGGATTTTATACGCAACAGACTTGGTTACTGCTCTTTCTTTCGCAATTTTTGATGCCTTGATTCTAGAGGCATTACCACTGAATATTAGCGGAATTTTTAGCCCTAGTTGATAACCCAAAAGATTATCGTTCAATTCTGAGTTTGTTCCTTGAAAATAGGCTAAACTAATATCTGGCAGTAGCTGCTGCTTTTCTAGTTTACGCTCAGCAGCCATTAATTGCATGTTATTTTCATAATATACGGACTCAGGAGAAGCATCTACATTTACATCTTGAATGTCAATTTTTAAGTTCATTTCTTCGGAAATCACCAAACTATCTTCTACCTGAATTAATTGCAACAAATTGGCATATGACGCGGCTACATGTTGAATAGCTTGTTGGTAATCTAAATTGATTTTTCGCTGCTTAGAGGCTGCGGTTATTTTCTCTAAATAATTAGTTTCCCCCAGTTCAAACCTTCTAGCTGCTACCTGTGAAAAATTGGCATACAAACTATCGAGCCTTTTAAAGACCCTAACTTTTTCTCGTGCGATTTGATAGTCGTAATAACCTTTCGTAACATCTCTAGTTATAGCTTTACGCTGAATATCATATTCACCTTGCACCAAACTAGTCTTTACCTTATTGACCTTCTTTTCTGAAAAATAGGCAGTCGGAAAACGAAAATCTTGCTGTACCCCAAATACCTTCAATGGCACATCGTTAATAGCTAAATTATTTTCATCGTATTGATAATACACATGGGTCTTATTAAACATAAATGCACTATTAACCAATGCTTCAGCTTCATCAACTTTAAGTTGACCTGCTTTTAAACCCATGTTATTTTCAATAGCTAGAGGTATTAATTCATCGAGATTTTGACTATTCGATTCTTGTGCCGAAGTCCCAATAGATATAAGTACAGCTATAAAAGCAATACCATTTTGTAACGTTGTTTTTGGTATTGGCTTTTTTGAATTTTCATGTTTATCGAAAATGGAATACAACACCGGTAATACGACCAATGTTAATATGGTTGCCGTAAACAGCCCACCTATTACCACTGTTGCCAAAGGTCGTTGAACTTCTGCGCCTGCATTGGTAGATATTGCCATGGGTAAGAAACCAAGTGCAGCTGCAGATGCTGTTAATAATACGGCTCGCAAGCGATCTTTCGCTCCTTGTTTTATTAAATCGTCTAAACTATCAAAAGAATATTTTTTCAACTCCTTAAAATGCTCTATCAACACAATACCATTTAATACTGCTATACCGAACAGTGCTATAAACCCTACTCCCGCAGAAATACTAAACGGCAAACCTCTCATCCATAATAACAATACACCACCAACTGCTGCCAGCGGAATTGCCGAGTAAATCATTAGGGCTTCTTTTACCGACTTAAATGCAAAGTATAACAATACAAAAATGAGTACAAGGGCTATAGGGACCGCTACTAAAAGTCGGTCTCGGGCACTTTGCAAGTTTTCAAATTGACCGCCATAGGTTATGGTATACCCTGCTGGTAATTTTACATTTTCATTAATTAATTTTTGAACATCATCTACAACCGATTGTAAATCGCGATTACGAACATTTACACCTACCACTGTTCTTCTCTTGGTATCATCTCTTGATATTTTTGCAGCACCTTTTTTATAGGTAATATCTGCCAGCTCGCTTAACGGAATCTTTCCTCCGTCAGGCAAATCAACATATAGGTTTTTAAGGTCGTCAATATCTTTTCGTTTTGCTTTATCTAAGCGCACGACTAAATCGAACCGTTTTTCTCCTTCAAAAACATTACCGGCAGTTTTACCGGCAAAGCCCATAGAAACCATATCGTTCAGTTCTTGAATATTTAAGCCGAAGCGGGCAATTTTGGCGCGATCATAATCAACACTCATTTCGGGCAAACCTGCTATTTTCTCTACACTAACATCTGCAGCGCCTTGGACATCTTTAATCAATGCACCAATCTCATTCCCTTTTTTAGCTAAAACGTCTAAATCGGGACCGAATATTTTTATGGCAATATCTGCACGCACTCCTGTAATAAGCTCATTAAAACGCATTTCTATGGGCTGCGTAAACTCTACTTCCATACCGGGAATAATTGATAACGCTTCTTTGAATTTATCGGCTAGCTCATCTTTAGATTTAGCACTTGTCCACTCCCCTTTCGGCACCAATTTTATGATGACATCACTTTCTTCCATAGACATAGGATCGGTGGGTACTTCGGCAGCTCCAATTCTGGTGACTACCTGCTGAACCTCAGGGAAATTTTCGAGTAAAATCTTCTCAATCTCGGTAGTAATATCTACCGTTTTACTTAATGAGGTTCCTGTTTTTAATACGGGCTGAATTACAAAATCACCTTCATCTAAAGTTGGTACAAACTCCCCGCCCATAGTTGTATATAAAATAGTTGCGCCTATAAGTAGAATCGCTGCAATGCCCAAAACCAATTTCTTGCTTTGCAAAGCCCAATTTATAATAGGTTCATATCTTTTATTCAACCATTTCATTAAACGAACAGATATATTCTTGTCCGATTCCTTTGACGGTTTTAAGAAAACCGATGCAGCTACTGGTACATACGTAAAACATAAAATCATTGCCCCAACTAATGCGAAACTAAAAGTCAAGGCCATAGGCTTGAACATTTTACCTTCTACTCCGCTTAATGATAGAATCGGAATAAAAACAATTAAAATAATCAACTGCCCGAAAATGGCAGAGTTCATCATTTTAGATGCTCCGTCAAAAGTGATTTCATCTTTTAAATGCTGCTGATCTGTTTTGGCTAAGCTATTAATCTCGTGTTGCTTTCTTGTAATTTCAAAAGCTATAAACTCTACAATAATCACTGCACCATCTATGATAATACCAAAATCTATGGCGCCCAAACTCATTAAATTAGCATCTACACCAAATATGTACATGAGTGATAATGCGAATAACAAACACAAAGGAATTACAGATGCGACCACCAAACCTGATCTAAAATTACCTAGCAATAATACCACTACAAAAATGACAATTAAACATCCTAATATTAAGTTCTCGCTAACGGTGAAGGTTGTTTTGGCAATAAGTTCGCTTCGTTCTAAAAACGGATTAATATATACTCCCTTTGGCAACGAAGTTGAAATTTCGGCAACGCGTTCTTTTACGGCTTCAATTACCTTTTTAGAGTTCGCATCTTTCAACATCATTACTTGCCCCAGTACCTTCTCGCCTTCGCCATTACCAGTAATGGCACCAAAACGAACTGCGCTACCGAAGTCAACTGTAGCGACATCTTTAATATAAATTGGTAATCCGCCTTTAGTGCTAATTACAATATTTCGAATATCCTCTAGAGATGAAACCAACCCTTCTCCTCTAATAAAGAAAGCCTGATTCACCTTTTCGATATAACCGCCACCAGAAACACTATTGTTAGTTTCCAGTGCTTTAAAAACATCACTGGCGGTAATGTTCATGGCATTTAGTTTTTGGGTATTTATAGCAACTTCGTATTGTTTTAGAAATCCGCCCCAGGTGTTTACCTCAACAACACCGGGTATCCCAGACAATTGCCGTTTTACGATCCAATCTTGTATGGTTCGCAGTTCGGTTGTTGTATACTCGCCTTTATACTCTGGCTCTACCTCTAAAACATATTGATAAATTTCACCTAACCCTGTAGTTATCGGTCCCATTTGTGGCGTACCAAAACCGGCTGGAATTTTCTCTGAAGCTGAAGCTATTTTCTCTGCTATAAGTTGTCTCGGCAAATACGTACCTAAATCATCTTCAAAAACGATGGTAACCACAGACAAACCAAATTTAGATACCGAACGAATTTCTTTGACTCCCGGTAAGTTTGCCATTTCAAGTTCTACGGGATATGTTATGAATTGCTCCATATCTTGGGTAGATAAGTTACGTGATGTCGTAATTACCTGAACCTGATTATTGGTAACATCTGGCACTGCCCCAATAGGTATTTGAGAAAGTGCAAATAGCCCGTACTCAATAATGAATACGGTAAAGAGTAGAATAATGAGCTTATTCTTTAAACTGAAATTAATAATATGTGATAGCATCTTTTCATATAAATCAATGTGAATCGCTCAAATTCATAAACATGAATTTGAACTAAAAAATTAAAAAATCGATTGTATTATGAAATGCGGGGCGGCTGTAAAATGCCTTGTGAGTGTAATGAAGAAGATGGTGCTTGATAATAGAAATTTGAGTCTGTATAATCTGAAAATTCTACTTCGTTTAATTCTGATTTGTAGCTATTGATAAACACGTCGGCAACAGAAATATGCGATGCTCCACTATGATTAAAAGGTAATTTTTCGTGATCTTTCTTTTCTTCTTGATGATCGCGTTGATGGTCTGCCTTTAACTCACCATAATGCTTAGAAAGAAAAACAATTACATTATCGCCATATTGCTCACTATGAAATTGAGCGTGCTCAATTAATTCATCTAACTGAACAATATCATCATAATGCACACCAAAGCTTTGCAGCATGATGAGCGATGATAACAATATGGAAAACAGTTTGTTCACGTTAGTAAAATTAATAAAATTATAAATACCTATTATTTAAATTCAGTTTAAACTAAATCGGATTTAGCTTTAATATACTTCCATTTTATTGATCATCAGTTAAGTGATATACATCTCGAAGTACAGAAATAACCATGCCTTCATCATATGTTTCTAAATCATACCTAATTTTAAGCTTTGTACCTAATGGCGCATAATAATATACCCGCCAAGCATCGCCTTCACCAAGACCAATACAGCCATTTGAATATGCCCTACCCAATGTTTTAGGATTTGTAGTCGGATGAATCATTTGTCCATTTCTAACATTATTAATTTCAGTTTCGATCCAAGGTATTTGAGGCATCATGGTTGTTTTACCATCATCTCGTCTGGTTACATAAAAACGTTTTCCGTTTACCGGATTATAAAAATCTGGATGCTTTGCATGCCTTACTATAGTCCCTTCTCCTGTTTTTGTTCTTAAATCTGTTACACGATCTCCAAATTTTAAATAGCGCTCTCGATACTGCCCCACCCTAACCGGAAACGTTTCTAATAAAACAGAATCTTGAAAAATGCGTAATTTGTATTCTGGTATGTTAACATCAATTTCGGTGGTTGAAAAATCTTCTAGTATTCTACAAGCTGTAATTGAATCTGGCAGTATCAACTCGCTATCTTTTGGCAATACAATCATTTGCTTTTGATCATAAACAAAAGAATCACGCGCCATCATTCTGTAGTAATCTGTATTCGCCAAAGTATCAATTATCCACGGGTTATTTCGTACTAACAAATGTTCAGATAACGCATATGGCACTATGGTATCATATTTTTCAACTACTGAATCCATAAATTGAAAATAGCCAACAATCTTAATGTCCTTCAAAATTTTTATGTTTTCAATCTTTTTTATTGCTTCTTTAGTGGGTAATAGTACTGCTGTACTATCTATCTGTAAAGCTCCAATATCACCCTGCTTCTTAGACTGACAAGAAACAAACAGTACTGAGGTAAAAATGATTAAAACTATTATTATACTTTTGATTTTAAGCATATTGTATTCTTATTTTATAATTCCTGAAAATTTAATATTGAGATTCAAAGAGTACTTTTAAGTAGTTCGAACTGACTTTTTCTCGCCAAACCACCACTTGGTCCGCATTGGTTTTTTAATGAGTTTAAATCTTTTGACCGCATGTTCTTTTAAATGTTCTTTCATTTCATCAACAGAATCGGTCAAGAACATTAAGTCCATATCCTTTTTTGATATACTTTCATTTTCTGCCATCGTCTGTATGTGATGGTATAACTCTTTATGATATTCTTTTCCGAAAATGACCACCGGAAAATCTTGTATCATTTTTGTCTGTATTAGGGTAACCGCTTCAAAAAGTTCATCTAAAGTACCTATGCCACCAGGCAATACCACAAATGCGAAGGAGTACTTAAGTAGTAAAAATTTTCTAATAAAGAAATAGGGAATATTTATCCATTTATGTAAATACGGATTCGGTTTTTGCTCATGAGGCAAAATAATATTGCAACCAATTGAATATCCATTATTAAGGTAAGCTCCTTTATTTGCTGCCTCCATAATACCGGGTCCGCCGCCTGTCATTACTGTAAAGCCCATTTCAGATAAAGCTTTACCAACTTCTTCTGCTTGTTTGTAATATGGATTATCTTCTTTAAAACGGGCAGATCCAAATACGGTAACACACGGACCAATAAAATGTAATTTTCTAAACGCTCGAATAAACTGATATTGTACCTTAAACGTAAACCACAATTCTTTAAACCGACTTCGTGGTCCGTCAAGAAAAGCACGTTCTTCACTTAAAAAGAAAGAATTAGTATTCGTTTTTGTTTCGTTCGGCATTTGGTAATCTGATTTAATAACAGCACCAAAAGTAGTTGTTACCGATAAAGGTGAAAATGACTTATCTCATGTTTATAATATGAGATATGTCATTTTAAAGCGTGACTGTCATAAGTATTTTTGACGCTTCAAATACGGTACCTAAGCTTACTTATACATTTAATATTGTAGAAACCATGACTTCAAATACAACTTTATAATTATCAACTTTAAACTAAAGTGTCAGATTTTTACATTGTAAGCCCTAATCCGTAAAGAATCCTATAAATTTGTTAAACACTAATCCCTTTTACACGTGAGTAAAGCTATATATATTGTTACTACAGAGCCCAATAGTGGAAAATCTATTGTTTCACTTGGCCTTATGCAACTTCTTTTAGGCAGAACTGCCAAAGTTGGCTATTTCAGACCTATTATTGATGAAGTCCCCAATGGTAAAACCGATAACCACATTGACACTGTTTTAAGCTATTTCAATGTAGATATGAAACCTGAAGAGGCTTTTGCATATACACGTAGCCAAGTAGTACAATTAAAAAATCAAGATAAAGACGATGAAATTGTAGGCCATATTATACACAAGTATAAAACCATTGAAAATAAGTTCGACTTCGTTTTAGTTGAAGGAACCGATTTTTCTGGAGAAGGTGCTATTATTGAATGGGACATTAACGTACTTATTGCAAAAAACTTAGGTATACCAGCAGTAATACTCGCAAGCGGAAAAAATAAGACCTTAGACGAGTTAGTTGGCAATCTTTACATGGCTTACGACTCATTTAAAGAGAAAGGTGTTGAAGTACTTCTCATTGTAGCTAACAAAGTACAACCGGAGAATGTTACTATTATTTCTAACGGATTAAAAGAAAAATTACCTGATGATGTTTTAGTCGGTACTATACCCGTAAATTCTGTTTTAGGTAGCCCAACATTAAAAGAAATCGCACAAGAGCTTGATGCTAAAGTTCTTTTTGGTGAAGATTATATTAACAACCAAGTAGGCAGTTTCAGTGTTGGCGCCATGCAATTACGTAATTATATCACGCATTTAAAAGATGATAGTCTAGTAATTACACCTGGTGATCGTGCAGATATTATTTTAGGAGCATTACAGGCAAATATCTCCACAAATTACCCTAGCCTATCTGGTATTGTTTTAACTGGTGGTCTTATACCCGAAGATTCTATTATTAAGTTAATAGAAGGTCTTTCTGATATTATACCAATACTTTCTGTTGCTCGTGGTACATTTTATGTCACCAATAAAATTGGTACTATTAGACCACGTATTTACGCCGAAAACACAGAAAAAATACAAACATCTATTCAAGAGTTCGAGAAGTATATACCTACCGAAGAATTGGCTGAAAAGTTAATTACGTTTAAAGCGAAAGGTATAACCCCTAGAATGTTTCAGTATAACCTTCTTCAAAAGGCAAAAGCTTCGAAAAAGCATATCGTTTTACCTGAAGGTTTAGATGAACGTATTCTATTGGCAACCAAAAAACTGATCGATGCCGATGCTGTTTCTATTACTCTTTTAGGTAATAAAGAACAGATCATTTCTAAAATTAAAGAATTAGATATCGATTTGAACATCAACGATATCAATATTATCGACCCAACTGCATCTGATCATTTTTTAGATTACGCCACCACCCTATTCGAATTGCGTAAACATAAAAATGTAAACCTGGCGATGGCGCAAGATTTAATGGAAGATGTGTCGTATTACGGCACAATGATGGTATATAAAGGTCATGCCGATGGTATGGTATCGGGTGCTATACATACTACTCAGCATACTATTAGACCTGCATTACAATTTATCAAAACTAAGCCTGGTGTATCTATAGTATCTTCTATATTTTTCATGTGCTTACCGAACAGAGTTACCGTTTTTGGAGATTGTGCCATTAATCCGAACCCTAATTCTGAGCAGTTATCTGAAATTGCTATTTCATCTGCTGCTACAAGCGCAGCTTTTGGTATTGAACCAAAAATAGCCATGCTTTCTTATTCATCGGGAGCTTCTGGTGTAGGTGAAGATGTTGACAGAGTTCGTAAGGCTACTGAAATTATTAAAGAAAAAAGACCCGATCTTAAAGTGGAAGGTCCTATTCAATATGACGCTGCGGTAGATGCTAAAGTCGGACTCAGTAAATTACCAGATTCTGAAGTTGCAGGGCAAGCTAGTGTGTTTATATTTCCTGATTTAAATACCGGAAACAACACGTACAAAGCCGTACAAAGAGAAACTGGTGCCTTGGCTATCGGACCAATGTTACAGGGGTTAAATAAACCTGTTAACGATTTAAGTCGCGGCTGTACTGTAGATGATATTTTTAATACCGTAATAATTACTGCTATTCAAGCAGAAGGATTTTAAACCAATTTTCATGAATATTTTAATTATCAATTCCGGAAGTTCTTCTATAAAATATCAACTTTTAGAAATGCCTTCCACCAAAGTTATTTGCGTTGGCTCCATAGAGCGTATTGGTAGTACAGATGCCATATCCAACTATAGAACCGATAACAATAAAGTTGAAAAAATTTATGAAATAGCAAACCATAAAGCCGGTCTAGAACGAATTACCTCACTTTTATTGGATGCTGAAATAGGTGTACTTAAGAGTACCGAAGAAATTGATGCTATTGGGCATCGCGTTGTTCATGGTGGTAGCGATTATACAGAAACCACTTTAATAAACGAAGAGGTTAAGAGTAAGATTAAAATGCTCTCCAGTTTAGCTCCTTTACACAACCCTGCTAATTTGCAAGGTATCGTTATGGCAGAAGAAATTTTTACTACGGCAAAACAAGTAGTTGTTTTTGATACCGCCTTTCACGGTACTGTTCCTGTTAAAGCAAAAAAATATGCTATTCCTAATGAACTATATGAGAAAGACGGAATTCAAGCCTACGGATTTCATGGTACTAGCCATAAATATGTTTCAGAAAAAGCAAATGACTATCTACATAAAAAAAACACAAAGTTAATTTCAATCCACCTAGGAAACGGGTGTAGTATTACCGCAATAAAGGACGGAAAAAGTATTGATCACAGTATGGGGTTCGCTCCTTCGAACGGACTTATAATGGGTACCCGTAGTGGAGATATTGATCACTCTATCATTTATTATATGGTGAATACCTTAGGATATAGCTTAAGTGATGTCAACGAATTATTGAACAAAAAAAGTGGTATGCTTGGTCTTACCAGCTCTAATGACCTACGTGATATTGAAGAGGAAGCTAGCAATGGTAATGCAAACTGTATTTTAGCTTTAGAGATGAATGCTTATCGTATCAAGAAATATATCGGAGCATATACGGCGACAATGAACGGACTAGATGCCATCATATTTACTGCAGGTATTGGTGAAAATTCTAGCCTAATGCGTCAGCTAGTTTGTAAGGATATGGATTATTTTAATTTTCAATTAGATGATTCAAAAAACGAACTAAGATCAAAAAATATTAGAGAAGTAAATACCCCAGATTCTAAGGTTAAAATTTTAATTATTCCTACAAATGAAGAATTAGAAATTGCAAAGCAGGTATATGAGCTACTTCACTAATTTTCAATGAAATGTAATCGCAATTTTCTTTTTCTATTTACGCTTGTATAATTTTCGCATATGATTTAAATCATATGTCAGGCATTTTTAAGTGTTTAAATTTATCTTGAAATATTAAAATCAATATTATGCAAAACGATAATGGAAATACTTTATTGGCGATATTAACTGGTGCTGCTATTGGTGCTGGAATAGGAATTTTATACGCACCAGATAAAGGAATTGAAACACGTCACAGAATCAAAAGAAAGGTTGAAGACACCAGTCATGATATAGCTGAAAGAGTTTCTCACGCAAAAGATGAGCTAACAAAAACTGCTAATGAACAGAAAGATGCTTTTGACAGAAAATTAGACGAGGCAATTTCAACGATGAGTTACAAGGCAGATGATATCATTGATAAGTTAGAACAAAAATTAGAAGAATTAAAAGCACAAAACGCTCAACTACATAAATAGCAGCTATGGCTTTTGAAGAATTAAAAAATGACCTCATGGGGCTAAAAACCGAAATGGGGTCATATTTAGAACATAGTGACGAATACTATAGACTTAAAATTTTCAAAGTCTTATCAAAAAATGCTACCGGCATATTAAAGCTTTTTTTAATAGGTATCAGTAGTCTGTTTGCATTATTATTTCTGTCATTCGCAGCCTGTTTATGGTTGTCTGAACTAATGAATAGTTACTTCATTGGTTTTATTATCGTAGCCGGGTTTTATATTCTGATAGCAGTTATGCTCTATATATTTAGAGAGCAACTAAACAAACCTGTACTTAAAAAATTATCTAAATATTATTTTGACTGATTATGAGCAAGCAATACCATTCTTTTGAAGAAATAGATGAGCGCTTGAAAGTTCTTAATCTTCAACGTCTCATCGCCCAAGAAAGCATAAAACTACAATTTAATAGCGCTAAAACAGATTTAGTACCACATCAACTAAGACAGGGATTAGAAGCTACTTTTAGTCAAAAAGGGACTATTAAAAGCTTAATAATCACTTTCCTTTCTGGCAAACTACTTGATTTTATAAAAAGTAAACGTAAATCTAGAAATAGAGACCGTTCTTAAAGTTTTTTTAAAGCTCACTTAGCAGTTTATTGGTAGTAGTTGTCTTGTCTTAATTATTCAATTTAACTATCTGTGGGTATCATTTCTTTATATCTACATGTTTCTACATGTTCGTACAGTAAACCACATTACACAAAAAAAATCTGGTGCTTTAAACAAACATTACTTGCTTGCTAAAACACCAGATTTAAAACTTAATAACTATTCTAGTTCATTAAAGGCTTAAGCCTCACAACTAGCACAATCTTTCTTTTGCTTGAATTTTTGTGCAGCATTCATACTATGTTGGTAGTATAATGACTTCAAACCTAATTTCCATGCAGTTACGTGAATCTTATTGATTTCTTTAACTGGCATATCTGGGTGAACAATAATATTTACCGACTGACCTTGGTCAATATGATTTTGTCTGTTCGCTGCCTGATAGATAATATCCATCTGGTCAATTTCAGAATATGTTTTAAATACGTCTTTCTCTAAGTCTGAAAGGAAATCTAAATGCTGTACAGATCCGTCAAAATCACGAATGCTATGCCATACTGCTGTTGTATTCATTCCTTTTTCCTCTAAAAGCTCAACTAAGAAAGGATTTCTAATTGTAGTTTTCACCTTAGCGATATCTTTTACATACGTATTAGACCATATTGGCTCAATACCTTGAGATACTTGACCTAAGATAAACGCAGAAGATGTTGTTGGTGCAATTGCATTCAACGTTGCATTTCTTCTACCATAACCTTTCAATACTGCAGGCTCACCAAATTTATTGGCTAACTCTTCTGAAGCACTGTATGACTTTTCTTTTATTGTTTTGAATATTTCACTATTCAAGTTGTATGCTTCTTGACTGTTAAAAGGTAACATTTTAGATTGTAGTAATGAATGCCATCCTAAAACACCTAAGCCTAAAGCACGGTTGTCTTTTGCGAAGTTATAAGCACGCTCCATAAACATGAACGTTTGACGATCTTCACGACTTTCTGAATCACGGTATACTTCTAATTTCTCACAGAACTCAGTAATAACAGCATCTAAAAAGAATACCATAGTTTCTACTGCATCTGTATCTTTCCATTTATCATAATGAAGCACGTTTACAGAAGATAATACACATACAAACGACCATTCGTCACTTGATGGTAACATGATTTCTGTACAAAGGTTACTTGCATGAATTTTGTGTCCTTTTTCTTTATACACATCAGAAGCACCGTTGTTCGCATTATCTTTAAAGAAGATATATGGGTACCCCATTTCACCTCTTCTCTGTAATACTTTTGCCCAGATAGAACGCTTTTCATTATCGCCATCTACCATTTCTTGCATCCACTCGTTGGTAACGGTAACACCATGAGTTAATTCTTGAATAGGGTTACCTTCGGTACCTATTTCTAAGAATTCTTTAATATCTGCATGCTCAACAGGTAAATACGGAGAAAAACGACCACGACGAACAGAACCTTGGCTTACTACATCTACCATAGATTCGAAAAGTTGCATAATATGTACGGCTCCTGAAGCTTTACCATTATTCTTAACGTCCGCTCCTCTATGTCTAATGTTACCAAAGTAACCAGATGTACCACCACCTAATTTAGACATCATACCTACTTCTGACTGGGTATACAAAATGTTACCCATGTCATCAGATATGTTAGATCCAAAACAACTAATTGGCAATCCTCTTTCTTTTCCGAAATTAGACCAAACTGGCGATGCCAATGAGTAAAAACCTTCACTCATGTAACCGTAGAACTTGTCTGAAAAACCAGGCATGCCCAATATTTTCTCAGCTCTATCTGCAATTTCACGAATACGTGTTTCTGCTGATACTCCCGGAGTTAAATAGCCAGAACCTAAAAAGTTACGGCTATCTTCATTTAACCACTTAAAACCTTCTTCTTTGTCTTTCTTTAAGCTATCAAGGGCTTCTTTTCTAGCTTGTACAAGTTCATCTGAACCATTCAACTTTACTTCTTCTTGAATGCTAGTCTCTAAATTAATTTTTGAATCGTTCATTTAAAATAAGTCGTCACTGGTTATACTTTGTGTTCTTTTGCTATAGTTGATAGAGCGTTTCACGAAGAAATCGCCATGTTTGGTACCGATAATTTCATCATCGAACCATTCTGTTTCTGATAGTAATTCTTCGTCTACGTCAAATATCTTTTCGATTCCAATACTTTCGATAGAATCGTTAAATCTCTTTTTAATGAATTCTTTTACTAGTTTTTTAGGTAAGAAATCAATTTCACCCGCTTCAAAAATCCAATCTATTATATCACTTTCTGATAAGAATGCCTCTTTACACATTTCTTGTACAGTACCATGAAATTCTTTATTGAACCATGTAGGGTTTTCGTCTTTAATAATGTTTATGATATCGATACCAAAATCGCCATGAATCTGCTCTTCTTTTGAAGTAGCCTCCACAACATTTGAAATACCTTTAAACATATTCTTATGCTTATTAAAAGCCATGATAATCAAGAACTGAGAAAATAAAGACACGTGCTCTATAAATAGAGAGAACAATAAAACCGACTCTGCATATTCTTGGTTATCCTCACTCTTAGAATTCTTTAGAGCTGTCTCTAAATAATGAACTCTTTTCATTATCACAGGTTTCTTCTTCAAGTTTTTAAACTCTTCGTTTAAACCTAATATTTCTAATAAATGCGAATAAGCATCATGATGTCTTACTTCACTCTCTGCAAAAGTAGCCCCTACAGAACCAATTTCTGGTTTAGGCATTTTATGGTAGATATCTCCCCAAAAACTCTTTACCGCAACCTCTATTTGAGAAATTGCCAACATGGTGTTCTTTATCGCGTTTCTCTCAATATCATTTAACCCTGTTTTAAAATCTTGAATATCACTTGTAAAGTTGAATTCTGTATGGATCCAATATGAATGTCTTATTGCAGATACATAATCATACAATGCAGGGTATTCATATGGCTTAAGGTTTACACGTTTTTCGAAGACATTAGACTTTCTTCTTTGTGCTTGTTCATTTCTATAAAGAATGTATCCCTTAGCTACATCGAAGTAACCACCTTCCATTAATTTATTTTCAACGAAATCTTGTACCTCCTCTACGGTAGGAATATAATTGTCATCAGCTTTCTTTCTTTCTAAAAGTGCTGAATGAACATTATTAGAGATTATTTCGGCTTCAGTGGGTCCACCATGTTCAACAGCTGTCATAGCCTTTAAAATGGCATTTGTTATTTTGTGTAAATGAAAAGGTTTTGTCGAAAAATCCCTTTTTATGACTTCTGTGATTTTCATGTTAATATAAAGTTAATGATGTAGTTAATAAGAGAGATGTAAAGGTCGAAAATTAATCACCTTATTTTCACATAAACCTCTTTAAGCTTTTAACAGGGTTATCAACAATTTCAATTTTAGAACAAAATATCTTGTTAAGAACATTATCAAAATATCATTGTAATAATTTGATAAACAAATACTTACAATAAATTATATGAACACAAAAATGAGATAAGGTTAAAGAAAAACTTCAGCTAAAACTTTTGTAAAATAATTTTTATGAAATTTCTCATAGGTAAATTTTAAAAATAATATACTATTAACCTTGAGGTATTTTTTCGAATTAAATTTGCGTATCGCTAAGTAGTTTTTTATCAATTATATAGCTAAAATGACATCAACCTAAGCATTATATTTTTTACTTAAAGAACAACTTTAGCTACTGTGACAAATACGCCTTTTTCTGGATGATTCTACCCTTTGTACCCCCAAAACTTTCTGATTGCACCTCTAGATTAATTATGCTGTTTTTTGTAAGAATGTTCGAAATATAAAAATCTTGTGAAGGGGTTTTGCCTAGCCAAACCTTTTCACTTTTAGCATTTAAATAATAAATATGATGATATACACCTACTGGTTTTTCATTGAAATGAATGTATAATTCGCAAGTCTTCTCTTTAGTAAAGGTCTCTAAAGAAAAAGATGAAGTAGCGGGTTTTGTTTCCTTTTTATTATAGATAAATAACTCACCAAGATATGCGGTACCTTTTCCTTTCGTTATCAATCCTATTTTAGATATCAATATATTTTTTCGTTTAGGAATAGAAATGGTGTCTGTAAACCACGAACTAGATTTCTTTAAAGGGTAAGTCAAAGTCTCTCCGTTTGATAGTTGACAAAAAATTTGCATAGTTATATTACCAACCGACTTCGTTACTACCTGAAGACTTAAGGACTTATCTAAACTTAGTTTTGTTTTGTATATCGGAATTTCTGCATCTGCATATCCTTCAAACGATAAACTACTGCCTCCTTCAAAGCTTTCATCAAAACTGATTGTAGCATTTACTTTAGTGCTGTCGACCTTAAATTGCCAAGTAGGTAACACATCTTGAATACTCAGATTATGCCATTCTTTTTTAGAAACAGTCTTGCCCTTTTCATTATAAAAATGACCCAAGCCGTAATTAAAGTTAGTTTTAAAAGGTAATTCTTTGATAACACTGCGTGGTTCAAAATAATCTGCAAAGCCTTGCCAAGTGCTAGATCCAAACCGTGTTTCAAATGACGGACCTCCATTCCAAAACTTTTGTTCGTTGCTATACACATCTTCAGGAGATTTCGTTTCTGATATATCGAACGTCGAATTTGACCAATACAAGCCTATAGATGTATTGTTTGGTTTTCCATCTTTATATAACACATCCCATTTTACAGGAGTTTTAAAACTTTTAGATTGTACGTCGATACCTGCATATAATTCCCACTCACTTCTGCCCAACTCATGAGCTGCCTTTTTACTATCTTCTAAATTAACTTCATTATACCTGAAGTTGATAAAGAAAACATCAGACATATATTTATCCTCTTTTTGAAAATACATCGCATTATGGTTGTTCAGCTCATCTTGCCATATTACCCTAGAATCATCAATCATAGCATCATACCACACCAATTTTAAATTTGATTGTGCTCTGTAATAGGATATGAATTGCTGCATCATCTGACCCATTTCACCTACCAAGTCATACGTTTCTTGATTTATGAACCATCCATCAAAATTATACCTATCGGCAACTTCTATGAGTTTATCTGCTACTGGAAAGCTACCATCTTCGTTCTGTACCAAAAATTCGTACACCCATTCTTCTTTGCCACCATATACATTAGGCGGAAAAAATACGGTACCAATACTCTTTACTCCATTCTTATGCGCGGCATCTGTCCAGAAAGCTGTTGGTGGCACAATGATTCCCTCATTTGCTGAACCACCCCATTGCACAAAGTAATCTATGTATTGCCAAAATGGGAAAGCATATTGTTTAACACTAGAAAACCCTTGAGACGGATGAAAGTTTGTAGTATGTGGCGCCATCAATGCTATAATACCAGGTATTTTCTGCGCGTCATCATTTAAGTCTGTTGAATCATTTAAAAAACGACTTGCCAATGCCACCTGACTAATATTGAATTTAGCGTCTTTGTCACTTTCTGACGACCATTGCAATAGTTCTTCTACAAACCAATAGGAAGAATATGGTTGATTATCACCGTACTGTTCTTCTTGTGTATGACCTTTAGTCGCAAAACCTATTATCACTAGGCAAATTAAAATCGCTTTCTTCATATTCATTCTCACTTTTAATCATTTAATACGCAACTAGAAATTTTATTCAGTACTAGCTTTTAATTTGGCTGATAATCGTTCTATCTTTAATCTTAGTATCGTCTGCTAACATTAAAGCCTTACTTAAAATTACAGATAATGTAGAATCCCCCTCAAATGGCAGAAACACCTCATTTGCACGTTTAGACCGATCTGCTACAATACACAAATATTGATCATTTGGTTTCATTAATATATTGCCACTACCTAAATGTATTTTGTAAATTCTTATATCGCCTTTGACTACTAAAAAATTACCTTCAAAAGAACATTGATTTGCAATCTTTAATTTCGGAATTAAATTTTCAAGAAGCTCTTTTCGTTCTTGACCACTTACCGCAAGATTACCGAATGAAAAATCTGCCCAATAGCCATGGTACCTTTCTTCTCCCCCATCTCGCCAATTAGGGTCTGCACCAATACTGGTAACACCCACAAAAAGATCTACATCTCTCATTGCCTCCGAAAAAACAATAGGCGGAACTTTATCCATTTCTACTTGACTTTCCTCGTCATAGAAACGAACTTGATCTGTCTGTAAATAGTTGAAAATACCAGAATCATTGGCGGAATCTTGTATACCTTCTACCCAAAATTCTACACGGTACTTCCATGCAGTAATTTTTAAAACCGGAGTGTTATGAGAGTCCCATTGACCTTGAAGCGTATACGCCCAACCACGTTCTCTACAAAGCGCAATAAAAATATGTTGTCGTATTACATGCGCTGCAAACCTATTAGAATACGTATTTGTATTCACTTCTGCATCTGTTACCATATATAACTCTCTATGAGCCTGCTTGAAGGGTTGTTTTATTTCATTTTTTTCTAACCATCTTCGCCAAGACTGTACTTCACTAACACTTGCATTGACTGGGTGCCATAATTTAATTTTGGCATTGGTATAGTTTTTTAAAATGACTTCGTTGACATCAATAAACTCGTTATTTTTATAAATAACACTTGTGGTTTTATCACCAATCGTAAAACTCCAAATTAATTTAGTTCCGAAAAATCGTAATAGATTATTATCTAAATACAGCTTTTTCCATTGCTCGAAGTCCCATTCACGCTTCGCTAAAAATATCTTTTCTATCCTACTTTTTTGAGCCGTCAAATTCGACTGAATATCTTTTACTTTTTTCTTGTATTCTTTTAACTCTACAGCAAAATTGTCTTTTACATATTTAGGTATCGACTTAATCTTTTTTCCGTTGTTATTTTCCCAAATCAAATTAAAACTAGAACTACTTTCAATAGTACCTGCAGCTTCATATTCTCCAAATTTTTGAATAAGCTGAAAATTGGAATTTAAACCAAAATCTTGAACAGCTAATTCTTCGATTTCATACATAGTTTTACCTTCAGCTTTTGCTACACGTTCAATTGCTTTTGTAATTATTGATTGAACCGAAGGGTATTTAATTTTCATTCTAAATTTGGTCAGCCTAGAAATACCATCTTGATACGGAAGCTTAGAAAAAGTATAAATACACCCATTTCCTAATTTTGCACTTAAAGCCCCTACATCCCTTAATTTCTTAAAACTTAATAAACCTAAAACTTCTATTATTTGGTTTAATTCATCGTCATTTATGGTAGCGCAAGACCAAACAGCAGACCTTAATATTTGTATGTTCTTATCTGCTATAAAATCGAATTCATATTCTTGATTTTTATGAATCTCTCGAAAAATATCCATGGTAACTTCAATCCATGTAATAAAAGCTGGTTTTATCTTACCGACTCCTATTTTGGTAATTAATTCGTGAGATGTTTTTAGCCAAGAATTTGCCGGTGCGCTTTTACCACCACCTTTAGAGAAGTGTACCAATAATTCTTTATAAACCTCTTGATCACTATCCTTCAAAGTTTTTAGCGAATCATAAATACTATTACCTACAGCGTCGGTACGGTTAATCTCAAATTCCGAGGTTTGTTTACCAATATTTGCAACTCTATTACCTAGACGTATTTCATCTGCAGATAAATAATTACTTTTAGTTATAGCCTTATGCAAAACACTTAATGTGTCGCTTAACTCTGGTGAAAGTCCGGTTTTCTTTACTTCCTTTTCTATTTTCCCCATTAGCGGTACTACAGGCCAATTCCAACTATTTAGACTTCCACTATCACCAAAAACAAAGCCCATTACAATATCTGAAATATCATCATCATCTAAATGCATATCTGAAGCTCTAACCAATAAACTCAGTACATTTTTAGCAGTGTCTCTTAAAAAGTATCCATCTTCTCCCCAATTGGTTTTAGATTGACCGTTTTTAAGATAGATTAATTCAAAAACAAATTCTTTCCTAAAAGAAACTGGCTTTTTCTTAAGGACTGAATACTTTGGTATATCTGTTAATTTTATCGAATAACCATCTCTATATTCTAGAGCTTCGCTAAAAAAATCTTTACCAAACTGCTGTACTTCAGCACTTATTTCTCTTTTACTCTCTATTTGATTATCTGAACCGAATAATTTTTTAATGATATTTTTCATTGATTATCCCCCAACTAGTTGTGTAAGTTTTACAAAGGCTATTTCAGTAGTTTTAGAAACCAGCACTTCTTGCTCCAAATCTTCTGCCTGTTTATTATCTATAAGTATAAAATACCCGTTCTTTTGAAAGGCATCTAAAGCAACCAAAATCTGTTTTTCAACATCTATTTGCTTTCCTCTGTTTTTCAATTTAAAACCATTTAATGTTTTTTCTGCCTCACTAGGCTGAATTAACCCCTTAAAATATTCGGGTAGCTTCTCGTTGTACGTATTCACCTCAAATTCTACTCGTGCAGAAATCAATTCTTTAACAGTAGTTCGTTCATTTTTGACAGCAATCTCTATCTGATTTAGAATATCACCAGTGAACGTTGCATCTTTTATAGTTAATAGCATTTTGAAGTTTTTCTAAATTTATGGATTTTTAAAATTTCTAAAGAAACTTATTTGTTTAAATTAATTTTTAAATCTATAAAAAACAGATCATCCCTTTTTAAACATAATCAGAGAAAATATCCATTAATTTTTTGATATTTTCGCCATAATAGCGCATTACATGAATATTGAAGATTTAGTTGGTGAGTACAGCATTATTGGCAGCAACCAAGATGAAGAATCTAATAGTTACAAAGGAAAACTGATTTTGTCTTTGGATTCAAATAGCAGAATAGATGCCATATGGACTATTGGTACTAATCAACAGCAGACAGGTACTGGATTTTTTAAAAACAATATTCTAGTTATAAACTTTAGATACAATGGAGAAGACCATAATATTTATAAAGGTGTAGCTGTTTATAAATGTATCAGCAAAGATATTTTAGACGGATTTTGGTCCGAGAAACATGGAAATCCGCTTTTCTTAGGGGAAGAGCGTTGTTTTAGAATTAAAACGAACGCTGGTCCATTAAATTAAGATTACATAGCAAACATGACATGGCAAGCTATAAATCCTACCACTGCCAAAATAATACCTATTAAGAAAACATGAAAAGAAGTTCTAAGTAGTTTAAACTTTCTATCAATTGTCTTCCCTAAGTGAAACGTATCTCTTGCAATGGTCTTATAAAGTTCGTCTCCTTTGTACATTAGACCTGTAAGTTCTTCTGTGTACTCTTCTTCATTCATAGTATTAAAATTACCATAGAACAAAAGGTTATTGGTGCTTCTATCTCCATGCGTAAGTTCTGGTCTAGTGGCAAATACTGCATATGCTATGGATATGAGATTAGTTCCCAACATTATAATTGCCGGATATATAAGATGTGGATCCTTATCTAACTGACTTAATACGGTTCCCAGAATTATAGATAGAATAAGTGCGTTGATGGAAATAAGAATATTCGATTTTCTATCGATCATCGCGTTCAAAGTATACTGATTTTTAGAGACCAAACGAAACAAAGTTTCTGCACCACGTTCTGAACGAGGTTCAACTTTTGCTAGTTTCTTCTTCAGTTCTTTTAGTTTCTCTTTATCAATACCCAACTCAACAATCAATTGCTTATCAATCGCTTTTTCCTGCTTTTTTATTACTTTTTCTGATTCTTCCATCATTAAATAATTTTACTAGCTATATATTTTCTTTGCTACTTTACCGACGCTCAACCCTTGTACAAGTACCGACACCAGTACCACAACATAGGTTATATATAATATTATTTCTGCAGAAAAGTCTTCTGACAAACTAAGTGCCAATGCTATGGATATACCACCGCGTAAGCCTCCCCAAGTTAAAATAGCCACTGTTTTTATAGGTTTACTTTCTTCATGTTTCAGTAAACTATACGGTAATAATACCGATATAAAACGAGCTAAAAGCACCACGAATACAGACAAGACACCTAAAGTAAGGTATAAAGAATCAAATTTAAGGAGGTGTATCGACAACCCTATTAGAACGAATAGAATAGCATTAAACACTTCATCTAGAACTTCCCAAATATTATTCAGCATTTTGCGGGTCATTCCTTTATTTGATGCTATATTAATTTTATTACCAATGACCATACCCGAAACCACCATAGCCAAAGGTCCAGATACATGAAGTATTGAGGCTATTGCATAACCGCCTATGACAATGGCTAAACTTATTAAAACTGCCAATTGCGGATTTTCATTAATAGATTTAATAACTCTATATCCTATATAACCTAAAATCAAACCGTAGACAATTCCACCAACGGCTTCCATTAAAAATAGCTCGCCAATTGCACTACTTACGGATTCATTGCTATTTTCATCTAAGCGTGCTACAATCAACAAACCAGAAAATACTACAACACCAATACCATCATTAAACAATGATTCGCCTTCAATTTTTACTCCCAAACTTTTCTGAATATTTGCCTTTTTCAAAATTGACATTACCGCTATGGGGTCTGTTGGCGAAATTAATGCTCCAAAAAGCAAAGCATGTATAAGAGGTAATTCTATACTTAAAGATTGAGCAAGATAATAGGTTAAAAAACCAACTATTGTAGTAGAAATAAGCACCCCGAACGTTGCAAACAATAGTATGGATTTCCGCTCTTTTTTTAGGTCATCTATGTTAACATGTAAAGATCCCGCAAAAAGCAAGAAACTCAACATACCGTCCATTAATAGACTTCTAAAATCTGTATTGATAACCACATCGCAGAAGTAAAGATAAAATGCAGGAAATATATTTTGAGTCAATGTAATTAAAACGACCGTTGACAAAGCTAAAATCATTAACCCTATGGTTGATGGTAACTTTAACCACTTATAGTTAACGTAACTAAAAAAGGCGGCAATTAAGAATATGATACTAAATGATTGAAACATGTTTTCTTATTTAAATCAAACTAGCATCAGTGATTATTTCCAGTAATGCCGGACCATCATGTGCTTTTAATTTTTCTAAAGCAGGTATTAATTCTTCTATTTTGGTAACTCGAATACCAAGTGCCCCACAATTCTCAGCATATTTTGAAAAATTAGCATTGTGTAAAGAAGTTTTCCAAACATCCAATTCAGCCGCTTTTTGCTCCTTTGAAATTTTACCGATTTCCGAGTTGTTTAAAAGCACATGCTTAATGTTCATATTGTATTTCACCAAAGTCATCATCTCACCTAAATACTGACCAAAGCCACCATCACCTGAGACCGACCAAATAGGTCTCTCGTTGCCTTGAGCAGCCCAAGCGCCCATTGCTGCAGGCAATGCAAAACCAATAGAACCTAAATAACCGGACATTAATACAGATTGATTTTTCGGCTCAAAATAACGACCAAAAGAATAGGTGTTGTTACCAACATCTACAGCAATAACCGCATTGTCTGGCACTACTTTGTTCATTGCATCAAATACTGCAATTGAACTTAGACCAACCGTACCTTCATCTTGCAGCCTACTTGCTTTTTCTTCTTGCCATATCTCCCATCGTTCAGCAATTTCTGGACGTCTATCTACCGTATTTATTTTTCCTTCGGTTTGTTCTTCTATAATGGTCAAGGTTTCAGAAATCTCTCCCCATAGGGCAGCATCAACTTTATGAAATTTACTTAAAGCTGCTGGGTCATAATCTACCTGTATAATAGGTTTTTTAGGCGTAATACCTGTATGATTAGAAAACGATGCTCCAAAAACAATCAATAAATCACTCTCGTTCATAAACCAAGAAGCTATGGGCGTTCCGCTTCTACCAAGTACTCCACAACCTAATTCATGATGATCGGAAATTTGTCCTTTTCCTTTAAAGGTGGTGATTACCGGACAGTTTAATTTTTCTGCAAATGCGATTATAGCATCCATTTGAAAACGAGCGCCATGCCCTACGATTATTGCAGGTCTTTCTGAATCTGTAATCATACCTACTGCTTTCGCTACCATTTGTCTTGGTGGTGAAATATTAAAAGGTGTAATTCTATCTTCTGGAGTCTGTGCCTTTTCGTTATCTGGCTTTGGCATAAAGGCAACCTCATCTGGGAAAGTAATATGAGATACATCTCTATTTATTAATGCGCTTTTAATCGCCAAGCTCATTAACTCGCTATGCTTAGAGTTTTGTTGCACACTATGGTTAAAATTGGCTACGGTTTGGAAAGCACCTACCAAATCTACCTCTTGAAAAGCACCTGTTCCTAGTACTTGTGTATTTACCTGACCAGAAATAGCCAGCATTGGTGAACGGTCTACTTTAGCATCCCACATACCGGTAAACATATTGGTAGAACCCGGACCTGCAATACCAAAGCAAACTGCGGGTTTCCCCATTAGTTTACCATAAGCAGATGCCGCAAATGCTGCAGCGCCTTCATGACGTATTCCAAAAAATCTAAAATTTCCTTTTTCTTCTTGACGCATCATGGCATCGGCAACCCCTAGGTTTGAGTGACCAACCATACCAAAACCAGTATCAACACCCCAATTTATCATGGTTTCTATCATCACATCAGAAATAGTTTCTGCGTGCTTCTCTTCCTCTTCAATACCCACAAAAATTTCATCGCCTTCTTCCTTTGTTGGAAAAGTTTCTATTCCATCATCAAAACCACCTGGCGGCACACCGGTACAAGGGTCAAAATCCCAACCGTGCCACGGGCAGCGTAACAATCCGTTTTCAATAGAACCTTCCCCTAAAGGTCCACCTTGGTGCGGACACTTATTATCTAGAGCAGAAAATTTGCCTTTAAAATGTGTTAAACAAATACCTTTATGAGCAGCAGTAACGGTCATTACACGACCTTCTGCCAATCTCTTTTTATTATCTAACACTTTATGCCACACTACTTTCTTTTCCATGGGTCGGTTTTTTTCTGGTTATTTAATTTTTATCAATTGGTATTTTTTAAAATCAGGCATTTGAATATTGAAATGCTCATAAACCGATTTTGGAATTCCCAAATCAGCCATAAATACTTCTACTCCGTTTGGTAATTTTTCTAAAAGAATTTTAGGAGCTGCCAAGGTCATTACCTGGTTCGCTTTAAACCCTGATAATTCACCATCTTTAGAAATACCAACGGGAATGTCCAATGATATTCTAAATGCCGTTGATGCGTTTGCTAATGCAATACTTTTTACAAATGCATCTGACAACGGTAATCTTTGAGAGAATCCTAAATAGGCATCTACCCAAATATCCGTTGTTTCTGGAATACCTTCTTTAGCTCCAAATAACAACGCTCTTTCTAACTGTGCTTTTGGTAGGTCTTTGGTAATAGGAACTACCAAGTCCAAATTCACGTTAAACCCCCAAGCAGCAAGTCTTCGAGCAGCTACTAAACCGCCACCACCATTGTTTCCATTACCAACGCCAATAGTGATAACAGAGGTCGCAGTTGCCTTTTTGGCGATTAATCTTGCTAGTTGAAGCCCCGCATTTTCCATCATCAATTCAATGGACAGATTGTATTTTTCAACCGCCCAATAATCCATTTCTTTAAAGGCTTCTAATGAAAGACTGGTCACTTGCATATTTACTTTTTATAGGTATTGATAGCTTCCGTGAAAAACTGTACCGCTTGTTCTTCTTTAATTTTTGTAGCAGGTAAAACCGCTCCTTTAAATCCGTCGTTTTTCCACTCACCTAATGAAAGAGCAACAAACTTAGATGTATCTAAACCGTTATGCCCTTTGTATCCGCTGATATAAAAATAGTGTTCATTGATCATGGTATCAGGTACAGCTAAACCAAAGCCAATAGACAAATCATCAGAAATAATAACATAAGCACCTGAATCAAAATGATGAGGCCAAATACGAATGTCCGATTCCAAACCATTTATCTCAAGTGTCTTTTCTAGACCTGACTGCGTTAAAGTTCTCAAATCTGCTAGCTCTTTTAACTTTGCTACATCTAGCTTAAAGGTGAAAGAATCATAAATTGAATACGGTAGGTCGTAATGAAAATCATAGGTATATGTCTTACCCAAAAATGTATTTGCAGAATTCGTTAACCACTCCAATACCTGCTGATGGGTTTTACCATCTAAAGTAAAAGAAGCATTGTTCTTAGGGGAATTCCATTCTAAAGAAAAGTTATTATAGTTTAAAGCAAGAACGTCTCCTTCTTTTGATAATGGGTGTGTTTCTAAACGTTGCTTATCAGTTGACCAGCCAAGATTGGTATGACTATCATCTGCTTTCTTCTCTACAAAACTTATTCCTGCAGCAGCTAAATACTGTGCCGCTAAATGCATCATTTTATCCATCTTTATATTGTTATTAAGCGTTAACACCGCCGTAATTAATTCCTGTTAAACGATGCATGTCATGATTAAAAGTAGATAGGTCATCAAAATTGAATTTTGAGATATCATCATGACCACAAGCTCTCGCAATAACCTTAATAAGGTTATTTGTGGCATCAAAATAGTTATGTAATTGTTTTGCAGAAGAATCAATAATCAACCTACTACGCAATGATTCTTTTTGCGTTGCAATACCCACAGGGCAGTTATTACTACCACAAGCACGCATTCCCAAACAACCAATTGCCTGTAAAGCCGAATTAGATACGGCAATAGCATCTGCACCTAACATAAGGGCTTTACCAAAATCTTCGGCAACTCGTAAACCTCCGGTAATAACCAAGGTTACATCTGTAGCACCTACTTTATCTAAATATTTTCTTGCTCTTGCCAAAGCAGGAATTGTAGGTACATTGATATTATCTCTTAATATGGTTGGTGCGGAACCTGTTCCCCCACCTCTACCATCTAAAATGATATAATCTACACCCACATCTAATGCAAACTGAATATCTTTTTCTATGTGACTTGCAGCAATTTTAAACCCTACCGGAATACCGCCTGTGCGTTCTCTTACTTGAGCAGCGAAAGACTTAAAATCATCCACACCATGAAAATCTGGAAAAGTAGCTGGCGAAATTGCCGTCTCGCCTTCTTTTAATCCTCTAACCTCAGCAATTTCTTTACTCACCTTAACACCTGGTAAATGTCCCCCAGTTCCTGTTTTGGCTCCTTGTCCGCCTTTAAAATGAAATGCCTGTATATTATCTAACTTATCCCAAGTAAAGCCGAATTTTGCCGAAGCCAATTCATAAAAATACTTGCTATTATTTTCTTGTTCCTGAGGTAACATACCGCCTTCTCCTGAGCAAATACCCGTACCAGCCAATTCTGCTCCTTTAGACAAGGCTATTTTAGCTTCGCGTGACAAAGCACCAAAACTCATATCACTCACAAACAACGGAATTTCTAAATGCAAAGGCTTTTTTGCTTTAGGACCAATGACCACTTTTGTTGCCACAGCATCCTCATCTAGCAAAGGTCTGCTTGCCAATTGAGCAGGTAAAAACTGAATATCACTCCACTTAGGCAAGGTATTTCTATCTACGCCCATAGAAGCCGAAGCACCATGGTGACCTAGATTTTTTAATCCGTTTGTTGCCAATTCTTTTATATAACCCGTGTAAGGTTCTGTCTCTTCAGGGTGGGTATCTGCGTAGGCACCCAAATAAGCATCTCTATTAAAAGGCTGCGGACTATCTACTAAATAGGCATCAATCTCCGCTTCATCAACATAAAGACTTCCGCCTTCTATTTTAGTAGTAAACTTGTGTAAAACCTCTGCGTTATTATATTCTGAAACTCCAGTATCTACTCTATAATCCCAACCGTGAACACCACAAATAAGGTTATGACCATCTACATGACCGTCTGACATTAATGCTCCTCGATGCAAACAACGACCGTAGAGTACAGAAATATCATCATCAAATTTTACGATTACTAAATCCAAACCATTGACTAATGCGTGTTCTGGTTTTTTATTTTCTAAAGTGTCTACTTGGACAATTGCAATTGGTTTTTTCATTGGTAGTAATTTTTTAATTAAAAAGAAAAGCCTAGTGCGAAGACAACACGCCCACCATCTAAACTATTAAAATATCCTATGTTAGCCGTAAAAGCTTCAGCTCCTATAAGCCAAGCCGATGCACCTACTGAATTATGCCATTTATTTGAAGTGTCATCTTCAACCCAAACCCTACCATAATCGAAACTACCGGTAAGTCCGAATCTAAAAGGCACAAGGCTAGTTCTTAACCCTCCTAATGGAAACCTTAGATCTGTATTCTGATAAAACGATTGTTTTCCAGTAAATCTTTCGTTCCTAAATCCTCTTAAGCTATTGATACCGCCAATAGTTGCTGCATGGTAAAATTCAAAATTATCACCGATCAATGCTTCACCTGCAATCTTGGTTGCAAAAACGATACTACCGCTTTTAGTTAACTTGTGGTCTATGACCAGTTGTGGTTGTATGTACGCAAAATTATTATCTGCTTCGGTATTATCTATATTCGTTTTATAACCTATGGTCAGCCCTGCATCTAGCCCTAAGGTAGGAAAAGCGGCACTATTTTTATTTTTGAAGTTATAAGCAGTTTCTACACCTGCATAGGTTTGCCTATCAAAAATTGTATTCGTCTGTGGTAGTTGTGCTACAAAACGATCGGCTGTATTATCAACCTCAAAAGATTCTATTAAAGGTTTAAAATAGAAAGAACCTCCGTTAATACCTTCCCATTGCAATGACACTGCTGCTTTAAATTTACTAATTCTAATTCTATTAAAATCTAAATCGACCTCATCAGCGTCATAAATTGTTTCATTACCATAGCCAAAGAAATTTTCTGAAAAACTTGGACTCGTATACAAACCTTCTAAACCAAAATTCCAGTTATGAAAAATATTCGAAAACTCCCCTTTATACGACAAATCAAAACCTGATGTACTGGTATAATATGCAGCATTAATACTATGCTTATATGTAAATGGATTACGTTGTAAACTATATGAAGTATGATTGCTTATCACTCCTAATTTCACTCCATCATCTGGGTTGAATGCTATTATAGGTAACAACTGATTAAAATTATATTTTACTTTTTTATGATCGTAATTATTTAATTCATAATCATTTACCAACCATTTTTTAGATCTTTTATTTACAATGGTATTCTCCTTATCCTTGTAATCATAAAGTTTTACCTTTCGTGTGTTTTTAAAGTCGTATGTATCATTTTTCTTTCCACCTACTATTTTTATTTTTATAGGATGGTCTCCCTCACCTTCTACCGTGAACGTATCTTTTCCATCCAAGCCAAATAGCCAAATTTCTTTGGTAATGTCATTCGAAAATGTATGATTTAAAAGACCTAAATCTTTACGGTCTATTTTTACCGTAGTCTTACCATCTGCTAATCTAGTTATGGTAAAATCATCTGCTTTCTGTGTTCCTGTAACAACTTGAAACTTGTTCAAATAAAGATAATATGCTTTTGTTATTTTTTTAAGATTATCTCTTCTACCTTTTAATTTCTGTTTAATATCATCTATGATCGGTCCTTTTATCTCATCAGGAATTGCCTCAAAAGCATTTTCAATATCAGCATCTGATAACTGGCTTTGAATATGATTGCTTTGCTTTTCCCACTCTTCCCAACCAGAAGCATGAATAAAAGTTAAATCTAAATGATAAGGAGATGATGCAAACCATTTTACACTTCTAAGGTCTTCATCATAAGTTTGCATTTTACGTAGCCCTGGTATTACTCTTGTCAGAAAACTGATTAAAGTACCGTCGTACTTTGAAAATGCTTGGTCACGGTCTCTTGGTATTGGACTACAATACTCCGTTCCGTCTTCATTCTTATAAAGTGCCCAACGCCATTGGTCTTCATGTCGGTCCCAATCTCCCAAAAGCATATCGAATATTCTTGCTCTTATATAAGAAGACTCATCTACTACCGATTTACCCGATCTGTTTATTTCTTGTAAAACATCTGCAGTACTTAATATTTTTAACGGCTTTCCAAAACTTTCAGCTTCTACTTGAGTATCGCCTACATGCTCTTCAATCATGTACAATTCATCACCAAACTCATCATTATAAACCCCTAATGTTTCTTGTTTAGGAATGTAGTATAAAATAGGATTGGTATGATTGACACCAACTGCCTTAGAAAGGTTACCAATAGCAAAAGGAGTATATGGGTTTGAAGTCGTATAAAAATCGGCTAGAAATTTATCTACGGTTGTACCATCTAAAACATCGCCAATATAAGTCTCTTGAAAAGCATTCGCTTGTAGAAACTTTATGGTACTCTTTTTCAAAGCACGCATAACATACTGCTTACCTTTATTATTTTCTAATCTAAGTGATTTTGATTGTTGTCCTCCTCCTCGCTTTAACGGGGTCAAACCTCCCATTAAAGTATCTAAGAAAACTACTGGTGCGTTAACTTCTTTACCATAGAATTCTCGGTAATGATCACCCCAAAGCGCTTTATAGAATCCGCTTTTTGTTGCAGCTTCTTTCGTATAAATAGCCGCTGATTTTTTAGCTCCGAGATTTTTATCGAAGTTGTATACTTGTAAATCATCAGTTTCGCTTTTTAGTACAGTAGTCTTAAAAACTTCATTAAAAGAACCATTTTCTAAAGCATAGTAATTTGCCTTTACACTACCGCCTGTTGTAATATCTAGGCGAACATAACCTTTTTTGGCTATAGAAAAATCATCTGGTTCACCATGTTTAACAGCTTCTAATTTCCCAGCAGCACCACTTATAATTTGAGGAACACTACCATTAATATATTGCAAATTTTTACCTTGACCCGACAAGAAGATAACGTTATCTGCCCCTATAGCCATTGTTTTCAACCTATTTCTAAGCGTTCGGTACTGCTTATTTTGAAATTCTTGAGTTGAGAAGCCACCGATACTACTAAAAAAGCCTTGCCTACTGTTTGTTTTTATGGGGTGATATAATGCAACAAATACAATTTTACCTTGTGCTTTTTTAATTCGATTTTCAAATTCTAAAAAGAACAAGTTTCTATTTTGAATCTCAGAATCTTCATTGATATAAATATGATGGTCCCAATTTTCTAAAAACCATTGAGAATCTACCGTTATCAATACGGCGTTATCCCCTAGATCATTAGTTTTTATAGGTTCTGCATCATCAGGAAAGAACTTGGCTTTACTATTTTTCTGTATATAATTTTCAATATCAGAAACACCTTTATGACCTTTTGACCATTCTTTATTACCAGATATAAAAATGACATCATTACCCAGGTTAGACATGATTGATAACTGCTTATATAATGACTTTTCAATTTCAGTCTTAGGTGCAGCGTTTCCTATTATTAATACTGTAGGTTTCTTAACTAATTGCGATTCTTTTGAAATCTCAGAAAGAACCTGGGTATCTGTAGTATCATAGGTATTAGCAGTAACAAAAATAGACCGTTCTATTTCTTGAGAAAAAACGTTACTTGTTATTAATACTAATGAGAATGTTAGAAGTAAATAGGAGAACTTTTTCATTGTAGTTGGTTTCTTTGCACTTATGTTTAAATAATTATATCTATTTTTTTGAATACGATATAAATTTTGAATCATAGTCAATGACATTATCTTTTCGCATTATACTCAATATATTATTTACAGTTTGCCTAGAGGTATTGGTCAAGTTGGCAATGTCTTTATGAGAGAGTAAGTTTTTTGCCACTACCCTATCATTTTCTATTTCACCAAACTCTTCTATATAAGCTTTAATAAATTCAGTAATTCTCGTTTTACTGTCCTTGTATAATAGGTCTTGCAGTCTTGTTTCTAATTTTCTGATACGAAGACCATATATTTTTAACAGACCATTTTTTAAAGACTTATATTCTTCCATTAAACCTTCCATCATGTCAGATTCGATATAACAGATTACCACGTCTTCTAGAGCAAAGGCTACTTCTTTAGACGATTTATCCTTATCATAAATAGATAGTTCACCAAAAATATTCCCCTTTTTAACGACGTATTTTACAATGTCATTTTCAGAGTCCATGATTTTAACAGATCCATTTTTTAAAAAGAAAATACATTTTTTATCTCTTGCCCCTATTTCAATGATACTGCCTTTGTCTATATGATCCATCTCTAGAAGATCACAGAGTTTCATCATAGAAGGCATCCCTAATTTTTGAAAAAGGCTAAATCCTTCTAAGAACCAATATTTCGTAATTGCTTTCAATATCTATTTTTAATAAAAATCAATATTACTGATTATCAACAGTATGCAAAAACTATAAAACTAACAGAGTTACTTTAGACGACAGTTGAGTAGATTTTAGTAGTTATAAATGCAAAAAATGCTTTGCTAAACAGTTCTTCTATTTTTTTTTACAATTGGTTGGTTCTTGATTAAGTCGGATTAAAATCAAAATCTTTCATAATTTTTTTAACAATTATCTAAAAATATCATTTTATTTCAAAAAAACATGATCTTAGAATTCTATATAAAAGACGTAATTTGCACCCCCAAATAATGAATACATACCATTAGAATTTTATAAATATGATGAAAGATCACGCGTTTTTTATGAGAAGAGCTATTGAAATGGCTGCAAAAGGAATGAACTCAAATGCTGGAGGACCTTTTGGTGCCGTAGTCGTAAAAGATGGAGAAATAATTGCCGAAGGCCATAATAAAGTTACCTCAACAAACGACCCTACAGCACATGCAGAAATGGTAGTTATTAGAGATGCCTGTAAAAAACTGAATGATTTTCAGCTTACCGATTGTATCATCTATACTTCATGCGAACCCTGCCCTATGTGCTTTGGTGCTATTTACTGGGCTAGACCAAAGGCAGTATATTATGGTTGTGATAAAGCTGATGCAAAAGCTATAGATTTTGATGACCAGTTTATATATGATGAGCTAGAAGTTGAAATGCAAGACAGACAAATTCACTTTAAACAAATGCTACAAGAAGAAGCTGTTGAAGTATTCAATAACTGGGCTTCTAAGCATGACAAGACGAAATATTAGTCAATCTATATAATATAGATTATCTATTTTAAAAAAGAGAGAAAAACAAGGTTTGTTTTTCTCTCTTTTTTTGCGTTTCCATTCTAAAAACAGCTTCAATTATATCAGAATTGTTAACGTACTAAGAGGTTCTGAATAAATAAAGCGATAGTAATCACGAGTATCATAAAAATCATAATTTTATTGATTATTCAAAACTTGTTTGAACAACCCCTAATTGAATAAGAGTAAATCGTAATTATATACTTTGCCTCATTAATCCTTCTTGCGCAACCGAAGCTACCAAAACTCCTTTTCTGTCATATACACTACCTCTTGCAAATCCGCGAGAATTAGATGCACTCGGACTATCCATACTATACAACAACCATTTTGTAATATCAAATTCTCTATGAAACCAAATGGCATGGTCTAAACTAGCATAAAACGTTTCACCTTTATTCAGTTCTTCCCGATGTGGTAGAGTGGCGGTTGTTAGCAAATTGTAATCAGAAGCATAAGCCAATAATTGTTGCTGCATTGGCAAACTAATTTCAGCCGTATCTGAGGTTCGAAGCCAGGTATTAAAAAAAGGAGAACCATTCTCTACCAATTGAGTTGTAAATTTTTCTACCGGTTTAAAATCAAATACTTTTGGTTGTATAGCCTTCAGCCTTTTATAAGCGCCTGGGTATAAATCTTTTATTTCTTCTACTTGCTCAAGACTCGTAGTCAATTTCTCTGGCGGAATTAAATTAGGCATTGGAAACTGATGATTAACTCCATCAGACTCTACCTGAAAAGATGCTGCCATATTAAAAATCGCTGTTCCATTTTGTTTCGCCACTACTCTTCTTGTGGTAAAACTACCTCCATTTCTAATGGTATCTACCTCATAAACAATAGGATACCTTAAATCTCCGCCTAAAATAAAATAACCGTGCAATGAATGTGCAATACGATCTTCTGGAACAGTTTGATAGGCTGCATACAGAGCTTGTGCTAGCACTTGCCCTCCAAAAACCCTTCCCCAGGGTGCTTGATAGTTTTGCCCTTCAAAGGTAGTATCATCTATTTTTTTTAGAGTTATCAACTCTATTAATTCTTTAATTGTCTGCATGTTTAATAACTAGTTGTAAGTGGAACAATTTAAGTATAAAAAAACTAAAAGTGTAGGATTACAGCGATTCACTTCTAAAAAAAACTTAATAAAAAACGCTTCAAATTTCGCATAAAAAACAGATGGTTTTACTCATAAGAAAACAGAAAATTATACGCTTCAAATAAATGATAACATATATAAAATCTTGTTTAAAAATTTTAAAACCCTTAACTCTAAACAACCAAGATAATTACGGAAAAAGCGATTTTCATTAAACTATTATATTAAATCGCTGAAATTTTGTTAAAATATTGATTAATTACAAAGCTTTTTCTACCATTGTTGATAATAAACAATACCTGATTTTAAAAAATTAGGTGACTTTTATTGTATTAATGACTCATACTAGTAGTAACAAACTACTACACCAGTTTATGCCAATTATAGATGTAGACTTAAAAATCTATAACCAAACATCTTAAAAACTAACTTATAAAATATTAAAAATGAAAGACGCAGTAATTGTATCAACGGCTAGAACGCCTATGGGGCGAGCATATAAAGGGGCTATGAATGCCACCCAAACGCCTACAATGGCCGGTTGGGCGATTCATGAAGCTGTGAAACGTGCCGGTGTAGATCCGGCAGAAATAGATGATGTTATTATGGGTTGTGCTTTACCACAAGGTACATCTGGTATGAATATAGGTAGAATGGCAGCACTTGCCGGTGGTTTGCCTGTAACTGTTTCTGGTATGACCATTGATCGCCAATGTTCTTCTGGTATGATGGCGATTGCGACAGCTGCTAAACAAATTTTGCATGACGGCATGAGTGTTGCCATAGGCGGCGGAGTGGAATCTATTTCTATGGTTCAAAACGAACATATGAATACATTTCATATGGTAGACAAAAAATTAAAAGCTATTCATAAAGATGTTTATATGCCAATGCTACAAACTGCTGAAGTGGTTGCAAAACGCTATAACATAAGTCGCGAAGCACAAGATGTATACGCACTTCAATCTCAAATGCGAACTGCAGCAGCTCAAGAGGCAGGAAAATTTGATGATGAGATCATACCAATTGAAACGATCAAAGCAATAATAGATAAAGAAACTAAAGAAATGAGGTTTCACCCAGCTTATTTAAATAAAGATGAAGGTAATAGACCCGAAACAACTGCTGAAGGTTTGGCAGGTTTACGTTTGGTAAATGAAGGCGGTACCATTACTGCCGGTAATGCCAGCCAAATGTCTGATGGTGCCTCTGCATGTGTTTTAATGGATTCTAAATTGACAGAACAACGAGGTGTTTCTCCATTAGGTATTTATCGCGGCATTGCCGTTGCCGGTTGCGAGCCAGATGAAATGGGAATCGGACCTGTTCATGCTATTCCGAAATTATTAAAGGCTCATGGCTTAAAAATGAGTGATATCGGACTATGGGAACTTAACGAAGCTTTTGCGGTTCAGGTGCTGTACTGCCAAGAAAAATTAGGTATACCGAATGAATTAATGAATGTAAATGGTGGTGCTATTTCTATTGGGCACCCTTACGGTATGTCTGGTTCTAGAATGGTTGCCCATGCTTTGATTGAAGGAAAAAGACGCGGTGCCAAATATGTAGTTTCAACCATGTGTGTTGGTGGTGGAATGGGTGCTGCAGGACTTTTTGAGGTGGTATAAAAATCAACTCAAACATTGTAATTAATACAACCATTACACATTTTATATAAACAACCTCGTGGCGAACCCACGAGGTTTTACATTAAAACTATACCAACCCGTTATAGAAACATTAGCCTTCTCTTCTTAATGGCAATACCAACAAAGAACTTATAAAAAACACTTTAATCTTCACTAACTATTTTAGTTACTTACGCTACAGCACTAATTATAAACCACCCTAAAACCATTCTACTCGTATCAATACTATTAAAAGCTATTAGGGATCTTAAAAGTCTTCGTTTATAAAAATTGTTTTAAATATTACTGCAACTACTAAAGCTATTCAAAATACAATTCATTACAATTTTCAGTCCTTTTTCGCAACATTAAAATGAAACCAAAAGTCATTGAAATATCGTGCGTACATGAAATTATTGGAATAATTTGATTTTAATTATATATACCAAATCAATCTTAAAATTATTAAATACACAATTTTTTAATATAAAAATTATTAATTTAATTTATTAAACTAGTTTAATTTAATTATTTAATAATTAGCATATATTAGTCGAGAACATTAAACCAATCAACCAAAATGAAAAAATTCCTCTTAACGACATTGGCAATCTTTGTACTATCAACAGTCGCTCTTACAGCACAAACCACTATTTCTGGAGTTATTACAGATGAAGAAATTGGCGACCCTTTAGTTGGTGCCAATGTAATAATACAAGGAACCAACACTGGTGCGAGTACAGATTTTGATGGAAAATTCACCATTACTAGTAACGAACCGCTTCCTTGGAATTTATCTATTAGCTATTCTGGTTATGCCGCTAAAATAATACCGGTAACTAGTGCTAGCGCTAACTTAAAGTATAGCCTTAAAGAAAGTGCTTTTATCATAGATGAAGTGGTCATATCTGCCTCAAGAAGAAGAGAAAAGGTACAAGAAGCTCCCGCTTCGGTAACTGTACTGTCTGCTAAAAAATTAGTGGGCTCCCCACAAATTGATGCTGCGAGAAATTTGGTCAATGTACCGGGTGTTACTGTTCAACAGCAATCTGGCTCTAGAATGAATTTTGA
The DNA here is from genome assembly GCF_045063795.1 of Maribacter sp. Asnod2-G09. NCBI lineage: Bacteria > Pseudomonadati > Bacteroidota > Flavobacteriia > Flavobacteriales > Flavobacteriaceae > Maribacter > Maribacter sp. Asnod2-G09. Next base: position 547,749 of record NZ_JBEFOA010000002.1, on the reverse strand, counting down.
AATGAGAGCAGCTGCTAGCACCTTTAGTACAAGAGTTTTTCCCATTAAAGATTATAGAAGTTTGGTGGCTCCAGGAAATAATACATTTCAATCAGATAAATCAGGACTTAGCACTATTGATATTGAACGAATTGAAGTGGTTAGAGGTGCAGGTTCTGCACTTTATGGTCCTGGTGTAACTTCTGGTGTTATTCATTTTATTACTAAAAGCCCTATTGATCAACCCGGTACTACAGTTCAGGTTTATGGTGGCGAATTAAATACTTACGGTGCCGCATTACGACATGCCACTAAAGTATCTGATAAATTTGGTTACAAAATAAATCTACAATATAACCGTGGCGATGAATTTACGCTAGATGGTTCTGAAGGTACAACTGCTGCTGACGGTACTTTTACAAGACAAATTGATAAGTTTGAAAGTACTATTACACAACCTGCCCTTACTGCTGAAGGTGTAGTAGACGATAGAGTGCCAGGCAAAACTTTACTAGAATTAACCCCTAGAGCAGATGGAAATGTTATGCAAGATTATTATTGGAACATGGGTTCTGATATTACTTTAGAATTTCGTCCAGAAGATGATTTAAGTATCATTGTAGCAGGTGGATTAAATCAAGCTTCTTCTGTGTTTTATAATGATTTGGGGGAAGGTTTATCTCAACCGCAAGAAGTTTGGGGACAAGCAAGAATGCAAAAAGGTGGGTTGTTTGCTCAATTTTATACAACTCACACGAATTTTGGTCCTGAAGATAGACCTATATTTTTATATCAAACAGGTAATAGAACTCCAACAGCTATACAACAATACGAAGGGCAATTGCAATATAACTTTGATATTCCTGATTTTTTAAATGCAAATTTTACGGTTGGGTCAGATTACCGTCTTACTAAAATAGATACCGAAGGATTAGTGCATGGTAGAAATGAAAACGATGATGATTATAATGTATTCGGTATCTATGCGCAGGGTAAATTCGCATTGGCAAAAAAATTAGATTTAGTTCTGGCAGGACGTTTTGATAAATTTAATATTCCTGATGAAACTGCAATCGCTCCAAGAATTGCATTAGTGTATAAGGCAAGTCCAAAACATACGTTTAGAGCTTCTTTTAATAATGCTAGTTTCTCTCCTTCTGCGTCCGAATGGAATTACGATTTCCCAGTAAATTCTCCTGTTCCGGGCTTTTTTGATTTTTGGTTAGCTGGGTCAAATGACATTCATTCCTTTGATAATGCAACAAGTATCGAATTTTTAAATCATAATGTAACAGCTGCTGGTATAAGTGCGGCGACCGGTATTCCTATTGAGGCACTAACGCCTCTTGCCGGTGCACTTCCGCAAGAATTACCTAAAGAATTATTAGGCACCGGCGGTCTTAGTAATGAGTTTGTTCATCAATTTGCATCAGGCTCTTTAATTGCAGCTATGCAAGCCAATGGTTTAGAAGATTTTATTGATGATATTCAAGGTGTATTGGCAAATAGCCCTACCGGAAACAACGGAACATTTCTTGGAATTAATGCATTGGAAGGTGGTGCACCTAATAATAATTTAACCAATACAGTACGTGGAGTTATAGCAACATCTAAAACTTATGAAGTTGGTTATAAAGGTATTATAGGTGATAAATTTTCTGCTTCTCTTGATTTGTATGCTATTACAGAAAGAGGCGGTTTTGACTTTACAGCAATTGCTCCGTTAATAGGTTTAAATGGTTTTAGTCAAGATCCTTTTTTAGCTAAAACAGGAGAATTAATAGGCGCATTAGTAGAAGCTGGTTTACCTCAAGAATCTGCTACCAGTTTAGTTTCGCAAGCCTATGCAGGTACTGCTGCCCTAATTCCGAATTTTTATGGAACAGGTAGTGTTGAAACCAATAGAGTGCCACAAGGTGACGGTATTTTACATGTTGCTGCAGGTTATAGAGTTTTTGATGCTCCTTATACAAGATATGGTGCAGATTTAGGTTTGCAATATTTCGCTTCGGATAAATTAACGTTCTTCGGTAACTACTCTTGGGTCAACGCTTCTGAATTTGAAAGAGAACAAGGTGATGGTAGTGCTCCGTTTACTACCTTTTTGAATGCACCTGCAAATAAATATAGACTAGGAGCCAATTATGGAGGTGATAAAGGAATTAGAGGTAATGTTTCATTTCAACATGATGATGCCTTTACTGCAAGTGCCGGACAGTTTTCTGGTGAAGTTCAAGAAAAGAACTTGATAGATGCCGGTATTGGGTATTCATTTGATAATGGCTTGGCAGTAGATTTATCGGCTCAAAATTTATTTGATAATGAATATAGAGCTTTGGTCAATATGCCTGCAATTGGTAGAAGAGTTATTGCTAAATTAACGTATAATTTCGGTGGAAATAAAAAATAAAAATAGACCTTAAAAAAAGATAAATATTGATGCTATAAACCAAAGTGAAAATTAAAATAGGTTAAGTCATGAGGCTTGATAAATAAATTTTTTATTTATCAAGCCTCAATAAAGCAGTTTCTTAATTGAACAAAATGCCTATATTTATAAAGTCCCAAAAAGATTTTACGAATAAATGACTGCAGCTGCTTCCAAAGATTATTTAACGAACCTTAAAAACAAAATTCTTTCATATACAGAGGTGGACGAAGAAATTTTAAACCACTGGTTACTGTACTATAAAAGAATAGAAGTTAAAAAAGGTGATATGTTAATTTCTCCAGGGCAAATGGTGGAACACTTTTACTACGTTGCAAAAGGCTGTATTTACTATTATAAATTGGAAGAGGGTGAGCAAAAAGTTCTTGAGTTTTATACTGAAGATTTGTTCTTTACTGATTTACCTGCCTATGTAAAAGAAACACCTTCTGACTATTATTTAAAAGCATCTGAAAATACTATAGTGTATGCCATATCAAAATCTGATGGCGAAAATTCATTTAAAAAATCGCATCAATTAGAGCGTTTTGGCCGCCTTTCAATGCAAGAGGCTTTTATGAAAATTTTTACTCGTGTCGAAAGATTAAGCAATAGAACAAACGAAGAACGTTATTTACGTCTTCTAGAAAAACGCCCAGATTTACTACAAAGGGTACCGCAGTATTTAATTGCCTCATATTTAGGACTTACACCTGTAGGACTTTCAAAAATCAGAAAGCGTATAAGCATATCGCAACAGAGTTAAATAATTAACAATTACACATTTTTAATCTACTTTCCACCTCTTATATTATCATAATCGTAAAATTTTAACCTTAAATTATTATTTTATTAAACTGGTTTAATCAGTTTCGTATGAAATAATTCTAAATTGTCGTACGATAATTTCAAAGATAAAATTCGATATGGCAAACCAATATGTAGACTTAGAAACCCTTAAATTTTTATTATACAAAGTACATAGTGTACAAGATGTACTTGAGCAAGAACGTTATGCCGAGTATGATAAAGACTCTATAGAAATGCTTTTAAATTCTGTTAAGGATTTCTCTGACAAAGAATTATTTCCTTATTTCAGAGAGATGGACGAACAACCGGCACATTTTAAAGATGGTGAAATTGTAGTACATCCGCAGGTAAACAAATACATGAAAGCCGCTGGTGAAATGGGCTTTATTTCTGGATCTTTCTCATACGAAGATGGTGGTATGCAATTGCCACAAATGGTATTGAATGCATCTGCTTTTATACAAGAAGCTGCTAATAATTACTTACCTGGTTATGTTGGTTTAACCGTAGGTTCCGCAGAATTAATAACACATTTTGGTAATAAAGAACTTAACGAAACCTATGTACCAAAAATGTTAGAAGGTACTTGGGGCGGTACAATGTGCTTAACAGAACCACAAGCAGGTAGTTCTTTATCTGATATTGTCACCTCTGCTACCCCAGATGGCGATTCATATAAAATAAACGGACAAAAAATATTTATTTCAGGAGGAGATTACCAAGGTGCAGAGAACATTGTGCATTTAGTATTAGCTCGAATAAAAGGAGCTCCTGCAGGTACAAAAGGGATTTCTCTCTTTGTAGTACCAAAAAAGAGACCAACTTCAGACGGTGGGTTAACCCCAAATGATGTTACTACAGTTGCAGATTTTCAAAAAATGGGTCAACGAGGGTATTGTACAACACACCTCTTTTTCGGTGACAAAGAAGATTGTAAAGGTTGGTTAGTCGGTGAGCCACACCAAGGTTTAAAATATATGTTCTTAATGATGAACGGAGCAAGAATTGGTGTAGGTAGAGGTGCTGCTGCAATTGCAACAGCTGCTTATCATGCTTCTTTAAATTATGCGAATGAAAGACCTCAAGGACGTAAGCTTACAAGCACAGGTAAAAAAGATGCTAATCAAGAGCAAACATTAATCATTAACCACCCAGATGTTAGAAGAATGTTATTGCTTCAAAAAGCAATTTCTGAAGGTTCGTTAAGCTTGATCTTTTTAACAGCGAAATACCACGACCTTTCTCTTGCAAGTGAAACTGCAGAAGAACGAGAAAAATATAGATTGTTATTAGAAATAATGACTCCTGTAGTAAAAACATACCCTTCAGAAATGGGCAAAACATCTGTAGATACCGGTGTACAAGTTTTAGGCGGATACGGTTTTTGTTCTGATTATGTTTTGCAGCAATACCTAAGAGATATTCGAATTTTTGCGCTTTATGAAGGTACCACAGGTATACAATCTCAAGATTTATTAGGTAGAAAGGTAACCATGAATAATGGTGAAGCTTTAAAACTATTATCCGTAGAAATAAGCAACTCCATTCAGGCTAGTATGGCACATGATTCATTAGCTCCTTATGCTAAAAAATTAGCTGCCAAATTAGAATTAACACAAGATGTATTGAAATCATTAATGGGCTTTGCCATGAAGGGTGATTACCAACGTTTCTTAGCAGATGCGACTCCTTTTATGGAGTTTTTCAGTAACATTTTAATGGGATGGTTATGGTTAGACTTAGCTAGAGAAGCACAAAATGCCCTTGTAACCGGCAACAAAGAAAACAGTGCTGAATTCTACGAAAGTAAAATACATACAATGCAATTCTACTTCAAGTATGAATTGCCGAAAACTACAGGACTAGCAGAAATTTTAATGGACAATAAAACTGCCTTGACTATAGGTACCGATAAAGAGGTTTTTGTATAATTAAAATACTAGATTCTAAAATGTCATACTGAGCACAGTTCAATAAATAAGACTTATAAATGTTTTTCAGTGTGACATAAATTCTATCAACTAACAACAAAAAATGAGCATAAAACAAAGATTTGATCTTACTGGAAAAGTAGCGGTAATTACAGGTTCTAGTAAAGGAATAGGACTCTCTATAGCTAAAGGATTAGCTGAAAACGGAGCAAAAGTAGTCATCAGCAGTAGAAAACAAGATGCTGTTGACGCTGTTGCTAAAGAAATGCAAGAAGCTGGTTTTGAAGCAATCGGTATTGCATGTCACATTGGCGAAGCAGACCAGCGCGAAGCATTAATAGCTAAAACTATTGAGAAATATGGGAGAATAGATATTTTGGTAAACAATGCAGCGATCAACCCTTATTACGGACCTTTAGAAGCTTCTAATGAAGAGGCTTTTGATAAAATTATGAATGTAAATGTAAAAGCTCCATGCATACTTTCAAACTTAGCGCATCCGCATATGAAAGCACAAGGTAGCGGTAGTATTATCAACATTTCATCCGTAGAAGGAATTCACCCAGGTTTCAACCTTGGTTTATACAGTGTTTCTAAAGCAGCCATGATCATGCTATCCAAAAATCAAGCAAAAGAATGGGGAAGACACGGTATTCGCTCTAATGCAGTTTGCCCTGGACTGGTAAAAACAAAACTTAGTGAAGCGCTTTGGTCAGATGATAAATTGGCTGCCGGCTATAAAGCTGTAGTTCCATTAAGAAGAATTGCTATACCCGATGAATTAGCGGGAGTTGTAATGCTTCTAGCATCTGATGCCGGTTCGTATATGACAGGCGGTGAATATACCGTTGATGGTGGTTATTTAATTTCAGGATAAGGAAAGTATTTAGTGCTCAGTACAAAGTATTAAGTTGATAAAAGAAAAAGCTCATGAATTTTGAACATAGTGAAAAAGCAATTGCATTACAGAAAAAAGTACAAGATTTTGTTGATGAACACATTCTTCCAGTAGAAGCCGAAGTAGATGCTTTTCACCACAATCCGCAGAATGCTTGGAAAAAATGGCCAGGATTGGAAAACTTAAAACAAAAGGCTAAAGATGCTGGTCTATGGAATCTTTTTCTTCCAAAATCTTATGGCGCTTTAAGTCCGGGATTAACCAATTTAGAATACGCCCCGCTAGCTGAAATAATGGGTCGTACCATATGGGTTCCCGAAATATTCAATTGTAACGCCCCTGATACTGGTAATATGGAAGTACTTGCTAAATATGGTACTCCAGAACAGCAAGATAAATGGCTAAAACCTTTAATGAACGGCGAAATACGTTCTGCTTTTTTAATGACCGAACCAGATGTTGCTTCTTCAGATGCTACTAATATTGAAACATCTATAGTTGCCGATGGTGATGACTATGTTATTAATGGTAGAAAATGGTGGTCATCGGGCGCTATGGATCCTAATTGCAAGATTAGCATTGTAATGGGGAAAACAGATTTTGATGCTCCAAGACATGAACAGCAAAGTATGATTTTGGTTCCTATGGATACTCCTGGACTGAAAATCATACGACATTTACCCGTTTTTGGTTATTCTGATTCTCCCGAAGGACATGCAGAGATTTTACTAGAAAATGTTCGCGTTCCAAAAGAAAATTTATTAGTGGGTGAAGGTCAAGGTTTTGCTATTGCCCAAGGCAGATTGGGACCAGGTAGAATTCATCATTGTATGCGCCTAATTGGTATGGCACAGCGTTCTCTAGAAATCATGGCAGAACGCACCACTAAACGTAAGCCATTTGGCAGAACCTTAGATACTTTTAGTAGTGTACGCCAAGATATTGCTAGTTCTGCATGTGAAATAGAGCAAACACGTTTGCTGGTATTATCTGCTGCCGATAAAATGGACAGACTAGGTAACAAAGAAGCTAAAGATTTAATTGCGATGATAAAAATTGTTACGCCAAAAATGGCTTTGAGCGTAATAGATAGAGCCATTCAGATTTTAGGTGGTATGGGCGTAAGTGACGATACACCATTAGCTCACTTTTATGCAGCTGCGAGAACATTGAGATTAGCCGACGGCCCAGATGAGGTACACATGAGCCAGTTAGGCAAAAATGTTATTAAGAAATACGCCAAATAAAGTAAGAAGGTCAACAACCAAAATATTGAGGTTTACCCCTATCGACATCGCAAAATAGGTAAGCCATCGAAATATCAATCAATTTCAAAAGCATCCCTCCTATTTGGGAAAGAAAATAACATATGAATATAAAACCAGTCAGAGAAGGTGAAGAATTAAATCAGATAAATCTCAAGAAATTTCTTCTTGAGAACAATTTAATTGCTGATGCCGAAAGTCAACTTCAAGTTGAGCAATTTGCCAACGGCTTTTCAAATCTTACCTACTTACTGAATATTGAAAATAAAGAATACGTTTTACGACGCCCACCATTCGCTGCTCCAAAACGCGGACACGATATGAGCCGTGAATATAAAGTAATTTCAAACTTAAATTCCGTTTTTGACAAAACTCCGAAAGCGTATACGTATACAGAAAATACTGATATTATAGGTGCTCCTTTTTATATTATGAGTAAAGTAGAAGGGATTATTTTGACCGCTAAAGAAGCGCATAAAAGACAGATTCCTGAAAATGAATTTAAAACAATTTCTAACACTTGGCTAGACACTTTTGTAGCCTTTCACGCCATAGATTATAAAGCAGCGGGACTTGAAAATTTAGGTCGCCCTGAAGGATATGTAGAGCGACAAGTAACCAATTGGAGCAAGCAATATCTAGCTGCTGCAACAGACGATGTCCCTACCGCAGGGAAAGTAATGAAATGGATGGCAGAAAATCAACCTAAAAGCTACGACCACACTTTAATACACAATGATTTTAAGTATGACAATGTAGTTTTTAAGGATGATAGCTGGAAAGAAATAGCAGCTATTCTAGATTGGGAAATGTGTACCCTAGGTGATCCTTTAATGGACTTAGGCACTTCTTTAGGCTATTGGACCACGTATGCAGATCCAGATTTTATGAAGCAAGGTCTACAATCACCGACGGTTATGAAAGGCAACCCTCTTCGTGCAGAAATTGTTCAGCAATATGCATTAAAAAGTGGGCGAAATGTAGATAACTTAATATTTTATTATGCCTACGGCTTGTTCAAAATTGCGGTAATCGCCCAGCAAATCTATTATCGTTTTAAACATGGACATACGAGCGATCCAAAATTTGCATACTTGAACAAAGCATCAGAACTGTGCTGTAAAACAGCTTGGGAAGCGATACAAAAGAAACAGATTGATAATTTATTTTAAAATATTTGAAAACAACATCACATAATAAAATCAACCAAGAACAGCTAAAAGCTTTTTCTCAGCTACCTACAGATAAACCTGTAGTAATGATCAATCTGCTAAAATTTAAAGACACTGTTGCAGAAACCGGACTATCAGGAGTAGAATCATACAAGGGATATATGAAAGCGGCTATGCCCTACTTTCAAAAAGCGAACGCTGAAATTCTTTATTTGGGAAAACCTCAACGAATATTAATCGGACCTGAAGATGAAGCGTTATGGGATAAAATATTACTCGTAAAATATAACTCTACAGCTGATTTTTTAGGGATGATAAAAGCAGAAGGTTATCCCACACATTTAAGAGATCAAGCCTTATTAGATTCAAGGTTAATTCAATGTGATTAGCATACCAGAATCAAAATCAGAAGAGCTTAGCGAAACTAAGATTAAAACAAAATAGATGAATTTAAAAGATAAAGTAGTTATAATAACAGGTGCCGGAAGCGGTATAGGTGCAGCGGCAGCCAAACTTTTAGGAGAACGAAACGCAACCATCGTGGTGTCAGACATCAACCTGAGCAATGCAGAAAAAGTAGCTGCTGAAATTGAAAAAAATGGTGGTATTGCATCTGCCATAAAAACTGATGTCACAAAATTCGAAGAGGTTGAATCCCTTATAGCACAAACAGTCTCAAAATATGACCGTGTAGATGTCATTGTTAATAATGCCGGTATTGGTGGCAAGCATCAATTGAAAACTGCTGAGCATACTCATGACGATTGGCATAATGTCATTGCCGTAAATCAAACAGGTGTTTTTTACTGTATGCAGGCTGCATTAAAACAGATGATGAAGCAAGGTCATGGCAACATTGTAAACGTGGCTTCTTTAGCAGGCCTAAAAGCATCAGGAAATAACCTGTCTTACAGCGCTAGTAAATTTGCCGTAGTCGGTATGACCAAGTCGGCAGCTTTAGAATATGGTAGTAAAAACATTCGTATTAATGCGGTTTGCCCCGGTTACACGCATTCTGCATTATTAGACCAACTACTTACGGTAAGGCCCGATATGGGCGATTTACTAAAGAGATTAGTCCCGATGAAAAGATTTGGTGAGGCCAATGAAATAGCAGAAGGTATTTGCTTTCTTGCTTCTGACAATTCGAAATTCATGACGGGACAAACATTAACACTAGACGGAGGAACATCCTTATAAAATATATGAAGACATTAGAAATTACATATAAAGACGAGTACGCTATTGTACAAATGAATCGTGGTAAAGTCAATGCAATCAATGCTGAAATGGTAAGCGAATTGCGAGAAACTTTTAAATTTATAACAGCAAATGATGAGGTAAAAGGTGTAATACTTTCTGGTCAACCGCATTACTTTTCTGCAGGTTTAGATTTAATTGAACTCTTTCAATATGACAAAAATCAAATAGAAGATTTCTTTGGTTCATTCGGTACTTTGTATCTAGAATTGGTTCAATTTAAAAAGCCATTCATTTCTGCAATTACAGGATATTCACCTGCCGGTGGATGTGTTTTAGCGGTAGCCAGTGATAATCGATATATGGCCGACGGAGATAAATATGTAATCGGTCTAAACGAGGTTGCAGTAAACATTCAAATAAGTCAAAACCTGACCGAAGTATATGCTTTTTGGATGGGTGATGGTTTGGCGAGCAAATATATTCTAGAAGGAAAACTTTTAACCGGTAAAGAAGCAGTATCCGCTGGTTTGGTAGATGAACTTGTCCCTTTAGAAAATGTTTTGGAGCGTGCAGAAAAACAAATGCGCCTTTACATGAAAGCAGACCAACAAATTTGGATAAATACCAAAGCTAAAATTAGAAAACATCTTCTTGAAAAATTAGATGCAGATGGTAAAAACTCTTTAAAAGAAGCTGCTGAACTTTGGTGGAAACCAGAAATACGAGCAAAAATGAAAGCTTATGTAGAAAGTTTTTCCAGCAAGAAAAAATAAGCACACAATCAACTTAAATTAAATACAATCAGGTTCTAACTCGTATCAGATTGATCATAAAATAACTAACTCATGAACAAACAATTATTATTTGTAAAAAGACCTACAGGCAACGCAGATGCTTCAACCTGGTCATTAGTCTCTAATCCTATTCCTAAAATAAAAGAAGGAGAAGTATTGATTCAGCAACACTATGTATCACTAGATCCAGCTATGCGAGGTTGGATGAATGAAGCAAAATCTTACATACCACAAATGGAAATTAACTCGGTAATGAGAGCAGGTTCAGTAGGTCAAGTAATTGAAGCCAATAATCACCCTAATTTTAAAGTTGGTGATTATGTTGCAGGGTATGCCGGCGTACAACAATACATTGCTACAAATGCAGATGGCTATTACAAAGTAGACCCAAAGCTAGCACCTTTACCTACATACATTGGCACCTTAGGAATGCCTGGTATGACCGCATATTTCGGGATTACAGAGGTAGCTAAATTAAAGGCAAGTGATATTGTTTTAGTTTCTGGTGCAGCAGGTGCCGTGGGTAGTATCGTTGGTCAGGTTGCAAAAATAAAAGGATGTAAAGTAGTAGGTATCGCAGGCGGTGCCGATAAGTGCAAATATGTTGTTGATGAACTGGGTTTTGATGCGTGTATCGATTATAAAAACGAAAATGTAAAAGACCGCCTAAAAGAAGAATGCCCTAAAGGGTTGGACATATATTTTGATAATGTTGGTGGAGAAATACTTGATCTTGCCTTAGGCAGATTGCGTATGCATGCTAGGATAGTTATTTGCGGAGCCATATCACAATACAATAACAAAACCGCTGTAAAAGGACCTAGCAATTACTTGTCTTTATTGGTTAACAGAGCAAGCATGACAGGTATGGTTGTTTTTGATTACGCAGATAGATATGCTGAGGGAGCCAAAATTTTAGGTGGCTGGATGGCACAAGGAAAACTAAAAAGTAAAGAAGACATTTATGAGGGAATAGAAAATTTCCCAGAAACATACAATCGTCTTTTCTCTGGCGATAAAATGGGAAAATTGGTGTTAAAAATAATAGAAGAATAAATAATAAAATACAAACGCAAATACAAAAATCAAATTCAGAAAGACAAGAGCTGAAATTGAATTTGTATTTGAGTTTGACTTTTGAATTTCAATAGGTATGAAAGCTATAAGATGTAAAAAATTCGGTCCCCCTTCTTCATTAGTATTAGAAGAAGTTGCTAATTTAAAACCGAAGGCAAAAGAGGTTTTAGTCGAAGTCAAGGCATGTGGATTGAATTTTCCAGATACATTGATTATTCAAGGCTTATATCAGTTTAAGCCAGAATTGCCCTTTACACCAGGTAGTGATGTAGCAGGTATTGTTAAAAAAGTTGGCGAGGGTGTTTCTCATTTAAAAGTAGGTCAAGAAGTTTTTGGTTTTGTAGCTCATGGTGGTTTGGCTGAAGAAGTTCTAGTACCTGCAAATGCATGTTTCCCAAAGCCTCCTCAGATGGATTTTCCCATTGCAGCCTCTTTTCTTATGGCGTACGGCACTTCATACCATGCCTTAAAAGACAGAGGTAATTTGGCAGAAGGTGAAACACTTTTGGTTTTAGGTGCTTCAGGTGGTGTTGGTTTAGCCGCTGTTGAGCTCGGTAAGCTTATGGGAGCAAAAGTTATTGCGGCCGCTTCTACCGATGACAAGTTGGCTTTATGTAAAGAATATGGTGCAGACGAAACCATAAATTACACCACTCAAGATTTAAAAGCAACTATAAAAGAACTAACTGATGCTAAAGGTGTAGATGTTATATACGACCCCGTAGGCGGAACCTATTCAGAAGCAGCCTTTAGAGGTATAGCCCGAAATGGAAGGTATTTAGTAGTAGGCTTTGCTGCTGGCGATATTCCTAAAATTCCGCTGAACCTTCCGCTATTAAAAGAAGCAGCTATAGTTGGTGTTTTTTGGGGTGCATTCGCAATGAAAGATGCTAAAGCGAATATGCAGAATACCATGGCTTTAATAAAATGGCATGCCGAAGGCAAACTAAAACCACACATTCACGCTGTTTATGATTTAAAAGATACAGCAACTGCTCTTGAAGAAATGACTGATAGAAAAGTGAAAGGCAAATTGATTGTTAAGGTTTGAAAAAATAAAAAATTACTGTCACTTCTAGTGCAGTCGAGAATACAGAAATAACAAAATAGAATAACATGAGATTAGAAAACAAAATAGCAGTAGTAACAGGTGGTTCTAGAGGAATAGGACAAGCCATATCTGAATTATTTGCAAAAGAAGGTGCTACAGTAATAATAGTAGACCTCTTACCTAAAGGGCAAGCAGTTGCAGATTGTATTAACGCGAATGGTGGTAAAGCAGAGTTTCATTCCGTATCTGTAACCGAAAAATCAGCTATAGAAACCTTATTTGCATCAATAAACGAAAAGTATGGTAAATTAGACATACTGATTAACAATGCCGGAATTACAAGAGATAAGACTCTTGAAAAAATGAGTGAAGAGGAGTTTGATTCTGTTGTTAATGTAAATTTAAAAGGAGTGTTTTTGTGCACCCAAGCGGCAGCTCCATATATGAAAGCTAACAAATATGGTCGAATAGTAAGTGCAGCTTCTAATGTTGGATTACGAGGAAACTTTGGTCAAACCAACTATGCTGCCACTAAAGCCGGAGTTATTGCAATGTCGAAAACATGGACTGTAGAACTAGGTAAACATGGTATCACAGCTAATGCAATTGCACCAGGTTTTACCATGACCGATATGGTAGCTAAAATACCTAAAGAGCATTTTGCTGCTATCGAAGCAAGTATACCATTGAAAACCGTTGCACAGCCTATTGATATCGCTTACGGATATTTATATCTGGCATCAGATGAGGCGCGTTTTGTTTCTGGTATTTGTTTAACAATAGATGGTGGAACTTCAAGATAACAATATGGCAAAGTTAGAAATAGAAGATTTTAAGGCATTTAGAGAACTGGAAGGCAAACCACTACCAGAAGGTAATTGGATAACCGTAACTCAAGAAATGATCAACGATTTTGCCAAAGCAACAGGCGATCATCAATGGATTCATGTTGATGTTGAAAAGGCGAATAAATACTCTCCATTTAAAAAACCAGTAGCTCACGGTTTTTTGTCTGTGTCTTTGCTATCTAAAATGCTGGAAGAGCTCATTATGGTAAAATCAGCTAAAATGGGAGTGAATTACGGATTGAACAAAGTTCGTTTCCCGAGTCCTGTTTTGGTCGATAGTCGTCTTCGACTTAACGGTACCATCGCGAATATTGAAGAATACGGTGATTCTGGCTTAAAAGTAATATGGAGCTGTACTATTGAAATCGAAGGCTCTGAAAAGCCTGCCTGCGTTGCAGAATTTATCAGCCTTATGTTCTCTTAAAACCTCAACCTATGTAGCTAAATAAAACCACTTGTAATTTATCGCAATTAAAATTAACAAAACAATCCAAAGTAATGACTAGACTATTTGACCTCTTATACTACCAATTAGAAAATCATCCATTAGAAAATTCTATAAACGGGCGAGATGCCTCTGGTAAATGGAAATCATATAGTTCACAGGAAGTTAAAGAAACTGCGGAAAGTATGGCTTCGGGATTGTTGAATCTTGGTCTAAAACCTGGCGATAAAGTTGCTTTTGTCACCTATAAGAATAGACCAGAGTGGATGATTTTAGACTTTGCCATGCAAATGGCCGGATTGATAAGTATTCCTCTGTATCCGACAATTAGTGTAGGTGAGTATGAATATATTTTAAATGAAGCAGAGGTAAAAGTAGCTTTTTGTGGAGGTGGAGATTTGTACAAGAAATTAAATGCTACACGTAAAAACGTTACCACTTTAAAGCATATCTACACTTTAGACAAGCAAACTGACATTCCTTTCTGGGAAGATTTATTCAATGATTCACATAAGGCGGAAGTTGAAAAAATTAAAAGCGGAATTACAACTGAAGATCTAGCTACAATTATTTATACCTCAGGTACTACCGGAAACCCAAAAGGTGTTATGCTATCGCATAAAAACATAATGCACATCGCTTTGAAAACTTCTCCACATTTACAAGCCAAGCCTGGTAATAATGTGTTGAGTTTTTTACCCTTATGCCATATTTACGAACGATCGGTGTCTTTTGTATACTATTACAAAAGTGCTAAAATATTCTTTGCAGGTACAGATAATTTAAGCGGTCCAGATGGCGATTTAGCTGCTGTGAAACCCGCAACATTTACAACCGTTCCAAGATTGCTTGAGAAGATATACGAGGCTATTTATAATAAAGGCTTGGCTTTAGATGGAATAAAAAAGAAGCTTTTCTTTTGGGCCTTATCATTAACCGATGACTATGAAATAAATCAAAAATTATCATTTGGTAAAAAATTGAAATGGAAAATTGCCGATAAATTGATTTTTTCTAAATGGCGCGATGCTCTTGGTGGTAATGTAAACGCTGTCGTTACAGGTGCTGCCCCATGCCCTGTAAAAGTAATGCGTGTTTTTTGCGCAGCAGGCATTCCTATTCGAGAAGGGTACGGACTTACAGAAACTTCGCCAACACTAAGTGTGAATACTATGGAGCCCGATGGCGTACTATTAGGTTCTGCAGGTCCGCTTATTGATGGAGTAGAAATATTAATTGATCAAGAAGGCGGGGATTATAGAGATGGTGAAGGTGAGATTTTAGCATACGGTCCAAATGTAATGATGGGCTACTACAAGAAACCAGAAGTAAATGCCCAGGTTTTTTGCGAGATAAATGGCAAGCGATGGTTTCGCACTGGTGATATAGGTACATTAGTAAAAGGACCTACAGGTCGAGAATTTCTTAAAATTACAGATAGAAAAAAAGAATTACTTAAAACATCTGGCGGTAAATATGTTGCCCCAGCACCAATTGAAAATAGAATAAAAGAGGAGTTTTTAGTAGAACAAATGATGGTGATCGGTGATAAACAAAAATTTGTTTCTGCTTTGATAGTACCTGCAGAAGAAGCTTTAAAAAGCTATTGTAATAAGAAGGAAATTCCCTGGACCAGTTTAGAGGAAATTATTAAACACCCTAAAGTTCTGAGGAAATATGAGAAGATAATAAATAAATACAATCCTGAATTTAGCCATGTAGAACAGATTAAAAAGTTTAAACTTATAGCCCGTGAATGGCTACCTGTACATGCTGATGGCGCAGATGCAGAATTAACCCCTACCCTTAAATTAAAGCGTCGGGTAATAAGAGAGAAATTTAGTGCTGAAATTTTGGATATCTATGCTGAATAATATGAATGAAGTACATATTTACTAGAAACTTTTGCAAAGTAGATTTTATCCAATAATACTGATGTGAAAATTATTTTGAATTGAATTTAGAATTCTCTCTATAGATTTTACAAGTGCAAATATTAACTACTAGATTTTTATAAGCTCTACTCTTAAGAAGACGATATTAATCCATCTTAGCGATTTTACGAGATTAATTCTCAAATCGTATACCAACAGTCTTATAATCAAAAAACCCTCGTAAATCACTTGATTTACGAGGGTAATTAAAATTGGTCGGGGTGGCAGGATTCGAACCTGCGACCTCCGCGTCCCAAACGCGGCGCGATAACCGGGCTACGCTACACCCCGAATTGGTTATCAAAAAATATGTCTCTCAACACATTGTTGCGGAGAGACAGGGATTCGAACCCTGGGTAAGTGTTTCCACCTACGACGATTTAGCAAACCGTTCCTTTCGGCCACTCAGGCACCTCTCCAGTAATTCTTCAATGAACTGTTGCTCTAAATAGCGGATGCAAATGTATAAGTATAACTCGTTTTACGCAACTATTTTTGATGTTTTTTTTCAATAAAAAATTAGCACCCTGTTACTCAGGATATTCCACACGTAAATGATAGATGTTTATTAGCTTTTGCTTGAAAATTTTCTTGATTTTTTCAATTTCTTTGAATGTGATATCTGCATTCAAAAATTGATTTGCCTTCATTTGACCCGAAATTATCTTGTCAACAAACTCATCGATGATTAAAAAAGTTGGATTTTTTAAACTTTTTGATGCCGCTTCTACAGAATCTGCCATCATTAAAATTGCTGTTTCTTTAGAAAATGGCAACGGACCAGGGTACCTAAAATCTTCTTCATTTACATCTTCCTCTAATTCTTTTTGCTTTTTGTAAAAATAAAATACCAAAGTTGTACCATGATGCGAACGTATAAAATCTATTATGCGGTCAGGTAAATTATTCTTTCTCGCTATCTCAATACCCTTAATTATGTGATCAATAATAATACGTGCACTTTCTTTAGGACTCAGCTCGTCATGCGGATTTACATT
This sequence comes from Maribacter sp. Asnod2-G09, assembly GCF_045063795.1. Taxonomy (NCBI): domain Bacteria; kingdom Pseudomonadati; phylum Bacteroidota; class Flavobacteriia; order Flavobacteriales; family Flavobacteriaceae; genus Maribacter; species Maribacter sp. Asnod2-G09. The sequence continues at coordinate 530,916 of NZ_JBEFOA010000002.1, read as the reverse complement.
AGTGACCTGATTTTCGGTAAAATAAGTCGGTTCGTTCATTTTACCAATATCATGATACAAAGCCCCTACCCTAACCAACATGGCATTCGCCCCAATTTCATTAGCTGCTGCTTCAGCCAAATTGGCGACTTGTAACGAATGATGAAAAGTTCCTGGTGCCTTGTTAGATAATTCCTTTAAAAGCTTAGAATTGGTATCTGACAACTCCAATAGCGACACATCTGACACTAGACCAAAGAGCTTTTCATAAATATAGATTAGTGGCTGCACGAATAGCGTTATCATACCGTTCAAAAGAAAAAGCCCCAATGTATACCATTCAATATCACTTAAATCGCCTTCATGTATCGTATGAAAGGCTAAATACCCAATAATATAAATAAGTGTTATCTGCCCTACGCTCACAAAAAGATTCGCTCTTTTGTATAACTCAGACACTGTAAGTATGGTAACTATACCTGTAATTATCTGCAAGAATATATATTCAAAACTATTAGGCACTACAAAGCCCAAAATTAAAATAGTAAGCACGTGCACGAATAAGCCCAGCCTAGCATCAAAAAATGTTTTTAGAATTAACGGGAGAATACATAATGGAACAACAAATACCAATTGGTCATTATATTTTATAACCATGGTGGTTATAAATACCATCAACAGAATATTAAAAAATATAAAAGTTACTTTGACATTGTTTTCATAAACCGTTCTTCTATATTTTTTCAAAAACAAGAACAACATTATAAGCACCAATGCCACCAAAACAGTGTAACCTATTAATATATAGTAATAGTTACTAGCTGTCCATAATTCTGATTCATATTCAGACTTTAATGACTCTAATATCTTTAAATTTTCAGCTTCAACAACCTCACCTTTAGCGATTATTAATCGCCCTTGATCAACCGTACCCCTTGTATATGATAATTTTGATAACGCCTCATTTCTAGCTTTTTGAGTAAGATTGTTATCAAAACTGACATTCGGAGCAATAATATCAAAAAACAATGCTTGTGTATCTTTTTCAAAAGCCGATAAGTTATTATCAGCGAGAACTTGACCAACCAATTTATTAATCTCATTTACCTTAAAAAAGTCTGAAACCCTTACTTTTCTGGCTTCATTATCCTTTACTAAATAAATAAAACTACGTTGAACTTGCTTTCCATTGTTCTGTAAAATTCCCTTAGCATAAACGGAGTCTAATACTACTTTAGAAAAATATTTTAATCTTGTTTTCTGATTTTCCCCAAGTGCGGTTCCACTCCATTTATTTTCGAACTTTTGCTCAAATTCCGATAAAACCTTAGCTACCTCAGCCTGATCATACCTGTAGTATGGTAATTGATTACTCTCAATTACTTGTTTTTCTTTTGCTATTTCAGCATCGGTTTTCTGAATAGAAAAATCAAAAGGGGCATATAGATTTTCAAATTGCCAAGGCTTCCCTTTTTGAAATTCATATTTAAATTTCCCACCCTTTGGCAAGAAAAACACAATAAATGCAACAGCCACAACATAGAGTATATATTTGAAAATGAGCGATTGCTGTTTGTAAAGATTATCCAAAAGAAAATTGTATTAGGTTCATCAAAAATAGAAAATAATAAACTGATAACTAGTAATTGAAACGATATCCCGCGGGTTGCTACAGAATTTAGTAATTTCGTGTAATCAAATAACAAAAAACATGAAAGAAGTCGTTATCGTATCAGCCGTAAGAACTCCAATAGGAAGTTTTATGGGCGGATTATCAACAGTTCCAGCTCCGAAACTAGGTGCAATTGCTATTGAAGGCGCATTAAAAAAAATCAACCTTTCACCTACATTAGTAGATGAGGTTATAATGGGCAATGTAGTGCAAGCCGGCACAGGTCAAGCACCTGCAAGACAAGCTGCTATATTTGCCGGTATTCCAAACACCGTACCGTGTACAACCATAAATAAAGTTTGTGCCTCTGGTATGAAAGCGGTAATGCAAGGTGCACAAGCTATTGCCTTAGGTAATGCAGATGTTGTTGTTGCAGGTGGAATGGAAAATATGAGCTTAATACCTCATTACGTTCATATGAGAACAGGTACAAAATTCGGACCTACTACTTTCGTGGATGGAATGCAGAAAGACGGTTTAGTCGATGCATATGATGAAAACGCCATGGGTGTTTGTGCTGATGCATGTGCTACTGAATATGAATTTAGCAGAGAAGATCAAGATGCCTATGCTATTCAGTCTTACAAGAGATCTGCTGATGCTTGGGAAAATGGAAAATTTGACAACGAAGTTATTCCTGTAGCTGTACCACAAAGACGTGGGGAACCTAAAATGGTCACCAAAGATGAAGAATTTAGTAATGTCTTTATTGATAAGATTCCGAATTTAAGACCTGCATTTTCAAAAGACGGAACAGTTACCGCTGCAAATGCCTCAACCATTAACGACGGTGCCGCGGCATTAGTTTTAATGAGTAGAGAAAAGGCAGAAGAGTTAAACTTAAAACCATTAGCGGTTATAAAAAGCTATGCTGATGCAGCTCATGAACCTGAATGGTTTACTACAGCCCCGGCAAAAGCATTACCGAAGGCTCTAGCAAAATCTAATTTAAAATTAGAAGAAATCGAATTCTTCGAATTTAACGAAGCATTTTCTGTTGTTGGTCTTGCCAATATGAAGATATTAGGCTTAGACGACAAAAATGTCAATGTAAATGGTGGTGCCGTTTCTTTAGGTCACCCGTTAGGATGTTCTGGTGCACGTATTCTAATAACATTATTAAATGTATTAGAGCAAAATAATGCTAAACTTGGCGCAGCTGCAATATGTAATGGTGGCGGTGGTGCTTCAGCAATAATTATTGAAAAGGTTTAAGTGGATAAAAAAATTGCATGCAATACGGTATTTGTCAGTTAAGCATTATTCCTGTTAGAAGTACGCCAGATGAAGTAGCTGAATTAGTTACACAACTTCTATTTGGGGAGCACTTTAAAATTTTGGAATGCCGAAAAAATTGGTCTAGAATAAAAACCATTTTTGATAAGTGTGAAGGCTGGATAATGAACAGCCAACTGTTTTTTATACCTGAAGATGAGTTTAATGACATTCAGGCACATAAAAATAAGAGCTATGTTACTGAGTTAATTTCATATGTTGAAGATGCTAATCAAATACTTACACCTATTCTTATAGGCTCTTGTATTACTAACACTCCGTCATTGTCGGTTAATTTTGAAGGTAAACTTTTAAGTGACCAACAACCTAAAGAGAATTTAATTAAGACTTCATTGCTCTATTTAAACGCCCCGGAATTGAGAGGAGGAAAATCACCTTTTGGTATCGATAGTGCCGGATTCACTCAAATAGTTTATAAGATTAATGGATATAGCCTTTTACGAACCGCACAAGACCAATCTACGCAGGGCACAGCCCTTAGTTTTGTAGAAGAAAGCGAAGCTGGTGATTTAGCTTTTTTTGACAACGCAAATGGTGAAATTGATCATGTTGGCATTATTATGGAAAACAACTATGTTATTCATGTAAACGGAAAAGTTAGGGTAGACCGCTTAGACCATACTGGTATTTTCAATAATGACCTTAGAACTTATACCCATCAACTACGGGTCATAAAAAAAGTAGTATAAAAAAAGGCCCTTAATAAGGGCCTTTTACTTTATTGTAGATTTTGTGATTACTCACCTAACATCTTCTTCATTTTTGTGAAGTTTTCTGTATCACCCATAGCTCCGTAAATATTCTTAAGCTGAGTCATGATATTTTCACTATCAGGATTGTTTTTTAATGCATCTTCTAAAACATCAGCACCTTGCTTAAACAAACCATCTTTTTTCTCTTTAAGCTCATCGTATTTTGCAATATCAGCTCTAGAATTACCTAATGAATTCATCTCATCAATCAATGCATTACCTTCATTAACATATGTCGTAGAAAGATTTAAATATGCATTAGTATATTTAGGATCAATTTCAATAGCTTTTTTATAAGATACACGTGCATCTGCATAATTATCTTGCTCCATGCTTATTACACCAACGTTATAATGCAAATCTGGATTATCTGGAGCCAAAGCGATTGCCTGAGCCATCAACTCTTTAAACTTATCCTTATTTCCTTGATTGAAATATAAGTTAGCTTCATTTAAGATAAGATTTACATCTTCTGGATCATTTTTTCTAGCTGCTTGATAAGCCTCTAAAGCTTTTTCATCTTGACCTAATTGTGTATAAATCAAAGCTGTATTCTTAACAATCTCAGCTTTTTTAGATGGAGTTTTCTCATCTACCGGGTTTGAATACGTACCTGATTTTACCATAAGATCACGCTGAACCTTATCCATTTCTTCAACTTCACCAGAAGCGGCGTTTGTAGCTTTATATACTACAGCACTACCATCATAACCTACTTCTTGTAGTTTATTATAGTAATCTAATGCCATTTCATAATGACCACCGTTTACAGCACTACCAGCTGCGTAGTATAAATAAGAAGTATCTTTTGGACTAAGCGTGTAGCTCATGTACAACTTTTCAGCAGCTTCTTTAAACTTACTATTACCATTATCACTAACAGCAGAGTTTACAAGGTCTGCCGTTAAAGATGCCATATATTGGTTTGTTTCAGCAGAATATTTTTGCTTACCTGAAGCTTCTTCTAACTCTATAACTTTCTTGAAAGAAGTTGCAGATTTTTCAAATGCATCATTATTTCCTTTTTTAGCCAAATCACTATAAATTTTACCTCTAGTGAAATAATATTGTGCTTGCGTCTTCTCATCTGCAGCTGCAATAGTTCCAGATGCAGCCTCAAGAGCAGTTTGCGCCGTAGCGGCATCACCTGACTTCAAAGCTTTTTCCGCAGCTTTGATTTCATTTTTTTGAGCAAAACCAATCATTGTAAATGATAGGGTCGCTACAAGTAATAATCTATTTTTCATCTTTAATATATTAATTATTAGTGTTTAAATTTTTTGATACTTAATCTTCAGTTTCAGAATTATCAGTCTCTGTTCCTTCTTCGGATTCAGAATTATCAATCTCCGTGCCATTTTCAGCATCTACCTCAATATCAAGTATTTCTGATTCTTCCAAATCATCTTCATCTTTCATAACCTTTGCAACTGCTGCAATAGAGTCGTTACCTTTAATGTTTATCAATCTAACACCTTGTGTTGCTCTACCCATTACACGTAAATCTTCTACGCTCATACGTATTGCAATACCAGATTTATTGATAATCATTAAATCATCAGAATCAGTAACGTTTTTAATAGCTACAAGTCCGCCTGTTTTATCGGTTACACTAATAGTCTTAACTCCTTTACCTCCTCTATTGGTAACTCTGTAATCTTCAATGCTTGAACGCTTACCATAACCTTTTTCAGAAACAACCAATATTTCATCCTCAAAATTATGTACCGATACCATACCAATTACCTCATCGTCATCATTTGCTAAAGTAATACCACGAACACCAGAAGCATTTCTACCCATTGGTCTCGTCTTACTTTCTTCAAAACGAATGGCTTTACCAGATTTAAGTCCTAAGAAAATTTCACTTGAACCAGTAGTTAATTTAGCTTCTAGCAATTCATCACCATCACGAACGGTAATTGCATTAATACCATTTTGACGTGGTCTAGAATATTGCTCTAAAGATGTTTTCTTAACAACACCTTTCTTAGTTGCCATAATAACATAATGCGCATTGATATACTCTTCATCTTTTAAATCTTGCGTACATATGAATGCTTTTACACTATCATCTTGTTCAATATTTATAAGATTCTGTATCGCTCTACCTTTAGATGTTCTACTTCCTTCAGGAATTTCGAACACACGCATCCAGAAACATTTGCCTTTTTGCGTAAAGAATAACATATATTGGTGATTGGTACCCACAAACAAATGCTCTAAGAAATCTTCATTTCTTGTTGAAGATGCTTTTTGACCAACCCCACCTCTATTTTGAGTTTTATATTCCGTTAACGGAGTTCTTTTGATGTAACCGGCATGAGAAATGGTAATTACCACTTGCTCATCTGGTATCATATCTTCCATACTAAGATCACCACCTGCAATATTAATTACAGACCTTCTTTCATCTCCGTACTTACCCTTAATTTCAAGAAGCTCATCTTTAATAATAGACATTCTACGCTCTTTCTTATCAAGAATATCTTTAAGATCTGCAATAAGAAGCATAATTTCATCATACTCCGTTCTTAGCTTATCTTGCTCTAGACCAGTAAGTTGTCTCAATCGCATTTCTACAATTGCCTTAGCTTGAATTTCACTTAATTTAAAACGCTCAATTAAGTTTGCTCTAGCCTCATCAGCATTATTTGAAGCTCTTATTATTGCAATTACCTCATCTATATTATCAGAAGCAATAATTAAACCTTCTAATATATGTGCACGATCTTCAGCTTTCTTTAATTCAAACTGTGTACGTCGAACTACAACCTCATGTCTATGCTCAACGAAATAATGAATCATTTCCTTCACATTCAACAACTGAGGCCTTCCATTCACCAAGGCAATGTTATTAACACTAAATGAAGTTTGTAATGCCGTATACTTGAACAGCATATTTAAAACGATATTAGGGATAGCATCTCTCTTTAAGATGTAAACGATACGCATACCGTTACGGTCAGATTCATCTCTAATATTGGATATACCCTCCAATTTTTTATCATTAACAAGATCGGCAGTTTTCTTGATCATGTCGGCCTTGTTGACCTGATAAGGTATTTCAGTAACAACGATACACTCACGACCCTGAACTTCTTCAAAAGTTGCTTTAGCACGCATTTTTACACGCCCTCTTCCTGTATGAAAAGCTTCTTTTACACCATCATAGCCATAAATAATACCTCCCGTCGGAAAATCTGGCGCTTTAATATGTGTAATCAACTCATCTATCTCAATGTCGTTATTATCAATATACGCAACAGTACCATCAATGACTTCCGCTAAATTATGCGGAGGCATATTGGTAGCCATACCTACAGCAATACCAGATGCTCCATTAACCAATAAAGCAGGAACTCTAGTAGGTAGCACAGTAGGCTCTTTCAAAGAATCATCAAAATTCAATTGATAATCTACAGTTTCCTTTTCAATATCGATAAGCATATCATCTGCAATCTTACGCATACGGGCTTCCGTATAACGCATCGCTGCAGGGCTATCACCATCAACAGAACCAAAGTTACCTTGACCATCTACAAGCATATATCGTAGACTCCATTCTTGCGCCATACGAACCATGGCATCATATACAGAAGTATCACCATGCGGGTGATACTTACCAAGAACCTCACCCACAATACGGGCAGATTTTTTATGCGAGCTATTACTTCTAACCCCTAATTCATGCATTCCAAAAAGAACTCTTCTGTGCACGGGTTTTAATCCATCCCTGACATCTGGCAGGGCTCGTGACACAATGACCGACATTGAATAATCAATGTAAGCAGATTTCATTTCGTCTTCAATGTTAATGGGAATCAATTTTTCACCGTCAGCCATCTTAAAATCTTATGTTTTTTAATTAGTAAAAAAGCATGCCAATATACTTAAATCCTAAGCGTTTAAAGACTAAGTCGTTTTAATTATATCAAATTTTATTAACACTTGGCATAGTTATGTTAATTTTTAGTTTAAATCAGTATTTAAGCACTATTAAAGCCGCATTTAATGGGTTTTACAATAACTTTAACGATTATAGGTACGGTATTTGCCATTGATTGAATCATATTTAGTAATTTTATAGTAGATAATATAGTATATGGATGATAATTTTTCCCCAAGAGTAAAGGATGTAATTGCTTATAGCAAGGAGGAAGCATTGCGACTTGGTCACGATTTTATCGGTACCGAGCACCTCATGTTAGGGCTTCTTAGAGATGGAAACGGGAAGGCTATAAGCATTTTAGATGCTTTAGAAGTTGATCTGGAACACCTACGTAGAAAAGTAGAAATACTTAGCCCTTCTAACCCTAACGCTAGTGGCGTACAAAAAGATAAAAAGAACTTGCACCTAACAAGGCAAGCTGAACGTGCATTAAAAACAACATTTTTAGAAGCTAAACTTTTTCAAAGTTCTTCTATTAATACCGCACACCTTTTACTTTGTATTCTTAGAAATGAAAATGACCCTACTACGAAGCTTTTACATAAATTAAAAGTTGATTATGATGGTGTCAAGGAACAGTTTAAATTTATGATTACAAGCGACGACGATATGGTAGACGGCCCAACGGCCGAGTCTTTCCCTAGTGATTCTGAAGACACAAACGAAGGTAAGGAAAGCACTTTTGGTGCTGCTTCTAGCCAGAAAGGTGCTAAAAAATCTAAAACTCCGGTATTAGATAATTTTGGTAGAGACCTTACTCAAATGGCAGAAGAAAATAAACTAGACCCTGTTGTTGGAAGAGAAAAAGAAATAGAAAGGGTTTCTCAGATTCTTAGTAGAAGAAAAAAGAACAACCCATTACTTATAGGTGAACCAGGTGTTGGTAAAAGTGCCATTGCAGAGGGTCTTGCCTTACGTATAATTGACAAAAAAGTTTCTAGAATTCTTTACAACAAAAGAGTTGTTACTCTTGACCTCGCTTCTTTAGTTGCCGGTACAAAATACCGCGGACAGTTCGAAGAGCGAATGAAAGCGGTAATGAACGAGCTAGAAAAGAATGATGATGTCATTTTATTCATTGATGAAATTCATACTATTGTAGGTGCAGGTGGAGCTACAGGAAGTTTAGATGCTTCTAACATGTTCAAACCAGCATTAGCAAGAGGTGAAATTCAATGTATTGGTGCCACTACCCTTGATGAGTACAGACAGTATATTGAAAAGGATGGAGCTTTAGAAAGACGTTTTCAAAAAGTAATTGTTGAGCCGACTACTGTTGATGAGACAATTGAAATTTTACATAACATTAAAGGTAAATACGAAGATCACCACAATGTAACCTACACTGACGAAGCTATTGAAGCTTGTGTTAAATTGACAAATAGGTACATGACGGATCGTTTTTTACCAGACAAGGCTATTGATGCTCTTGACGAAGCTGGTTCTCGTGTGCACATCGTTAATATGGATGTTCCAAAACAAATTCTTGAGTTGGAAAAGAAATTAGAAGATGTACGCGAACTTAAAAACAGCGTTGTCAAAAAGCAGAAATATGAAGAAGCTGCAAAGTTACGTGATGACGAAAAAAGTCTAGAAAAGGAACTTGCTATCGCTCAAGAGCGTTGGGAAGATGACAGTAAACTTAACAAAGAAACTGTAAGCGAAGATAATGTTGCCGATGTTGTTTCAATGATGAGTGGAATTCCTGTAAATAGAATTGCACAAACAGAAAGTAACAAGTTAGCCGGATTACCAGAGCTTATTAAATCGAACGTAATCGGTCAAGATGATGCGGTTGCAAAGGTTTCTAAAGCAATACAAAGAAATAGAGCCGGACTAAAAGATCCTAACAAGCCAATTGGTTCGTTTATATTTTTAGGTCAGACAGGTGTTGGTAAAACACAATTGGCGAAAGTATTGGCGAAAGAACTTTTTGATTCTGAAGACGCACTTATTCGTATAGATATGAGTGAGTATATGGAGAAGTTCGCTATCTCTAGATTAGTTGGTGCACCTCCAGGATACGTTGGTTACGAAGAAGGTGGTCAATTAACCGAAAAAGTTAGAAGAAAACCTTACTCTGTAATATTGCTTGATGAAGTTGAAAAAGCGCATCCTGATGTATTCAATATGCTTTTACAGGTATTAGACGATGGCTTCTTAACAGACAGTCTTGGTCGCAAAATCGATTTTAGAAATACCATTATAATAATGACTTCTAATATTGGTGCACGACAATTAAAAGACTTTGGTCAAGGTGTCGGTTTCGGTACTTCTGCCAAAAAGTCACAAGAAGACTCTCATCAAAAAGGTGTTATCGAAAATGCATTAAAGAAAGCTTTTGCTCCTGAATTCTTAAATAGAATTGATGACGTAATTGTCTTCAATGCTTTAGAGAGAGAGGACATACATAAAATTATAGATATTGAACTAGCTAAGTTATTCAAGAGAATCAAAGATATTGGTTACCACTTGAACCTAACTGATGAAGCTAAAGACTATATCGCAGAGAAAGGCTTTGACAAACAGTACGGAGCTAGACCGCTTAAAAGAGCAATTCAGAAATACATTGAAGATGCCCTTGCGGAAGAAATAGTGAATTCTAAACTTAAAGAGGGAGATAGCATTTATATCGATCTTGATAAGAAAAATGAAGAATTGACGATTAAAATTGAAAAAGCAGAGGAAGAATCGCCTAAAACATAGGTATTTATACTTTACTGGAATATAAAAAAGGAGCCCTATGAAGGGCTCCTATTTCGTACAATTCATTTTTTATTGTAAGAATTAAAACACATTGATTAGTAGCCATACGCAGTATGAACGATATTTTCGCGTTTAAACTAAAAATTTACCCAGAGAATCTAGTTCCTTATATTTTCGCTTCAGACACACTATATTAATACGAATAGAATGAAGATTGGATCTACCAAGAAGAAGGTAATTGTAAGGGAATACGAATTAGAAACAGGAAAAATTCAAGTATATGATAACTACATGGTATCCATCTTTGATGAGGGCGCTACGCTTACTCTAGAAAGAGCATATCAAATTATTGGTATATCTGAAATTCACTTTAGAGACAAAAATTTTGGTTTTATAAGTCTACGCAAAAATTCATTTGCCATTGACCCTACCATTTACAATTATCTAAAACAGCTAGACAACCTTAAAGCTTTTGCTATTGTTTCTGTCAAAGAAATAGACATGCATAACTTTAAGATTGAAAAACTGTTCTACAAAAAACCAATGAAGTTTTTCATTGAATTTGATAATGCTTTAAAATGGGTAAAAAGAAGAGTTAACTCTTAAAAGAAAATCAACTTGGTTGATTTTCTTCTTCTACAACAGGCTGTTCTGGCATTTTGAACAGATCTAAGTAAGCTCCAGCTAAATTATATATTAGATGTGATGCTGTTAAGGATTGAAAACCTGTAGACTCCACTGCAATATCACCGGCTTTACCATGTAAATAAACTCCGAAAATTGCAGCATCTAATGCAGCATAGCCTTGTGCTCGTAAGCCTGTAATCACACCTGTCAATACATCGCCACTTCCTGCAGTAGCCATACCTGGGTTACCAGTTGTGTTTACATAACCTTTTCCATTTTGCACTATAATAGTGTGCGCACCTTTAATTACTACAATACATTTATACTTTTTCGAAAATTTCTTCACCTTAGAAAGTTTATCGAAATCGTCTTTCCATTTTCCTATCAAACGCTCTAGTTCTTTTGGATGCGGAGTCAAAATAGAATTTTCTGGCAATTCTGTCAATAAATCTTTATTCTTAGAAAGAATATTAAGCGCATCAGCATCAAGTACCAATGGCAGCTTATTACTTTTCAGAAAACTAGATAAAGCTTTAACGGTTGCCTCACTTGTTCCTATCCCAATACCTACCCCTATAACCGTTGGTTCTATTTCTATCTTTATATCTGTAAGTTCATTTTCATTGGCATCGGTTAAAACCATAATTTCAGGTAATGAGGTCTGCAAAATGTTGTATCCTATTCTTGGAACATAAGATGTTACTAAACCGCTACCTGAATACAGTGCAGCTTTAGACGACAGACATACTGAGCCCATTTTACCATAACTACCTCCAATAATTAAAGAATGTCCGTAAGTTCCCTTATGTCCATATTTCTCACGCGGCTTGTACATTGTAAGTACTTCATTCTTTCCAATTAATTTATAATCGGTTTCCGTCACCCTTAAATATTCCGGATCTAACCCTATATCTAAAACTTCCCACTGTTCTATATACTTTCCTGTTTCAGGCAAGAAAAAAACTAGTTTCGGAGTTTGAAAACTCAACACAAAATTAGATTTAATAATTGCCTCAAAATCTTCGGGACCTTTATCTGTAAATAATCCCGAAGGAATATCAATAGATAGAATGAAAGCTTGAGAATTATTTAAATACTGAATTACTTTTGTTACCCAAGCGTCTGGTGTTCTATTTAATCCAATTCCAAAAATTCCGTCTACAATAATATCCTCCCTGCCAATTTCTGGTAGCTCATCATCACAATTCATAAAATGAGGCCATACCTTACGATCTTTCAGTCTATCTAAATTTATCAGAAAATCTTTTGAGCGCTTTTCACTGTAATTTATAACGTATACTTCTACATTATATCCATGATCCACTAGGTGTCTGGCAAGGGCAATACCATCTCCCCCATTATTACCAATACCGCAGAATAAATGTATTCTTACTGGTGCGCCTTGCATACGCAAATGCATCCAATTGAAGAGTTGTAAGGCTGCGCGTTCCATCAATTCATTGCTGCCTATTTCTTCTTTTTTTATAGAAATCTGATCTGCTTTATAAATCTGTTTTGCACTGTATAATTTCATTCTTTATTTTTTTTACATCTAAAAAGTAACGATTCCGTAAAAAATTGTGGAATCATTTGTTTAGGATATCAAATGTACTACTTTTGATTTTCAACCATTAGTATTTATGGACTGCTATAAAACAGACATAACATTCGATTTCACTACAGCTACTATTACTTATGGTACAACAACTGCATGGTTCACCCTTAGGGGTTAAAAACTATATTTCTCCGTACCCGTGTTTAATTACACCATATCTTAAATTACAAAGTCAATATTTCATATCATGAAAGTTCTAAAATTTGGTGGTTCATCTGTAGCCAAACCCGAAAATATAATTAAAATTAAGAATATAATCTCCAAGTATAATGACCCGATAATTCTGGTTGTTTCTGCTTTAGGAGGTGTAACGGATCTATTATTAGAAGCTGGGTCATTAGCTTCTACTCAAGATCAATCTTACAAAAAAATTCTTAGCACATTAGAAGAAAGACATCTTTCTACCATAAAAGAACTAATACCTGTAACGGCACAAAGTAAAGTACTTAGCAAAGTTAAGAGCGAGTTCAACGTATTGGAAACTCTTTTGGAAGGTGCTTTTTTTATTGGAGAAATTACTCCGAAATTATCTGATAAAATAGTTAGCTACGGAGAACTTCTTTCTTCTTACATTATTAGCGAATACCTTGTTAGCGAAAAAATAGATGCTGAATTTAAAGACAGTAGAGAGCTGATAATTACACATAAGTTTAATGGCAAGAATGTCGTCAATTTCACAAAAACCAATGCTAACTGCCTAGATTATTTCAAAGCTTCAAATAAGAAAGTAACCGTTTGCCCAGGATTTATAGCTACTTCTGAAGAAGGAGTATCTACTACTTTAGGCAGAGGTGGCTCTGATTATACAGCAGCAATATATGCTGCCGCTATTGATGCAGATGTTTTAGAGATTTGGACAGATGTTAGTGGTATGTATACTGCGAATCCAAAAATGGTAAAGCAAGCAAAAGCTATTCCGCATATTTCATATGAGGAAGCTATGGAGCTGTCTCATTTTGGTGCCAAAGTGCTTTATCCGCCTACTATTCAACCAGTATTATCTAAAGGGATATCTATTGTAATAAAGAACACTTTTAGCCCTGATAAAGCCGGTACATTAATTACAAAATCTAAAAACGAAAAAGGTAAGACCGTTCGTGGTATAAGCCATATTGGCAATATTGCATTGCTTTCTTTAGAAGGACCGGGAATGGTTGGTATACCAGGAATTTCAAAACGATTTTTCGAAGTTCTTTCTCAGGCAGATATTAGTGTGGTTTTAATTACACAAGCATCTTCTGAGCATTCTATCTGTGTTGGTATTTCTGCCGATGATGTTGAAAAGGCAGTAAATATTGTCAATGAAGCTTTTGAATATGAAATTGAAAGAGGTCGTATAAAAGAAGTAATGCCCGAAAAAGATTTAGCTATCGTTGCCCTAGTTGGTGACAATATGAAAAGCCATCAAGGATTGAGTGGTAAAATGTTCAGCACTCTTGGTAAAAACAATGTCAATATTAGAGTGATTGCCCAAGGTGCGTCTGAAAGAAACATTTCTTGTATTATAGATGAAAAGGATGTCAAAAAAGCACTGAATGCATTGCACGAAGAGTTTTTTGAAGAAAACATTAAGCAATTAAACCTATTTGTAATGGGTGTTGGTAATGTTGGGGCTAAATTTCTAGAGCAAATTAAAGAGCAACGTAAATTCTTGAAAGAGAATTTAAAATTGAACATTCGAGTAATAGGAATGTCCAACTCAAGAACTATGCTTTTTGACGAAAAAGGGATAGACCTAAATGATTGGTCAGCCAAACTTGCGGCAGGTGAAAAAGCCGACAAGGTTAAATTTTTAGAATTGGTAAATAGCCTAAACTATAGAAATAGCATCTTTGTTGATAACACAGCAAGTGAAGAGGTTTCTAAAACGTACAGCGAATATTTAGGTAATAGTATTTCTGTAGTTACTTGTAATAAAATTGCTTGTTCTTCTGCCTTTGAAAACTATTCTCATTTAAAATCTTTAGCAAGAACATATAACGCTCCTTTCTTATTCGAAACTAACGTTGGCGCTGGGCTACCCATAATTGACACTTTAAAACACCTAATTGCATCCGGAGATAAAATCCTTAAAATTCAGGCTGTTCTTTCAGGAAGTTTAAACTTTGTTTTCAATAACTTCAATGATAAAACCACCTTTCATGATGTGGTAAAACAAGCTCAGGAAGAGGGATATACAGAACCTGATCCAAAAATTGATTTAAGTGGAGTTGACGTAATGCGTAAAATATTAATTTTAGCTCGTGAGAGTGGAAATCAATTAGAAATCAGCGATATTACCAACAATCCATTCTTACCTGAAGAAAGTTTAAACACAGCTAATAATGATGAGTTCTTTGCTTCTTTAATACTAAATGAAGCTCACTTTCAATCCCTATTTACTAGCGCAAAAGATGCGGATAGCAAATTGAAATATGTTGCTCAGTTTGACAATGGTAAGGCTAGTGTTGGTTTGCAAGAAATACCTAAGGGTCACGATTTTTACAATCTAGAGGGTAGTGATAACATCGTACTTTTTTACACTGAAAGATACCCAGACCAACCAATGATTATTAAAGGTGCCGGTGCTGGTGCAGCGGTAACAGCTTCTGGTATATTTGCCGATATTATACGAATTGGTAATTTCTAAATTTCATAACAATAGTATTCATTATGAGCCAAAACGAAATTAAAGTCTTTTGCCCTGCAACAGTAGCAAATGTTTCATGCGGATTTGATGTTCTAGGCGTTGCCCTAGACTCGGTCGGTGATGAAATGATAGTGAGAAAAGTACCTCAAAAGGGTATTAGAATCACCAAACTAACAGGACAAGACCTACCAAAGGAAACTCTGAACAATGTTGCCGGCGTGGCTGGTAATGCATTTTTATTAGCATCTGATTATGATGGCGGATTCGAAATTGAAATCAATAAAAAAATAAAACCTGGTAGTGGTATTGGTAGTAGCGCTGCAAGTTCTGCAGGTGCTGTCTGGGCAATGAACCATTTATTGGATAACCCGTTCAGTAAGACCGAACTGGTAAAATTCGCCATGGAAGGCGAACGCTTGGCTAGTGATGTTGCCCATGCAGACAATGTAGCCCCTGCCCTATTTGGTGGGTTTACATTGGTGCGCAGCTATAGTCCGCTAGATGTAATTACTATCCCAGCTCCTTCAGAATTATATGTTACTATTATACATCCGCAGATAGAAATAAAAACATCAGATTCTAGAAAAATTCTAAAGACCACTATTTCTATGGAAACCGGTATTAAACAATGGGGCAATGTAGGAGGCTTAGTTGCCGGATTATTCAAAGAAGACTTTGACTTAATTGGTCGCTCTTTAGAAGACCATATTGTTGAGCCTATTCGTTCTATATTAATTCCTGGTTTTGATGAAGTTAAAAAGGTATCTCTAGAAGCTGGTGCGTTAGGTTCTGGCATCTCAGGATCCGGACCGTCAATTTTTGCATTTAGTAAAGGGAACGAAACAGCAACAAAGGTCGGTAATGCGATGAAAACGGTTTATGATAAAATCGGTATAGCTTACGAAATACATGTTTCAAAAATTAATATGGAAGGCGTTAAACTTTTATAAGTTCAGCACATTTTCATTATAACATTTAAAAATATTCAGCTTGAAATTCTATAGTTTAAACAATACAGCACCTGAGGTTTCTTTTGATAATGCCGTAGTCAATGGTATTGCACCTGATAAAGGTTTGTATTTTCCGGAGGAAATTAATGCATTATCTAGTTCTTTTTTCGAGAATATTGAAAGCCTATCTAACGAAGAAATAGCGTTTATCGCAATACAGCAATTTGTATCGGGCATTGTACCTGATGATGTCTTGAAGAACATTTTAAAAGAGGTGCTAGATTTTGATTTTCCAGTAGTTGAAATCACTCCAAACATTGCCACATTAGAATTATTTCATGGCCCTACCATGGCATTTAAAGATGTTGGCGCTCGTTTTATGGCACAATGTTTAGGCTATTTCTCAAGGTCTACGAAAAATGAAGTAACCGTACTTGTAGCTACTTCTGGTGATACTGGTGGTGCCGTTGCTAATGGCTTTTTAGGTGTTGCAGGAGTGAACGTAGTTATACTCTACCCTAGCGGAAAAGTGAGCGATATTCAAGAAAGACAGTTAACCACTCTAGGTAAAAATATTACCGCTTTAGAAGTTGATGGTACTTTTGATGATTGCCAAGCTATGGTAAAGAATGCCTTTTTAGATAAAGAGCTTCTTGACCATATGAAACTGACTTCAGCAAATTCTATTAATGTTGCTCGTTGGTTACCACAGTTATTTTATTTTCTTTTCGCCTACAAGCAAGCAAAATCAAAAGGTAAAGAGATTGTATTCTCTGTTCCTTCCGGTAATTTCGGTAATATATGCGCAGGTTTAGTTGCGCAGCGATTAGGCATGCCAGTAAAGCACTTTATAGCTTCTACTAATGTGAACGATACCGTACCGCAGTTTATGCTTACAAAAGAGTATACTCCTAAACCATCTACAGCAACTATTTCTAATGCGATGGATGTTGGTGATCCAAGTAATTTTATTAGAATAAGACATTTATTTCAAGATAATTTTGAAGCGCTAAAAGAGAACCTTTCCTCCTATCCTTTTGATGATAATCAAACAAAGGATGCCTTAAAGGAAATATACAATATCAACGGGTATATTGCTGATCCACATGGTGCGGTCGGGTACTTGGGCTTGAAAAAATATCAAGAACAAAATCCTGATTCTTACGGTATTTTCTTAGAAACTGCGCACCCTGTAAAATTCTTGGATATTGTTGAAGAAACACTTCATGTAAAATTAGAAATCCCTGCACAGATTCAGAAAGTAATGGGAAAAACTAAAAAATCTATCAAGATTTCAACCTATGGCGGACTGAAAGATTTTCTTTTAAAATCTTAGTCTTGTATTAAAGGTTACAATATTTTCCTAATTCGAGGTTTAGCCACATTTGCTTCTATTTATTTTCGATAAATTTGTATCGCCAATAAATAGAAAAAGATGAAAAATACTGCGCTTACCACAACTCACGAATCTCTTGGTGCCAAAATGGTTCCATTTGCTGGTTATAACATGCCCGTTTCTTACGAAGGTGTTAATGCCGAACATGAAACTGTACGTAAAAGTGTGGGCGTTTTTGATGTATCACATATGGGCGAATTTTTAATCTCTGGGCCTACTGCCTTAGATTTAATTCAAAAAGTATCGTCTAACGATGCGACGAAACTGACTATTGGCAGAGCACAATACAGTTGTCTACCTAATGAAACTGGTGGCATTGTAGATGACCTTATCATTTATAAAATTAAAGAAGAGCAATATTTATTAGTGGTGAACGCTTCAAATATTGAAAAAGATTGGAATCACATTTCATCTTACAACGATGAATTTAAAGCAGATATGAAAAACATATCTGAAGGATATTCGCTTTTAGCGATTCAAGGTCCTAAGGCTGTTGAAGCTATGCAATCTTTAACATCTGTTAATTTAGCTGATATAAAATTTTATCATTTTGAAGTTGCTGATTTTGCAGGTATAGATAATGTAATTATTTCTGCAACAGGATATACCGGTTCTGGTGGATTTGAAATTTACTGTAAGAATGACGAGGTAAAACAAATATGGGACAAGGTTTTTGAAGCCGGAACAGATTTCGGAATTAAACCAATCGGATTGGCAGCTAGAGATACCCTTCGTTTAGAAATGGGATACTGCCTTTATGGTAATGACATTGACGATAATACCTCTCCGCTTGAAGCTGGTTTAGGATGGGTTACAAAATTCAATAAAGATTTTGTCAACTCTGCAGCTTTAGAAAAAGAAAAACAACATGGACCAAAACGTAAATTAGTTGCTTTTGAACTAGACGAACGTGGTATACCTAGACATGGTTATGATATTGTTGATAATAATGGAAAAACAATAGGCGTGGTAACTTCTGGTACTATGTCGCCTTCAATGGGTACTGGTATCGGCTTAGGTTATGTTCCTCCGATTTTTTCAGATGTAGGCAGTAAAATTAGCATTCAAATTCGAAAAAATGCAGTACCTGCAAGTGTAGTTAAATTACCCTTTTACAAAAAGTAGATGATAGATTTTCAACATATTCTTACCTCAATTAATGAAGCTGCATCTAATGAAAAAGATAAAGGTAAGATTGCAGATTATATACCTGAATTAGCGAAGGTCAATGTTGACAATTTCGGTATTCACCTGATAGATATTCAACAACATAATTTTTCAGCAGGAAAATCTGACGAACAATTTTCGATTCAAAGTATCTCGAAAGTTTTAAGCCTTTCAATGGCTTTAGGACTCATCGGAGAAAAAGTTTGGAAACGTGTAGATGTTGAACCTTCTGGAGATCCATTTAACCATCTATCGCTTTTAGAATTAGAAAACGGAATACCTAGAAATCCGCTAATTAACCCTGGTGCAATTGTAATTGCAGATATTTTGGTTTCACAGTTAAAGAACCCGAAAGAAGATTTTTTAAACTACGTAAGAAATATTGCAAATGATGACACTATAGATTATGATATAGATGTGGCACAGTCTGAAAAACGAACAGGATTTCGAAATTTTGCAGCAGCCAACCTTTTAAAATCGTATGGTAATCTAAAAAATGATGTAGACGTTGTTCTGGATTTTTATTTTCATCAATGTTCACTTGCTATGAACTGTGTTCAATTAACGAATACTTTTTTCATGTTCATGAACAATGGAAAGTGTAGAAGAAATAATACGTTCTTAACAGTATCACAAGTGAAACGTATTAATGCCATAATGTTGACGTGCGGCTTTTACGATGAAGCAGGTGAATTTGCTTTTGAAGTTGGACTGCCTGGTAAAAGTGGTGTAGGCGGCGGTATCGTGGCCTTTCTCCCAAATAAATTTTGCGTTTCCACTTGGTCTCCCGGACTTAACCCTAAAGGGAATTCTAAATTAGGAATGCTTGCCTTAGAAAAATTAACTACAGAAACTGAACTTTCCATTTTTTGAAATTAGAAACTAAAAAAATATTAATTCTTGGCGGAAGTGGATTCATAGGCAATTCGATTTACAAAGAGCTTTGTAATTATTTCGACACCTATGGCACCTATTGCCATGCCGCAAACTCATTCTCATCTAATAAACAATTTATACATTATAATTTAGAGGAAGATGATATTGTCGAGGTATTAGAAGCTGTTAAGCCACAGGTAATAGTTTCAGCATTAAGAGGAAATTTTGCTGCCTTGGTCATTGCCCACGACCATATTGCAGAATATATTTTAAAAGAAGAATGTAAGATTTATTTTATATCATCTGCCAATGTTTTTGATACCTATAGTAAATACCCATCTTATGAAATGGACAAGACTTTATCTGAAAGTGTATATGGCAGATTAAAAATAAAGATTGAAAATATGTTGCTAAGGTTACCAAAAGACAAAATGGCAATCTTAAGAGTGCCTATGGTATTTGGCAATAGCTCCCCTAGAGTTAAGGATATGAAAAAGGCTATTTTAGCAAATGAACCTGTTGAAGTCTTCCCAAACCTAATATTAAATGTCACTAATGATGATAAGCTAACGCAACAAATTCATTACCTTATCAATAGAGATAAAACGGGTATTTACCATTTAGGAAGCAATGATCTAACACATCATGAAGATTTTATTAAAGAAGTTTTAGAACGTGTAGGTAATTTTAATCCTATTATAAAAAGAGTTTATACCACTAATGAAGATAGGTATTTGGCTGTTTTACCAAAGACCAATAAATTGCCAAAAAATTTACAGTTTACTTTTCAAGATATTATTGACCATCATGTTTTAAATTAGTAGTAATTATGAAAGAAATGGAAAAATTTACTGACCAGCAAATAGCGGACTATTTGGGTCAACTTGACGGATGGGAATATGTGGATGGCGCCATAGAAACCACTTTTGAATTTAAAAATTTTAAAGAAGCATTTTCGGTAATGACACGTATAGCCTTTGAATGCGAGGCACAAGGTCATCACCCAGATTGGAGCAATGTTTACAATACTGTAAATATTCGTCTAAACACCCATGATGCTAATGGTGTTACCGAAAAAGATTTTGTTTTAGCCAGAACGATTGAAGACATCATAGAAAGTGAATTTTAATAATCGATATTAATTACAGATAGAAAAGGTTATTAATGAAATTCAATTTATTGATTTCTGAACATTGACCGTTTTTGTACATTTGTTTAAAATAATTTACCATGGGAAGAGCTTTTGAGTTTAGAAAAGCACGTAAAATGAAAAGATGGTCAGCAATGTCCAAAGCCTTTACACGTATAGGCAAAGATATTGTAATGGCCGTAAAAGAAGGCGGACCAGATCCAGATTCCAATTCACGCTTAAGAGCAGTTATACAGAATGCGAAGTCTGTAAACATGCCGAAAGACAATGTGGAACGAGCTATTAAAAGAGCAAGTGATAAAAGTCTTGGTGATTATAAAGAAGTCCTTTTTGAAGGATATGCACCACACGGTATAGCTATATTAGTTGAAACTGCAACTGACAACAATACTAGAACGGTAGCGAATGTTAGAAGTTATTTTAATAAGTGTAATGGAAATATGGGTACATCAGGATCTGTAGAATTCATGTTTGACCATACTTGTAATTTTAGAATACCAGCTGAAGGTTTAGACCCTGAAGAAATAGAATTAGAGTTAATTGATTTTGGAGCTGAAGAGGTTTTCATTGATGATGACGGAATACTAATTTACGGACCATTTGAAAGTTTTGGCGCCCTACAAAAAGAATTGGAGAACCGTGAAATAGAAATTTTATCTTCAGGCTTTGAACGTATACCGCAAGTAACGAAATCACTAAACGAAGAAGAAGTTGCAGATGTTGAAAAGCTTCTAGAAAAATTAGAAGAAGATGATGATGTACAGAATGTATATCATTCTATGGAAGAATAAACTTCTATATAGTTTTATAAAAAAAGGAGACCAAATAGGTCTCCTTTTTTTGTTTTATGCGGGTTTATAAAACCTATTGTCGTTGAATTAACATTTCACCCTATCAATGCTTCCCCTCAACCCCTTCAAAAAAAGCATGATACTTCTTAAAATCGGCTTCTTTATCTTCTGTTGGGATAAGAGGTTTTGATAATTTTATTTCTTTTTTGCCGTAGTCAAAAGCAACTAGTACAATTGGTACATTGGCGGTTTTAGCAATGTAGTAGAATCCTGTTTTCCATTTTTCTACATTTTTTCTGGTGCCTTCGGGCGAAAGTGCTAATCTGAATTTTTTTCGCTCACTGAATATCTCCGCTGTAGCTTTTACGGTATCATTGGTTTTAGTACGATCTATTGGTGCACCACCTGTCCATCGAAAAAACCAACCGAAAGGAGGTTTGAATAAACTCTTCTTGCCTACAAAGTTTATTTCTTCTTGCCAGACCGCACGAATTAACAACCCCAACAGAAAATCCCACCAACTGGTATGCGGCACTACAATGGCCACAAATTTATCTAAGTGGGAAGGAAAGGCTCCGTTCAATTTCCATCCTAGAATTTTAAAATATATAAATTTTGCTATTTGCTGCATATGACAAAAATGTAGGCTATGCTATTAACTGACCTACTGATTAAATAAATTAAAAAACTATATTTTCTGGTAAATAGCCTTGAGTTTTTCAGGAGTAACTACAGACTTCCAGTCTTCGCCTAAGGCATTTTCCCATAATGGAGCCATCCCCATAGCAACAGTAATCATCGTATCCATTTCTGCATTCGACAACTTTGCACATATCCCTTTTGGCAATTCTATATCATGCTTTTGGAGCATTTTTTTGAACACTTCTACTCCTTCCGGATAAAACTCTTCTAAATATTGAAAAACAAGACAATTGCCTATTCCGTGTTTTACACCTAAAACGTAACCTAAACCATAACTCATGGCATGTGCTACACCTACTTGTGAATATGCAATACTCATACCACCATGCCAAGATGCCATCATCAACTTCTCTCTACTTTCTGATTCTTCTATATCTTCTAAAAAAACTTCTTTGCAAAGCTCTAGCGATTTCTCGCCATAACTCTGACTGAATGCATTCAAGAAGGTTCCATTTAGGGATTCTATACAATGTATAAAACAATCCATACCTGTATAGAACCATTGTTCTTTTGGCACTCCTACTGTTAATTCTGGATCTAATAAGACCTGGTCAAAAGTGGTATAATCTGAATTTATACCTAATTTCTTTTCCGGACCCATTAATACCGTGGTTCGAGAAACCTCTGCTCCTGTACCACTTATGGTCGGTATACCTACATGATATATTGATTGTTTATTGACTAAGTCCCAACCTTGATATTCTGATGCACTACCTTGATTAGTCAGCATAATCGCAACTGCTTTTGCCAAGTCTAATAAGGTGCCACCACCAATACCGATAATACCAGATGGTAGTTCAGTAAACTTTTCATGAATCATTTCAACAAGAGCGTCCACTTGTTCGGTTTTTGGCTCTTCTTCGGCTGAAATTAAAATAATTTGATCACAAAAAATACTGGGAATTCTATTGATGAGCTCCGTATTTTCAAAAACATCATCTACCAAATAAATCATTGGTGCTTCTGAGTGTTTTCTTTTCGGCATTAAAATATCACCCAGGGTATCAAAACTACCCTTACCATAAACTATTCTTGGCACCATAGGGAAATTTCTAAACTCCTCTGACGCTTTCGTTGGTATTTTCTTCAATGTCATTTGTTTATTCACGTCCATTTTCATTAAACATATTCCAAAATATCCGTTAGGGTAGATATCGTCATGTATCCTTTATTCTCTATAGGTCCTTTTACCTCTTCATGCTCCCATGTAGTATGAAAAGGAACATGTATTGCCCTTGCCCCTATTTCTACTAACGGCAAAACGTCTGATTTCAGAGAGTTACCAATCATTAAAAACTCACTTGGTGCTATCTGCAAATGCTCTAGAAGATCGCTATAATTCTTTTCCTTTTTATCACTCAACACTTCTACATGATGAAAATATTCTGACAATCCTGATCGTTCCAATTTTCGTTCTTGATCTAAAAGATCGCCTTTTGTCAAGACAATTAATCGGTATTTATCTTTCAAACTTTTTAAAACATCTTCTACTCCGTCCAATAATTCTACTGGCTGGGTGATCATTTCTTTTCCCAAATCTAAAAGTGCTCCTAACGTTTTAGTTGACACCTCATTATTTGATAGTTCTAAAGCACATTCAATCATAGAAAGCATGAAGCCTTTTATACCATAACCATATAAATCTAAATTCTTTATTTCTGTTCTAAAGAGCTCTTGATCTATTTTATTCTTGGTTTCGTACTTCTCCAACAAGTTGGCGAATTTATCTTCAGTATCTCTAAAGTAAGTCTCGTTAACCCACAGAGTATCGTCTGCATCGAAACCGATAACATTAATTCCGTCAAAATTTATTTCCATGCTGCTTGAGCTTTCTTTAAGTCCTCAGGAGTATCTATTTCTATACCCTGAACATTCGTTTCTACCATTTTAATCTTCTTACCATATTCTAAATAACGTATGGCTTCAATTTTTTCTGTCGCTTCTAATTGTAGCATTGGCAAGTGCTGAAAATCCATTAACGCACTTTTTCTAAAGGCATAAATACCTTTATGCTTATAATATATGGTTTGCTCACTTTTTGCTCTTGGATAAGGTATCGGTGACCTAGAAAAATACAATGCAAAATCTCTATTATCTACTATTACTTTTACCGTATTCGGATTATTAATTTCTTCTTCATCCGTAATTTTAACCATTAGAGAGGCTAGATCAATTTCTTTATGAATATCATCTTCAAAAACCTTCATCACCCCTTCTAAGCTTTCTCTATCTGTAAATGGCTCATCGCCTTGCACATTTACAATAATATCGACATCCATCTGCATAACGGCCTCTGCAATACGATCACTACCACAATCATGTTCTTTTTGGCTCATAATAGCCAAACCACCTGCTTTAATGATAGTGTCATAGATAACATCGCTATCTGTCACTACATATACTTCGTCAAATAACTTGGTATGTACCGCAGCTTGATAGGTTCTTAAAATGACCGGTTTACCAGCTAAATCTTGCATTAATTTTGCAGGAAATCTTGATGCCGCATAACGGGCAGGTATCATTGCTATTTTTTTCAACTATTTTAATTTTATGTTTTTGCCTTTGGTCTCAAGCTTCTGTATATCCTAAATATGACTACTAAGATGATAATCACCAAAACCGCTGCTAAGATAGGTGCAAATATTGAAGCTACAGACACAACTGCCGCCGTACCTGTTTCTACTGTCGTTATTAACGGATTCGCCAACCCACCAGTTGTTGCAGTTGATGCCAAACGACCTGTCGCTCCTGCTCCTTTTATTGCAGTGGCAGTACCACCACCGGCTATTATTGCCAAAGACCAAGTTATTACCGGATCTAAATCTGCTACTGTAGAAACCATTACCGCGGTACCTGCTATTGCTGCTAAAGGCACTGCTATACTATCTAATAAATTATCAAACCAAGGGATGAAATAAGCAAATATTTCTAATAATGTCGCAACACCTAAAGTTAAAACTGCTACTAAACTGCCTATCCACTGCCAATTATCATTTAGTTCCCATACTCCGAAATATGATGCAAGACTTAGTGCAAATAAGGGGAGAAAAACTCTAAATCCTACAGATGCTGCTAATCCTATTCCTAAAAAAATACTTAAAACTGTATCGGTTGTCATATTCAATTTACTATTAGAAAAAATTCTTTCCTATTTCAATAATTACTAAAATAACCTTTTCTTAATCAAGAAAAAAATCATCTTTAAAACCTATAAGGTACAACTTGCTCTTTGCCCTTGTAACTGCGGTATACAACCATCTTAAGTATTCTTTATCTATACCATTGGGCAAATAGGGCTGTTCTATAAAAACAGTATCCCATTGTCCCCCCTGAGATTTATGACAGGTTATTGCGTAAGAGAATTTCACCTGTAAACCATTGAAGTACTTATTATTCTTAACCCCCAAAAATTTCTTGTACTTAGAACTTTCATGTGCAAAGTCTTTCATGACTTCTTGATACAGTCTATTACCATCTTCATATGATAAGGAGGGAGATTCTGCCGTAATGGTATCTAACAATAAAACAGTTTCAAAAGGTGGCATATTAGGATAATCGACCATTTTCACCTTAACCTCGGCAAATTTAAAGGTGAAAATTTCCTTGATGTCAAATATTTCTAAAATCTCTATAATATCTCCGTTTGCAATAAAACCGGCTTCTGTGCTTGGCTTTAACCAATAGTAGTTATTCTTCACCACCATCATAAAATCGCCTACTGCAATATCATTCTCTAAAAATAAAATTCGCTCTCTAATATTTTGATTGTAAAGATTTGCACGTTTATTAGATCGTACTATAAATGCAGTTTCTTCTTTTCCATTTTCCGAATATGAACTATCGATGGCTTCTTGTATTTCGTTACCATCTATTAATCGCACTATATCGGTGAAGGGATCGACATCAAATTTGAAATCTTCGAAGAAATCGCTTTGTAGCTGCTCCCTTAATAAGGTTGCATTTGCCAAAATTCCTGAATCGCCTGCTTGCCTTACTACTTCATTCAATTCTAAACGAACCACTTCTTTATTATAATTCAAAGAAAGTTTATCACCATCTAAAGCGGGACTTAACACCAAATGCACGGGTGGTAATTGCGCTGTATCTCCTATTAATAACAACTTACATTTGTGCCCAGAATAGACGAACATCATTAAATCATCTAATAAAGAACCATTTTCGAATAATTTAGAGTCAGCGGCCGTATCTGGTATCATAGATGCTTCATCGACTATAAATAAAGTATCTCGATGTTTATTAGGAGCTAATACAAACTGCACTCCCCCTCCACTTTGCTTCTTCGGAAAATATATTTTTCTATGGATGGTAAACGCCTGTGTTTTTGAATAATTCGACATCACTTTTGCTGCTCTACCAGTCGGTGCCATAAGCACAGCTTTCTTCCGAACCTTCCATAAACTGTTCACTAAAGTGCCTATTAAAGTAGTTTTACCCGTACCGGCGTAACCTTTTAACAAAAAAACTTCATCCTTGACCGTCGAAAGGGTGAACTCAGCTAATTTCTGCAAAGCCACTGATTGTGTGGCAGTTGGTGTATGTGGAAATTTAGATTCTAGTATACTATAGAATGATGCGGGTGTCGTTGGTTTCATGTGCCTTCAAAGATAAAGATGATTTTTAGCCTAAAAACTTTTACGATTAAAAAAAAATTGTAGATTTGTGAAGACCACTAAATAAAAATAACACATACGAAATGAAGACCGTTATACAAATTGTACTTTGGATTGGATGTATCGCATTAGGATACTTTATCTACAACTCCATTACTGGACCAATTAAATTTAAAGAGGTAAAAGAGGAGCGTTTCTCTCAAGTTATTGCCAAATTAAAAGACATTAAAAATTCTCAAGAAGCTTACAAAACCGTAAATGGTAAGTATGCAAATGATTTTAACAGCTTAATTCGTTTTATCGACACTGGTAACTATGTTATTACGCAACAGAGAGATTCTTCTTTCATGGAGTTTGACAAAGCATACGGTATTGATATGTTGAAAGAAGTTAAAATCATTGACACTTTAGGAATGGTTTCTGTAAAAGATTCTCTTTTCAAAACTGATACTAGATATAAAAGCTTAATGGATGTACCTACAGCGGCAAACGGTGAAAAATTTACCATGAAAGCTGGCTTTGTTGAAAAGAGTGGCTATAAAGCTCCGGTATTTGAAGCTAAGGTTGATAAAGAAGTTGTTCTTTATGATCAACCAAAAGATTTATTATCTCGTGAAAAAGCAGCCTTAAGTGTAGAAGAAGTAAACGGACCTTTCATTTATGTAGGTTCTTTAGATGACGTTAGCACAAGCGGTAACTGGCCTCCTATATATGACAAAAAAGTTAAAAAATAGTAGCTTAAACATAGCGGATAAAAATTTTAAGAAATTGTCCATTCAGGTTAGCTTGAATGGACTTTCTTTTTGTGTAGCAGATACTGTTTCGCAAAAATTATTGATTTCTGACAAAGTGGATTTTACTGATGAAAAAAATCCAATGACCGCTAAAGATGAATTAGAAAAACTTTTTCAAAAGCATGATTTAGAAAATATGCAGTTTGATGAAGTTGTTGCTGTTCATAGAAACATTCTTTTCGGACTAGTACCTAAATCTTTATTCAACCCGAACAACCTAACTGAATACCTTAAATTCAATACTAAGGTTTTGGCTAATGATGTTTTAGCTTATGACGAGGTAGAAAATCATGATTTAGTCAATGTTTACGTACCCTACGTAAATATCAACAATTACATCTACGATCTTTTTGGTGAATTCGATTTTATGCATAATGGCACTGTATTACTGCTGTCTTTGCTAAACAACCAAACACAAAATCAAGAGATAACTTGTTTTGTACATGTCAACAAAGAACAATTAGATATTACGGTTCTAAACCAACGCAAACTACTTCTTTATAATAGTTTTAAATACCACACAAAAGAAGACTTTGTCTATTACCTTTTATTTGTAATAGAGCAACTAGAATTAGACCCTAAAACTGTAACGGTTAAACTATTTGGAAGTATAGAAGAAGATGATGAAATTTTTCAGCTTTGCTATAATTATATTCAGAATATCAGCATTTTCGAACCATCGACCGCTCAATTACTAAAACTCGGAGAGACCTCAACAGGCTCTATAGACTTCACCCTTATTAATACTATATAATGCGCATCATATCAGGAAAACATAAAGGACGTCACTTAATGGCCCCTAAAAAACTACCTGTAAGGCCTACAAAAGATATGGCCAAAGAGAGCTTGTTCAATATTTTGAACAATAGTTACTATTTTCCAGACCTTAAAGTTCTTGATCTTTTTGCCGGTACCGGTAATATTAGTTACGAATTCTCTTCTAGAGGTGTTGATGATGTACTTGCTATTGATGCACACTCTGGCTGTATAGAATTTATTGACAAGACAGTTGAAATGTTAGATATGAATATTCGCACTTTAAAAAGTGATGTATTTAGCTTTCTACAAAGAAATACCGAGAAATTCGATATCATATTCGCTGATCCTTTCTACGATATGGAGCTTACTGATTTCGAGAAATTACCAGAGTTAGTTTTTAAAAATGAACTTCTGTTAGAAGATGGAGTGCTAATTATTGAACACTCTAACCGTACTAGCCTAGCTGAATTTCCTCATTATAAAAACTCTAGAAAATACGGCGGCAGTGTTTTTAGTTTCTTTGAGAAGTAACATTCAAAAAATACAGTCTTTACATATCAAAAAAATCATCGACTACATCAAGTGCTAATTCGATGACTATGATTCTGTATTAATAATATCATTAAAAAAAGCAGGCCATAAGCCGGATTCTGTATTCTGAAAAAATCAGAATTCCTTATCATTTATCTAGGCAAAGGGTTACCCCAGAGCTCGAACCGCCTACCCTTCGACTTGGGCGTGCAGCCCTCAAACACCGATTTACATGACGTTTCACCGTATAGAGTTTACCTGGTTTCACTACAGCCGAACTGTACTTGCTTTCTGTTGCACTTGTCCTCACTTCTCAGCGGACGGGCGTTACCCGCTATACTGCACTATGGTGTCCAGACTTTCCTCTCCCAATTACTTGGCAGCGATAAGGTGGCCTGCTGAGCGCAAATGTACTGCAATTGTTGATAACTAAGGATGATCTCTTTTCTTAATTCTCGTTAGAATTAAAGGCTATAATTATATTTGTATAAGAATAAACAGAAGTAGCAATTTGGAACCATTTATTGTATCGGCTAGAAAGTATAGACCCCAGACATTTAAAGATGTTGTGGGTCAACAATCTATTACCAATACATTACAAAATGCGATAGACCAAAATCACCTCGCGCAAGCGTTATTATTCTGCGGACCAAGAGGTGTTGGTAAAACTACCTGCGCACGTATTTTGGCCAAACAGATAAATTCTGATGGCACAGAACAAGAAGATGAAGATTTTGCTTTCAATATTTTTGAGCTTGATGCCGCTTCTAACAACTCAGTCGATGATATTCGTAATCTAATTGATCAAGTTCGCATACCACCACAGGTTGGCAAATACAAAGTATATATTATTGATGAGGTGCATATGTTGTCTCAGTCTGCTTTCAACGCATTTCTAAAAACTTTAGAAGAGCCACCAAAGCATGCGATTTTCATATTAGCGACTACTGAAAAGCATAAGATTATACCAACGATTCTTTCTAGATGTCAAATTTTTGATTTCAAAAGGATTACGGTTAAAGATGCTGCTGAATATTTAAAGTATATTGCTGAAAACCAAGGTATAAATGCAGAAGAAGATGCATTGCACATCATTGCCCAAAAAGCTGATGGTGCCATGCGTGACGCATTATCGATTTTTGATAGAGTAGTTAGTTTTTCTGGCTCTGAGCTTACTCGTAAAGCGGTTACCGAAAATTTAAATGTCTTAGACTACGATACTTATTTTGAGGCAACAGATTTAATATTAGAACATAATATACCAGGGTTACTCTTATTGTTCAATAAAACCTTATCACTTGGGTTTGACGGACACCACTTTATATCTGGACTAGCGTCTCATTTTAGAGATTTAATGGTATGCCAACACCCAGATACTATTACCTTATTAGAGGTTGGTGAAGCCGCACAGCAATTATACAGAGATCAGAGCAAAAAGACGGCTCCCTCCTTTCTTCTTAAAGGTTTGGAGATTTCAAATGACTGTGACTTAAAGTACAAAACAAGTAAGAATCAACGCTTACTCGTTGAGCTCACTCTTATGAAACTTGCCTCTATCAATTTTGATGGAGAAAAAAAAAATCCTGAATCCGTAGCTCTTAATAACAAGACTATTGATTTTATCGCTCCTTCCGCATTCTATAATCAAGTACCCAAAGAATCAAAGGCAAAACCAGTAACTGGAAATCAACCAGCTACTACAAAACCTGAAGTCGAAGGCGCTACTAAAACAATTGCTCCGAATACGACTACCGAAACGCCAGCAGTATCAAAACCGACTCCTGTAACTAGGGAAGCACAAGTAGCTCTCGAAAAACCTAAGGAACCGCAACAAGAAATTAGCAAAGCTCCAACAGCAGAAACTGCTACTGATGGTAAAAAACCGATTATTAATCGCCCTACCAAAAGAGTTTCCGGACTTTCAATTTCTAGTTTAAATGCCAAAAAGCAACACGAGCTCAATAAAATTGAAGTTGTTGTTGATGAAAACAACTTACCAAAAGACAATTTTACCGAAGAAGAGCTTCGAAAGCACTGGGCAGATTTTATAGAAATTATTGATAAAAAAGGTCAAAAGATATTAGCTTCTAACCTTCATTCAGATATTCCGAAATTAAAAGAAGGCTTTGCTATTCATTTAGAGCTTCCTAACGGAACCATGAAGAAAGAAATTGAGCGTGAGCAGTTCGAATTAATGGAATATCTACGTGCTAAACTGAACAACCATTTCGTTCATTTAGCTATTACCGTAAATGAAACTACTGCAACGAAATTTGCCTTTACGCCTGAAGAGAAATACGAAAAATTACGAGAGAAGAATCCGGTAATCGATTTACTAAGACAAGAATTTGATTTGTACCTATAGTTTTTTCTTGCTTTGAAAAGCAAAAACCAATAATACAATTGAAATAATTAGAAGTCCGAAGGCTTCCCTTCCTAATTCTACGGTAACGATATCTCCATCATTTAAATCGAATCCTTGAAAATCTGACGGATATAGATATATAAAGCCAATAAAAGAAATTACTCCAAATATCAACGGTATTACAAACACTATTTTATTTAATGCAAATAATAATGAGATTAAAGCCGCAACACCGTAAATAATAATCCAATTCAACGAGTCTGGATCATTATATTGCAAGACTGCACCTACAGTAAATAACACTGCAAAAACATACCCTAATATCTTAAATAATAGATTCATTTAAATTTAGTTTAATAAGTGATCTTCAATAAGATCACGAACTTGTATTGCACTAATCTTCTTATCTTTATCACGTGTTTTATGATTACTTATAAAGACGGGGAAATCTTCAACATCTTCAGTCAATCGACCGTGTGATCCTTTTATCAAAGTAGCATCAATTGGTATAATATTCATGACCGTTCTAAAGCCCATTTTTTTCTTAAGTAGCTTACCCACTACTTTTGCCATTACCAATTTATCTTTTGGATCTGTCAACATTTCAACCGGATCATAACCTGGCTTTTTATGAATATCTACCATTCTTGCATAATCTGGCGCCTTTGCATCATCTAGCCAGAAGTAATACGTAAACCAAGAATCTTTATCTGCAACAACCACAATATCACCACAACGCTCATGATCTATATGATAGGTCTTTAAATCTTCCCCGTAAAGAACCTTCTCTACTCCGTCAATTGACTTCATCAACTCGGCAACACGCTCAATATTTTTAGAATTCTTACAATATACATGTGCAATTTGATGATCAGCCACAGCAAACACATCACTGGCTCCTACATCTAAAAGCTCTAATCCTCGTTCTTCACGTATAGCCAGCATTCCCTCTTTTCTCAATACGCGATTAAGATGAATTGGTCTGTTTACATTTGTAATTCCGTATTCTGAAAGCAGAATCACTCTAGCATCTAGTGCTTCATAATGCTGCACCAATTGCTTCACTACAGCATCTATTTCGTTCAGGTCTTTTGAAATTACTTTAAAATCAAGACCGTACCGTTGTAAATTATAATCTAAATGCGGAAGGTAAATAAAGGTTAAATCTGGATTGTATTTTTTATCTGTTAATAAAGCGGCATCAGCTATCCATTTAGAAGAATTGATAGTTGTTTTAGGTCCCCAAAATTCGAAGAGAGGAAAAGTACCTAATGCTTTTTGCATATCATCTCGCAACTCAGCCGGATACGAATACACATCTGGAATTTTTCTGCCGTCTGCTAAATAATTTGGTCTTGGTGTAAGGCTATAATCTACATTGCTGTACATATTATACCACCAAAAATGATTGGCACAAGTAAAATTAGGATACTTATCTTTTAAATCGTCCCAAATTTTTGACTGCTCCACTAATTTATTCGATTGTCTCCAGAACTTGACTTCGCATTCATCTTTAAAATACCAGCCATTACCTACAATACCATGCTCTGATGGCCATTTGCCTGTTACATAGGTAGATTGAACAGCACATGTAACTGCTGGCAATACAGGTTCTATGTATGATGTCTGACCTTTCTCTAAAAATAATTTTATAAACGGAGTGTGCTCACCTATCAATCTCTTTGTTAACCCAACTACATTTATGACTACCGTTTTTTTCATATTACATGTGTGATTTAAACCACTCTATTTCTCTAATTATAGATACTGATAAATCTTGTTTTAAATCTGACGGAAGCACATCCCAAGTATAGGTTTCTATTTCTAAATGTTCTGATACTGGATTAGATTTAACATACTCCATCGTTTTCAAAATATGATCTTGCGTGGAAAACAACTCACCATATTTTTCTAAGAAAATGGGAACGTGATAGTGTGCCCTAAGTTCTGTGTGCTTTCTATCCCCCTCTAAAATCAGGGGTAAATCGCTATACGTTTTTACTTCGCCATCGATTTTCTCTGTAACCTGATGTAAATAGGTTGGTTCATTAAATTGAGACAATTGTTCCCAAATAACCTCATCCTTATCGCCACCAAAAAGAATTTTCAATGCTGCACTTACTTGAATTTTACCTACTCGTATATTTTCTTTTTCAAACTTAGCAAAGGTATCTTTAGGTTCTTCATATGCCAAAGAGAAATGGCAAACATCATAACAAATAGTGATGTATTTTTTAATTAACTCTTCAGATTCCTTTTGCCCTAACCCTAATTCCTGTTTAAAAAAAACTGCTCCTATTGGTAATAAGTAGTCTGAATAAAAAGATAATACTTCATCGCTATTCTCTAGCAATCCGTCTGGTTCTGGCTCTATATCTAAATGCAAATAGGTTCCTGTAGCTTGTTCAATTTCGAACAACTGCTTAGCAATCTCCAGCATATTTTTAGCTCCTAGCTGAAAAACGTTTTTTGTTTCGCTTTCAGTTTTATGCCAATATTTATAGGTAATTGGTGATGTAGAAATTCCGCCATTCATTCCCGCTGGAATTAATTCGGATAATTGACGAAACAATCGTTTTGTATATTTCAATCGATCATCAGTAGTCCAATCTGGAGCGTGCACCATATCTTTTACACGTTCATCATGAAAATTACCATAAGGGAATCCGTTCATGGTGAAAACATATAGATTGTTAGCATCTAACCACTTTTTGAAATCGGACATGTTATTATCCAAATCAAGTTCTTCACTTGCTTTATTAGATAATCGAAGTCCCAAACCAAATGGTTGTTCTTTTGAAACTTCTTGTTTTATTCCCGGAACGTGTTTTTTAATACTATCAAAAGTACTTTTCCAATCTTGACCTGGATGAATATTTGTACAATAGGTTAAATGAAGGTTTTCTTTTAGTTGCATTGAACTTAATTTAAAGCGAATTGATGGTTCAACTTTGTAATTGCTTGTGACATTAACTTCATATCGATGGTATGAACGTCATGCTTAACGCCTAAATCAGAAATTAGGGTAATTGTCAACTGACCCCCTAAATGCTCTCTAAACTCTTCTATACCATCTAACAATGATTGAATCTCTACAGCACTTTCAACCGGAAGAGAAAGGTCAAAACCGATAGCAATCATCACGTCTAAAATATGCTGTAAATCTCCCTCTGAAATTAAACCGGTTAATTGAGCATAAGTCACATCTAGCGCAATACCTTTTGCTACTGCCTCACCGTGTCGCAATTCATAATTGGTCATGAATTCCATTTTGTGGGCTGCCCAATGTCCGAAATCTAAAGGTCTTGACGAACCAGATTCAAATGGATCACCACCTTGGGCAATATGATGCATATGCATTTCTGCACATTTATAAATTACATATTGCATGGGTTCCATTTCTCTATTTTTCAAAGCTGTTGCATTATCTGCTATGTACTTAAAGAAAGTTTTATCCTTAATTAAAGCTACTTTTATAGCTTCAGAAATACCAGAAATCCAATCGCGTTGCTCTAAAGTTTCTAGAAAATTACTGTCGTTGATAATTGCGAAAGGGGGAGCAAATGTTCCTAAAAAATTTTTCTTTTTAAAAGCATTTACACTATTCTTTACCCCTACTGCAGAGTCGTTCTGAGATAATACTGTAGTAGGTATTCGTATCAACTTAACACCTCTGTGTGCAATTGCAGCTGCATAACCGACCATATCGATTACTGCACCACCACCTATGACTACTACAAATGAATGACGACAAATTTTGTTTTCATTGACTCCGTTCAAAACAGAATCAATTGCTGCATCGCTATTTTTAACTTGCTCGCCACCTGGCAATACTAAAGTATTGGTATACTTTATTGTTTGCTGATTTTTTCTACAATAGGCTTCAATCTCATTTATTAATGCAGGATGATGGTTTTTAACTCCGTCATCTAACACAATCAAAAGTTTGACAGGTTCAAAATCTTTATAACCCGCTATTAAATTTTCGAATAACGGATTCTCTAAAGCAAATAGTCCCGAAGTAAAATATAATTGATAATCATATTGAACTTGAAAAGACTGTTTTATAGGTTTTAATTGCATATGTTTTTTATGTTACTGCAAATAGTTTCGATAACAGCATTGATGCTGGTAATAACAACAAAACCGCTAATGCCAAATACCAATTGGAAAAACCGGCTACCCAGCAAGCGTTCATTACAACAAGTGATAATACACCGCCCATTACCGCCTTCTTTATATTCTTAGGTGAGTTTTCTTTATACGCTTTTAATAAAGGTTTAAAAATCAAATACCCGAATAAAATCAAGAACGGCAATAAGACTATGACATTGTCTTTCTGCTGCATTACAATTAACGTAATTGATAGTATAACTATTGTATATAATATACCTGCCCAAATAATGTGTTTTTTATTATTACCATGTACTTCGCCCCTACTTATTAATGTAATGGCAAAAATGTAAACTACAGGCACTAACGCTATGTACCAATGAGAGAGCATGCCCAAAACAGACATTCCCATTAAAAGATTTAAACCACGGCAAATACCCATGTTCAACGGACCTGCGAAACCGAATTGCTTAAAATACCCGTCATACATTAAAATAGCAATAGTCAAGATTACGGATATTATCCCTGCAAGCATATTACACTTGAATGCCAAGGTAACGCCTATCAACATTAATATAGTTCCGAAATAAATTGCCTCACGCTTGGGCACTAATCCGCTTGGTATCGCTCTTTCCGGTCTTTCAATAGCATCTAATTCTGCATCGAATACATCATTAAAAACTACTCCGCCTGCATATAAAGCAACCGAAGAAAAGACCAATAGAATTACATCACCGCTTTGCTCTGTTAAAAAGCCAAGCACGTCTATATTCCGCAGATATAATGCAATAGCAATACCCGCCAAAATATCTGCTGCGGCAGTTGGCAAATTTGCGGGTCTTGCCAAACGCGCAAAACCCATTAACTTCTCTTTCATTTTAGGTAATTTGGTCTTCGTCTATTCTTGGCTTCTGACCTCTTAAAACACTATTATCATTAAATAGTTGCGATTGATTAATGCTATCTGGTTGTAACCAATGCGCTTCTTTCATTTTACCATTTTTGCTAAAAGCATCTAAAGCATTTTGGTAACAGGTCTTTCTTACATCTTCCATAGAAATGCCTCTTTTCAACATTAAAGAAGCCGTTTTCGGCACTGCCAATGGATCGCTAACACCCCAGTCTGCAGAGCTATCTACGATAATATTAGAACTACCAAATTTCTTCACGACTTCTACCATACGCTCATTACCCATTTTTGTTTTTGGGTAAATAGTAAATGCGGCTATAAATCCGCGGTCAAGAACCTCTTTTACCGTTTCTTCGTTATTATGGTCAATAATGACATTGGCAGGATCTAAACCATGCTCCAAGCAAACTTCCATACTTTTAATGGTACCTGCTTTTTTATCACGGTGCGGCGTATGCACTTGCACGGTCATATCCAGTTCCTTTGCCATGTCCAATTGCATTCTAAAGAACTTGTCTTCGGCAGGTGTTTGGTCATCATAGCCTATTTCACCAATAGCTACCACATTCTCTTTATGTAAGTATAAAGGCAACAATTCAATAACTTGTTCTGCCAAAGCTTCATTGTTGGCTTCTTTAGAATTTAAACCAATAGTACAGTAATGCTTAATTCCGAATTGGCTAGCTCTAAAAGGCTCCCAACCTACCAGACTACTGAAGTAATCTTGAAAAGAACCTACTTGAGTTCTCGGCTGACCAAGCCAAAACGAAGGTTCTATTATCGCAACAACTCCCGCTGCCGCCATTGCTTCATAATCATCTGTTGTTCTTGACGTCATGTGAACATGCGGGTCAATAATCATCATTTTATCTTCCATTCTATTGTTGTTTAATCGTATTCCACGTTATCTGTCCGTCTGCTATTTTATGTTTTAGCTCTGGTTTACTATTTAAAAGTGCCAATGCCTTATCATTTTCTGAATAATAACAACATAGGGCACCTGAATTATTCTCTAATACATCATTACTATTAAGAAGTGTCTTCATATCATTCAATAGTTCCTCATTCAAAAATTTCGAAACGGGTCTCCAAAACAATGGATCTATTTTTCTACCTGCAGCCCATCTTTCATGTGCATAGTCAGATATTATTCTAGTTAAATCAGCATTTGCCCTTTCATCAACAGATTCTATTTGCGAAAGATCTCGCTCCATAAATGCCGCTTTTAAAAACATCTGATTCCATTGTTGATCATTGAAATATTTTGCCGGATATGGATTGTTCAATGAAATTGCATCAAAAATGGTAGCAATGTTCGTTCTTAAAGCTTCTACCGCTGTTTGTTTATAAGCTTCGGGATTGGGTAACAAAATCAAATATTGCAAAAAGGTCTCCAACTCACTTGTATCAGCCACCTGTATAATGTTTGCCACCTTAGGCGTATAATATTCCTCATCATGCCCTAGTACTTCTGACAACAAATAGATACGTGCTACTTGTAGCATATTTGCTCTATGCGCACTGAAATAACTAGCACTTTCAGTATCTAATTTTTTAAATGAAATTAGGTTTGTAGCATCAAATTTCACATTTAGCAGGCTATAGGTCATGAATAAATCTTTTGAAGACTTATCGCCAGCCAACTTCTCAATTTTACCCTTTAACCAACTAACACTTTCTGGTGTTCCAAATTGTATTAAAATATCTTGAATATCTTTTTGATTGTGCATTTTGTAATAAGATTGACTTTACATCAAAAATAATTATTATTCAGCAGTAAGTTGTCTAGGTTCTTGATTATAATTGGCTCGGTCTCGAAATCTTTTCTAATTTTGAAAAAAAGTAAACTATGCTAGGCTTAAAATTACCAACTGATCCAAGATGGGTAAATATTGTAGAGAAAAATATTGATGAAATACTTACTGATCATGCGTATTGTGAGCAAAAAGCTGCGAGTACTGCCATATCGCTAATTGTATCTTTCCCTGAATATACCGAGCTTGTTGAAGAAATGGTGGCCTTATCTAGAGAAGAAATGGGTCATTTTAAAATGGTGCATGATCTTATATTAAAACGTGGCAACACTTTAGGTCGAGACCGTAAGGATGATTATGTAATTCAATTGATTAAATTCTTCCCAAAAGGAGGAAGCAGAACTACACAGTTGGTTCATAGATTATTGTACGCAGGATTAATTGAAGCGCGCAGTTGTGAGCGATTTAGATTATTATCGGAAGAGTTAGAAGACAAAAAATTAGCCGAATTCTACCATAAATTAATGATTAGTGAAGCCGGACATTACACTATGTTCTTAAAATTTGCCCGTAAATATGGGGAATTAGAAGAGGTGAATAAAAAATGGGACAGCCTTCTAGAATATGAAGCTCAAATCATGAAAGATTTAGGAACCAATGAATCTATTCACGGTTAAATCTCAAATTACTTATTTTCAGAATTGTATAAATCTTTAATTATACCATCTGAAAGTCCGATTTTAGGAACGTGAATTTTCTTTGCTCCACTCCATTTGGCAGCCGAAAGAAAAATTTTGGTTGCCGGAATAATAACGTCTGCCCTATCTGGATTCAACCCTAATTCTGATATACGATCATCATAACTTAAGCTATCTAAAAAATGATATTGAGCGTTCAACCAAATATATGATAAGGGTTCGCCTTCTTTTCTTCCTGAAAGCTTATGCAACTTATTGATATTACCACCGGAGCCAATAATGGATAATTTGGGTTTGTCTTTTAGAATCAATTTAATCCATATTTCTAATTTATCCCAAGTCTCAGGCTTTACCATATCATTTAAAAGTCTAACCGTACCCAATTTAAACGACTTAGAAACTTGAATCTTACCCTGAGAAAACAATGTAAATTCAGTACTACCGCCACCAACATCTATATATAGATAAGATTGATCGTCGGTAATTAGATTCTTTAAATCTGTTGAGGCTATTATTGCAGCTTCCTGCTTACCATCTATAAGATCTATTTGAATACCTGATTCTTTGGCTATCTTTTTTATAATCTCATTACCATTGTTGGCTTCTCTCATGGCAGAGGTAGCACAAGCTCTATACTTTTCAACTCCCGCTACATCCATTAAAAGCTTAAAGGCTTTCATTGTCTTTATCAACCTTACTTCATTGACTTCAGATATTTCACCTACCGTAAATGAATCTTCGCCTAAACGTACAGGCACCCTAACTAAAGCGCTTTTTCTAAATTGGGTCTTTTTACCCTTATCCTCAATCACGTTATGCGTTAGCAACCTGATGGCATTGGAACCTATATCGATCGCTGCAAATTTTCTTACCTTCAAAAGATCTCTTTTTTAAGATTCTTGTTTATTTGCGTAATACTCATACGTTTCAAATTGCGACCTAATTCTAGGTAATGTTGACTTTCTATACGCATTATCTTGAGCTGCGTTGAATATACGTGCCTTCATGTTATCTTTCCAACAGATATCAAATGTATCCATCAATTCTTTTTTAATATCCTCATCATAAATTGGGCAACCAACTTCAACTCTATAATCGAGGTTTCTAGTCATCCAATCTGCAGAGGATATATATATTTTAGTATCGCCACCATTAGCAAATGCAAAAATACGTGTATGTTCTAAAAATTTATCGATTACACTTATAGCTTCGATGTTTTCACTCATACCCTCAACACCTGGTATTAAGCAACATATACCCCTTATGATCAACTGGATCTTTACCCCTGCTCTACTTGCTTCATACAGTTTATCTACCATCTTGTAAGATGTAAAACTGTTCATCTTTATCTTGATAAAAGCTACTTTACCTTGCTTGGCGTTTGCTATCTCATTATCAATTAATTTTATGAACGCATTTTTTGTGTAATGCGGAGAAACTATAAGGTGTTTGTATTTATTGATTTTATAGGTAGTCTCAAAGAAGTCGAAAACCTTGTTCAACTCTTTTAATATAGAATCATCTGCTGTAAAGAGTGTAAAATCAGTATAAATTCTTGCTGTAGATTCATTGAAATTACCTGTACTTACAAAGCCATATCGCTTTATTGAACCAGCTTCCTCTCTTTCTATCAAACATATTTTACTATGTACTTTTAAACCTGGTACGCCAAAAATTAGTTTTACACCTTCTGCCTGTAACTGCTCTGCATATTCAATATTCGCTTGCTCATCGAAACGAGCTTGAAGCTCTATTTGTACGGTAACTTGTTTACCATTTTTAACTGCATTAATTAAAGATGCCGCAATTTGAGAGTTTCTTGCCAGCCTATATACCGTAATCTTAATGGTACGGACTTTAGGATCTAAAGCAGCTTCACGCAAAAACTTTAAAATATATGTAAAGGTATGATATGGCGTATATTGCAGATAATCTTTTTTAGCGATACTTTCTAAAATACTACCCTCTACACTTAAGCCTTTTACCGGTAACGGGATAATTTTATCGTACAGTAAATCTTTTCTACCTAAGCTCGGAAAGCCCATATAATCTCTGCGATTATGATATCTACCGCCAGGTATTACACTATCGGTATCTTCAATATTCATCTTCTCTTTTAGAAAAGTCAAAGTATCTCTACCTATACTCTTATCATAAACAAAACGTACAGGATCACCTATTTTTCTGTGTTCTACACTAGATGATATTTTCTCAATAAAACTTTTACTTAGGTCATTATCGATATCTAGCTCGGCATCTCTAGTAATTTTTATCATGTGAGCAGATATAGACTCATACTCAAACATGGTAAAAATATTGTCTAAGCAATATCTAATCAAA
Organism: Maribacter sp. Asnod2-G09; assembly: GCF_045063795.1. NCBI lineage: Bacteria > Pseudomonadati > Bacteroidota > Flavobacteriia > Flavobacteriales > Flavobacteriaceae > Maribacter > Maribacter sp. Asnod2-G09. The sequence continues at coordinate 489,761 of NZ_JBEFOA010000002.1, read as the reverse complement.
TCATCTAGAATAATGATATAGCTCTTTTCCCCTTCGTCTGGTAATACAACAAAACGGTCTATTCCCTTCGGAATTTCAATTAATGCATATCGTTTCTCTTTCTTACTTTCTTCACTTTTAATTACCATTTTTACCGCCAAATATGCTGCAGTATCTTTTAAGGTTGGAAAACGAGTAAGGTCGTTTAGAATGATGGTCATTAATTGCGGACTCACCTCTTTCAAGAAATAGGCTTTTACAAACTCCTTTTGGTTGTCATTTAATTCCGTTTCCTGAATGATAAAGATATTCTTACCCTCTAACTCATGTTCAATTCTTCTAAGAATCGTTAAACTTTTGGTTTGCTGTTCTATTACAATATTTGTAATCTCTTCTAAGAGATCTTTAGCCTTTTCACCACCCAATACACTTTTACCAGTTTTACCTGCTTCAACTATGCGCTTTACCGTTGCATACCTAACTTTAAAAAACTCATCTAGGTTGTTAGAGAAAATACCTAAAAAACGAAGTCTTTCAATTAATGGAACATTCTTATCTGCGCTTTCTTGTAATACACGCTCGTTGAACCATAACCAACTTATTTCTCTATTTACGTACTGGTTGTTATTTTTTATCATGCTTTTAGTTGCTTCGGAAAAATGGTTTGTATTGTTGAGCCTTTTGAAATAGTAGCCCAGGTATTTTCATTAAATTGTAAATGAACAAATCCGCTAGTAGGCACATTAATAATATGCTTATCTCCTAATGAATTTGCCAAATGGGTAAAGGTATGGTTGTGCCCAAAAAGAAGGACATTGTCAAAATTATCATCTAAATTCTTAATAAATTCGAATACCTGGTCTCCTGAAAAATCATACAACTCTGAAGTTATATTACAATTCTCAAGAGGATATTGAAGTGCCCGCATGCAAATCATACAGGTATGAAACGCCCTGTTTGCCGGACTCGTATAAACGTGGTCTATTTTTAAATTCTTTTTTGCTATTTCTTCGCCTACCAAATGCGCATCGAAAATACCTCTTTGTAATAATGACCTGTCTTGATCACTAACATTTAGTTCCCAAGAAGACTTACCATGTCGCATTAAATATAAATTCTTCATATAGCTTAATAAAGTTTAAGGAGCCAATCGTTCCATTTTCCAATCAAAATCATCTGTGAGGGTATATCGAATACGATCATGCAATCTATTTGGCCTACCCTGCCAAAACTCCATTGACACTGGTCTCACCAAATATCCGCCCCAATGTTCTGGTCTTTCAATTTCCTTACCATCATATTCTTTCTCTAATTCGGTAAGTTTATTTTCTAACACAGACCTAGAATCTATAACAGTGCTTTGATCAGAAACCAAAGCTCCTAATTTACTTCCGTCTGGTCGTGATTCAAAATAACCATCAGAGAGATTTTTCGACAATTTCTCGGCAGTGCCTTTTATAATTATTTGGCGTTCTAAATTTGCCCAGAAAAAAGAAATGCAAATTTTAGGGTTTTCACTTATCGCTCTTCCTTTCTCACTATTATAGTTGGTATAAAAAATAAAACCTTCGTGAGTATATTTTTTAAGAAGAACAACCCTGCTTTTTGGAAAACCATCTAAACCTACCGTAGAAACGGTCATGGCATTAGGCTCATCGACTCCGTCAGACTTTTCAACTTCGTAAAACCAAGTTTGAAATAGCTGAATAGGGTTGTCAGATATACTATCTTCCATCAACGCGCTTTTCTCGTATGATTTTCTATAATCTCCTAAATCTTTTTGCATCATTTTCGTGTTAAAAACAAGATAAACAAAGTTCTAAAAAGAAAGGAAAATAAACGGTATAAAAATGTATTAAAACATTTAAAAATCAAAAGTCTTACCATCATCGGAAAGTAGCACATTCTCAAATATAGTCGACGCTTCTTCTTTAAAAAGCTCAATAGATTTATAACGGGTAGAATAATGACCTAATACTAAGGTTTTTACGTTTGCAGCCTTTGCTACTTTTGCAGCTTGCATTGCAGTTGCATGCTTTGTTTTCGTTGCCAATTCAGCTTCTGGCTCTAAAAAGGTAGATTCATGATATAAAACATCAACATCTTTAATTTTCGCAGCTAAGCTTTCATCATAGATAGTATCACTACAAAAGGCATAAGATTTTGGCTTAGGCGGATCATAAGTCAATTCACTATTCTCAATTACCTCTCCATTGTCCAAGGTAATATCTTTACCATTTTTTATATTTTGATAATAGGCTTTATCTATACCATATTCTTCGACAGCTTCTATGTTCAGCTTTCTTTTTCCAACTTTCTCTCTAAACAAATAGCCGTTCGTATAGATTCTATGATCTAATGGTATTGTAGTAACGCTGATTTTAGTATCCTCAAAAATAAGTTCAGACTCTTTACTTGTAAGTTCATGAAATAATAAAGGGTAGTTCGTCCATGAATCACCTAATTTCAATAGCAATGTAATAGCTTCTTTGATTCCTTTTGGTCCGTATACATGAAGCTCTTTTTCTCTACCAAGCAATCTCATTGTCGAAATGAAACCAGGCAGACCGAAAAAATGATCTCCATGTAGGTGTGAGATAAAAATGTGATTAATTCTTGAGAACTTAATTTTATGCCTTCTGAGTTCTACTTGTGTACCCTCACCACAATCAATCAACATAATATGGTTATTGATTTCTAGAACTTGAGATGTTGGGTTCGTAAATGTTCTTGGTGTTGCCGCATAACAGCCCAATACAGTAAGGTGCATATTAATTTTATTCTATAATTTCTTGACCTAGCCTATTAGATCCCTAAATCGCGTTCAATTTCTTCCATTTCAACAACATCGCGTGCTTCTTGAAGTGATGGAACTAAGTTTATTTCTTCTGGCACATCGTCATAAGATACCTGATCAGAAACCATAACGAATGACTTACCATTCTCTTTATGCTTTCTCGCTATTTCTAAAAATGAAATAACATTATAAGGTGTCAGTTCAGAGAAACTCAATAAATCTAATACCAAATTATCATTCTTAAACTTGTCATATTCCTTCTCCAAATTTTCAAGAAAGCGTTCAATAGAAATTTTTTCTTGAGAGACGATTATCAACGATCCTTCTTTAGTAAAAATCATATCATTTAATTTTAGATGCTAACAAATAAATCACTGCCATACGTATGGCTACTCCGTTTTCAACTTGATTCAAAATTATTGATTGTTTCGAATCGGCAACATCACTTGTAATTTCAACTCCCCTATTTATTGGTCCGGGGTGCATAATTACAATTTCTTTATCTAAACTATCAAGCAGTTTTTTATTGACTCCGAATTGCTGGGTGTATTCCCTTGTTGTTGGAAAATAAGATATATCTAACCTTTCGTTCTGTATACGCAACATATTTGCCACATCGCACCACTCAAGGGCTTTTCTTAAATTGGTTTCAACACCTACCCCTAAAGATTCTATATATTTAGGTAACAAAGTTTTAGGTCCGCACACTTTAACATTTGCTCCTTGTAATTTTAGTGCAAAAATATTTGAAAGCGCTACTCTAGAATGGAGAATATCACCTACAATTACCACATTTTTACCAACTACATCGCCCAATTTTTCACGGATGGAGTAAGAATCTAATAATGCCTGAGTAGGGTGTTCGTGTGCCCCATCGCCAGCATTTACAATAGAAGCATTTACATGCTTTGATAAAAATATACCCGCCCCAGGATTTGGATGCCGCATGACCACCATATCTACTTTCATAGATAAAATGTTATTTACGGTATCTATTAAAGTTTCCCCTTTTTTTACAGACGATTGACTAGCAGAAAAATTAAGCACATCTGCAGATAGTCGTTTTTCAGCGAGTTCAAAAGATAATTTAGTTCTGGTACTATTTTCAAAAAATATATTGGCAATAGTGATATCACGAAGAGAAGGAACTTTTTTAATGGAGCGATTGATCACTTCCTTAAAATGATCTGCAGTTTCAAAAATAAGCTGAATATCGGTTTCCTTTAGGTATTTAATTCCCAGTAAGTGTTTAACACTCAGTTCGCTCATTTTCTTATCTATTTACTAAATATATAATATCCTCCCCGTCATTCTCTTCCCACATCACCTTTACTTTTTCATCATTAATAGCATCTACTTGTCTACCTCTATAATTAGGTTGTATAGGTAAATGCCTACTAAATCTTCGGTCAATTAAACACAACAGTTCTACATCTTTTGGTCTACCAAAAGACTGTAGAGCAGTCAAAGCCGCATTTATACTTCTACCGGTATAGAGAACATCATCTATTAAGACAACGTTCTTATCTTCTATTAAAAAATCAATTTTTGTTTTCGTAGCTTCTAAAGTCTTATCGCCTCTTCTAAAATCATCACGATAAAATGTGATATCTAAAAAGCCAAGATCAATTTGCTTTACTTTATATTCTTCTTTAAGAATCTTAGTTAAGCGTTGGGCAAGAAATTTACCCCTAGGTTGAATACCTATTAATACCGTATTTTCAAAACTTAAATGGTTCTCAAGAAGCTGACAAGCCAATCGATGCAGGATGATATTTATTTCTTTGGAAGAGAGTAAAACTTTTTGACTCATAATTGGCACCCGTGCTTTTAGCTAAACAAAAATAGAGAATTCTATCTAAACTTTGACAGCTTAAATTAGGAAGTAAAATAGAAAGAATAAATTTAGGCAGCTATCTAGAAAATCTACAACCCTAGTATAGAGAAAAAAGCTTCTTTGTGACTTTCACCAATAGGAATTCGCATATCGTTTATAACTATTCTATTGCGCTGAACAGTTTTAATATAATTTACGTTTACTAGATAAGATTTATGCACTCTAAGAAACTGATTAGAAGGTAATTTACTCATAATCTCTTTAAAACTCATGAGTGTAAGAATGGTCTTGTTCGTATTGACAACGTGAATCTTTAAATAATCTTTTAAACCCTGTACATATTCAATTTGATCTAAATTGATTTTTATACTTTCATATTCGGCCTTTACAAAAATGAACTTTTTATCTACTGAATTATCGCCGGCCGATGAAAATACGTTTGCTTCCATAATAGTTTTTTGTTTTTTAGATATTAAATCTTGCACTCGTGATACCGATTTTATAAAACGATGGTATGGTATCGGTTTTACTAAATAATCAACTGCATTCAACTCAAAGCCTTCAACGGCATATTGAGAATAGGCTGTAGTAAATATGAAAAATGGTCGATTATCTAAAGTGCCCATAAAATCGATTCCGTTAATTTGAGGCATTTCGATATCACAAAAAATTAAATCGATTTTTTTCTCTTTTATATCGCTAATAGCATCTAACGGATTGGTGTATGTTTTTACCAAATCGATAAAATCTAACTTTTCGCAATAACCTGAAAGTATTTCTATTGCTAATGGCTCATCATCTATAATTATACATTTCATAGGCTTGATTGTTTTTGGTAAATAGTTAATGACACTTCGTAATCTTTTCCGTCATTCTCAACTTCAAGATCATGTAATCCTGGGTAGATTAGCGTTAATTGGTTTCTAATATTTTCTAAACCAATACCAGAATTCTTTGTAGGCTCTCTAAAAACCCCTATTTTATTCTTGACATTTAGATAGACTGATGCATCTGTAATAATCAATGTAATTTTCACATAGGTCTTACCTTTATAATCGGTACCATATTTAAAGGCATTTTCGATAAAAGAAATAAACAATAAAGGCGGCACTGCCCTACCCCTATCTTCTCCTGTAATTTTTAAAGAAACATTTTCACTATCAGATAATCGCAATCGCTGTAATTGAATGTAACTTTTTATATAATCTATTTCTTTGTTCAATGGTACCAAATCTTTATCGGCCTCATAAATCATATACCTCATTAACTCAGACAAATCAACAATTGCCTCAGAAGTATCTGGCGATTTTTTTACCGAAAGCGCATAAATTGTATTTAGTGTATTGAATAAAAAATGCGGATTCAACTGCGCTTTTAAAAATTGCAACTCTGACTTAATACTCTCTTTTTCAACTGATAAACGTAAATTCTCATTACGTTTCCATTCTACATATATTCTTAAAATGGCACTAATTACATAGGGTATACCAAGATTTACGAACGATCTATAAATAGGCATATAACCAAAACCTCTTGGGCGTTGAAAATCCATTATAAAATTTTCAGGAAACTTTGGTTCGTAAAAATGATTTAGCAGCATCACAGAAGCTACCAACAAACCCAATGATACCAACAGGTAAAACAGCACGCTTTTTTTCAGAAGGTACTCCGGTACTAAATAGAAGTAGTTGAAATAAAACAGCACGATTATAACAATCAGCTTCGGAAAAACATCTGAAGGAATTGGTCTTGCATCGTTTAAAATCGGATAAAAAGTGAGTCCGTATAACAATATCCATATACTAATATGAACAACTATCTGAACCCTATTTTTTATAATCGATTTCATAAAGAAATTAGCGACTTTTCGCAGTGGTAATATTTAATTCGGCTAAATCTGCTGGTAATAAAATTGGTGATTTACCTTCTTCTAATTTTGTAACAACAAGATCTGCAGTTTTTAAGGCCTGAGCCTCGGTAGCAAACTTTTGCTTACCTGAAAAACCTGGTATATATTCTTGTAAAATCACTATTTTTTCTCCTCGCATAATCTGATAGCCGTAACCATTATTTAAATCTACCACCTGACTATGAAAAGTTTGTTCTTGATTAATGAACGCTTGATTATAAATGGAATAGCCCAACACAAGTGCCAAAAATAACACAAGAAAGACCCAATATTTTGCAGTCGAAATCATAAAAAATGTTTAAAAATGGGCCAATCCACACAGATTGACCCAAAAAATTAACAATTACACTCACTATGAAAAATTAATCTTCCTCTTCGTACTCATCTTGAGGAAAGAATTCATCTAAATCATCTAGGTATAAAGTACCTGTTCTACCCATTCCTATAAATACACGACTACCATTAGAAAATGCAATAGCATCTTGCCTTGTCGCTCCTTCAAAAGACGTTTTTTGCTCCCACTCATCATCTGCAGGATCATACTCCCAAACTGTATTGGTCGCGCCACTTAATTCACCACAGGCTATATAGCCGTAACCATTTAATGTAAAACCAACCGCATTACTTCTTTGCACAGCGTAATCATCTTCTTCATCCAAATCTAATTTCTTTGTCCAACTTTCTGTAGCAGGATCAAATACCCAAAAATCATCTAGATAAACTCCGTTAGAAACTCCGGTTCCTAAATAAGTTAATCCATCAATTGTGAATGTTGTAGCCGACCTTCTTTTGTTTCCTCCAAAACCAACTAGCTCTGTCCAAGTATCATTACCAGGATTATACTTCCAGAAATCTTTTCTATCGTTCTCACCATCATAGCCCGTACCTACATAACCAAATCCGTTAGCACCAAAACCAACTGCACTTCTTCTCGCTGTTGTTAACGAAGCAATCTCTGTCCATGTATTAGATGCTGTGTTATAGCTATAAAAATCAGTTAATTCATCAACACCATCATATCCAGAACCGATATAACCCGTACCGTCAATTTCAAAACCTACTGCGGCGTTTCTTGCCACCCCAGGAAAATCTGCCTTTTGAGACCAGTAATCACCTTCGATATCATATGCCCAAAATGAAGACAAATAATCATCTCCATCATAACCAACGCCCATATAACCAACATTACCAATTGTAAAGCCCGATACACTACTTCTTGGGCTACCATCAAATACAGATTTATCTACCCAGTTTCCTAAATCGTCATCGTCATCATCACTTGAACAACTTGAAATTACCATAGCTAGTAGTGCCATACCAGTAATCTTGTACACATACGATTTTCTTTTATTCATTATTTTTTGTTTTAAGGTTCTTTCTTTTCAGGATCAAATCTACTGGAGACCCTACTGTTCAAAAAAACACAATAGATTAAAATTGGTTTTTAACATACCAATCCCCAGTTTTCATCTACCAACACAAAATTTTAATTAATAGCTTAAATAACAGCTTTCATCCCTTAACATTCACGATTCGTCTATTCAGGTTTTCACAACCAAGCTTGGTATTTAGTTTTGATGAAAATTAAATACTAAATGAAGGTGTTCTTAAACAAAGTACGTGCGCTCTACATAGTTATGCTAAGCGGTTTTATCTCTATTGCTATTATATCGTGTAGCGATGATATTTATAATGACTCAGAATTTGTTGCGGGTGAAACCTTTACCGATAGCAATGTTCGACTTATATTAATTGACACATTAACCGTCAGTACATCTACCATGAAATTTGATAGTATTGTCACTTCAGAATCTACAAGAATACTTTTAGGAAAATATACCGACACTGTTTTTGGCACTGTTACTACATCTAGCTACATGCAATTTCTACCTGAAACATATACCATAGACTCTGAAGCTGAGTTCGACAGTATTGTCATGGTAATGGGTTATGATAACTATTATTATAATGATACGCTGCAGAAAAACACCATACATATTAAAAAAGTCAACGAAAATTTCAACCCGGTAGGTGATGATTTCTTCTATAATACAAGTAGTATAGGTTATGACGAAACCGACCTAGGTTTTTCTGAATATTACCCCCGACCGTTATCAGGTGATTCTATCACTATTAAACTTGTAGATGATTTTGGTACAGATGTATTTTCTCAACTTCAAGAAAAAAATATTGTAAACGCTGATGAATATCGAGATTACTTTAAGGGTATTGGTCTAGTACCAGATGATACTGATAACGGAGCTATCATAGGTTTTTCAAAATTTTCTGAAAGCACCTATATGCGTTTATACTATAGTACAGATACCGAATACGAATCTGAGCAAGAATATCTTGATATACAAATAGATGGTACTACGACTCCTGTTCCATTTTTTAATAGGATTACAGCAGATGACCCTATTATACCTTTGCAAACTTTGACCGACAGTAAGGTAAATTTAGAAAGTTCAGATGCTAATAACCAAAGCTATATACAGTCTGGTGTTGGTATTGCTATGCGTGTACAATTCCCCAGTATAACAAGTCTTTATGACATACCTGGTAGTGGAACTATTTTAGACGGAATCTTAAAAATTAAACCTTCGGCTCAATCTTATGATGACCATTTAAAACTTAGAGACACACTTGCCGTTTACGTGGTTGACCAAAACAATGATTTAATTGAGACGCTCACATCTACTTCATATGCTATTCTCAATAGAGACAATCAAGAATTTAATGACATCTATTACGAAATACCAATAGCCTATTATTTAGAAGAGTTACAATTGAAAGATAGAGATATTGATGATGCACTGATACTGCTTCCTGCAGATTATAACTCTACGGTCGATAGATTTATTTTAAACGGGAACGGCAATGGCGAAAACGAAACAATTTTAGAATTAACATACGGTATATACGATGAAGATTAATCAAATACTATTTTTTACCATAGCAACATTGTTGGCTTTTAACCAATCTTCGGCACAGTCTGAAGCCTTAACGAGTTCACCCTATTCGCTTTACGGATTAGGAGTCATTAACCAAACCAGCATTGGCAAATTCAATAGTTTAGGCTACAGTGGTATCGGTATAAAATCTCCGTACGAGCTAAACAATTTAAATCCGGCGAATTATGCGCTAATACCACAAAACTCATTTCTATATGATATAGGTGTTACTGGTGAGTTCAATAGTTACAGCAACACTTCTTCTTCTGAAGAAAAATCGAATGTAAACTTTTCTAATTTAGCCTTCGGATTTAGAATTATGGAAAACTTAGGTGCCGGTATTACCATGACACCTTATAGCGATGTTGGTTACTCGCTACTTGGCGTTAGCAGCAACATTGAAGGATCTACAGATTCTTTTGAAAGTAATGTAACCGGATTGGGCGGATTAAATGATATTAAGCTTAATGTTGGTTATGCCCTAATGCCAAAATTGAGATTAGGTTTAAGTGCATCGTTTTTATTCGGAAACATTGAAGAAACGGAATCTTTCATTTATAGCTCTTCTACATTCGAATCTGTAGAGCAAACTAATTATAGTGGTGCAAGATTAGGTTTCGGACTTCAATATGATGTTAATGACAAAATAACTATTGGTAGTACCGTTCAACTACCAACAAGTTTAAACGGAAACCTTAAAAGATCTGTAGATAAAACAATATCAGGAATTGCAATTTCTGTGGAAGATGAAAGCTCTGGTAATGTTTCTGATTTTAAACTTCCTTTAGAACTCGGTTTTGGTTTGAGTATAAAACCTATTGAAGAATTGACTTTTAGTGCAGATTACAAGAAGAACTTTTGGACAGACACTAATCAATCTGAAAATATTGGCAGCTATGAAGATCAAGATATTTACGCCTTTGGTCTAGAATTTATTCAAGATCCTACCAGTTACAAATACAGTCAAAGACTTGCGTACAGATTAGGATACAATTATGACAATGGATACTTAGCCATAGGTGACAAAAAGGTGGAGGGTTATAACTTTACCGCAGGTATCGGTATACCAACAAGCAGAGGTACACACTCTATGATCAACCTTTCTTATAGTTATGGTTCAAAAGGGCTTTTACAAAACGTATTGGTGAAAGAGAATTTTCACCTAGTCACTTTAAACTTGAGTCTAGAAGACATCTGGTTCGTGAAGAAAAAGGTTTATTAATTAAAGTATTATACTAAACACTAACTACTAGCATTTATCTAGAAGTAAATTAAAACTTCTAGGATTAAAATCTCCATTAGTAATTCATTTTTTTTGGAACCCTAATAGGAACTGAGAATTGTGGATATTAAAAAAAGCCCAGATTAATTTCCGGGCTTTTACTTTTGCTACTTTCCTAAGATACATCTTGATAAATTAAGGCAAGAAAATATCAAAACTTACTACGTAACCTCCTCTATATTAATTCAAACTTCTACATTAACATTTATAATAGCAATTCGCTTTATCACGACTTAAAAGTGAAAATAATAGATACAAAAAAAGCCCGGATACATATCCGGGCTTTTACTTATCATCCTTTTTCAAGGATGTATACTAATGAAATTACTTCTTCTTAGAATCAGCTTCCATTTTGTCTTTCAACGCTTGTAGTGCATCGTTAGCATCACCTAAAGTAGGCTTAGCTTCATCTGCGCTAGCCGCTTGTCTTTTGACAGCTGCTTTCACATTACGTTGCTCTTCTTCACGGAAAATAGCAGTATGACTAGCTACTACACGTTTGAAGTCTTTATTGAACTCAATAATCTTGAATTCAGCTTCATCGCCTTTACCTAGTTTTTTACCATCTTCTTTCTCTAAATGACGTTGAGGAATGAATGCAGTAATATCTTCGTTAAATTCAATTGTTGCACCTTTATCAACTACATCAGAAATGGTTGCTGTATGAACTGTACCCAAAGCGAATTCAGTTTCATATTTATCCCAAGGGTTTTCAGTAGTTTGTTTATGACCTAAGCTTAACTTACGACCATCAACATCTAATTCCAACACCTCAACCTCTAAAGTATCACCAACATTGGTAAACTCAGATGGATGCTTGATTTTCTTAGTCCAAGAAAGATCAGAGATATAAATTAAACCATCAATACCTTCTTCTAGCTCAACAAAAACACCAAAGTTTGTAAAGTTTCTTACAATACCTTTATGCTTAGAACCTACAGGATATTTAGTAGTAATATCAGTCCAAGGATCTGGAGTCAATTGCTTGATACCAAGAGACATTTTACGATCTTCACGATCCAATGTCAATACAACTGCTTCAACCTCATCACCAACTTTTACGAAATCTTGTGCAGAACGCAAGTGCGTAGACCAAGACATTTCAGAAACGTGGATAAGACCTTCAACACCTTCAACAACTTCGATAAATGCGCCGTAATCAGCTATAACAACTACTTTACCTTTTACTTTATCACCAATCTTAATTTCATCAGATAAAGCTTCCCAAGGGTGCTTCTCTAATTGCTTAAGACCTAATTGAATTCTAGATTTGTTTTCATCAAAATCAAGAATTACAACATTTAATTTCTGGTCAAGTTCAACAACCTCGTTCGGGTGGTTGATTCTGCTCCAAGAAAGGTCAGTAATGTGAACTAAACCATCAACACCACCAAGATCAATAAACACACCGTAAGAAGTAATGTTTTTAACAACACCTTCTAATACTTGTCCTTTTTCTAATTGGCTAATGATTTCTTTCTTCTGTTCTTCAATATCAGCTTCAATAAGCGCTTTATGAGAAACAACAACGTTTTTAAATTCGTGGTTGATTTTTACAACCTTAAATTCCATTGTTTTGTTAACATACTGATCGTAATCACGAATAGGTTTAACATCGATTTGAGAACCTGGTAAGAAAGCTTCAATACCAAATACGTCAACGATCATACCACCTTTAGTTCTGCACTTAACAAAACCACTAACGATTTCTTCTTTGTCATGAGCCGCGTTAACACGATCCCAAGCCATAATAGTTCTCGCCTTTCTGTGAGATAATACTAGTTGACCACTTTTATCTTCACGAATATCGATCAATACCTCTACTTTGTCACCAACTTTTAAACCTGGGTTGTAACGAAATTCGTTTAACGAAATTACACCTTCAGATTTTGCGTTGATATCAATAATAGCTTCTCTATCTGTGATATAAACTACCGTACCTTCTACTACTTCCTCATCGGCAGTATCTACGAAGTTTTCGGCAACTAATTCTTCAAATTCCTTTAATTTAGAATCATCAACACGCTCAATTCCTTGCTCGTATTTTTCCCAGTTAAAGTTTTCTAAGAATTCTTTTGGATCTTGCTGTGGAGTTTCAACAGCTTGTTGTGTTGCTTCGGTAGTAGCTTCTACCTCTGCGTTTGTTTTTTCTTCAGCCATTTGCTGATTAATAATTTGTATTTCATAACCTTATCAAGAATTAGGCAACGACTATGAAAGTAGTTATATTTATTTGTTTATCTAATCCCTTTTTCTCTTGACTTCCTTGCAAAAAAGGTGTGCAAAAATAATCATTTTATTTAAATTAGACAACACAACTAAGTATTACACGTTCATTTAAGGAATATGGCACGATTTTAGAGTTAAACATCTTAAATATGCTTATCTTAGAAGTATTATAATAACCATTAAAAAAAGCAAAATTATGAGTGTTAAGGCAAAATATCAAGGTGTATTAGATCTTGGTGAGCAATTAGGTATAAAAGACGGTAATGTAACTGTTGAAGGTGATGTTCTTAAAGTGAAAGGGCAAGCAAAAACACCTTACGAAAAAGACCTAATGTGGGATAAAATTAAGCAACTAGGTGGCGAAAGTCCTTCTGACATTAAAGCTAATATCTCTGTTGAAGACGATTCTGTATATCACAGACACGTTGTTAAAGGTGGTGAGTCTTTAAGTAAAATAGCGAAGCACTACTACGGTGATGCTATGCAATACAAAGCTATTTTTGAAGCGAACACTGGCATCTTAAAAAGTCCAGATGTTATTCATCCTGATCAAGTATTGGTTATTCCAAATAAATAATATTCAATAGAATATAAAATGAAAAGAGGTTAGCATTGCTAACCTCTTTTTTATGCTTGATGTTTTTCAATAACCCGAAGCGAATGTTCATAGATTCTTTGAAACTGATCCTCTAGTCCTAAATCACTATTATCAAACTCAATAGCATCTTCTGCCCTTTTTAAAGGTGAAATTGCACGGTTACTATCTATATAATCTCGCTTTTCAACATTTTCTAGAATATCTGCATAAACAACATTCTCTCCCCTATCCAACAATTCTTTATATCTTCTTACCGCACGTTTTTCTGGCGAAGCCGTCATGAAAATTTTAAGTTCAGCGTCAGGGAATACTACAGTACCGATATCTCTACCGTCCATAACAAGACCTTTATCAATACCCATTGCTTGTTGCATGGCTACCAATTTTTCTCGCACAGCTGCTATAACAGAAACCTGACTCACATTTTTTGACACAGGCATAGTTCTTATTTCCTTCTCTACATTTTCACCATTCAAATACATTTCGGCATATCCTAATTCTGAATTAAATATAAAATTCAATTCGATATCACCTAATGATTTCACCAATGCATCTTCATCGACTTCACCCGCTTCTACAAAACCGGACTTCATTGCAAATAATGTAACTGCGCGGTACATTGCACCAGTATCTACATATACATATTCTAGTTTTTTAGCTAATTGCTTAGCCAAAGTACTCTTTCCCGTAGAAGAGAATCCGTCGATTGCAATAGTGATTTTTTTCATTGTTCCAAAAATATAAAGAAAAGCTATACTATAGCTCCTTTGCGTTTTTTACTTTGACATCTGTAATGGCAATATCAATTACTTCAGACATTTCTTTTACATAGTGAAAGGTCAATCCCTTTAAATAAGATTCTTTAATTTCTTTGATATCACGTTCATTATCTGCACAAAGAATTATCTCTTTAATTTTCGCTCTTTTTGCTGCAAGAATCTTCTCTTTGATTCCGCCTACAGGTAACACTTTACCACGTAAGGTAATTTCACCTGTCATTGCCAAGCTCTTTTTAATACGTTTTTGAGTAAACAACGAAACTAAAGAAGTTAACATAGTTATACCCGCACTCGGACCATCTTTAGGGGTTGCACCCTCTGGCACGTGAATATGCACGTTGTACTTTTCAAAGACCGTTGGATCAATTCCAAATCGTTCAGCATTAGACTTTATGTATTCCATTGCAATGGTAGCCGATTCTTTCATCACCTTACCAAGGTTACCGGTAATTGTCATATTACCTTTACCTTTTGAAAGTATAGATTCAATAAACAATATATCACCCCCAACACTGGTCCAAGCAAGACCTGTTACTACACCTGCAACTTCATTATTTTCATATTTGTCACGCTCCATTTTTGGTGCGCCCAATACTTCTATAATAACTTCATTACTGACTTTTATCTCATATTCCTCTTCTGTAGCGATAGATTTAGCCGCATAACGTACCATTTTGGCAATTTGCTTCTCTAAAGAACGAACACCAGATTCGCGGGTATAACCTTCAATAATTTTCTCTAATTGTGGCTTTCCGATTTTTAAATGACTAGAATCTAAACCATGCTCAGTTAATTGCTTTGGCAGTAAATGCTTTTTTGCAATCTCTACTTTTTCTTCAATGGTATAACCACTTACGTGAATAATCTCCATACGATCCCTAAGTGCCGGCTGAATACTACCTAAATTATTTGCGGTAGCAACGAACATCACTTTAGAAAGGTCATAACCTAACTCCAAAAAGTTATCGTGAAAATCACTATTCTGCTCAGGATCCAAGACCTCTAACATTGCTGAAGATGGATCACCTTGATTACTATTAGACAACTTATCTATCTCATCTAGTATAAAAACAGGATTTGAGGTACCTGCCTTTTTAAGACTTTGAATAATTCTACCTGGCATAGCACCAATGTAAGTTTTACGGTGCCCTCTAATTTCAGCTTCATCACGTAAACCACCTAAAGACATTCTTACATATTCTCTACCTAATGCTTCTGCAATAGATTTACCTAAAGAAGTTTTACCAACTCCCGGAGGTCCGTACAGACATAAGATCGGAGATTTCATATCATTACGCAGTTTTAATACCGCTAAATATTCTATGATTCTTTTCTTTACATCTTCTAAACCATAATGGTCACGGTCTAATATTCTTTGGGCTCTTTTTAGATCGAATTTATCTTTCGAAAACTCCTTCCAAGGTAGATCTAGCATAAGATCCAAATAGTTTCTTTGAATAGAATATTCCGCTACCTGCGGATTCATTCGCTTCATTTTTGCTAGTTCTTTATCAAAATGCTCCTTAACTTTCTTTCCCCATTTTTTCTTTTTAGACTTGATTTTCATCTCCTCTAACTCCTCATCATAAGAAACACCACCCAATTCTTCTTGAATGGTTTTCATTTGCTGGTGTAAGAAATATTCTCTCTGCTGTTGATCTAAGTCATTTCTAACTTTAGACTGTATATCGTTCTTAAGCTCCAACTTTTGCATTTCAACATTCATATATTTCAATGTTGCCAATGCTCTTTCTTGCAAGCTACCAATCTCTAATAATTCTTGCTTTGCCTTAACATCTAAATTAAGATTAGAAGAAACAAAATTGATTAGAAAAGAATCGCTTTGAATATTTTTTATAGCAAAAGATGCCTCACTCGGAATGTTCGGATTATCTCTAATTATTTTTAAAGCCAATTCTTTGATCGATTCAATAATCGCCAAAAATTGTTTATCGTTTTTTTTGGGTCTTATTTCTTCTGTCTCTCTAACTGTAGCCGTTAAGTATGGCTTTTTAGTCAAGATTTCAGCAACCTCAAAACGTTTTTTACCTTGAATGATAACCGTTGTATTACCATCGGGCATTTGAAGTACACGTAATATTTTAGCTACAGTACCCAAGGTATTGATATCCTGCACATCAGGATTTTCAGTTTCCTCATCTTTCTGAGAAACTACACCAATGACCTTAGAACCATTATTAGCATCCTTTATTAAGCGAATACTTTTATCTCTACCCGCAGTAATAGGAATTACCACACCAGGAAATAGCACTGTATTTCTTAAAGGCAATATCGGCAAGGTTTCTGGCAATGTCTCACTATTCATTTGCTCCTCATCTTCGGGGGTCAATAGTGGTATAAGCTCAGAATCTTGATCTATTCCTTGTAAAGACATATTGTCAAAATTTGAAAATTTAGAATCTCCCATACTCATATATCGGTCATTCTGTCATTAAACCAACAGAATTTTATTTTTATAAATTATACATAAATGCTGTAATAGCAATGAAAACTAAGCGAATGCAGCTTTTGTAGCTTCATTTGCATATAAGTATTTCAATTCTTGTGCCAAGAGAATTAATTCATTTAAAAATTAGATAGTATTAAAGAATACTACGTCAGCACTAGCCCATAAAGCATATGTAAAAACTTCTTTATAAATCAGATGCTAGCTTTAAAGTCGATAATCTAGAATATGAAGTGAAGAATATTTACATATAAATTTTACCAAACTGTAACAAACCGTAAATTGAGTCATCTTTCAATAAAACCAATCACTTTTTGAGCCAACAAAGAGAACATATTGATGAGCTAGTGCAATTGTGCATGGCCGGTAAACAGAGTGCACAGCTAGAAGTGTACAACAGGTATTACAAGGCTATGTTCAACACATCACTCAGAATCGTAAAAGACACTGCCCAAGCAGAAGACATTATGCAAGAATCGTTTCTAAGCGCATTTACGAAACTGCATACTTTTAAAGGGGAAGTAACTTTTGGATCTTGGTTGAAGCGCATTGTTATTAACAACAGCATACATCAATATAGAAAGCAACAGAAAAAGAATGAAGTTGCTTTAGATGAAGTATTGTACAAGGTCGAAGATAATGACGGAATTGCATCTGACCATGTGTTTACAGAACTAAAGGCTCAAAAAGTGATGGAAACCATGAAAGATTTAAAAGACAATTACAGAATTTCTTTGACCTTACATCTAATTGAAGGGTTTGATTATGATGAAATTAGCGAAATCATGAACATTAGTTACGCCAATTGCAGAACTACCGTTTCACGAGCTAAAGAAAGTCTTAGAAAAAAATTAATACTCGCAGTCTAATGAAGAAAGATACTATTGACGAGCTTTTTATTGAGCTACAGGACAAAATGGATTATGCGGAACCCACTACAGGGCACCAACAACGTTTTTTAGAAAAACTAAATGAATCAAAAGGCGTGGCTAAACTTGCACCTAAGAAAAAGAATCCTTGGATGCTCTTTTTGTCTGTTGCCGCATCAATTGCTATTTTATTATCTGTAGGCATATTTCAACTTAATACTGCTAGTAGCATTGAAGATCAGGTTGCCGAAATTTCACCTGAAGCTTCTAAGACCCAATTTTATTTCACCAATTTAATCGAAGAGCAAATCAACGAACTGAATTCTGAAAAATCACCAGAAACAGAAAAAATAATTAAAGACACCATGACCCAATTGAAAAAGCTTCAATTGAATTACACCAAAATGGAACAGGATCTTTTAAACGGTGGTAATAGTAAACTTATATTAAGTGCTATGATTACCAATTTCCAAACCAGAATAGACCTTTTAAGCGAGGTAATGATACAAATTGAAAATATTAAATCAATTAAAAAATCAAATGATGAAAACTATACTATATAAATATACCTGGCTACTATTATTAGCATTTACCACTGTAGCCGCTGCCAACGATACTGATTTTGATGGCAAGCATACTAGAGAAAAGACCATTAAAAAAGAATTTAATGTCAATGCTAATGCATTGCTAAAAATCAACAACTCATACGGTAATTTAAATATTACTTCTTGGAACGAGAATAGGGTCGTTATTGAAGTTCACATTAAAACCAATGGTAATAACGAAGAAAAGGTTCAGAAAAAACTAGATGAAATTTCAATTGATTTTGAAGCTAGTAGCGAACGTGTTTCTGCAGAAACTATTTTTAACAAAAGTAGTAATGGCTGGGGATGGAGCTGGGGAAACAATAACAATGTCAACATGCAGATCAACTACACCATTAAAGTTCCTGTAAAAAACAATGTTGACCTAAGTAATGATTACGGTAATATTAGCCTAGATAGAATTGATGGTCATGCCAGAATTAATTGTGACTACGGAAGGTTAGATTTAGGAGAACTAAGAGGTCGTAATAATCGTTTAAATTTCGACTACACCTCAAAATCTACAATTGGGTATATCAATAGTGGAGAAATAAGAGCCGACT
The DNA here is from genome assembly GCF_045063795.1 of Maribacter sp. Asnod2-G09. NCBI lineage: Bacteria > Pseudomonadati > Bacteroidota > Flavobacteriia > Flavobacteriales > Flavobacteriaceae > Maribacter > Maribacter sp. Asnod2-G09. Next base: position 470,914 of record NZ_JBEFOA010000002.1, on the reverse strand, counting down.
ACTCCGGATTTACAATTGAAAAAGCTGGTAATCTTGCAATAAATGCAGACTATACCAACGCTAGTATTGGCACTATGGACAACTTGGAATACACTAGTGATTACGGCAATATGGATATTGACGAATTAAAGAGTATTGATGGTAATGGTGATTATATTACTGTAAAATTAGGTACTGTACATGGTGATGTTTCCATTGTGGCGGACTATGGTTCTATTAGAATTGAAGAGCTTGCTGCTGATGCCGGCAATGTAAATATTAGAACAGATTATACCGGAATCAAAATAGGATACCATAGCGATTATCATTTCGATTTTGACATATCAACCAGTTATGCGGGTGTTAGTGGAAAAGATGACTTTACCATTAACATTAGTACAGAAAAATCTTCTGACAAGCACTACGAAGGGTTTTATGGCTCTAAAGGAAGTGGAAATAAAATGACACTGTCAAGTGACTATGGCGGTATTAGTTTTACCAAAAAATAATCAATCAATCAATTAAATATGAAAATCATGAAAAAATTAAGTTTATTAGTATGTGCAGGTTTTTTATCTCTTTCTTGTTCAGCACAATGGGGAAAAACCATAAAAGGAAACGGAAACAATGTTACCATTGAAAGAAACACGGGAGATTATGACGGAGTAGCCGTTTCTGGCTGGTTCGATGTTGACCTAGTTTCTGGCAGCGAAGGAGAGATTACGTTGAAAGGTGAAGAAAATCTTCTAGAGTATATTATCACCGAGGTAAAAGATGGCAAACTGGTTATTAAAACTGAAAAAGGAGTCAACTTAAAATCAAGCAATTGGAAATCTGGAATTCATATTACCGTACCTGTAGAATCTATAAGTTCTGTGGCTATGTCTGGTTCTGGAGATATCGTTGGAAAGACAAAAATTAAAGCAGATAAATTCAGTACGGCCATGTCAGGATCTGGTGATATTACCTTAGATATTGATACGAGCTCTATTTCTGCTACAATGTCAGGATCCGGAGATATTTCATTAAGCGGTAGAACTACCGATTTTGAAGCTACAATTTCTGGTAGTGGTGATATTGAAGCGTATGGCCTTGAAGCTGATAATGTAGAAGCCACAGTTTCTGGTTCTGCAGATATACAAGTAACCGCAAACAAATCTATTAAAGCCCGTGTATCTGGCTCTGGAGATATCTCTTATAAAGGCAATCCAGAAAAAGTAAATACTAAAACTTCTGGTTCAGGAGATATTTCTAAAGGATAACATATAAAATCAAAATAGCGAACAATCAATTCAACGAAGCCTCTTTTATAGAGGCTTTTTTGATTCATCTACCCTAAATAACAATATAATACCGCCTAAAAAGAATACGAATAAAAACAAAATAGCATATCGCATATTACTTACCTGATCAATTATAGCAAAGAGCGCCATACCGATAACAATACCTATCTTCTCAGCAACGTCATAAAAACTAAAGTACGAGGTAGTGTCTTCTGTTTCTGGTAAGAATTTTGAATATGTAGATCTCCCTAAAGATTGAACACCTCCCATTACCAAACCTACAAAACCTGCAGCAATGTAAAATTGTATGGGTGTTACCATAAAGTAAGCGTAAACACATAGTAGCATCCAAATTGCATTAACTGCTATTAAGGTTTTAATATTTCCATATTTATCAGATGCCTTAGAGGTAATTATAGCACCAGCTATTGCAACCAATTGAATTACCAATACACTTATAATTAACCCTGTAGTTTTTTCACTTGCCGAAACCCAAGCAATTTCCTTTTCTCCAAAATACACCGCAACCAACATAATTGTTTGGACAGCCATACTGAACACAAAAAAGGCATATAGGTATCGCTTTAGTCTTTCATTTTCTTTCAATTGACCCCAAACTACCTTTAGTTCTTTAAGACCATTAAAGAGAACGTCGCGAGTAATTTTGTGACCTTTACCTACACCTTTTGGTAACACATAAAATGTGTATTGACTAAAAAGCAACCACCATACCCCAACGGTTATAAATGATATTCTCATCGCTTCTACTTTAGCTGCGTTTAGGGTCTCTTCTGTTTCACCAATATCAAATCCAAACCATTCTGGTTTCATAACCATGGCTAAATTCAATAATAATAATAGAACACTCCCAAAATAACCTAGTGAAAATCCTTTTGCGCTAATACTATCTTGTTGATCTTCAAAAGCAATATCAGGTAAATACGAATTATAAAAAACTAGACTGCCCCAATACCCTATCAATCCCATAAAATAGAACAGAAGACTTAAATGAATTTGTTCTAAATCGAACCAATACAAACCCATACAACCTATACTACCTGTGTAGCAGAAAAACTTCATGAACATTTTCTTATTACCAACATAATCAGCAATGCCCGATAATACTGGTGACAAAAATGCGACAACAAGAAAGGTAAAAGCAGTAACTATGGAAATGAGCACGGTTTGTTTCATATCGAAACCGAATGCCGAAATCAATTCATCTTTAGATGCAAAAAGTGAAGAATAATAGATAGGAAAAATAGAAGAGGCTATGGTTAACGTATACACTGAATTTGCCCAGTCATAAAAGGCCCATGCGTTCAATAATTTTTTACTTCCTTTTGCAACTAGTGTCTTCCCCATATATAAAAATAAAAAGCCGTTCATTTCTGAACGGCTTCAATATACAATAATCCTAAAGGTTTTAGTTAAATTTAGTTACTCCAAATTTAGCCGCTTCTGCTTCAGCATCTGGTGCCCAAGCTGTTAGGTTATTTATTCTTGTATCATTAGAAGGGTGTGTACTCATGAATTCTGGTGGTGCTTCTCCTCCACTGTTTGCCTTCATACGTTTCCACAACTCTGCAGCTTCGTAAGGATCGTAACCTGCAATAGCCATAATCTGTAAACCTATTCTATCGGCTTCGGTTTCGTGACTTCTACTAAATGGAAGCATTCCTAAATACTGCGTACCTACTCCGTAAGCTTGATTGAACAAGCCTAACGTTTGTTGATTTTTTATTGCAACATTACCTGCCACAGCACCTACTTGTTGTAATGTACCTGCACTCATACGTTGTGCACCGTGATCAGCAAGAGCATGCGCTACTTCATGACCCATTACCACTGCAACACCAGTTTCTGTTTGCGTAATTGGTAAAATACCCGTGTAAAATACAATTTTACCACCTGGCATACACCATGCATTTACAGTTTCATCTTTCACCAAGTTATACTCCCAAGCATAATCTTGTAAATAACCTGGATGACCGTTTGCCGTTAACCAACGTTCTGCCGCGGAAGAAATACGTTGACCCACCCTAGTAATCATTTGAGCATCTGCTGTACCAGTTACAACATTATTCTCAGTTAAAAAAGTGTCGTATTGAGCAAAGGCTGAAGGGAACACCTGACTATTCGGATAAAAATTTAAAGTTTTCTGACCCGTAAACGGATTTACTTTACAAGCTGAAACGCCTATAAATACAAATACTATTAATACTAATTTTCTCATATTGTTAATTTTAGTTAATGGTAATAAGCTACAAAGTTATTGTTTTCCTGATAAATGCAATAGCGTAAAGTTTTTGTCTATTCGCAAATCATTGTTTTCGTTAACCGCTATACTATCTAAAGCAATTTTTTCATTGTCTATCATTACGCTATCAACTTCAAAAGGAAGCCCATGAAAATTAAGCCTTATCATCTTATATTCTGTATCGAAAGTTCCATCTTTAAATAACTGAATGGTCAATGAATTTTCTTTACCTGTTAACTTATAATTACTCAACGAATACCGCCCTTTCTTATAATCATACCCGTCGTCTGAATCTTCATATACCTCAGAAGCTTCTGTACCTTCTTTATAATATACTTCTAAAACTAATTCTTCTATCGTCTTTTCCCCTACATATTGTTGAATAGGATACTTCGGAATTATAGCTCCGGCTTTTACAAAAACAGGAAGCATATCTATCTCTGCCGCTACCCATTTTTCTTTACCTCCGACAACATGTTCGTTAGTCCAAAAATCGTACCACTCTCCACGAGGTATGTACATTCTACGCCCTTGTGCATTGGGTTCTTGTATAGGACAAACCAATATTTTTTCTCCAAAAATAAATTCGTCAGTTCTAAAATGCGTTTGATTATCTTCTTGGTCATAAAACACTAAAGACTGAACCATTGGAATATTCTCTTTAGTATACTTATAAAACATGGTGTATAAATATGGTAACAATTGATAACGCAGATTTACAAATTTTCTAACGATATCTGTTATCTCTGAACCAAATGACCATGGTTCTTGATCACCATGATCCCCACTTGAATGTACTCTACAAAACGGATGAAAAATTCCTAATTGCACCCATCTGGCAAATAATTCGCCATCTGGTTGTTCGGCAAATCCGCCGATATCAGAGCCTACAAAAGAATAGCCGCTTAAACACATACGCTGCACCTGCACGTTGGCGATCCATAAATGCTCCCAAGTAGCGACATTATCGCCTGTCCAAGTAGAAGAATATCGTTGTGTACCTGCAAATGCTGCCCTTGTTATTACAAATGGTCGTTTTGGATATACATACTTCTTAACTCCTTCATAAGTTGCCCTTACCATTTGCATACCATAAACATTGTGTGCTTTTCGGTGTGTACATGGGTGTCCGTCGTAATTATGACGAGTGTCTAAAGGTGCCGTTTTTGTTGGAACTTCCATTACTGCCGGTTCGTTCATATCATTCCAAACGGCATGAACTCCTAATTCTGACATAAATTCTTTGTACAATTCCGCCCACCATTCTCGAACTAGAGGATTGGTAAAATCTGGAAAATAACATTCCCCAGGCCATACCTTACCATGCATTAAAGGACCATCTCCCCTTTTACAGAAATAATCGTTTTCTAATGCTTCATTATATATCCAATAATCACGATCCACTTTTATACCTGGATCAATCATTACTACAGTCTTGAAGCCGTCTTCTTCCAGTTCAGAAATCATTCTCTTTGGATCAGGAAAATGCTCTTTATCCCAAGTAAAACACCTAAAACCATCCATATAATCTATATCTAAATAGATTGCATCACAAGGTATTTGTAATCTTCTAAATTCGCCGGTAATATCTTTTACATTACTTTCTGGATAATAACTCCATTTAGATTGATGAAAGCCTAATGCCCACATTGGCGGTAATTCGGGCGTACCGGTAAGACTTGAATATGAGCTAACTACTTTTGACATATCTGGTCCAAAAATGAAGTAATAATTCATTTCGCCACCATCGGCCCAAAAGCTTGTTATATTTCTTCGCTCTTGTGAAAAATCGAAACCTGTTCTAAAACTATTGTCAAAATAAATACCGTAAGCCTTGCCTTTATTTAAGCCAATATAGAATGGTATTGCCTTGTAAAGAGGGTCTTGCTCTTTTGCAAAAGCAAATTGATCCGTTACCCAATTTTCTACTCTTTTACCCTTAAGGTTACTATGCATGGCTTTATCGCCCATGCCATAAAAACTCTCGCCAGACTGGGTTATTTTACTCAATTTTACAGTGTTTCCACCATATTCATAGTTTTCTTCCCAATGAAAACCTAACTCGTCTTCACTAATGATGTTTCCCTCTAAATCTGAAATTTGTGTACGTAATGTCTTTTTATCTACCAGAATGCTTAATCTCGCAGTTGCTACTATATACTCTGTATCGTTCTCTACAATTTCTAATTTACTGTAACCCATGGTTGCATCTGGGTCAATGGCGTATGAGAAATCTGGTTCAAAATTATAGTTGGTAGCATACCTAAAACGAATAATGCTACCTCTTAGTATTGTTATTTGTAAAACAACACCGTTGTCTGTAGTGAAGTATAATTTATCTGAGTCTTGTGAAAATTCAACGATATGGTTTGGGTATAAATTACCTTTATACTCAAGCTCTGTATTTGTGATCATGAACTTATAAATTAAAAAATATCAATTATTACTATCAAAGAAATTCTTTAAAGTAGACTAAAACGAAAACTACTTCAAATTATTTCAGTATTACTATACCTAAAGGAGGAATAGTAATTTCTATGGACTTTTTATGCCCGTGAGCCGGTTTGGTAGACGCTTTTATTTTACTATTTAAATTTCCGCCGCCACCATATTTGGCATCATCACTATTTAAAACTTCTGTTAATTTTCCTTTTTTAGGATTACCGATTCTATAATTTTCTCTAGGTACTGGCGTAAAATTACACGCTATAATTAAATCGTTCTTTTCATCATGACCTTTACGTACGTAAGTCAAAACAGAATTTTCGTGATCACCGTAATCTATCCACTGAAAACCTTCTGGACTAAATTGTTTCTCGTACAATGCCGGTGCGCTTTTGTATAGATGATTTAAATCTTTTACAAAATCTTGAATTCCTTTATGACCATCGTACTGTAATAAATGCCAATCTAAACTTTGCTCAAAATTCCACTCTGCCGTTTGTCCGAATTCGCCACCCATGAACATTAATTTGGTACCTGGGTGGGTAAACATATACCCGAACAATAACCTCAGATTTGCAAATCGCTGCCATTCATCACCTGGCATTCTATATACTAATGACTGCTTACCATACACTACCTCATCATGCGAAAAAGGCAGCATAAAATGCTCGGTAAACGCATAGGTCATACTAAAAGTTAAGTCGTTCTGATGGTGTTTTCTATAGATTGGTTCTTTTTGAAAAAACTGTAATGTATCATGCATCCAACCCATCATCCATTTCATACCAAAACCTAAGCCGCCATGTTCAACTGGTTTTGAAACCCCTGAAAACGCTGTAGATTCTTCGGCAATAGTCTGTACTCCATCGAAACTAGAATACACTGCTTCATTCAATTCACGAATAAAAGATATGGCTTCTAAATTCTCATTATTACCATATATATTTGGTTCCCATTCACCGTCTTCTCTAGAATAATCTAAGTACAGCATAGACGCAACGGCATCTACACGAAGACCATCTACATGAAATTGATCTAACCAAAATATAGCATTACTTATTAGAAACGCTCTAACCTCATTTCTACCATAATTGAAAATTAAACTCTTCCAATCTGTGTGGTATCCTTTTCTTCTATCTGGGTGTTCATATAAATTAGAACCATCAAAGAAACCGAGACCATGTGCATCTTCTGGAAAATGAGAAGGTACCCAGTCTAAAATTACTCCTATATCGTTTTGATGAAAAGCATCTACCAAAAACTTAAATTCTTCTGGAGAACCAAATCTTGATGTTGGCGCAAAATAACCGGTTAACTGATACCCCCAAGATGGATCATATGGATATTCCATTATCGGCATAAACTCTACATGGGTATATCCCATTTCTTTTACATAGTTGACAAGATCAATTGCAAACTCTTTATAGGTCAAAAACTTATTCTCTGCATTTTTCTTCCATGAACCTAAATGCACTTCATAAACGGAGTATGGTTTGTCTAATCCGTTTTTATCCTTTCTGTACCCCATCCAAGCTTCATCTTTCCAATCATGCTCGGCTGTCCATACAATAGATGCTGTATTTGGTGGGTGTTCGCAGTACCTTGCAAAAGGATCCGCTTTTTCTGTCCAGATATCATTATTATTGGACTGTATTTTATATTTATAAACTTCGCCTTTACCTATATTGGGAATAAAACCTTCCCATATTCCGCTAGAATCCCAACGAACATTCAACTTGTGATCATCTGAATCCCAAGAATTAAAATTACCAACTACAGATACAGATTTTGCAGACGGAGCCCATACAGCAAAGTATGTACCCGCCACACCATCTACTTCTACCAAATGCGAACCCAGCTTTTCATACAGCCGATAATGCTTACCTCCTTTAAAAAGGTCAATGTCAAAATCAGTAAAAAGTGAGTGAACTTGTACGTTAGGCATATAGAGTGTTTATTTTTGTAAAGCTAATCATCTTTTAAAGACGGTCGACTTCAATTCTTTTTTGTTGAAAATATAGCAGTTAATATCCGATTTAAATATCTAAATACCAAAAATGGAACGCTTTTTGAAACAACTATTCAAAATTAAAACTCAAACCATAAAATTATAACATTATGAGAAAACTGAATTTATTTATTGGAGCACTAGCAGCATTATTTATTATATCATGTGAAGGACCACAGGGACCTCCAGGTTTTGATGGATTTGATGGAGAAAGAGGACCTGCCGGACAAGATGGTTTAGATGCAATTAATATATTAGGGCAAGTAGTAGATATTGAAGGTACCTTTACTTTAGATAATGACTATTCTATATTTTACGAGTTTCCACAAACTATAGAAGTTTTTGAAACTGATGTAGTTTTAGTTTATATGCTTTGGGATGTAACTGAAGATAGCAACGGTGAATCTGTTGATATTTGGAGGCTGATGCCACAAACAAGAATTTTGGATCAAGGCTTGCTACAATACAACTTTGACTATACCTTTTTAGATGTTAATATTTTCTTGGAGTCAGATTTTGACTTATCAACCCTACCAGCAGGTGATACTGACAATCAGGTTTTTAGAATTGCCGTTTTACCAGCAGAATCTACTACAGGTAAACTAGACACCTCAAACATTAATTCTGTAATGGCACATTTAGGCATAACGGAAGATAGTATACAGAAAGTAACAATAGAATAGCACCCATATATAGTTAACCTATTTAAGTTAGAGCCCTTGATAAATTATCAGGGGCTTTTTTTATATTATTTTTAAAACCTTAACGCTAAAAGTTCCGTAAATACAATACATTGAAAGGAATACATAATTTATTCGACAGAACTAAAAAAATTGAAAAGATGAAAATAAATTTTGCAATTGCACTACTCGTACTTTTTGTAAGCTGTAAAGGTACTTCTCAAGAAAAAGAGATGGCTACCACAACAAAAACGAGTGCTAAAAAAGAATTTACCGTACAAAAAACGAAGAGCGAATGGAAGAAAGAATTGACCGATTCTGAATACTATGTACTTCGTGAAGCTGCTACTGAAAACCCATTTACTAGTGAGCTTTTAAAGAATAAAGAAAAAGGGACTTACGTTTGTGCTGCATGTGCTACTCCCCTATTTAAAAGTTATACAAAATTTGATTCTGGTACCGGATGGCCTAGTTTCTATGAGGAAATTGAAGGTAACGTTGCTTATGATGTAGATTATAAAATTGGCTACAAAAGAACCGAAGAGCATTGCGCTACGTGTGGCGGACATTTAGGTCACGTTTTTGAAGACGGACCAGACCCAACTGGTTTACGCCACTGTGTTAACGGTGTAGCTTTAAATTTTGTTCCTGCAGAATAATTTTGGCTTGAAAATGATATAAAAAAGAGGTCTAAATAGACCTCTTTTTTTGTTTCTATAACATTCATATTAAACAAACTAGATTCTTTTCTAAATATCACAATTTCATATTAAAGGTCATATTTTAAAAACCTACGAGCAATCTCAATTAGGTTTTGTATTTTTGATCTTCAATTAAAACTACAAAAAATCAAAATATGAGCACTTTCGATATTATCGTTTTAGGTAGTGGTCCCGGTGGATATGTTACCGCTATTAGGGCTGCACAATTAGGCTTCAAGACTGCCATTATTGAAAAAGAAAGTTTAGGCGGCGTTTGCTTAAATTGGGGTTGTATACCTACCAAAGCTTTGTTGAAATCTGCACAAGTATTTGAATACTTGAAACATGCAGAAGACTACGGTTTAAAAATTAAAGGTGCCGATAAAGATTTTGATGCAGTTGTTAAAAGAAGTCGTGGCGTTGCTGACGGAATGAGCAAAGGTGTTCAATTCTTGATGAAGAAGAATAAAATTGAAGTTATTAAAGGTTACGGAACCTTAAAAGCAGGAAAGAAAGTTTCAGTTAAAGCTGAAGACGGTTCTACTACTGAATACAGTGCTAATAATATTATTATTGCTACTGGGGCAAGAAGTCGCGAACTGCCTAGCTTACCACAAGATGGTAAAAAGATTATCGGGTACAGACAGGCAATGACCCTAGAGAAGCAACCTAAGAAGATGATTGTTGTTGGTAGTGGCGCAATTGGTATCGAATTCGCTTACTTCTACAACTCTATGGGAACTGAAGTTACTGTTGTTGAATATTTACCGAACATTGTACCAGTTGAAGACGAAGATGTTTCTAAGCAATTAGAAAGAAGCTTCAAAAAAGCGGGAGTTAAGATTATGACTTCTGCAGAAGTTACTTCTGTTGACACTTCTGGAGATGGTGTAAAAGCTACGGTAAAAACTGCTAAAGGTGAAAAAGTTCTTGAAGCTGATATCGTATTATCTGCAGTTGGTATTAAAACCAATATCGAAAATATAGGATTAGAAGATGTTGGTATCGCTACCGACAGAGATAAGATTTTGGTAAATGATTATTACCAAACGAACATACCAGGATATTTCGCGATTGGTGATGTTACACCAGGACCGGCACTTGCTCACGTTGCATCTGCAGAAGGTATTCTTTGTGTTGAGAAATTAGCAGAAATGCATGTTGAGCCATTAGACTACGGTAACATACCAGGGTGTACGTACTGTTCTCCTGAAATTGCTTCTGTTGGTTTAACCGAAAAGCAAGCTAGAGAAAAAGGTATCGATATTAAAGTTGGTAAGTTTCCTTTCTCTGCAAGTGGTAAGGCAAAAGCTGCCGGTGCTTATGAAGGATTCGTTAAGGTTATTTATGATGCCAAGTACGGCGAATGGTTAGGTTGCCATATGATCGGTGCAGGTGTTACAGATATGATTGCTGAAGCTGTTCTAGGTCGTAAATTAGAAACTACCGGTCATGAAGTGCTAAAAGCTATTCACCCACACCCAACCATGAGTGAAGCTGTTATGGAAGCTACTGCAGCAGCTTATGACGAGGTAATTCACTTATAATTAAATACAAAATATTACAGCATGTTAAAATTATTTCGAGCAACGGCAATTTTAGAAGGAATCTCCTATTTGGCGTTGTTCGGGGTAACCATGCCATTAAAATATTGGGCTGAAATACCAGAACCTAATAAATTGGTCGGTTACGCTCACGGTTTTTTGTTCATTGCCTTTATAGCACTAACCCTAATAGTTGGGTTTACCCATAAATGGAGCTTTAAGAAAGTATTTATTTTCGGAATAGCATCCCTTCTACCCTTTGCTACATTCTACGTTGAAGAGAAATATTTAAGACCTGAAGACAACGCTTAAGGCTGAACTTCGGCTACTGCTGTTAGTTCATAAATTTTTCCATCAAAAGCACATATATACAATTCATTATTTGCATGTGTCCCAAATGATGAAATAGCTAATTCGCTTTCAAATATCAGCTTATTATTACCGGCTTGATCTAAAGCCCAAATTCTACCGGAAACAAAATCACCATAAATATATAACCCCTGTAATTCTGGTAAGGCATCACCTCTATACACATAGCCACCGGTTACCGACTTATCGTTTTCTGTGCGACCGTATTCATAAAGGGGCGCTATTAAATCTGTATCATCACAATCGTTTTCAAGAAAGCATGAGGTACCTTCTAGAATATTCCACCCGTAATTACCGCCTTTCACTATTATATCTATTTCCTCTTTCTCATCTTGACCCACATCACCTGCCCACAAGGTATTTGTTTGATTATCAAAACTAAATCTCCACGGGTTTCTTAATCCGTAGGCATAAATTTCACCTCTTGCATTCTCTTCTTCCACAAACGGATTATCTGCGGGAATTGCATAGTTCAACCCATCTTCAGTTGCATCCACATCAATACGTAAAATTTTACCCAGTAGATTGCTTAGGTTCTGCGCATTGCCATCTGGGTCACCAGATCCACCACCATCTCCAGAAGCAATATATAAATATCCGTCAGGACCAAAAGCTAATTGTCCGCCATTATGATTGGTTGCCGGCTGCGGAATTTCCAATAAAATAGTTTCGCTAGCTTCATCGACCATATTTGCATCAGTTTCAGAAACTTTAAATCGAGATACCACAACCAACTCTTCACTTGGCGTATAGGTGGCATATAAAAATCCGTTTGTGATATATTCTGGGTGAAAAACAAAACCTAACAACCCTAGTTCACTAGCCGTAGCAGTTCTTGCAGAAATATCTAAAAAGGTAGTTGTTTCTTCTGTTGTAGCATCATTATTAAAAACCTTAATAATTCCGCCTTTCTCTGCTACAAATATTCTTGTGCTATCTGCACCGGCAGCTTGAAGATCTAAAGGATTATTAAAAGTTAAATTGGGAAAGGCATTATTTACAGTAATACTCACTAAGGAATCGATTTGCACATTAGGATTAGGAGTCAAATTCAATTCATCTGCATCACTGCAAGAAATATAAAATAATGATGTAACACCTAATAGTACAGAAGCAATTCTTTTCATAACAACGTATTTTGTTATTATTTACGAATTAGAGCACCCTTATAGATGTTAAAATAGTTTTTGAGTTAAAATAAAAAGCTCTCGATAGCCAAATCATAACTTTTTAAACCGAAGCCAAGTATTACGCCACTTGCTGCAGGCGATATGTAAGATATATGCCTAAATTCTTCGCGCTGATGTGTATTAGAAATATGAACTTCTATCACCGACGTTTCAACTGCTTTTACGGCATCGCCAATACCTACTGATGTATGTGTATATGCTGCTGCATTCAATACGATACCATCATAAGAAAAGCCGGTTTCTTGAATTTTTGAAATCAACTCCCCCTCTATATTAGATTGAAAGTATTCCAATTCAACATCTTTGAACTTGAATTGTAGCTTTGAAAAGTAATCTTCAAAAGTTTCTGAACCGTATACTTCTGGCTCCCTTTTTCCTAAAAGATTTAGATTGGGACCATTTATAATGATAATCTTCATACATCAAAAATAACGAATGTTGCCGTACAATGAATTACAAATACTAGAAGTAAATTAAAGTATTTCTTTAGCGACGCGTTCTATATTTGGGCTCAAAATTATAAACGATACCCAAGGTAACAGTAGACCAAGTAGTTTCTTCAACATCAATACCCGTGTATGATAAATTTACCTCTACACTTGAACTCATTAAATAAGCAATTGTAGGTCTATAATAAAGACCACCTTCATTACCATCATTTATTCCCATTGCATAACCTATATTTCCACCAAATGAGAAATAATTTGATGTCCAAAAACGAACACCTGCAGACAAGGGCATAAACTGAACAGCTTCCTGTTCTTCTCTGATTATCGTTGTTTGAAAGGTTTCTGCAAAACCATGAATATAACCTACCGCGGGCCCTACATCTACTACTTCACCTAACGGATACATGTATGAGAAATCTGCTGCAAGTACAACACTTACCGCTTCATTATAATCATCTAATGGAATACCACCTTGTATACCGAATTTGAAGCCTTCTTGAGCAAAAATTCCGGTTGAAAGACATAAAGCAAATAATAAAATGAAATACTTATTCATGGTTTGGTCGGTTTATTTCCTCCAAAAATAAAGGTAAGACTAAGCTTACAGGCATCTTTGTTGTGAATACCATGAAAGTAGTGGTACAACTAACTTTTAAATAGGTCACATCAATTTAAAGTATCCAAATACATCCCATATTATTACATTATTATATTCATAATTAATGGATTCTTTATCTTTAAACCATGAATTGGAAACATGCTTTAAAAGATTACACGGTATATCTTAAGCTTGAACGAGGGTTATCAAAAAATTCTATACAGAGCTATACTATGGATATTGAAAAGTTGATGTCTTTTCTTGAAACCCATGATATAAACACTACCCCAATTCTAATTGACAAAAACACTGTTCAACAGTTTATTTATGAAATTGCCAAAGTGGTCAACCCTAGGTCTCAAGCAAGAGTTATATCGGGACTCAAAAGTTTTTTTAATTATCTAATTTTTGAAGATTATAGAAAAGATAATCCGTTAGATTTAATCGAATCTCCTAAGATCGGACGCAAATTACCTGATACACTTTCTGAAAATGAAATAGATAAATTGATAGGCGCCATTGATTTAAGTTCTGCAGAAGGAGAACGCAACAGAGCAATGCTAGAGACTTTATACGGTTGCGGATTAAGAGTTTCTGAACTTATTGGATTAAAAATATCTGATTTATTTTTTGAAGAAGATTTTATTAAAGTCACCGGTAAAGGTGACAAACAAAGATTTGTACCGATAAGCTCGGTAAACAAAAAATACATTGATATTTATAGAAATGAAATTAGAGTTCACTTAAACATTCAAGAAGGTTTTCAAGACATCCTTTTTCTTAACCGACGCGGCAAACAACTTACCCGAGCGATGATATTTACTATTGTAAAAAACTTAGCCGTAACTATCGGACTGGAGAAAAGTATAAGTCCGCACACATTCAGGCATTCTTTTGCTACTCATTTACTCGAAAATGGCGCCGATTTACGATCTATTCAACAAATGCTTGGGCATGAAAGTATTACCACAACAGAGATATACATGCATGTAGATCGATCTCATTTAGCTGAAGTCATGAATACGTATCACCCTAGAAAGAGTCATTAAAATTTCCACTTACTACCTATTGTAAGTGCTGCAGGCATTACTACATGCTTTTCACCAAAAGCACCTATGCTCGGGTTGTTGAATTGTACATTAGCCTTCAACTCAATCATTAAATTAGGATCAACATCATATCCTATTCCGGTAACAAAACCAATACGATATGGTGTTTGTCCAACACCTGTATTTTCCGTAGCTATCTCTGCTTCTAGCCCTCCAAGTAAATATAATCGTTTATTCAAGTACACTTTAGCTAATACGCTGGATCTAAATCTTTCACTTAAAATATACGTATCATAAAAACCTTGAAGTTCTAATTGTAACGATTTTGAAACTCCGTATTGCACCATAAAAGACTTATGAACATCACCAATTGCAGAAGCAGGATATGCGTGTCCTGCTATAGATAATCCGGTTAATGACGATGGTAAATTTGTTACTGGCGGTTCTTCTATTGTCTGACCCTTTGAAACAATTACAAACAAGAATAGAAAACTATGTACAATTATTTTCATAGGTCAAATATCGATTATTGAAATAAATTCCTACAAAAGATATTTTAAAAATAAGAACCAACGAAATACTTGGCAAAAATTTAACTGCCAAGCATTTAGAAAACTTCTATCATACCTACATAAATTGAAGTACCCCTAATCTTTAAACTGACTGTAATCTCTTTTGAACGGGCGGATAATTAATCGTGCTTCGCGATCAAATCGAATGTAGTTATATACCCAATTGATAAATACGACCATTCTATTTCTAAAACCGATTAAGAAAAACAGGTGTACGAACATCCAAACGAACCAAGCAAAAATTCCTTGAAATCTAAATTTCTTAATATCGCAAACTGCTTTATTTCTACCAATAGTCGCCATGCTACCTTTATCAAAGTAGACAAATGGTTTCATAGGTTTGTTCTCCAATAAATTCACCAAGTTTTTACCTAATAGTTTACCTTGCTGTATTGCTGGTTGCGCTACCATTGGGTGCCCGCGAGGATTATCTTCTGTTGCCATGCACGCAATATCACCTATGGCGAATATATTTGGATGACCTATTACCTGGTTGAATTCGTTGACATTTATTCTATTACCGCCAGCAATTACGCCATCGGCATCTAAACCTTTTATACCCGCACCTTTTACCCCTGCCGCCCAAACTACGGTAGCTGCATCGAATTTTAAATCTGTTTTTGTGGTAACCGTTTTACCATTATAACCAGTAACCCGAACACCTTTCCAAACTTGAACTCCGAGTTTTTCTAAGAAGTCTTCTGCTTTTTTCGAAGCTTGCGCACTAAAACCCGGCAGTAAACAATCGCCACCTTGTACAATATTTATTTGTGCTCTTCTTGTATCTAAATCTGGATAATCTTTTGGTAAAATTCCTTTCTTAATTTCTGCTAAAGCACCAGAAAGCTCTACCCCTGTTGGTCCGCCACCTACGATTACGAAATTCATCAAAGCATCTCTTTCATGATAATCATCTGTAAGAAGCGCCTGTTCGAAGTTCTCTAAAATTAAACTACGAAGGTTCAACGATTGCGGAATCGATTTCATAGACATCGCATTCTTTTCTATCTCCTCATTTCCAAAGAAATTAGTTTCAGAACCGGTTGCAACAACTAAATAATCAAAACTTATATCTCCAATATTTGTATTTAACTTTTTACCAGCAGTATCTATATTTTCCACTTCGGCCAAACGGAAATAAAAATTATCATACCCTATTAAAACCTTACGAAGTGGGTATGCTATAGAATCTGGCTCAAGACCTCCTGTAGATACTTGATATAATAAGGGTTGAAAAGTATGGTAATTGTTCTTATCGATAAGAACAACTTGTACTTCTTGTTTACTTAATTTTTTAGCTAGAGAGACTCCGCCAAAACCACCACCTATAATTACAATTCTAGGATAGCTTGAAAGTGGTATGTTCATAGTATGAATACTTAACTGCGAAATTAAACAAATGGACTTCTACTTTAAAATAATAATGTGTTTTTAGTATCTTTAAGGTCTAACTCAAACAATCACCAACATGCGTAAAACCCTTATTTTATTGGCAGTACTCGGTACTTCCTTTTATTCGATGAATGCTCAAAAGAGCGAAAAAGATATTATTAAAAAATTAGAGCAAAAAAGTGATGAATACGGAATTATAGCTCAAAATATTTGGGAATTCGCAGAAATGGGATATCAAGAAGAACAGAGCTCTGGTCTTCTACAACAAACACTACAAGATGCAGGCTTCACCATAAAAAAAGGTGTTGCCGGCATACCTACTGCATTTATTGCAGAATATGGTAGTGGTAGCCCCGTAATTGCTATTATGGGCGAATTCGATGCCTTACCCGGACTTTCTCAAAAAGCAGTTGCCGAGAAGGAATCGGCTGGTGCAGCAGCAGGTCACGCATGCGGACACCATTTATTCGGTACAGCTTCTACAGCTGCTGCCATTTCTACTAAAGAATGGTTAGAAGTAAACAAATCTAAAGGTACTATTCGTTTTTACGGTACACCTGCAGAAGAAGGCGGTTCTGGAAAGGTATATATGGTTCGTGAAGGACTTTTTAACGATGTAGATGTTGCTTTACACTGGCACCCAGGAGCTCAAAATGCAGCGAGTGCTGGCGCGGCATTAGCAAATAAATCGGCTAAATTTAGATTTCATGGTATTTCTGCGCATGCAGCCGCATCGCCAGATAAAGGTCGTTCTGCTTTAGATGGTGTTGAAGCTATGGATATGATGATTAATATGATGCGTGAGCACATACCGCAAGAAGCTAGAATTCATTATGTAATTACAGATGGCGGTAAAGCACCAAACGTTATTCCTGATTTTGCAGAAGTGTATTACTATGCTCGCCATAATAGACGTGACGTTGTTATAGAAATTTTTGACCGTATGGTTAAAGCTGCCGAAGGTGCTGCTTTAGGCACAGGTACAACTATGGATTTTGAGATGATCGGCGGTACGCATGAATTACTACCAAACCTTACTTTACAGAAGGTGATGCATGAAAACCTATCTGAAGTTGGCGGAATGGAATATACTGCAGAAGAAAAGGTTTTTGCCGATAAAATAGCAAAATCATTAGGTCAAGAAAAAGCTGATCTTGCTACAGCAAAGAATGTACAACCATACAAGACCGAAGCTAAGGCATTCGGTTCTACCGATGTTGGCGATGTTAGCTTTACTGTACCAACAGTTGGTTTTAGTTCTGCTACTTGGGTACCAGGCACACCAGCACATAGCTGGCAAGCAGTTGCCGCAGGTGGTACTTCTATTGGCAATAAAGGGATGATGATTGCTGCAAAAACATTGACGATGACTGCAATTGATCTGTTCAAGGATAAAAAGTTAGTAGCATCTGCCAAAGCTGAATTCTTAGAAAAAAGAGGAGCTGACTTTAAATATATTCCTCTTTTAGGAGATAGAGCACCCGCTTTAGATTATAGAAAATAATCATAGATTACTATTAGATTAAAAAGTGCCAAAGAATACTTTGGCACTTTTTTTTATCTATTTGTCGATTTATTGTAACAAAAGAAACTATCGATAGACTAACTTGATAAGAACAACCAACCAATAGTGAATAAAGAACTTGAACACAAATTTGTGACCGAGCTACAGGATAATCAAAATATTGTCCATAAAGTGTGTACCCTGTATACAAATGACCGCGACTCTCACAATGATCTGTTTCAAGAAATAACTATTCAATTATGGAAAGCTTATCCCAAATTTAGGGGTGAAGCAAAGTTTAGTACTTGGATGTATCGTGTGGCATTGAACACCGCTATCACCTTATATCGAAAAAATAAAAGAAGAATTGATACCGCTGATTATGAGTCTATAATTTTTAAGATCAAGGCAGATGAGTATGATGAGACCGAAGAATTACAATTGAAATTAATGTACAAAGCTGTAAAGCAATTAAATGATATTGATAAGGCATTGGTCTTTTTATACCTGGAGGATAAAAATTATTCAGAAATATCAGAAACTTTGGGTATTACCGAAGTAAATGCACGAGTGAAGATGAATCGTATCAAAACAAAATTAAGAACCATTTTGAATCCATAAGCATATGACGGATGAACTGGAATTATTAAAGAAAGATTGGCAGAAGAAGGAATTTAATGTTCCGAAGCTGAGCTATGAAGATATTCACAAAATGATATGGAAGAAATCTTCTTCTATTGTCAAATGGATATTGATTATTAGTATTTTAGAATTTACCGTACCACAGCTATTATACTTTTTACCTTCTTTTCGTGACGGAATGGAAATTTATGAAAATATAGGTATTGCTAAATACTTAAAAATACTTTCGTTCTTAACCTATTTTGTAGCATTCTACTTTATATTCCAATTCTATAAAAGGTTTAAGGAAATCTCAGTTTTAGATAATTCTAAAAACTTAATGAAGAAAATAATAAAGACTAGAAAGACTGTTAAACATTATGTTATCTTTTCTTTATCTATGATTATGGTCACTATAATTATAATGATTATCGGGGTTTATTTGAATGACAATATAGTTTCAGCGTTCCCAGAATTAAAAGATAGTCTTGAAAACATATCTGCAGAAAAACTAAAGATAACCGTTATGCTTTCTATAGGAATCTTTGGTGTAATCTTAACTTTTGCAATGGCTGGAATTTACTTTCTACTGTACGGGCTATTACTTAGAAAATTAAAGAAGAACTACAGCGAATTAAAACATTTAGCAGTTTAAGAATTTCTCCACTTACGCTGCTTATTTTCCTCTTCTACAGCCATTAAATCTTTCTTAGAAATTACCTTTAAAAATGAAGGATGTTGTTCTATGGCGTATTCTAACTTTTCAATTATAGATTCAGAAGATTCATTCTCATAATCTATTTGTAATGGTTCTTTAATAACCATAGATTGAAGAATTCCTTTTTTCTTAACACGAAGTCCTTTCTTATCAAAAGAACGTCTAAATCCGTCAATTACTACTGGTACAACAACTGGTTTGTACTTTTTAATAATATGTGCAGTACCTTTTCTTAAAGGTTTCCACGGTGTTGTAGTCCCTTGAGGAAAAGTAATAACCCAACCATCGTTTAAAGCCAACCCAATGCTAGAGATATCGCTCATTTTTACTTGACGCTTTACATCTTTACCTTCAGAACGCCATGTTCTCTCTACACTTACAGAACCTGCATAGGCCATAATTTTGGTCAACAGACTTTTTCTCATAGTTTCTGCAGCCGCTACATAATACATGTTCAATTTCGGTTGCCAGATATAGCCTAAATTTTTTATAGAATCTTCTCGCCCACTTAAGCTAGCATTGAATACATGAAACATCGCCACTACATCTGCAAAGTAAGTTTGATGGTTACTTACAAATAGTACATTTCTATCTGGCAGGCTTCTAATAATATCAGAACCTTCAATTTCTAAGGTATTAAAACCCTTATAACGCTGATGCGAAAGCAAAGCTAAAATACGAATTAGCCATTTTTTAATGTATAAATTATGCCCGAAAGGGTTTTTGTCAAATAATCCCATAGAATGCTAAAATAAATAAATATGCCTTACAACACTTGCTTTAATAACTCTTTAATCTCATTCAACATCATTGCCGTAGCACCCCAAACAATATAACCGTTTAGTTTAAAGGCAGGTACTTCAATATCTACAGCATAAGAGGTTGTTATTTTTTTGGATACAATTTTTGATTCGTCTAAAAAATCAACAATTGGTACTTCTAGAATCAATTCTACTTCTGATTCTTGTTTTACAAAAGGTTTTGGTTCTTTATACAGCCCAATAAATGGCTGAACGATAAAATTACTTGGAGGAATAAAAATTTCTGAAATTTCTTTCACCAAGGTAACATCTTTGGGCTCTACCCCTACTTCTTCGTATGTTTCGCGTAATGCCGTAGTAAGCAAGCCGTCATCTGATTTTTCTACTTTACCGCCCGGAAAACCTACTTGATTTGAGTGTACACCTTTATATGTTTTTCTCAGAATCAACAATAGATTGGTATTTTGATTTACCGTTGGATAAAACAATGCCATAACTGCCGCTTTCCTCGGATTCTTCTTCGCCTGATTAATTCGCTGCAACTCTTCTATACGAATTTCTGGAGCCATTTTATGCTGTGAAGCTTCTCCCGGTAGCGGTAGATCCTTTATTTTTGATATTTGTTGTTCAAAAAAATTGAAATCCATGCGTTTACTTAAATTCTATATATTTCTTTCTATTGCAATTGTAGCATTTGCCGGCTGTAAAGATACTTCTAAGAAAGTTGATACGACAACTTCTACACCTCAGACAATTATAGACTCTACTAAAATTACAGAAAAAGAAATTATAAACGACGAGCAAGAAGAAGCTTTTGAACTTACCGAAGACAATGCCATTGATTTCTTTTTCAACTATGAAAAGACTTTAAAATCGAATAAGGTGAAAATTACCACCAATCTTGGCAGTTTTACCATAGAGCTATTTGAGAATGTACCTTATCACCGAGCGAACTTTATTTACCTTACTGAAAAGGGATATTTTGATTATACACAATTTCATAGAGTGGTGAAAAATTTTATTATTCAAGGCGGGAATTCAGATGACGAGAAAACTGGGAAGAAGAGAAATGACATCGGCAGATACCTATTACCACCAGATACTCGAAAAGGACATAAGCACCACAGAGGTACCGTTTCTATGCCTAGTAGCGAAATGGACAACCCACATATGCTCGCCAGCCCATTTGAATTTTTTATTGTAGTTACGGACCCTGGATCTTATCATTTAGATGATGAATACACTCCTTTCGGAAGAGTTATAGAAGGTATGGATGTCGTTGACAAAATTAACAACGTACCAGTTGAAAAAGGAGATTGGCCTTTGCAGAATATCTACATTGAAAAGGCGGAAATTTTAGAGTAGCTGTTGGCTGTTGGCTGTTGGCTGTTGGCTGTTGGCTGTTGGCTGTTGGCTGTTGGCTGTTGGCTGTTGGCTGTTAGCTGTTGGCTGTTGGCTGTTGGCTTTTGGCTGTTGGCTGTTGGCTGTGGGCTGTTGGCTTTTGGCTGTTGGCTGTTGGCTGTTGGCTGTTGGCTGTTGGCTGTTGGCTGTTGGCTGTTGGCTGTTGGCTGTTGGCTGTTAATATTTAGCTTCGCCAAATATTAAAAAAGCTTCACTTTTCTTCTCGATAAATATTTGGTAGTGAAATTTTAAAACGCACTGCTAGAACTCTCATGATAATGATAGTTACAATTGCCATGGAATAGGCTATAGTATTTTGTATCGGAAATTGTATTAAAAGAAAATAGACCAAGCCGCCTAAAATGCATACTGTTGCGTAAATCTCTTTTCTGAATATTACAGGAATTTCATTGCATAAAATATCTCGAATCACTCCGCCAAAACAAGCTGTTATTGTACCTAAGGCTATGCACATAACAGGCGGCAAATCTGCAGCTAGCCCTTTTTCGATACCCACCATAGTGTACAAACCAATACCAATGGTATCAAATAGAAAGAGTGATTTTCTTACGTATTTCAATTGCTTTACAAATATTATAGCTAATAAAACGGTAATCACTATTATAAGTAAATGCATGGGTGCATTCAACCATCCTACGGGTTTAATACCAATTAAGAGATCACGTAAAGTTCCGCCACCTACCGCTGTTACAAAGGCTATAATAAACACACCAAAAGCATCTAGTCTTTTATCCATCGCTACTAATACGCCTGATATGGCAAATGCAATGGTTCCTAAAATATCAATGATGAAATAAAACATTGGTTATAGCTTTTGAGTAAAATAATTATAATCTTTTAAGACCGTATCTAAATACTGCTTATCGTACAAATCTGAATTGGTCTGCAATATACTATCTACTTTATCTCTAAGCGCCTTCATCGTTTTAAAATCATTGCTTTTCTGAGCTATACTAAAGGTTTCTTTGATCAGCCTTACATCTTTATCGGTCAGTATGGTAACGTTCACAAATTTTGGCACATAGGTATCTTCCACTTCTTCTAAAATTGTATGAGAAACTTTAGTCTTGTTTTTTGTACTGATTACTACTGTACCCGCAGCTGCATCACCTAACCGTTGTCTTTTTTCAGAGAATAGAATGGTTAGAAGTCCAATAGACCCAAGAAAGATCCAGATATCGACCAAACGAAGCATCCAACGAATTAAATAATTACTCCAATTTACCGGTGAACCATCAACCGATACTACCCTCATTTTCATAATCATTTTACCTACAGTTCTACCATTGAAAATGATATGCATCAATAAACTATAAAACATTGCAGGTAAAGATATTAAGCCAACGATGCCTCTCTGCGTCCATCCGTCATTATAAATATAACCAATGGCATCACCGATTAAATCCACTAAAATATAATAGAGATATAATATAAATGCATCTATAAAAAATGCCACAATTCGTTCACCAATACTTACAATAGTATAATTAAGGTTCACATTTTGCGTTGTATTGATTTGGAGGTTATTCATTAAGTCTTAAATTTAACAATGTAAAAATAGTTTATGCGCGAAGCTGCTTTTGTGAAGCAAAATAAGGAAAAATGGATAGCATTTGAAAATGCTATAAACCTTGGTGCTACCTCAAACCCAGATGAACTTGCCAATGGCTACATTCAACTTACTAATGATTTAGCCTACGCGCAAACGTATTACGCAGAAAGTAAGACTTTATTGTATTTAAACGGATTAGCTTCGCAGGCACACCAAAAAATTTACAAGAATAAAAAGGAAAATAAAAACCGAATTCTTAGCTTTTGGCTTACTGAATTTCCACTTTTTTTTAAACAATATCACAGCACATTAGGCATTGCATTTTTAATATTTATCATAGCATCTGCCATTGGCTCATTATCTGCTTTGAACGATGCTACCTTTGTTCGTTTAATTTTAGGTGATGCCTATGTAAACGAAACCCTTAATAATATTGCCAACGGTGACCCTGCCGCTATTTACAAAGGTGGCAGTGAAATTGGCTCATTTTTAGGCATTACCATTAATAATATTAGAGTTGCATTTCTTGCCTTTGCATTTGGTGTAATTACCAGTATCGGTACTGGTTATATTCTTTTTAGCAATGGCGTTATGCTGGGCGCATTCATTACTTTCTTTTACACGAAAGGAGTTTTCTTTGAGGCAAACAAGCAAATATGGCTACATGGTACCATAGAAATTTCAGTAATCATCATTGCCGGCTGTGCTGGTTTGATTATGGGCAACAGCATACTATTTCCAAAAACATATTCTAGGCGGGTATCTTTTATGAAAGGTGCTAAAGACGGACTAAAAGTTGTGGTCAGTACGATTCCGTTTTTTATTATTGCCGGTTTTATTGAAGGTTTTATTACACGATATACCGGTATGCCCAATTGGCTGGCTTTTATAATAATTGGTGCTTCTTTATTCTTAATTATATTTTATTACATCGCATACCCGATCATACTTAATAACCAACATGAAAGACAATTACATACCGTTACGGGTAAACCGTGATTTTGGCGGAATAGTTTCCGTTTATTTCGACTTTTTTAAACAGAATATTAAAAACTTTACCAATGTTTTTATCAGTTATAATGGTGTTTTTTTAATAGGACTTTTAATCACTAGTTATTTATTGGTATCTGGTTTTTTAGGTATGATTGCGCAAGATTCTAGCAATAATTCGTTTGCAGGCGGTAACGAATTTGAGCAGGACTATTATATTTATTTAGGTGTCGGCGGATTTTTATTCGTTATAATTTTCTTAGGTGTTGCCTTCTTAAACTATTCACTTTCTACAAGCTATATGATAAAATATGTAGAAACTAGAGATGAAAATGTAGATAAAAAAGAAGTTTGGCAACTAGCCAAAAGCCAATTCGGAAATATCTTTGTATTTGTATTATTATTGATACCGATATACTTCATTTATTTTATTGCAGCTATTATTTTAAATATCATACCATTATTAGGTTTTATAGCACAGTACATTGTACAATTCGGTTTAACCGCATGGATAGGGGTCTCGTTTTTTGATATGCTTCAAAAGAAAAAAGGTGTTACCGAAGCATTAGGCGAAGGTTGGAAATTGGTAACCACTAATTTTTGGAAATCTGTAGGTGTCAACTTTATCTTGGGTCTTTTACTTGGTATCTTACTAATGATTGCATTAATAGTACCCGGCATTATTGTAGGTGTATATACCTTTCATGTCGTCGAAAACAATGTAGATTACTCGCACTCTATCGTTTCTACCATAGTGTATACCTTAGGCACTTGTATCGTATTAGTTATTGCGGTGTATGGCCAATGTCTTTCTCAATTTGTAAATGGCTTATTATATTATGCGTTACACGAAAAAACATATAACGAAAACACGAGAGCCACTATCGAACAAATAGGTCAAAACGATTAAGTTGAAGCATACTTTTCTAATCATATTCTTTCAGTTTTTAGCGCTATGCTCATTTGCACAGGGCACGAACGATAGTATCATAAAAATTGATTCTTCGTCTGTATTGACTTTAAGAACTATTGACGATGATCTTTCTAAAAAATATTCGGGCGATGAGTTTAACTATACTTTTAAAACAGGTGAATCTCAAAACCTACTGGCTAGATTTATCAATTGGGTCGGTCGAGGAATGGGAAATATCTTTGGTATTAGTATATCGCCACAGTTATTAAAAATCATTGAATATATTATTTACTTTTTGCTGGTAATTTTAGCGGTATACCTCATCGTTAAATTTCTTATCAATGAAAATTTCAATTCGCTTTTTCAGAAAAAAGCGAAAATTATCAACGATATCAACTTAACAGAAGAGCATATAGAAGGTATTGACATCAACAATCTTCTCAGTATTGCTTTAGAACAAAAAGATTACAGACTTGCCATACGTTATCAGTTTCTGCTCACATTACAAAAGCTATCTAAAAGCGATATTATAGAATGGCATTTCGATAAAACAAATTCAGACTATTTCAATGAAATTGAGCAACTAGACATAAAAAAAGGATTTAAGAAAGTAGCCTACCTATATGATTATATCTGGTATGGCGAACAGACTATAGATGACATGAAATACAAAAAATCGGTTTCAGATTTTGAATCCATCAACAAACAAATTCAATCATAATTTGGGTAAGCGTTCTAAAATAATACTTGGACTTTTGATTGCGGTGCTAATTGGTATCATCGTAACTGAAATAGTACGCCCGAGACCCATAAATTGGAGACCTTCATACACGTCTGTATCTAAAATTCCGTTTGGTTGTTTTGTCCTTTTTAGTGAATTGCCCAACATATTTTCGAATAACGAAATTAAGTCTGTAGAAAATAGCATGTATGATGTTCTAATTCAACGAGACAGCACAATACCATCTAATTATTTGATCATCAACGATTTTGTTTATTTAGATGAACAAGAAACAAACCAGGTTTTAAAGTATGTAGCCAATGGCAATCAAGTTTTTATAGCCAGTAGCAATCTTACAGGGCAATTAGCCGATACGTTAAATATTGAAATTACACAGCAATATGATATACAAGAAGACTCGGTCAGAGCTTCTTTCTCCAATCAAAATTTTAAACAAGAACATTTCTACTTTGAAAGAGGAGTAGATCCTTCATATTTTGTTAGTGTTGATACAGCAAACACAGAAATACTCGGACACATACAATTCAAAACTTCTTCATTTTTAGAGGATAATAAGAATGAAATTAAAGTGAGACCCAATTTTATAAAGACAACTTTTGGTGAAGGAAGTTTCATTATTAACACCTTGCCCGTCGCATATACTAACTATTACATATTGGGTGATAATAGGGACTACAGCACACAGAGTTTTTCGTATTTAAATAATCATCTTTTATATTGGGATGACTATAAAAAATCTGGCAGAAAAGTTATCACCTCGCCTATGCGATTCATATTAAATCAACCCGCATTAAAATGGAGTTACTACTTACTTGTTGTTGGGTTACTACTTTTTGTAATCTTTAAAGCCAAAAGAGAACAGCGAATTATCCCTATTATAAAACCTTTAGAAAACTCTTCTGTAGAATTTGCAAAAACTGTTGGATCTCTCTACTATCAACATAGAGATTATGCTAATTTGAACGATAAAAAAATCACCTATTTTTTAACCTACGTTAGAAATAGATATTATGTAAACACCACTGTTCTAGATGAAAACTTCATTACCCAATTAAGTGCTAAAGCAGGAAAATCTAGAGAAGAAACAAAAACTCTAATAGACCTCATACTTAGTCTAAAAAATAAACCTATACATACTGAACAAGACTCATTAGCCTTGGTTCAGAAAATAAATACATTTAAACAATCTTATGGAAGATAACACACAAGATGAAAACAACGTAGAATTTAATTCGCGCATAGATCTTACCAAACTGCAGGAATCTGTAGCTAAGGTAAAATCTGAATTAGGAAAAGTAATTATCGGTCAGCAAGAAATGATCGAATTATTGATAGTTTCTATTCTAGCGAATGGTCATTCTCTTATTGAAGGTGTACCAGGTGTAGCAAAAACAGTGACCGCAAAACTCTTGGCAAAAACAATGAACGTAGATTTCAGTAGAATTCAATTTACGCCAGATCTAATGCCCAGCGATATTTTGGGAACGTCTATATTCAACGTAAAGACTTCAGAATTTGAATTCAAGAAGGGACCTATATTCTCAAATATTATTTTAATTGATGAAATAAACCGTGCGCCTGCAAAAACTCAAGCTGCTCTTTTTGAAGCTATGGCAGAACGACAAATAACCATAGATGGAAATGAATTTGAAATGCAACCTCCTTTTTTGGTTTTTGCCACTCAAAACCCGATTGAACAAGAAGGCACGTATCGATTGCCAGAAGCTCAACTAGACCGTTTTCTTTTTAAAATAAATGTACACTACCCTACTTTAGAAGAAGAAATACAGATTTTAGAAAACAAGCATCAACAGAAAAATACTAATGTTGAGGCCTTGATAGATTCTGTTCTTTCTGCCGAACAAATTTCTGCTTATCAATTGGTGATAAAAGATATTATCGTCGAAGATAATTTATTGAAATACATTGCCGCTATCGTAAACAATACTAGAAGTAATGCCAATTTATACTTAGGTGCATCACCAAGAGCTTCTATTGCAATTTTAGATGCCTCTAAAGCTGTTGCTGCTATTAACGGCAGGGATTTTATTACTCCTGATGACATAAAGAAGGTAGTGGGTCCTATTTTAGGTCATAGAATTATATTAACGCCAGAACGAGAAATGGAAGGCTACACCTCAGAAAAAATGATAAGTGACCTTATTCAAACCATCGAAATTCCTAGATAAATAATTGTGAAAAAGGTCTTCAAAAATATATTTCTTCAAAAAAGATTCTTTCTGGTATTAACAGGCATCATCTTGTGCTTTTTAGTATCCTATATTTTTGAAAATATCTCATTTATTGCCAAACTTCTATTCTATCTGTTTTTAGCGTTAATACTTGTAGATATTATTCTTTTATTTTTATCAAAAGGAAACATAATTGCTGACAGAATAGTGCCTGACAAACTTTCTAATGGTGATGAAAACAATATCAAAATACAAGTTACTAATCAATACTTATTTTCAAGCCGGGTAAACATTATAGACGAACTTCCTTTTCAATTTCAAAAACGTGATTTTAATTTTAGTAGCAGCTTAAAATCTGGAGAGCAAAAATTTTATACATATAATGTAAGACCTGTTGAACGCGGAGTTTACAGTTTCGGTAATCTAAATATATTCGCTACATCGCCTATCGGCTTTCTAGCTAAAAAATATACATATGACCAGGATAAGGAAGTACCTGTTTATCCGTCGTTTTTACAACTACGTAAATATGACCTATTAGCATTTAGTAATCGCTTACTAGAATTCGGAATTAAAAAAATTCGCCGTATTGGTCATACGATGGAGTTCGAGCAAATTAAAGATTACATACAGGGCGATGATATTCGAAATATAAATTGGAAGGCGACAGCTAAAAGAGGTCAGTTGATGGTCAACCAATTTCAAGATGAAAAGTCACAACCTATTTATTCTATCATCGACAAAGGCAGGGTAATGAAAATGCCATTTAACTCACTTAGCTTGCTCGATTATGCCATTAACGCAACATTAATCATAAGCAGTATTGCCCTTAAAAAAAATGATAAAGCGGGTATGTTCGCTTTTAGTAACAAGTTAGAAAATAGGGTAGTTGCAGAACGCAGAAGTTCTCAAATGAACCTTATTCTTGAAACACTTTATAACCTGAATACTAATTTTGTTGAGAGTGATTTTAGTAGACTTTATATTGATGTAAAAAGAAATTTACCACAGCGAAGTCTGTTACTATTATATACAAATTTTGAAACTTTAGACGCATTACATCGCCAATTACCCTATTTGCAAGCGATAGCTAAACAACATTTATTGGTAGTCATTTTCTTTGAAAACACAGAGCTTGTTGCTTACGCGAAAGAAAAACCCAACAGTACTCTTGAGATTTACGAGCAGGCTATTGCAGAGAAATTTATCTATGAGAAACAATTTGTAGTTAATGAACTTAGAAAGTATGGTATACAGACTATTTTAACCAAACCAGAAGATTTGACTATTAATACCATTAATAAGTATTTAGAAATAAAAGCGAAAGGACTTCTATAAATTACCGAAGAAGGTATGCTGCCTGCAGTTCTGAGTTAATATCGCCTGTTCCATTTTCTACGAATACGGGTAATTGTATTTCATTGGTGTGGTCTATTTGCGCAACTAGGCAACCACAACTTTTACCACTGCCATTTCTTCTTCTTGTATTACTTGTCAATACATCTAATGCCATACCAGCTAAAACACCACCTAATGTAGTATACAAGACGTCTCTAGTCTCCCATTCATATCCTTTTGATTGATCATAAATACCTTCTTTTGCAAGACCTACAACCAAGCTACTGCCAACAGCACCAGCCCATTTCCATCCTTTTTGACCGTTTGATATTCTATCAGCTGCATAACCTCCAGCTACACCAATAACAACTCCGGCGCCAATATGCTTTGCTGCATTTCCTGGATCTTGTGCGCTCAAATTAGTGCTTATAATAAATGTAAAAAATAGAATAATAAATTTCATCTTTGGAGAATAGGGAATTTTCATTTCTATAACGCACTTTAGTAAATAAAATTATACTCCTATTTTATTGAATTAAAGAGTTACACTATCAAATTAAATCTTAGTTTTATGCTGCTATTACTGTTATTTACAAGGCATAGCAGTGTAAATTTTAGTTATAAATTACGACCAATATGATATCAAAAAAAAATTAATAAAATGAAAACTATTTTACATAAATCTGATACCAGAGGTCATGCTGACCATGGTTGGCTAAATTCTTATCATAGCTTTAGTTTTGCAAACTACCACAATGCCGAACGAATGAATTTCGGAGTTTTAAGGGTGCTTAATGACGATACCGTTGCAGGTGGTCGCGGATTTGGGACTCATCCCCATAGAAATATGGAAATCATCTCTATTCCGTTAGAAGGCGACCTTCAGCATATGGACGATATGGGAAACTCAACAGTCATTAAAGCTGGTGATGTTCAAGTGATGAGTGCAGGCACTGGTGTTTCGCATAGCGAGCACAACAAAAATAAAGACGCAGAGGTTAAGTTCTTACAGATATGGATTATTCCGAACGAGCAAAGTGTTACTCCGCGTTACGATCAAATCTCGATAAAAGATATTGCAACGAAAAATAGTTTGTATCAAGTACTTTCACCTAACGCCGATGATGCGGGAGTATGGATTCACCAAAATGCATGGTTTCACCTTGGAGATTACGACTCTGAAACAACTGAGTCATATACTTTAAAACAAAAAGGAAACGGAGTTTACATATTTGTTCTTGAAGGAGAAGTTGAAATTGAAAACCAAAAATTAAGCAAACGTGACGGATTTGGACTTTGGGACACAGATACTTTTGATTTTAAAACTAATGGTAAATCGAAAATATTAGTGATGGAAGTACCTATGAATGTTGAATAGTAATAACATTTAAAAGCAAAATAAGTATTAAAAAACACCAATTAATGGTGTTTTTTAAGTTTTAAATACCACTACTTTCTTATATTTAATTAAAATATGATTCCGTTATCAACTCCCCCGAAATTCTTCATATTTTTCATTTCGAGCTAGTGAATAGAAACACGCTCATTTGACCTTCAAAAAGTTAAAGCATTTTAAACTCGTATAGTTTGTCTAAACAAAACAATACATCAATTAATAAAGCATTAAAAAGTAGAAACTTTTTAGATGAATTTGGTTTAATAACCATCATATCATCAGTTTTTACATTTGCTGTGTTTATTTACACGCTCATTTTTCATTCTTACACAGAGCAGTTGCTTGCCTTTATTGTAGCTCTAGGCTTTGGTATTGGTTTTATTTTAAATCGCTTAAAATATCACAAGGCAACAAGAATCTACATGACTTTGTTCCCTCCTGTTATGTTTATGAGCCTTATATTTTTAATAGGTGGTTTTTTCGGTCAAGCTGTGGCCTTTGCCACTATGGGGTTTTTGGCATATATAGGTTATCGTAGAAACCCTAGGCTAAGAAATCTAATTATCGCTTTTGATATTCTAGCATTTGTAGTACCTACCATTTATGTTTCTATGTACGAACCTATTTTAGGAACTATAGACGTTCCTTTTGATGAAGTTTTTGCATTCTTAGCCTGCTTAGGTTGGCTTTCTTTAACCTTTAGAATGTATGATGAAAATAAAACAAGAACTTACACCACCGAACTAGAGAATCATATTACTGCTCTGAAAAAAAGCGAATTAAATCTCAAAAATGCTCAAAACGACCTAAGAAGTCAAAACAACAAATTAGCGGTTTTGAACAATGAACTTGAATTAAAAAATACGCATATTGAAGAATTTACTTTTATAGTAACTCACGATTTAAGAGGTCCCCTAAACAATATTAATGTCATTGCCACAGAACTTGAAAAACAACATTCAGATGCTAACTATGCGAATTTTAGTAACTACCTAAAGCATTTACAAGGCAGCTCTACTAGGCTTACAAATTTAGTGGAAGGTCTTTTGAAATATGCTGAAATCGGGAATTCTAGCGGAATGGAATCTGTAAATATCGCCGAAGTTGCACAGTTAGTTATTGATGATTTATCAGAAAGTATAAAAGAAACTAAAGCCACTTTGAATATTGGCGAAATGCCAACCTTAATTGCTAGACCTAGTGATATTAGAATGCTTTTTCAAAATTTAATTCATAATGCACTAAAATTTAAAACTAATGATGGGCAGCCGGTTATAAATATCTCCTCAGAAAAAAAGGAAAATGAATATTTGTTTATCGTCTCAGATAACGGCATTGGAATTCCAAAAGAACATCAAGAAAATATATTTAAAGCTTTTCATAAACTTCATAATCAATCTAAATTCGAAGGATCTGGTATCGGACTCTACGGAAGTAAAAAAATAGTAGACCACCATTTAGGTAAAATATGGGTCGAATCTGAAGAAAATGTAGGCAGTACCTTTTATTTTACCATCAACACAAATTCTTTAGAACATCATAAAACTGAAGAGCATAGCGTAAGTCTCAATTAAATATAACACTGTGAAAAATGAATTTACTTTGAAATATTATTTTTATTGAGAGCATAACTAGAGTTTATAACAAACTACTAATTGTTACTCCCTTTTATCTAAACTAATTAAACCTCAACAACTATACTTTATTATGAAACAATTAATCACCATCCTCTTTCTTCTGTTAGTCCTCAACGGATATTCACAAAATTCAATTATCGGATTTTCTTCCGAGAACACAAACAAACAACTGCAACTCGAAAAAAGTTTTGAAGAAAAATTAAATGCAACAAATCTTGATGAATGGATGCAAAAAATGGCTGCCGAGCCTCATTGGGTAGGTACAGAGTTCGGAGAAAAAAATGCAAAATGGATCAAAAGTCAATTCGAGTCTTGGGGTTACGATACCAAAATAGAGACCTATCAAATTTTATTTCCTTATCCGACAGAAAGGGTGTTAGAATTAACCGGTCCTACTCAATACAAGGCAAAATTAACAGCTGTACCAGTAGAAGGTGATCCTTTTACCGCACAAGGTGATGCCTTGTTACCAAGCTACAATGCTTTCTCTACCGATGGTGATGTTGAAGCAGAATTAGTTTTTGTTAATTACGGAATTCCGAAAGATTACGAAGAATTAGAAAAACTTGGCATCAGTGTAAAAGGCAAAATTGTGATTGCCAAATACCAAGGTTCTTGGCGTGGTATTAAACCTAAATTAGCTGCCGAAAAAGGAGCTATCGGTTGTATTATTTATTCTGACCCAGAAGATGATGGTTACGGCCAAGGAGATGTCTACCCAAAAGGTGCGTACAAGAATAAAACCGGAGTACAACGTGGTTCGGTGATGGATATGCCTACATACCCAGGGGATGTATTGACTCCCGGTTACGCAGCTACAAAAGATGCTAAAAGACTAGATAGAAAAAATGCACCTACTATTACAAAAATTCCTGTTTTACCAATTTCATACGAAGATGCACTTCCGCTTTTATCTGCCTTAGATGGTACCGTTGCGCCAGAATCATGGCGAGGTGGATTACCAATAACTTATCATATAGGACCAGGACCAGCCAAGGTTCGTTTAAAACTTACATTCGATTGGAAACTCGTACCTGCTCATAACGTTATTGCTACCTTAAAAGGAACGGAATTCCCTGATCAGTGGGTTATGCGTGGTAATCACCATGATGCATGGGTTCATGGTGCCAATGATCCAATTAGTGGTTTGGTCGCCCTTATGGAAGAAGCTCGCGCTATTGGTGAACTTGCTAAAAAAGGACAAAAGCCAAAACGTACCTTGGTATTCTGCGCATGGGATGCCGAAGAACCAGGATTAATCGGTTCTACAGAATGGGTTGAAGATCATAAAAAAGAACTACAAGAAAAGGTAGTTGCGTATATTAATACTGATGGTAATGGTCGCGGATTCTTAGGCGCCGGCGGATCTCATTCTCTACAGGCTATGGTTAGCGAGGTAGCGGGTACCGTTGTTGACCCACAAACGAATGTATCGGTTAAAGACCGTAGAATTGCAGCAAATATGGTTAACAGTGGTGAAGACTCTTTTAATCTATATGCATTAGGCTCTGGTTCTGATTACACTCCGTTTATTCAACATGCTGGTATTGCAGCTTTAAACCTTGGTTTTGGTGGGGAAAATGGCGGCGGAGAATATCATACTATTTACGATACATATCCACATTACAAAAGATTTAAAGATCCAGAGTTTGCCTATGGTGTTGCTTTGGCGAATACTGCAGGTCTAATTACCCTACGTTTAGCAAATGCAGATGTTATTCCGTTGAACTTCTCGCAGTGGCATTCGACTATTTCAAATTACTTGACTGAAATTATCGATGAAACAGAAAGTATGAGAAAAGAGGTTTTGAAACATAATAAGATTATTTCTCTAAACTCATATGCATTAGCGGCAGATCCAACCAAAAAAGTTAAAACGCCTACCAAAAAAGAACTTATACCTTATATTGATTTTTCACCTTTACAAAATGAATTGGTGATATTGAATGAAACTATTACTGAGTATGAAAAAATCAACACATCTAGCCTATCTAAAAAATCGCTAAAAGAGCTCAATAAGCGTTTAATGAAAGCGGAACAGATGCTTACATCAGAGAAAGGACTACCTCGTAGACCTTGGTTTAAACATCAAATTTACGCACCAGGTTTTTACACGGGTTACGGCGTAAAAACATTACCAGGAGTCAGGGAAGCAATTGAACAAAAAAATTGGGTAGAAGCACAAGAACAAATTGAAATTTTGACAAACACTTTTAAAAATTTCAATACCTATATTAAAGAAGCAACTAAAAATTTAAATTAATTATTATGGATTCAAACTATATAAAAGTATTCGGTGGTAATAGCATTGCAGCGAAACGCGTAGAACTTGCATTAAAAGAAAATAACATTGAACCTATTCTTAAAGACGAAACCGAATCTGCACGCCTAGCAGGTTTTGGAACTCCTTTGCCTGAGTTGGTCGAAATCTTTGTTAATAAAGATGAAGAAGTTAGAGCCTTGGCTGTAATTACTGAAATCAACTAAAGTGAATAAAAAAAGCCTCCAGAAATGGAGGCTTTTTTTATTCAAATTTTTCAAAATTACCCTTTGCTCAAAGGTGTAATTTCTAACTTTCTAAATTCTACCGGTCCATGGTCGCCTTGTATCATAATCGGACCCGCTTCAGCTTCATTATTATCTAAAGCACCACCGGTCATTGCCTCAATATTCTGATTTGAAATTACAGTCTTTCCGTTAGCTACAATAGTAACTCTTCTTCCAATTAAGGTAATATCATACGTTTGCCACTCCCCTGCTTTCATAGCTGCATTTTCATTCGGTGTAAGTAAACCATAGATTCCTCCAAAATAAATAGATGAAGGCTCTAACCCTATATTATCAGCAATCTGCACTTCGTAACGCCCTCTTAAATACATACCACTATTACTACCCTCTGGATATCTAAATTCTGCATGCAATTTAAAATCGTTGAATTTTTCTTCTGACACCAAATTTACTCCAGGCTTTGCACTTGTAAGTATGCCATCTAAAACTGCCCATTGATTGCCAGGCTTCATCTCCCATCCATTTAAATTCTTGCCATTAAAAAGCTTAACCGTCTTACCTTCTTTCGCATTTTCATAATACGGTAGTTTTGGTGATTTTGTCGCAGTCCAATTATAGGTTTTTCCATCTACATAAATCATAGTTCCTGCTAATCCCTCACCTACAATTTTTCCTTCGAATTCCATATTGGAAGCTCCTGGCTCCCACTGTGTCGGAATTGTAAAAGAAAACAATTCACCATGCTTTTCAATTTCAGCAACTGGTCTTGCGCTACCAAAAGCATAGGTAAATCTACCAATTAACGTATTTGTACCCGAGTGTCTAATTTCTAACCAAGATGGTAATTTTTCTCCTTCTTGATCAATAGTTAAATTCCATTTTCCTTCTAAAGGATGTCCTTCTTGCGCTTGGCTTACATTTATGCTAAAAACTACAAGAAAAAGGAAAACTAGTGTTGTTTTAATAGTATTCATATTGTTTTGGTTTAATAAGTAATCAAATATAGCGGAACTTTTAAATACACTTTCTTAACATTGAATTAAAAGTTGTTCAGTGAACTCATCTTGATTTTTTCTTTAATCTACGAATGATACATTTTGCACCTTAATTTTGTCATTTTTGAGTTCCGTAGCTATGGCTATGTAAATAAAAAATGAGTTCATTACGGCACAAAAGCCATAATTCTCGGTTCCAAACAAAAAGTCAAGATGAGTTCAATTTCAAATTGATAAAACTATACCATATATGGTTAATAATTTAACCATACCTCAATTTCTTAATTGATTATCTACATTATTCGCTACATTTAAGTTTCAATTCAATCAAACAACAATGACATTCTTTAAAAAATTCCTTTCCGGAATTGTATCCTTATTATTCCTAACTGTTTCATGCATAAATAAAAAGCCAGTTGAAATTCCTTTAACTATTCAACAAGACAGTACAGACTTAATTGAAATGGCTAAAATCGCCAGAGAGACGGTACCTGCAAAAGTTGCTGACGGACTAGTATTAAGTTTATGGGCATCAGATTCTTTGGCTCCCGACCCCATTGCAATGGATATTGACGATGATGGCAACATTTACATTACCAGATCTAATAGAAATAAAAACTCAGAATTTGATATTCGTGGTCATAGAGATTGGATGACGGAATCTATTGCTTTAGAATCTGTTGAGGAAAGAAGGGCTTTTCTACACAAAACCTTCGCCCCTGAGCTTAGTAAAGAGAATGAATGGTTCCCTGATTTGAATAATGATAGTATTCACGATTGGCATGATCTTACGGTTGAGCAAGATGAAATTTGGATGTTAGAAGATACCGACAAAGATGGCATTGCCGATGTTTCTACCCAGATCATGAACGATTTTAACGATGAAATCAATGATCAAGCAGGTGCACTTTTAGTTCGAGATAACGATATTTTTGTAGGTATTGGTCCGGGTATGTATCGACTTACCGATACCAATGGCGATAAAATTTTAGATGAAAAAACGAGTATCGCCGATGGTTTTGCTGTGCATATTGGTTTTAGTGGTCATGGTATGTCTGGTGCAATCGAAGGTCCTGATGGTAAAATATATTGGGGAATTGGAGATATAGGTGCAAATATTACTACTGTAGATGGGGAAAATCATAAATACCCGAATGAAGGTATTATTGTAAGAAGTAATCCTGATGGTACCGATTTTGAAGTTTTTGCTCACGGATTAAGAAATACCCACGAATTTGTTTTTGATGCCTACGGAAATATTATTTCCTCCGATAATGACGGCGATCATAAAGGTGAGAGCGAACGATTGGTACATATTGTAGAAGGTTCTGATGCCGGATGGAGAGCTAATTGGCAATATGGAAAATATACAGACCCTAAAAACAATGGTTATAATGTTTGGATGGATGAAAAACTATTCACTCCCCGTTGGGAAGGTCAAGCTGCATACATCATGCCTCCAATTCAAAATTTTCATAACGGACCAACCGGAATGCAATATAACCCTGGTACCGCCCTTGGTAAAAAATGGATGGATAAATTCTTTTTAGTTGAATTTGTAGGCGATCCTAGTAGATCACATATTTGGTCGTTTGATCTAAAACCAAAAGGTGCTTCTTTTGAATTGAACACCGATGAATCTATTTTATCGGGCGTTTTGCCAACAGGAATAGATTTCGGACCCGATGGAGCTTTATACCTTGCCGATTGGGTAAACGGGTGGGGAAGTAAAAATTATGGTAGAGTATGGAAATTAGACGTTAGCGAAGAAACCAATGACCTTGCTGAAGAACGCCTGAAAACCCAACAATTAATGACCCATAATTATGAGGATGAAAAGACTGATAGTTTGGTTAGTTTATTATCATACGGCGATATGAGAATTCGCCAAAAAGCACAGTTCGAACTCGCCAATAGAACTTTTTGGGGCTACAGGGCTTTAGAAAAAGTGATAACAAAAGAAGAAAACCAATTTGCGCGTATTCACGCCATTTGGGGTATTGGACAAATAGCAGCAAATGATACAGATGAAGCTAAACCATTACTTAATTTATTAAGTGATAGTGATCCAGAAATTATAGCTCAAAGTGTAAAAGTATTAGGCGATTTAAAATATGAGAAAGCTGCCGATAGTCTTATTTCACTAACTACTCATGAAAATGACCGTGTAAAATTCTTTGCGGCGCAAGCTTTAGGAAGATTAAAATATGAGAATGCCATTGATCCATTATTGGCGATGATCGAAGCCAATAACGACAAAGATCTATACTTAAGGCATGCAGCTGTATTAGCACTGTCAAGAATTGGCAACCCCGAACCTTTGTTAGCACTTGCCAATAGCGAAAACAAAAGTTTACGTATTGCCGCAGTTTTGGTTTTAAGAAAACTACAAGAGCCTAAAATTTCTATTTTTCTTTCTGATGAAGACGAATATATTGTAACAGAAACTGCTCGTGCCATAAATGATGACCTTTCTATCGAAGCAGCTTTACCGGCATTGGCTTCGATACTGACAAATGAAAAATTCAAATCTGAACCTTTGTTACGTAGAGCAATTAATGCTGCGTTACGTGTTGGTGGCGATGACCAATTAGATATGCTCATTAATTTTGCCAAACGTAGAAATGTCTCTAGCGATTTACGTGGCGAAGCACTTGCTGCTTTGGGTACTTGGAACAATCCTTCTCTTTTAGACCGTGTAGATGGCAGATATAGAGGAGAAATCATTAGAGAAAACAGTCAGTTAGAGAATAAGATTAAAAAGGATATTCCGTCGTTTCTTAAAGAGCGTCAGCCAGAAATTTTAATCGGTATCTCAAAAACTTTGAGCGCAATCGGCATGAACTCTTATAATAATGACCTGTATTATATATTTAAATCTAATAAATCTCCTGAAGTAAGATCTGCTGTACTTAATGCCTTAGGTCAATTAAATTTCGATAAAATGGAGGCTGCAATGTCTATTGGTATGCAAGATAAAAATGAAGAAGTGCGTACTGCTGCTGTAGGTTTATTGGGTCAATTGAATTTACCTAAAGAGAAATTACCCGCTATTATTGATCCTATTTTCAAGAAAGGCTCTGTTTCTGAACAACAAAGAGTGCTAGGTGTTTTAGGTGATTTACCTGATGAAAAAAGTAATGCTATTTTAGCTGCCTTAATTGATAAAGCCAGTAAAGACCAATTAAAACAAGGCATCTTTTTAGATTTAATAGAGTCAGTAAATGCAACTGAAAATACCGCTCTAATTGCTAAACTAGATAAGCTTAAAAAATCTGGCTACTCTGCTGATTCTTTTCAAGAAACCCTTTATGGTGGTAGATGGTGGACTGGCAGATCCGTTTTCAATAACAACCCAACAGCACAGTGTGTTCGTTGTCATGCAGTAAATGGCTCAGGTGGTGAAGTGGGACCGGCTTTAGACAACATCGGTAATATCTTAAGTAGAGAACAATTGCTAGAGGCATTGATAGAACCTAGTTTAAGACTAGCACCTGGTTATGGTACTGTGACCATTACATTAAAAGACGGACAAAAAGTGCAAGGTGTTTTAATTGAAGAAAACAATGACCACTTATTATTAAGAACATCTGAAGCCGAGCCATTAGAAATTCCTTTAAAAAGAATTGCAAGAAGAGAAAACTCAATGTCTGCTATGCCAGCAATGGGTCGTATGATTTCTAGAAGAGAACTTCGAGATCTTGTCGAATACCTTTCGACTTTAAAAGGGTAAT
The DNA here is from genome assembly GCF_045063795.1 of Maribacter sp. Asnod2-G09. Lineage (NCBI taxonomy): Bacteria > Pseudomonadati > Bacteroidota > Flavobacteriia > Flavobacteriales > Flavobacteriaceae > Maribacter > Maribacter sp. Asnod2-G09. Next base: position 431,372 of record NZ_JBEFOA010000002.1, on the reverse strand, counting down.
AAAATAGTAAATGAACTATAGAGTTTTATATCATAAAGAGGAAAGTTCAGCTTTCCTCTCTTGAAACTCACTCATCAGCTCCTTAACAATTTCGGCAGCGGGTTTTATGTCGTGTATTAAAGCAGATACTTGACCTATTTCTAGTTCGCCATCTTCTAAGTCGCCTAAGAACATGCCTTTTTTGGCACGACCTCTGCCTAAGAGCGTTTTCAACTCTTCAGTAGTTGCTCCGTCAGCGTATGCTTTTTGGACTTCGTTATAGAATTTGTTTTTCACTAAACGAACGGGTGCCAATTCTTTTAATGTCAAATTAGTATCACCTTCTTTGGCATTTACCACAACTTCCTTAAAGTTAATATGATTTGATGCTTCTTCACTTGCTACAAATCGACTACCTACTTGAACTCCGTCAGCACCTAAAACCATGGCAGCCAACATTGCGCTACCTGTTGCTATGCCTCCCGCCGCAATCAAAGGAATAGTTATTTTTTCTTTCACTGCAGGTATCAACACTAAAGTTGTTGTTTCATCACGCCCATTATGGCCGCCTGCTTCAAAGCCTTCTGCAACAATAGCATCTACTGCGGCATCCTGTGCTTTCAATGCGAACTTTAAACTACTTACTACATGTACCACAGTAATTCCTTTTTCTTTTAGAAAGGATGTCCATGTATTCGGATTTCCTGCAGATGTAAATACAATTTTCACATCCTCCTCAATAATAATATCCATCAACTTATCTATATCAGGATATAACATAGGTACATTAACCGCGAAAGGTTTCGAAGTCGCTTTCTTGCATTTTTGAATATGCTCGCGTAAAACATCAGGATACATGCTACCGGAACCAATAACTCCTAAACCTCCAGCATTTGATACAGCACTAGCTAATCGCCATCCGCTGGTCCAAATCATTCCTCCTTGAATAATAGGGAATTCTATCTTGAAAAGTTCAGTGATTCTATTTTGCATGAATGAAGTAATTTACCTCTGAGTAATCACCCAAAGCTTTGTGTTGAAAATTCAATTTAGAATTCGACGCAAGCATCGAACGACTTAAATCTCGATTATCGAGTAAAAAGTTATATTTTAAAGATACTATTTAGTACCTTAAAATGTAACCCTCTAATTAAGAAATTACACCCGACCCTATAAGGTCTTCTTCAATATACCATGCTACAAATTGACCTTCGGTAATTGCAGATTGCATTTCTTTAAAATCAACATACATACCACCTTCTACTCTATAAATAGTAGCTTCTTGCAGTTCTTGACGGTATCTAATACGTGCTTTTACTTCTAATTTTTCATCAATCTTCAAAGCCAAATCTGTACGCACCCAATGTATTTCTTCGTCTTTTACAAATAAAGTTCTTCTATATAAACCAGGGTGTGCTTTGCCTTGACCTGTGTAAATAACATTTTCATTAACATCTGTATCTATGACAAATAACGGTTCTTTTGTTCCACCCACATGCAACCCTTTACGCTGCCCTTTTGTAAAATAATGCGCACCTTGATGTTCACCCACAATTTTACCATCAGTTAAATGATAGACCGGTTTTTCTGCATAAAATTCTAATTCAGCGTTTTTATCTGAAAACGATGGTATAGCTCTTTCGTAACTACCAAAAGCTGCAGGAACCTCAACAATTTTACCCGTTTTAGGTTTTAGTTGTTGTTGTAAAAACTCTGGCAATCTAACCTTACCTATAAAGCATAACCCTTGTGAATCTTTTTTATCTGCTGTAATCAAATCCATTTTTTTGGCAATCTCCCTTACCTCAGGCTTAGTCAACTCCCCTATTGGAAATAATGTTTTTGATAATTGCTCTTGCGATAACTGGCATAAGAAATAAGATTGGTCTTTATTACCATCTTTTCCTGCCAATAATTGATATGTCTCAGAACCATCACTATTCTGTAAAGTTCCTTTTCTACAATAATGTCCGGTTGCAACATAGTCAGCACCCAACTGCATGGCAATTTTCATAAAGACATCAAACTTGATTTCTCTATTACACAACACATCAGGATTTGGAGTACGCCCCATTTCATATTCCCTAAACATATAATCTACTATACGCTCTTTATACTCCGCACTTAAATCAACAGTTTGAAACGGAATACCCAGTTTCTCAGCTACAATTAATGCATCGTTGCTATCTTCTAACCACGGACACTCTTCTGATATCGTTACCGAATCATCATGCCAATTCTTCATGAACAAACCTATAACATCATAACCCTGTTCTTTTAACAGGTATGCTGCCACGCTTGAATCTACTCCTCCAGAAAGTCCTATTACTACTTTTTTCATCTCTTCTTCTTGGTCGGTACAAAATTACAAAATTTCAATTCAAAGCGTATTTTTTTCAAACTATCTAATTGGCTTTTCTTAACGACGTAAAATCAGGATACAAGGTCATTTTCATGAAATCACTTAAAATCATTTATTTTTTTGAGTTAAAAATATTTTGTTAAACTTTTTTAAAAATTAGTTAAACAATATATAACTATTGTATTTTTAGCATTGTACATGATTTATTATCATAAATGGATTTTATCATATTTAATGTTAAACATCCTTCATATTTAATTAAACAATCCTTAAAAACACTGTTATGAAAAAAATGCTAAGCTTACGAAATTTTTTACTGCTACTAGTTGCTGTCACGCTAACTTATTCGTGTAGTGACGACGATGACGGAGACATAGTTTTAACGAATGAATTGAACATAGTTGAAACTGCTCAAGCTGAAGACGAACTCTCTTCTTTAGTTTCTGCTCTTACCACTGCCGATAATTCTGAAGGAACAGATTTAGTAGGCACATTAAGCTCTGACGGACCCTTTACCGTTTTCGCACCCACAAATGATGCTTTTACTGCATTATTAAACCAATTAGATGATTTTGAATCACTAGCTGACTTTGACACAGATGAAGAACGTGCCATTTTAACATCTATCTTAACTTATCATGTTGTTGCAGGTGTAGCCGCAAGCTCTTCAGATTTAACTAACGGCATGACGGTTACTACAGTACAAGGAGAAGATTTAACCGTTAATATAGATGGTGATGTATTTATTGATGATGCTACCGAGGTTGATGCTCAAGTGGTCATTGCAGATGTAGCAGCGAGTAATGGTATTGTTCATGTTATAGATAAAGTCTTATTGCCACAAGCTATTATTGATGCATTGAACGGAGAAGACATGCCTGAAGAAAATGTCTCTTTGGTTGATATAGTAGTTGCTACAGAACCATTATCTCTTTTAGAAGCAGCAGTTATCAAAGCCGATTTGGTCGCTACTTTAAGTTCTGACGGACCATTTACCGTTTTTGCCCCTACAGATGATGCGTTTGTTGCATTGTTAGATGTATTAGGTAACAATTATAATAGTCTAGATGATTTTGATACAGACGAAGAAATTGCCTTATTAAAGAATATCTTATTATTTCACGTTATTGCCGCCGAAGTAAAATCTACAGATTTAGCTGTCGGACAAGTTGGTACTGCACTTGAAAACAACAGTGTCGAAATTATTGCTTCTGGCGATACATTTGTAATTGGCGATGCATCTGATACAGATGCAAATATTACCGGTGTCGACATTATGGCTTCTAACGGTGTAGCACATACTATCGATAAAGTTTTACTACCACAAGCAGCAATCGACTTTGTCGTAAGCTTACAATTAAAAACTATTGTTGACACAGCGGTTGCAACTGATGATTTAAGCTTATTAGTAGATGCTTTAGTTCAAGCTGATGCAGGTTTAGTAGAAACTTTAAATAGCACAGGTCCTTTTACAGTTTTCGCACCTACAAATGCTGCTTTTGCAGCACTATTAGATACATTGGGTGATGATTTTAATAGTCTTGCCGATTTTGATACAGATGAAGAAAAGTTACTTTTAACAAAAGTTCTTACTTATCATGTGGTTGCTGGTGCGGCTGCTTTTTCAACTGATTTGAGCAACGATCAAGCTATAGAAACTGTTCAAGGTGAAAATATTACTGTAATTTTAACTGATAACGGAGTTGAAATTATGGATTCTACAGAAACAAACGCTAACGTTACTTTGGCAGATGTGGCAGCCACAAACGGTGTTGTTCATGTTATCGACAAAGTAATTTTACCTCAAGAAGTTTTAGATATGCTCGCAGCAATGAGTTTGAAAACTATCGTTGAAATTGCTGTTGAGACAGATGATTTAAGTTTATTGGTCGATGCACTTGGACAAGCGGATGCTGGACTGGTTGAAACGTTAAGCGGCGACGGACCTTTTACAGTTTTTGCACCAACGAACGATGCTTTTGTCGCTTTATTAAATTCTTTAGGTGAGGATTATAATAGTCTTGCGGATTTTGATACAGAAGCTGAGAAGAGTTTATTGGTTACCATACTTACATATCATGTAGTAGCTGGTACCGCTGCTTTCTCTACTGATTTAAGTAACGGACAAACTATTGAAAGTTTTCAAGGCGAGAATGTTGGCATTAATATTAAAGAGGACGGTACAGTACATGTAGAAGACGCCACCGATGAAAATGCAACTGTGGTTATTGCAGATGTAGAGGCTAGTAACGGAGTGGTTCATGTTATAAACAAGGTTCTTTTACCGCAGGCAGCACTTGATGCATTACACTAAAATCAGTTTAAACAATAAAAAGATAAAACCTTCCTACTATTAGGAAGGTTTTTTTATGCCTTGAAATTGCTTACATCATTATACACTCGTTTAACATACAATTTGCCACCCTTGACAACTAACTTTTTATAGAACCTTAAATTAATTACATCTTTGACATCCCAAATCTTACCAAACCAAGCCTTAACCAATGGCAAAAGCCCTTTCAATTATGAAAGGGCTTTTTATTTTATATAACAATAAGAAATGTTTAATTTTTCTTCTGCGCTTCTGCTTGTTCCATCATTTCACGCATTTTCTTTTGGAACTTGTTTTCCTTCTTAGGTTTCTTCTTATTCTCTTGTATCTGGGCATGAATTTTATCATTATCGAGAATAACATTCTTAATGACCAGCATGATACCTATAGTAATGGTATTAGAAACAAAGTAATACAAACTCAATCCACTCGCATAGTTATTGAAGAATATCAACATCATGAAAGGCATTAGGTACATGATAAACTTCATGTTCGGCATACCTGGTTGTGTCGGCATGTTCTGACCTGTTGTCATCATCATGTAAAAGAATATAGCGATAGATGCTAATATTGGAAACAAACTTACGTGATCACCATAGAAAGGAATAGAGAATCCTTCTGGGAACTGATAAACCGTATCAAAAGAAGAAAGGTCATCTGCCCATAAGAATGATTTCTGACGTAATGCGAACGATGTTGGGAAAAACATGAAAAGTGCATAGAAAATAGGCATTTGTATAACCGCGGGTATACAACCACTCATGGGGCTTACCCCAGCCTTACCATACAGTTTCATGGTTTCTTGCTGCTTTTTCATAGCATTGTCTTTGTACTTCTCCCCTAGCTCTGTGATTTCAGGTTTTAATACCTTCATCTTCGCTTGAGATAAATACGACTTATACGTTACAGGTGACATTGCCAAACGAACTAATATTGTCATAATTATAATCGCTATACCGTAAGGAAAATAACTACTAATCAATCCGTAAAAAGGTGTAAACACATAACGGTTGATCCAACCGAAAATACCCCATCCAAAAGGAATAGAATCTACCAGACCTAAATCTTCATATTTAGATAAAGTATCAACATCTGTAGGACCAAAATACCAGTGCAAATCTTTAGATATTTCTCCGCCTTCCAATTCTACTGGTAAAGCAGATGCATATTCTTTAGTAAAACCAAAAGTTCTACTTTCCTCTTCTACTAAATTAACAGAAGTAAGATCACCACCTTTAAAAGGCTCATCTGCTGCTAGAATACTGCTAAAAAAGTGCTGTCTGTATGAAATCCACTTTATATCTTCTTCAGTTTCCTCGTCGTCACTTCCTTCAGAAAGCTTACTTATTTTACCATCTTCATGATTATAAGTTAAACGCGTATACCTGTTCTCGTACTCTATACTTTTTGAGTGGCGTATCCCTTTTAATTTCCAATCTAAGGTTACTGGTTTACTTGTGCTAATAACATTATCCAAACCTTTTGACTTGATGGTGAAATCTACCAAATAATCGTTCGGTTTAATAACATATCTATATTCAAGATATTGATTGTTAGATGTCTTTGCTTTCAATGATAATACCTTATTACCATTATTTTCTGTCATTGTAGGCTCAAAATATAAATCTTGAGTATTTAAAACTCTATTATCAGATGTAGAGAAATCTAAACCAAAAGAGGCATTACCATCTTTTACCAAATACACTGGTACAGAATCATAAGTAACGAATTGTTTCATTTTCGCCTCTACTATCTGTCCACCTTTATTGCTGATTCTTAAAAAGAGAACATCATTCTCTAATGTAGTAATATCATTAGAAGGTTTTGTAAAACCAAATGCGCCAAGTTTACCTTGGTAATTGGCAACTGCAGTTGAATCTTGTAGATCTAACTGAGGTACATCATTAATAACAGTTTCTGTTTCTGAATTTTCTGATGCCTTCGCAGCCTCTACTTGTTCTTGCTTTGCCTTTTCTGCCTCTAACTCTTCTGGAGTTGGTTGATTTTGGTAAAACATGAAGATCAGTATTCCAAAAATAAGCACGAAGCCAATTATGGATTGTACATCAAATTTCTTTTCTTCCATGTGGTATTTCTAATTAATTGGGAATATTTTGAATTTTTAAGAAAGCAAATATATGTCCAAATATGGTGTTTATGCCAATGTGGCATTAGTTTGTGACTTTTTGTGCTCTAAAGCCGCCTTAACGAAGCCTACAAATAATGGATGCGGATTAGCTACAGTACTCTTATACTCTGGGTGATACTGCACGCCAATAAACCAAGGATGGTCTTTTGCCTCTACAATCTCAACCAAATTAGTCTCTTTATTAAAACCTGTTGCCATAAGACCTGCATTCTCTAATTGCTCTAAATATGCATTGTTAAATTCATACCTATGACGATGACGTTCAGATATTTGAGAAGCACCGTTGTACATTTCTTTAACCAAACTACCATCTTTCAAATCACAGTCCCAAGCACCTAAACGCATAGTACCTCCTTTATCGGTTATGGTCTTTTGTTCTTCCATAATGCTAATTACAGGATCAGGCGTGTTTTCATCCATCTCTGTAGAATTTGCATTTGTAAGTCCTAACACATCACGCGAATATTCAATAACCGCCATTTGCATACCTAGACAGATACCCAAAAACGGAATTTTATTAACTCTTGCGTATTCAACAGCTTTCACTTTACCTTCAATACCACGCTCACCGAAACCTGGTGCTACCAAAATAGCATCCAATCCTTTTAATTTACTTTCGTAGTTAGCAGCTGTAATATATTCTGAATGAACAGATTTTACATTTACTTTCACTTCGTTCGCAGCACCGGCATGTATAAATGACTCTAAAATAGATTTATAAGAATCTTGTAATTCTACATATTTACCTACTAAGCCAATAGTTACTTCATTTTTTGGGTTCTTATGTCTTTCCAAAAACTCGTTCCAACGACCTAAGTCTGGCGCTACATTATTTGGCAATGCCAATTTCTGTAAGGTTACCGTATCTAAACCTTCTTCTTGCATTAATAACGGTACATCGTAAATAGTAGATGCATCAATACTTTGTATAACCGCTTCGCGCTTTACGTTACAGAAAAGGGCTAGTTTATCTTTTATATCGTTAGAAATCTCATGTTCTGTTCTACATACCAAAATATCGGCTTTTATACCGCTTTCCATCAATGTTTTTACAGAGTGTTGTGTAGGTTTTGTCTTTAATTCACCTGCAGCAGACAAATAAGGTACTAGTGTTAAATGAATAACAATAGCATTGTTATCACCAAGTTCCCAAAGAAGTTGACGAACTGCTTCTATATATGGTAAAGATTCAATATCACCTACCGTACCACCAATTTCAGTAATAACGATATCATATTCACCGCTTTTACCTAAAACCTGAACACGTTCTTTTATTTCGTTTGTAATATGAGGAACTACTTGTACGGTCTTACCTAAAAATTCTCCTCTACGTTCTTTTTCAATAACGCTCTGGTAAATTCTGCCCGTAGTAACATTGTTGGCTTGAGAAGTGCGAACATTTAAAAAACGCTCATAATGACCTAAATCTAGATCTGTTTCTGCACCGTCATCAGTTACATAACACTCGCCATGCTCATAAGGGTTTAAGGTTCCTGGATCTACATTAATGTAAGGATCTAGCTTTTGAATGGTAGTTTTGTAGCCGCGAGATTGCAGTAATTTCGCCAAAGATGCAGCAATGATGCCTTTTCCTAGTGATGAAGTAACGCCTCCCGTAACGAAGATGTATTTGGTTTGTGCCATGTATCGAATTCTATGTTACGGGACACAAAGTTACAAATTGAGGTTAGAACTTAACGGGTTTCTTTAGGAAAATGTTTTTGTATTTTTCGAATTATCGATTCTAAGCCGTTTGTTTTGATTTCTAACATAGAACGCAATAAATCTCCCAATTTACCATCAGGAAATCCTTTTTGATTAAACCATACCAAATATGGCTCTGGTAAATCGATTAGATACCTACCCTTATACTTACCAAATGGCATTCGGTAGTGTGCCAATTCTATTAACTTCTGCTTATCTGGATTAATTTCCATTTTTAAATCTAAAAAAATTATCTTTAAAGAATCAACTACTCAAATTACAATTCAATTAACATGAAAAGAAGAAATTTTATTGGAACCTCAGCAGCTGCCTCTGTCGGATTCTTAACTACTTCAGCAGCAGCGGCAAGCGATAAAAACCTTGAAACTGATGCTAAACTAAAGTACAATATTAACCATAGTGTTTGTTATTGGTGCTATGGAAGCATCCCTTTTGAAGATTTTCTTAAAAATTTAGTGGAATTAGATATTAGATCGATTGATTTAGTTGGACCAGATGAATTCCCTCTTTTAAAGAAATACAATATTCACGCATCCATGTGCTGGGGTGCAGGTATGGGCATAGAAAAAGGCTTTAACGACCTTTCTTTACACGACGAGTTAATTGCCGATTACGAACGCGTAATACCCTTAGTGGCAGAAGCTGGCTATACCAACTTGATCTGTTTTAGCGGAAATAGAAACGGAATGAACGATTTGGTCGGATTAAGAAATTGCGCCCTAGGTCTTAAAAAACTTATGCCTTTGGCTGAAAAGCATGGCGTGGTTCTACAGATGGAACTGCTAAATAGCAAGGTAAATCATAAAGATTATATGTGTGATACTTCTGAATGGGGCGTATCGCTTTGCGATGCTATTGGTTCTGAACATTTTAAACTACTTTATGATATTTACCACATGCAAATTATGGAAGGTGATATCATTAGAAATATTGAAGATTACCACCAATACTACGGACACTACCATACTGGCGGAAACCCAGGTAGACACGAGATAGATGAAACTCAAGAAATTTTCTACCCTGCAGTTATGAAGGCTATTCTAAAAACCGGATATTCGGGACACGTAGCTCAAGAATTCGTACCCAGCTGGGATGATAAAATTGCTGCACTAAAACAAGGCGTTACTATTTGTGATGTGTAATTTAGTGAACTAGTGGTTAGTGAACTAGTGGTTAGTGAACTAGTGGTTAGTGAACTAGTGGTTAGTGAACTAGTGGTTAGTGAACTAGTGGTTAGTGAACTAGTGGTTAGTGAACTAGTGGTTAGTGAACTAGTGGTCGTTCTAAAGTAAAAAACAGCAAGCTGTTTTTTACTTTAGGACCTTTTACATTTTTTGACCAAAAAAAATATAGCTCTTATTTGTATTGAAATTGGCAAGTTAAAAGATGATGAATTATTAATTCAGTCATTGAATTTATTTTTATGAAAAGGCTATAAATAAAGGATAACTAATAGTTCTTATTAAATAATTAAACTCCGATTTAAACCGAATCAACTATTAACTTAGCGTTCGTTTAAAGCTTCCTCTATCTCTATTACCCACCGTTCTTGAACAGGTAAATTTCTTGAGTAGTTGGTTTCTGAATCGTATTTATTTTGAAAGTCGTTCAATTGTCGAATGGTAGCTTTATAAATTTTACGAATCTCTTCTTTTACATTCTTTGTAAATTTTGTCTCTGCCAATTGCTTTCGCAATTTACGTGCATATAGTTCGGTAATATCGAAATGCAATTGCTCATGCAGCAAGGTGACGTCGTTACACAGCTTTGGTTTGTACCATGACTTGGTTGGATAAAAATAGGCAAATACTTTATAATCTACCTGTAGTTCATTATTCTCGTAAAAAGTAGAAAAGCGATATGTTATACCACTTGCCGTGGTTGCCGCTGCTCTTGAAGTTATGGGAGCTGCACCTTTAAAATCACTCCAAGTAAATCTAAAATCAGGTTCCCAAGACACTACTTCTTGACTCTGAACATTAGAAATGGTCAAGAGTGCAAATAGAAAAAATATTAAATGTACCTTTTTTATAAGTCCCAATTATAAGTGATTACTTTCTCAATATCTGGATGCAAACTATAGTGCACAGGGCATGTATTTGCCGTGTGCACCAAAATTTTTCTATTCTTATCTGAAATATCTTTTGGCAAATGAACTTCTACTTCTATTTTAGAAATTCTTCTAGGTGAAGCAGCCATATGTTTGGTAACAGATGCCGTAGTGCCTTTTAAGTCTACCTCTAATCCGTTTGCCTTAATACCCATCATTGTTAACATACAACTTGCCAAACCTGTAGCAACGGTATCTGTCGGTGAAAATGCCTGACCTAAACCATTGTTATCTACTGGTGCATCTGTCACGAAAGAATCATTCGATTTTAAGTGAACACATTCTGTTCTTAACTCTCCGTTGTATGTAACTTTTGACGTCATTTACTCTATTGTTTTAATTCTTAAATCATCTATCATCATAATATAAGATGATTGATTGTAATACCCTGCAACGCCCTTTCTCTGGTAATTAAATTTATTACCACTGTATTCTGTTTCACCAACAAATCTAGAAACATCAATTAAGCTATTGTTATATGCCAGTTTCAACAAAAGATCATAAGTAAGATCAAAACCTCTAACAGCATATCTATCTGGATCATCGCCAAAACGTTTTCTATAACGCTCAACAAACGAATTATTTTTTACCGGACGATTTACTGAAGGATATGTAAATTTCAAATTAGACAAATGTGTATTTGAAATTACATCATTTTCAAAAGCCGAATTCATATCTGTCGTAAACATGCGAACATTAACCTTGTCTTTACCCAATACAGGATCAAACGCGGTATTGTTAAATGAATTCAAAATAGATACAACACTAGCAATCAATTTATAATTATCAGATTCTACAAATACCCAGTTCGATACTTCATCTGAAAGTAGTGTTTGTAATTTATCTCTATTGATACCTATATTCTTTTCTTCTTCTTTTACTACAACCACTTTCGCAGTTGGGAAACGTTTTAGAATCGCTTCTTTCTCCTTTTTATTATCCTCATCTGCGATAATTAATAGTGTTTCATCTTTATGGTTGGCTTCTACATAATCTAACATATGCTTCCACAACACTTCTTCAGCGGTATATGAAAAGAATACGTTGTCTAAACTTAAATCACTTTTTGCTGGTACCGGTGCCACCACAGGAACATTAAATTTCGATGCCTGTACGGCAGTTTCTTTAAGCGACGGCATGTCTAAAGGACCGAAAACGGCACTATACCCGCCTAGTTGTTCTCCTTGTAAAATCTGCTTTGTTTTCGCTAAATCTAACTGATTATCAAAAGTTTTAACATCAATTGATACTCCCAATGATTTCAGCGAGTCAATAGCTATTAAGGCACCAGAATACAGACCTAGACTATATTTCAAGCTATTTCTATTATCGATAATCTTTTCAGTTTCTTCTTTATTACTAAGATCAAGCTTATCTAACCTAAAAGGTAATAAGAACAATACTTTTGGCTTAACACCTACATTTATGCTGTCTAATAAATTTACCTTATCTAACACCAACGCATTTCTAACCTCAAAATCACCAACCTTATCTTTTGGTAGTTTTAAAACCATACCTGCTTTCAATCCGTCTTTTAAATCAGGATTCAAGGCTACCAATTCTGCCCAGGTCATTCCGAATTTTCTAGTTAATCGAAACTCATTTTGCTTTGGTTTAACCTCATAGAAAATATAGTTATCTGTATTGATTTCTCCTGTTTCGATTTTCTGCTCTGGAATACGAATAATCATACCCTCTTTTAATCCGCCACGTTCTGTAATTTCAGGATTTAAGCGAACTATCTCATCTGACTTTACACCAAATTCCTTTTCTAAACGATAGAAATTCATTTTGGCAGGTACCGTATATGAAGTATATAATTGTGTTACTTGATTTTTAACGGTGCTACCTGCAATTTTAGGCATCAACAATTCGTATCCTTCAGACAAATAATTATTAGCCGTAGATAAACCTGGATTCAGCTCTAACATTCTTTCTATGGTAATACCATACTTATGAGCTATACTCCACCTTGTTTCTTTTGCCGCAACAATGTACTTTTCTAAATCGTCTTGATTATCAACTACTTCTTCAACTTTAGGAGCACGGTATTTCGGAATACGTAAGTCCATCTTCTTTTGAAGTGGTGAAGCATACAACTTAGGATTGTATTTTTTTAACTCATCTTCAGTAATATTATACATTTGAGTAATGCCAAAAATTGTTTCCTTTTTCTTGACACGGTGCTCTGTATAACCAATAGGTTCTCTTGCCTTTACCGAATCTTGAACTACCCTAGTATTTACTGTGGTCGTTACCGTACTAGAGGTAGGAGTATTAGAAGTCGGCGCACTTGTTTGCTCAACTATCTTTTTACCCGGTACTACCAATATCGTATTCGATCTCAGCTTCTGACCTTCTTTAATTTCCTTATTATACTGTAATATACTTGCAGGTGAAACTCCGTACATTTTAGAAATGCTTTCTAAAGTTTCTCCTGATCTTACTTGATGGGTATTGAATTTCTGTGCCATTGCCGTGCAAGACACTAATAAACAAAATGACCCAATTAAGTAAATTTGATTAAACATGTATTTCATACTATTCCCATTCTATTGTTGCTGGTGGCTTTGAACTTATATCATATACGACACGATTCACCCCAGGGACTTTATTAATAATATCATTTGATGTTTTTTGTAGAAACTCATATGGCAAATTCACCCAATCGGCTGTCATACCATCTGTACTTTCTACCGCTCTAAGCGCTACACATTTTTCATACGTACGCTCATCACCCATTACACCAACACTATTTACAGGCAGTAACATAGCACCTGCTTGCCATACTTTATCATACAAGTCCCATTTTTTTAATCCGTCGATAAAAATAGCATCTACTTCTTGTAGAATAGCTACTTTCTCGGGAGTGATATCTCCAAGAATACGAATTGCCAAACCAGGACCAGGAAAAGGATGTCTACCCAACAATGCCTTGTCGATACCCAAGCTAGCTCCTACTCTTCTTACCTCATCTTTAAATAACATTTTCAGAGGCTCTACCACTTTCAATTTCATGTAATCTGGCAAACCACCTACATTATGATGACTTTTTATAGTTTGTGACGGACCACCGGTTGCAGATACAGATTCGATAACATCAGGATAAATTGTACCCTGTGCCAACCATTTTGCATTCTCTACCAAATGTGATTCATCATCAAAAACTTCTATAAATACACGACCAATTGTTTTTCTTTTGGTCTCGGGATCACTCTCACCAGCTAAATCATCCAAAAAACGTGCCGAAGCATCTACACCTTTTACATTTAAGCCCATACCTTCGTATTGCTCCAATACATCGCCAAACTCATTCTTTCTTAAAAGTCCGTTATTTACGAATATACAATGAAGGTTTTTGCCTATTGCTTTGTGCAATAAAACTGCGGCAACGGTAGAATCTACTCCGCCAGACAATCCTAAAATCACCTTTTCATCGCCAATCTTCTCCTTTAATTCTGCCACTGTTTTATCCACGAAAGCATCGGGAGTCCAAGTTTGTTCCATTCCGGCAATATTTACCAAAAAGTTCTCCAATACTTGTTTTCCATCCTTTGAGTGATATACTTCTGGGTGAAACTGAATTGCATAGGTCTCTTCCCCTTCAAACTTAAAGGCTGCATTTTCCACATCATGTGTACTTGCCAGTAAGGTTGTATTCTCAGGCAAGTGCTTAATAGTATCTGCATGGCTCATCCATACCTGGCTACCTGCACTTACTTTATCAAAAAATGGTTCGTTCTCCTTTATAAAGCTAAGGTTGGCACGACCATATTCTCTTGTATTAGATTTCTCTACACTACCGCCGTGAAAATGTGCTAAATACTGTGCGCCATAACAAACGCCCAACAATGGTTTTTTACCACGTATTTCAGACAGATCCGGGTGAACGGCATCTTCGCCCCTAACCGATAAAGGAGATCCAGAAAGAATCACCGCTTTATACTCAGAAAGGTCTTTTGGTAGTTTATTATATGGTTTAATTTCAGAGAAAATATTTAGCTCACGTACGCGTCTTCCAATCAATTGGGTGTATTGTGAACCAAAATCTAGTATCAGGACTTTATTTTGCATGGGCAAAAATAGCAAATTGGCGGTTCTTGAAAAGGATCTTTTGTTATATTTAAACTCTATTTTAAATATTTTTCATGAAACACGTTAGTGCATTAATTTTTGGAGTAGCAATTGTTATTGCTGCCTATTTTTTGGGTAACGCATATATACAAAGGGCGAACCCACCTCAAATGATTTCTGTTACCGGTTTAGGCAATGAAAATTTCACTTCTGACTTAATTGTTTGGGAAGGTCAATTTTCTACGAATAGCACCGTATTAAAGACTGCTTTTGATCAATTAAACAGAGATAAAGAGATTGTTCGTCAATATTTAACCTCTAAAGGCATTGATGCAAACAGCATAATTTTTAATAGTGTACAGACTACAGAAATGCGAGATAACCAATATGAAAATGGAAATTACGTTGGTAGTATTTTTAGAGGTTACCAGTTAATTCAAACCTTAAAAATAGAATCTGAAGATGTTGCGTTGATTGAAGGTGTATCTAGAGAAATAACAGAATTATTAAATAAAGGTGTTCAGTTCAACTCTTCGCCGCCTAGATATTATTACACAAAATTAGCCGACCTTAAAATTGAAATGATTTCAAAAGCTACCGAAGATGCTAGAATACGTGCCGAAAAAATAGCTGAAAATGCAGGCAGCAATTTAGGTGATTTGGTTTCTGCCAACATGGGCGTTTTTCAAATTACAGGGCAAAATTCTGGTGAAGATTATAGTTGGGGAGGCGCTTATAACACCTCATCTAAAAATAAAACAGCATCTATTACCATGCGCTTAGAATATAAAGTGAAGTGATAGTACCACTTTGATCAATGTCATTTACTGATCTGGTAAAGAATATATTAAATATAAAAGCCCGGTAATCACCCGGGCTTTTCAATCAACCAATTATCAAACCGAATACTTAAAAAATCTTTTTCATAACAATCTGTATTCAAACAATAAGTCGATACTTATCTTTTCACCTTACATTTATTTTCAAAAAAAAGAAAGCTCAGGAACCACCCCGAGCTTTCACATTAATCAAAAACCAAATTCAAACCAAAGCTTAAAAATTGAACCTAATCAATTTCCTTTTCATAGCTATTACTTATATAACAACCAACTTCTCTTTTACCCTACCTATAAATTGAATTATTTTTACCTTTAAATAAATCAATTGTATGATCAATTCATTTTTTAAAGAACTAAGTACTGAAATACATAACGGAGTAATTGAAAGAGGACACCCGTTCAGGTTCATTACCATGGCGACAGTCGGCAACGAAACGTTAGCTCGTTTGCGTACCGTTGTACTTCGTGAGGTTAGCGATGATTTAAGTTTAACGATTTATACCGATAGCCGTACTGAAAAGATGAAACATATTGCAGCTAATAATCAAGTTAGCTTTCTTCTATATCATCCTGAGAAAATGTTGCAACTTAAAGTGGAAGGAACTGCCCTAATAGCAACCAATAAGGATAGAACACAATCAACATGGGAAAATATTCAACCGAATAGTAGAAAAGATTACATTACCCAAACTAGTCCAGGTAGCGCTATTACAAACCCTGATCATGTGGAATATGTTGAAAATGAAAACTACTTCACCATAATCGATATTATTCCCTCAAAAATTGAATATTTAAAACTTCAGCGACCTAATCATATTAGAGCTTTATTTACAAAGAGTGGTGATAAATGGAATGGGAAATTTTTAGTTCCTTAATTTATGTAGAAATATAGATTTTCTTTTTCTTTTCCAAAACCAATAAGACTATCAACCGGTGCTGTTTGCTTTACTTCGGATGGATTAATCGTTATTTCAACTTCCCTATCATGTTTCAATTCTAAAGAAGTTAACGAATAATCATCTGCAGAAAGTATGGTTCGCTCTGGGTGTAGTAATCGCACATTACCGGCATAAGTAACATTAGGAAGCACCCATTGATATTCATCATAATTTTTGCTCAACGTATTGGCTATTGGCTCAAAACCAAAATGGACAGATGAAGGTATGCTTAATAGTTTCTCTATTGGTGTTCTTATTGTTTGTACGCCTATTACTGCAATAAAAACCCAGTACCCTACAGTCACTAATCTTTTATTATTCTTAAAACTAACCGTCTGGATCAACAGTACTACAAAAGGTATAAAAAGTGGCAGTAACCATCTGGTTTCAACTTTCTGACTTTGAAAAACAAGAAAAAATAAACCTAACACTAGTAATTGCGCCAATAGCATTTTAGCAAACCAATTTAGCTTCCGCTTATTGAAACTCACAGTTTTTGAGAAACAACCTAAACCGACAATTATAAGAAGTGGAAACATCAAGGCGAACAAGCCTTTTAAATAAATTAAAATGGGAAGCAACGAAAATCCCGAATCCGCTTCTTCTATACCTATTTTCTCTTCTACGCTTTGTGCCAAAAAAGTTTGAAATTCGTCTGGACCTAATAACCAATATACATGAGGTACTACCAACAAAACAGAAACTGATACTGACAAGAGTATTTTGGGGTTGAAAACTATAGCTCTCAATTCTTTATCCCATAAAGCAACCAAACCGAAGGTTAACAGAAAAAATGCATAATTGTATTTAGACATCATGCCCACACCTACAACCAAACCAAGTAAAAGATAATTTGAAATAGATTTGCGCGCTATTAATAGCTGTATGCTAAAATAAGAGGCAACTACACATAAGCAAAGTAAGCTCGTATGTGAAAGCCTGCGAAAAGTAAAATCTATAAACACCGGTAATAACACCAATGCCAAAACCACCAATTTGGATGCATTAGCGTCTTTAATTCTTAATCTAGAAAATCGATACAGCATTAATAATGTACCTGCAAATAATAGCCCTCTAAGCATAGAGAATGCTATTTTACCCACACCAAATATAGAATTGAAACCAAACTGCAACCAGGTATAAAGTGGTGGCTGGTCGTCATAACCCCAACGAAGCCATTGCGAGTAGTATGCCTGTTCAGCGTCTTCTAACTCTAAAGCATTTTTAAAAAATGTAATTAAGGTTATGACTGAAAATGATAATACAACAAGTACGGTTATCTTATTTAGAGATACGTTCTTGCCTATCATTTATTTTTGGGTAATAACGGTAAAACTTAAATCTAACGGATTTAAAGCCTCAAATAACATAGGCACTAATTCTTCGCCATATGCCAAATAAAACTCAGAAAAATTTGACTGTCGTTCTTGAAGCGATTGATTTGGGAAAATTTCGTTCTGCAGCTCTGTCATTCGAACTACATGATCTTTCAATTTTCTCTTCTGCGCTTGCAATAATCTCTTCTCTAAAGCATCTAAGCCTTTCTTTTGCTTTACCTCTTGTGCTTTTACAGCTCCTAAAAATGACTTATCTGTTTTTTCTGTTAGGGTGTAGAGGTCTTTAAACTGCTCTTCTAGCAATTTCTTCTGCGGAGAAAAATCGATGTCGATATTAGATATTTCTCGAATTTTTTTATTGATAAGACTGTTCTGCTTTAAGAATATGTCAGACTCAGAGATATTCATTTTACCTAGCTTTTCAGCTTGTTTCTCGGTAATGATCAAAGCTGAATTTCTAACTAATAAAATAGGGAAAGGAACATTCACCGCTTCAAAAGCTGCCTTCAATTCTAACCAATAGGCAATCTCTCCGCCACCGCCTATGTAACACAAGTTTGGCAATATCACTTCTTGATATAATGGTCTTGCGATTACATTGGGTGAGAATCGCTCTGGATGAGCATTCATTTCGTCTATCAACGCTTCTTTAGTGAAAGAAATAGTTGTTTCGTTTACGATATAATGACCTTTACTTTCTATTATTCTCTCACGAATACCCTCTTTTAAATAGAAATAATTAATTTCTCGCGGATTTACCTGCACCGGATAATCAGATGAAATACTTATAATTTCCTTAATGGTTTCCGATACTTTTTCGAATGCCGTATGTTCAAAGATATCTTTCTTCATGTACGGCACTAGCGTCTTTTTCAAGTCGATATCATCACCGTCTACAATTACTAATCCGTAGTCTTTAAAAATTTCGTTTGCCAAAAACCTAGTTGCATCCGTTAGGTTATCATGTTTCAGATATGCGTTTTCAAATAACTCTTTTAGCTTTTTGGCATTGTTACTGTCGCCAATGGTTTTTGAATATAGTGTAAAAACTTCTTCTAATCCTTCGGTAGGCAAATGCCCAACTGCACCAGATGCTTCTTTATTCCACTGAAATTTTAATCCCTTGAAATTAAAATAATTGATTTCGTCAAAATCATGGTCTTCTGTAGCCATCCAATAAATAGGCACAAAATTACTATCAGGGTATTCCTTTTTTAACTGCTTCGTTAAATTGATTGTAGATATAATCTTATATAAAAAGTATAATGGACCCGTAAAAAGATTTAACTGATGACCGGTAACTATAGTGAACGTGTTCTGTTCTTTTAATAGCTTAATGTTAGCCGCTGTACCTTTAGAAGTATCGGTATTTTTATACTGATTCTGCATTGAAGAATAGAGTACATCTCGTTGAGCTTGGGTAAAATGAGCACCCTTCTCTTGTATCTGTCCTTTAAATCCGTTAACATCGGGAAACCGATTGTATAATGGTTTTAACTTGACATCTGCAGCGACATAATCGCAAATTAATTTCGAAAAATAGCCCGTTTTTTCTAAGGGTAAACAATCAATATCCATATAAAAAGTAAATACTTGGTAAATATAAAACCCTTTCGTTTTACATTTCCTAAATATAAGTTAATTACGGTTAGTATTAAATACCCGATTACTCGTCAAAATACAAGCTAAATCAGGTTCTTTTTGCATTTATTTTAATAGATTTGACTGACTCTCAACACAAATAACTATATGAAACTAATTTTACGCTACGCATTACTTTTTATTCCACTTTTAAGTTTAGCACAACTAAAATCTCCATCAGAATTTTTAGGTTACGACTTAGGCACACAATTTACAAGACACCATGAGGTTGTTGATTACTATCAATATTTAGCAGTGTCTGAACCGCAACGCATGACCCTTATTGAATATGGTAAAACCAATGAACGCAGACCGCTAATATTGGCTACCATTTCTACAAAAGAAAATATGCAAAACCTCGACAATATTAGAGATGAGCATATGAAAGCCTTAAATGGCGAAGGTTCTCCAGACAAAGCTATTGTATGGCTTAGCTACAATGTTCATGGTAATGAAAGTGTTAGTACAGAAGCCTCAATGCAAACCATTTATGACCTATTTACTAGCAAAAGCAGTTATCTAGAAAACACCGTGGTGCTAATCGACCCTTGTATTAACCCAGATGGTAGAGATCGTTATGTAAACTGGTACAACCAATTTAAAAACTCACCCAATCAAGTTGACCTTAATAGCAAAGAACACCATGAAAATTGGTGGAGCGGTCGTAGCAACCACTATATGTTCGACCTTAATAGAGATTGGGCGTGGCTTACACAAGTAGAAAGTCAGCAACGTTTAAAGCAGTTTAATAAATGGTTGCCTCATGTGCATGTAGATTTTCATGAGCAAGGTGTCAACAACCCGTATTATTTTGCACCAGCAGCCGAACCTTTTCATGAAGTGATTACAGATTTTCAAAGAGAATTTCAAGAAACTATTGGTAAAAACCACGCTAAATATTTCGATGAAAACGGATGGTTTTATTTTACAAAAGAAGTATTCGACTTACTATACCCAAGTTATGGTGACACCTACCCTACTTATAATGGTGGTATTGGTATGACTTATGAACAAGGCGGCGGAGGTCGTGGTGGTCTTGGTATTACTACCAGTATTGGAGATACACTTACCTTAAAAGATAGAATTTCTCATCATCTAACTACTGGTTTGTCTACCGTAGAAGTGGCGTCAAAAAATGTATCTAAATTAAATGACGAGTTTAAGAAGTTTTACCTGAATAAAAATTTCAAATACAAGAGTTATGTATTGAATGGTAACCCAGATAAATTAGAACTTTTAGCTAGTTTGTTAGACAAGCATGAAATAAAATACCAAGCCGGTACCAACAGTACGGTTAAAGGTTATAGCTATACAACAGGCAAGACAGGATCATTAAAAAGTACCGACCAAAGTTTGGTGATTTCATCAAATCAGCCGAAAAGTACTTTGGTAAAAGTTCTTTTCGAGCCTATGGCTAAACTAAGCGATTCTGTTACTTATGACATTACTGCATGGTCTTTACCTTATGCTTACGGATTAGATGCTATTGCCAGTGAAAGTAATTTTAGTGGTTCTTCTACTGCACCTAAAAAGCCTGAGCTTAAAAATATGGATGCAAATAAGTATGCGTATTTGGCGGACTGGAATAGCATGAAAGACGCTCAATTTTTGGCTGAATTATTACGTAATAAAATACGCGTTCGTTATGCTCACAAACCTTTTACTTTAGATGGTATTTCTCATGAGCGTGGTACATTGATTATTACAAAAAGCGATAATAAGCAATTGAAAAATTTCAATGAAATTTTGACCACTGCATCTGCCAACCATTCTAAAGAACTAATTTCTACCAATACTGGCTTTGTAGAAAGTGGTAAAGATTTTGGTTCAGGTTATGTTGATGTTATTCAGAATTTGAATATTGCCGTACTTTCTGGTGAGCCCACCTCTACCCTTCGATTTGGAGAAATATGGAACTTTTTTGAACAACAATTAGACTACCCTATTTCTGTGTTAGACGAAGATTATTTTGCACGTGTAGATCTTGCCAAATATGATATTTTAATTTTACCTGACGGATGGGGATACAATAGCTTTCTATCTACAAACATTAAAGAAAAAATTAAAGATTGGGTAAAGCAAGGTGGAAAACTAATTGCCATGGGTGGTGCAATTGACGGTATAACAGCTTCTGATAAAGACTTCGCCATTAAAGAAAAAGAAATTAAAAAAGACTCTTCAAATAGAATAGAATCTTTTGAAATTTCAGAAAGAGAACAAATCAAATCCGCCATTACAGGTGCTATTTTTAAAGCAACGGTTGATAATACAAATCCGTTGGCATATGGTTACAGCGATACTTATTTCACCCTTAAACTTGGGTCACGATCATATGACTATTTAGAAAATGGCAGTGCAGTGTATTTAAGCGAAGGCAACAATATACCCGTATCTGGATTCGCTGGTAGCGAAGCAAAGAAAAAAATTGCTGAAACCTTAATTTTCGGAACCGAAGAAATGGGTCGCGGTCAAGTTATCTACATGGTAGACAACCCATTATTTAGAGGTTTTTGGGAAAATGGAAAACTATTTTTCGCTAACGCTTTATTTATGGTTAACTAGAAAACAGCATGAAAGAATATAAAGTCGAGACGCTAATTTTCTATTCAAAACTAACTTTTGACAGAAATCATTTGGCGAAATCATCAAATAAAGCGATTCAAGAAAAACTAAACGAATATGCTAAAAATGGCTGGCGTTTGGTATCTACTGATACTACCGAATTCGGAATGGCAATGTATGTTTATCTATATTTTGAAAAGTAAATAACCTCGGTACAAAACCGCTAAGCATTTAAATCTCGATTATAGATTAAAATTGTATTATTTAGATATCCCTGAAACGGCAAGAATCGTTTCAGGGATATTTTATTTTATTGCTATACCAACCTTTCCCCAACATATTCACATCTTTTGCGTTTAAATTAGAAGACCCTAACCTTTTAGGTTAAAAACCACCATCAATGCCAAACAACCAAGATCAAATAAATAACCTCATGCAAAAGTTAGAACTGCTTTTAAAAAAGCAGCAAGACTTTAATATTGAGGTAAATGAAATTCGCAGAGATATTCAAATTCTTAGAAATACTCAGGCGATAAAATTCAACGAAGAAACTACCGAACAAACAACCAAACCTCAAGAAGTAAATATTGAAAAAGAAGCTGCAATAATCGAAAGAGCCGTAGAAATTGAAACTCCTACTCCTACTCCTACTCCAATAGAATTTGCTTCTGTACAAGAAGAGCCTAAAACAATTTCTGAAAAGAAAATAAAATTACCAAAAGGTAAATCTAATCTTGAGAAATTTATTGGCGAAAACCTTATCAATAAAATTGGGATACTTATTACGGTAATCGGTGTTGGAATCGGTGCAAAGTATTCTATTGAAAATAACTTAATTAGTCCACTAACCAGAATTATACTTGGGTATTTGGTAGGTATTGGCTTATTAGGATTCGGATTTAAGCTAAAAGCAAAATACGTGAGCTATAGCGCTGTTCTAGTAAGTGGTGCCTTAGCTATTCTCTATTTCTTAACCTATATCGCTTATGACCTTTACGGGTTATTCCCACAGATGGTAGCATTTGGTATTATGCTGCTATTTACTGTTTTCGGAGTCGTAGCCGCAATAAGTTACAACAAGCAGATTATTGCTCATATTGGTCTAGTAGGGGCTTACGCCGTACCTTTTCTACTGAGTAACGATTCTGGCAATGTTACTGCACTATTTAGTTATATTGCCTTAATTAATATCGGTCTCTTAGTTATTTCGTTTAAAAAATATTGGAAAGCACTTTACTACGTAGCCTTTGCATTCACCTGGCTTATTTATGGGTCTTGGTATGCATTCTCTAGCTACGATGAAGATTTCTCTATTGGTTTTGGTTTTTTAGCGCTATTCTTCACATTGTTCTACGCTACTTTTTTAGCGTTTAAATTAATAAAATCTGAAAAATTTCAAGTTGCAGATATTATTCTGATCATGCTAAATTCGTTCATATTTTACGGCTTTGGTATTGCCTGGCTTTATGATTATGAAGGCGGAGAGTTTTATTTAGGTTTATTCACCCTATTGAATGCACTTATTCATTTTGTGATAACAGTAATTATCTTCAAAAGAAAATTAGCTGATCGAAAGCTATTCTTTTTGACATCTGGGTTTGTACTTACCTTTATTACCATAGCCGTGCCTGTACAATTAGATGGAAATTGGGTAACATTATTTTGGGCTTTTGAAGCCGCACTATTATTTTGGATTGGGCGCACCAAAAAAGTCAAGTTCTATGAATACCTTTCCTATATTTTGATTGCTCTAGCATTCTTAAGCTTAACAATGGACTGGGCAGCAAGGTACTCTTATATGAATACCACAGATGAATGGAGCCTATTATTAAACACAACGTTTTTGACTTCGATACTTTGCGTTGCTGTCTTCGGATTCATGAATTGGATTCAAACAAAATTCAGCACTGAAAAACCGTCAATAGTTCAACAGATAATGACATTTGGTATTCCTGCTTTATTAGTAAGCACTCTCTACTTTGCCTTCTATCTTGAAATTGAACAGTATTGGAACAATGCCTTTCAGTTATCCAAAATAGATATATCGAGTACTTCTGGCGAATACCCTGAATATAATTATAACCTTAAAGATCTTGAAGATATTTGGCTAACACTGTATACCATGTTTTTCATTAGCGTTTTAAGCTTTATAAATATTATAAAAATTAAAAACAAGGTTTTAGGAATAGTTGCCCTAGGCGTTGCGCTTTTAGCAACTTTATTGTTCCTTACAAACGGACTTTACACCTTAAGCGAACTACGTGAAAACTATCTTTCGCAGCAGCTTTCAGAATTTTATAATGTAGGAGCATATAATATTTACATGCGCTATATTTCATTTGCATTTCTTGCATTTCTATTACTCGCCATTTACAAATTAGCACAACAAGAGTATTTAAAATTCAATTATAAAATTCCGTTCGAAATTCTAATGCATACGGCAATTATATGGGTGACAAGTAGCGAATTGTTAAATTGGATGGATATTTCTGGGTCTGAACAATCTTATAAATTAGGACTTAGTATTCTTTGGGGTGTGTATGCGCTATTACTCATAGCCCTAGGTATTTGGAAAAAGAAAAAATACCTGCGTATCGGTGCTATTATACTATTCTCCATTACATTAATTAAGTTGTTCTTCTATGATATTTCATCATTGAATACCATTTCTAAGACAATCGTATTTGTATCATTGGGTGTCTTATTATTGATTATTTCATTTCTTTACAACAAATACAAACACATTATTACAGATGAAACTAAACAATAGTCTTCTAACAATACTTGCCTTTCTGACGATTTCAATTTGTTTCGGACAGATGGATTCTTATTCTAAAAAAATAGTGCTGAAAGGTATCGATAGTCAATGGCATACTATTGAAGTACCAAACAACGTATTTGAAGATGTAAATACCGACATGAGCGATATTCGTGTTTATGGGGTTACCGCTACAGATACTATTGAAGCACCATACCTTCACAAGGTATCTAAAGCTGAAAATGCAAATTCAGAAATATCTTTCAACTTATTAAATAGTGTCAATAATTCTAAAGGTTATTTCTACACTTATGAGCTACCTCAGAAAGAAACGATAAATGAGATTTCACTAAACATAGAAGATTCTAATTTTAATTGGGAAATTACCCTTGAAGGCAGTCAACATCAAAAACAATGGTTTACTATTCTAGAAGACTATCGCATTTTGTCTATTAATAATGACCAGACAAATTATTCGTTTACCACATTGAAGTTTCCTGACGCTAGTTTTAGATATTATAGAGTATTGATAAAGAGTAAAGAAAAACCAGACCTAGCATCAGTAAATATTTCAAAAAAGGCTATAAAACCTGCAAAGTATCGCGATTACGATGTACAGTCTTTTAAAGTTTCTCAAGAGGATAAGAAGAACATTATAGATATCGATTTAAAAAATCGTGTACCTCTAAATTTACTAGAGCTAACGGTTGACGATAAAATAGATTACTACAGGTCAATTTCTATTCAGTACTTAGTTGATAGTGTAAAGACCGAAAAAGGATATTATCATAATTACAGCCCCTTAGCTACAAAGACTCTTTCTTCAATGGAAGATAATAGTTTTCAATTACCTGGTACGCTAGCACAAAAACTCCGAGTTATCATCTTAAATAATGATAATCAGCCTTTAAAAATATCTGCTGCAAAACTTAAAGGTTATGTGCATACGTTGACCACCCGTTTTACAGAACCAGCTACCTATTTTTTAGTTTACGGCAAGCCGTATGCTAGTTTCCCGAATTATGATATAACTAAAACCACAGTTTCTTTACCTGAGAATATTACAACCCTAGATTTTGGTAGCGTCGTTGAAATTCCAAAACCAGAAATTAAGACAATCGATCCCCTTTTCGAAAATAAATGGTGGTTGTGGGTTATTATTGGCGTAGTAATCGCTTTGTTAGGCTATTTCACCATTGGGATGATGAAGAAGGAGCTTTAGAAGTATTTAAGACTTTATATAAAACGTGTTTACCTAAGTATTGATTTTAAGTTGAAAGCAAAATTTTATGTTTGATTTTTTAAAAAAGCAAAAGCAAATTTCTAAAGAAGAAAAATTTTGGAATTACTTTGTAAAAAATAAGAAAGAGTTTGAAGATTTTATTGATTCAGATTTATCCGATTATAGACCATACAATAGACTTACGAAAAAAACACAAAGTTACTAAGACTTACTTTTTCCCGAAATAACAAAATATGCCAACGGAAAATATGTTTTGGTAATCACTCCTGACGGTAATCCAAAAGGTATTCTACCAACAGAAAAACTTTATACATCCAAACCTGAATTAGAGAATTGGATTATTGAAAAATTTAGACAGCCAAAAGATAAGTTTTCAGACTTTGAGTATGACGGACTAAAATTCCCAAGCTCGGATATTGAAATTTTAGCTAATTACAACCATGAATCCAATAAAATGGACATCAAGGTTTTTGTAAGGAATATGAAATTAGATGAAGAGAAGTACAAAACTATAGCATGGATTTATTTGGACAATATTCTAGGTGAGTTTAACTCAATCAAAAAAATAAGGTTTGTGGATTTCTTTCATTTAAATGAAGGAGAAACCGCTAAAAACAGCATATCAATCTTGGAATTAAGAAATCAAATGGACAAAGATATTTATAACATAAAGTAAATATTCAACCTAACCTACACTTAATACCAACTTATGAGTTTACCAAAAAAAAGGCACTTAGGTTTAAGAAGTTTAGCTTTTGAAAAAGAATAATCAAAACTAATTTACACACTTTAGTTTCGTGCGCTGACGGAAACGAAAAGTTTCAAAATCAACTTATTATGAAAAACCATTAGTTCAATACAACCTATAAATTAAATCCTTTAAGTTAGTTTTCAGTAAACTCTTTCTGATCTGGGAATCAACAACTAAACTCTTGTTATTTAAATTATGATATGATGTAAAAGTCGTTGAATTTATATTATACCAAACTAGTAAAACCTTCACAATATTTCATCGTAAGTAATGTGATGAAAAATTACATTTTAGTTTTACTATTACTGCCTACGATACTTTCAAGTCAAAAAATAGACAACCTTGCTTCCTTTAGAGATATGGGCACCTCGAACTATTTTAGGCTCAATTATGACAATGATTTCTTCGCTGCATCAGACAAAAATTACACGCAAGGTTACAGTTTTGAATACGCGAATAATGGCTTAGCCAAGAACCCAGTAAATTATATTTTCATTAAGCCAAAAGCTATGTACTTCACTTATGGGTTGACATTAGAGCATATTGGCTACACGCCCAGTGATTTTGTAAGTTCTGACATACAAATTGATGATAGACCCTTTGCAGCTGCTCTCTACCTTAAAAGTTTTGCTGTTGCAACAGATACTATAACTAAATCAAGATTATCTCAATCGTTAAGCCTGGGATTAATTGGCCCGGGTGCATTTGGCAGAGAAATGCAAACAGCAATTCATAAACTTATCGAAAACAAAACTCCCGGTGGATGGGACAATCAAATTCAGAACGATTTAGTGTTGAACTATAAAATTGGCTATGAGAAACAAATATTCAATTATAAAAATTTAGGAAATATACAAGCAATAACTTCGCTACAACTAGGGACCTTATTTACAAATGCATCAGGCGGATTTAATTCTACTATCGGACTATTAGATCATCCGTTCTCTAGAAACAGTACACTTTCGAAGTTTAAATTTTATGCTTTTGTACAGCCAACAGTACATGTCGTTGGTTTTGATGCCACCTTGCAAGGCGGCATTTTCACCAATGACAATCCCTATACCATTTCTTCAAAAAATATAGAAAGGTTAACCGCACAAATCGACTACGGACTCATACTCAAATACAGAAAACTGTATTTAGAATATACCCGAACAACGATTACCAAAGAATTCACCTCTGGTAACTCTGCCAATTGGGGCGGTTTTAAAGCAGGATTTCTATTTAATTAGATGATACAACAGGTTCACCGTAAAGGTCAAAGTCCGCCGCTTCTGTAATCTTAATATTTACAAACTCACCTTGCTTCACATAATGCTTAGCTGCATCTATTAAAACCTCATTATCAACATCAGGAGAATCAAATTCTGTTCTTCCAATAAAGTAGTTACCTTCTTTACGATCTATAATACAACGAAAAGTCTCCCCTACTTTCTTCTGGTTCAATTCCCAAGAAATTTGAGATTGAATTTCCATGATGATATTAGCACGCTCTTGTTTAACCTCTTCTGGCACATCGTCTTCTAATGAAAACGCATGTGTGTTTTCTTCATGACTATACGTAAAGCAACCTAAACGCTCAAAACGCATGGCAACTACCCAGTTTTTAAGAATCTCAAAATCTTCTTCAGTTTCACCAGGATAACCAACAATCAAAGTGGTTCTAATGGTCATTTCTGGTACTGCAGCTCTAAACTCCTTTAACAACTTGGTTGTTTTAGCTTCTGTGGTACCACGACGCATACTTTTTAAAATACGGTCAGATATGTGCTGTAACGGAATATCTAAATAGTTACAAACCTTTGGTTCTCTATTCATTACATCTAACACATCCATCGGAAAACCGGCCGGAAATGCATAATGTAAACGTATCCATTCTATTCCTTCAACCTTTACCAATGCTTCTAAAAGCTCGGCAAGATTTCTTTTCTTATATAAATCTAATCCGTAATAGGTTAAATCTTGAGCAATTAAAATAAGTTCTTTTACACCTTTGGCTGCTAACTTTTCAGCTTCGGTCACCAAATCTTCAATCGGTGTACTTTTATGCTTTCCTCGCATTAGCGGAATTGCACAAAACGAACAAGGTCTATCACAACCTTCAGCGATTTTTAAATACGCGTAGTTTTTAGGTGTAGTCGTTAAACGCTCACCAATTAACTCGTGTTTATAATCTGCCCCTAGTGCTTTCAATAAACCTGGTAACTCACTGGTACCAAAATATTCGTCCACATTCGGAATCTCTTTCTGCAAATCTGGCTTGTATCGCTCACTCAAGCAACCAGTAACAAAAACTTTATCTACAGCGCCATCTTCTTTCTTTTGAACATATTCTAAAATGGTATTAACACTTTCTTCTTTCGCATTGGCAATAAAGCCACAGGTGTTAATTACAACTATGTTTCCTTCTTCTTCATGTACAACTTCTTTGTCGTTTGCCTTTAACTGGCCCATGAGTACTTCAGAATCATAAACATTCTTTGAACAACCTAGTGTTACTACGTTGATTTTGTTCTTCTTAAGGGTTTTTGTCCTCATAATTTAAATTGGGGTGCAAAAATACGATTTGGCTATTTAAAAACGTTAGATATGAACAAATTTACTTGTAATCTTTATTTGATTGCAGTTTATCAATACCCAAATCTTAAATTAACCATGAAATTCTCCCAATATTTCAGGCTACTTGTCCTATCAATTATTTTAGCTTCGTGCTCAAGTGATTCTGAACCTACTTCAGAAACTGGCAAAAGTGGCATACCACCCGAGGTGGCACCAATACCGACAGAAACTTATTTTCCTCCAATTTCGAGAGCCAACGAGTGGGAAACCATATCTATGGAAACATTAGGTTGGAACGAGGATCAAGTAAGCAACTTATATTTCTTTTTAGAAAATAATAACACCGACGCTTTTATTATTCTGAAAGATGGTCGAATAGTGATCGAAAAATACTTTGGCGATTTTAAGTCTGATGATAATCATGCATGGAATTCTGCCGGAAAAAATTTAACGGCAATGCTTACAGGTATTGCTCAAGAAGAGGAATATCTTAAAATTACAGATTCTACGTCTACTTATTTAGGTGAGGGCTGGTCAAGCATGCCTCTAGAACAAGAATTGAATATCACCATAAAAAATCAATTGACCATGACTACCGGTCTAGATTACACAGTCGATGATATTTTTTGCACCGATCTTGAATGCCTAACATATTTAAATGACCCTAGTACATTTTGGTATTACCATAATGCACCTTATACGTTATTAGATGATGTCATTGCCAACGCGACCGATACTGATTTTAATTCTTATTTTTCTAAAAAAATCAAAGAACCAATTGGCATGCAAGGCTTATTCATTAAAGTCGGCTATAATAATGTATTCTTTAGTTCTGCGAGAAGTATGGCACGTTTCGGAATTTTAAACTTAAATCAAGGTAATTGGGACGGAACCTCGATTCTATCTGATCAGAGTTATTTTAATGCGATGACAAATAGTTCTCAAGATTTAAACCTTTCTTACGGATACCTGTATTGGTTAAATGGTAAAAGTAGTTTTAGACTACCAAGTACTGTCGAAGAGTTTACGGGCAGCTTAATACCTAATGCCCCTGCAGATATGTATGCTGGTTTAGGATTAAATGACCAAAAACTATATATGGTGCCAAGCTTAGATTTGGTAGTTGTACGATTAGGTGGTGCCAGTAACGAAGAACTTTTAGGTCCTTCTAATTTCGATAATGAAATATGGGAACTGATCAATGCTATAATCGAGTAGTTTTTCTATCTATTTAACCATAACTTATATTGGTAGTCTGCACTTAGCAAATAAGTATTCTTACTTTTGTATAAAATTGTAAAATGGATTTTAGAAGTATTGCTGAGAAAAGATACACTACCCAAAAATATGATGTTTCTAGAAAAATCTCAAATGCAGATATTGAAGATTTAAAGGATATTTTAAAACTAAGTCCGTCTTCTATAAATAGCCAACCTTGGTTATTTACATTCGTTTCTAATGTACAGGTAAAAAATGACTTAGCTTATGCTTCATATTCTAATGCCCCTAAAATAAAAAATGCCAGCCATTTGGTCGTTTTTAGTGTAATGGATAATCTTGATGAGTTTGAAAAACGTGTTGAAGAAAATTTACTTGAAAACTCTATTAAGTTTTACAAGCAATACATAAAAACGCAATCAAAAGAGAAAACGGTTAACTGGTTATCTCATCAAGTTTATATTACGTTAGGATTCTTTTTGGCCGCTTGTGCTACTATGGAAATAGACTCCACTCCTATGGAAGGTATCGACGTTGCAAAATATAAGAACATACTTAATATTAAAGACCACAAAGTTTTATTTTCAGTGGCAATAGGCTACCGTGATGAACATGATAATACACAACCAAATAGAATAGGAAAATCTAGATTGGCTGCAGATACTGTGATTCAATCCATTGATTAGTCCAAAGCTATTTAAACTTCTTTCGCAAGCTCAAACACCGTAATTTCTGGTCTTACATTGAAGCGTACTTGCCGCAGACAACCCAGAGCGCTATTAATATAGAGCGTTCTACCATCTTTTAAATCTTTGATACCTGCATCGTAATTTTTATTTTTTACCGGTAATATTAATGCAGGTAGAAAAGGCGGTTTTACTTGTCCGCCATGGGTATGACCAGAGAGTATCCATCCTTTAAAATTATTCCAGACAGGCAAATCGCATACATCCGGATTGTGACATAGGGTGATATTTGCTTTCTCAGGATTATATTTTGCAGTAGCTTCTTCAGGATAAAAATTACTTCCCCAAAAGTCATCCATCCCTAAAAAATTGAGTCCGTTAATTTCCACGGCATCATTTCGCAACATGGTCACCCCTACATCTTCTAGACTATTCGTGATTTTTTGTGCGACATCATCTTCTACAAAATCGATTCCGTAGTCATGATTTCCTAAAATTCCAATAGTACCCAAAGATCCTTTAACCACAAATTTGAACACCTCTTGCAATTGGCTTATTTGCTCATGGTCTTCATAGGTAACATAGTCGCCTGTATACACTACAAAATCAGGATTCAATTCTTGAGCTTCTTTAAATGAATCTATGATGTATTGATAATCAAAAGAATTACCAATATGTACATCACTTATTTGCATTACCGTTTTACCGACGAGTGAATCTGGTAAGTTTTTTAAAGGCATATTTATATGAACAAACTGCATCCAAAAAGGTTCTATTTGCCAACTGTACAAACCTGTTACCAAACCTAAACCAGCTACCCACCGAAAAGTCTTTTTGAAAAAGCTCCGTCTTTTCATTTTCAAGTAATCAAATTTAGTTTTGATAGTCTTTAGGCATCACTCGATTATGAAAATTACCTTCATATGATTTACCTATTCTTAATAAATGTGCCTCTGAAAACTGTTTTCCTATAAATGTCAAACTTATTGGCTCACCAGATGCTTTATATCCCATAGGTATTGTAAGAGCAGGGTATTTGGCAACCGCAGCATAACCGGCGTGATAATTATTAATAGATAACACAGCATCTAGTTTGTACTCATCCATCGCTGTATCGAAGAATGTGCGTCCATTTCTTTCAAGATTAGATTTAATTTCTTCTAGCTCGGCAGTTGTGGTAGTATCTGATAATATTCCTTCAAATAATGCTTGCCCGTAGGGAATTCTAACCAGCGAATCTGCAATATTAAAAGAAACTGCATCTGCAATAGAACTAATTTTTACAAATTCAGGATTAGTTTCATTCTTTAAATATGACTTTAAATCGTTTCTCATATCAATATTAAGTATACTTAAAAAACCATTCATAGCAACTTCTGGTGGTGTAAACTCTATTATGGTTGCCCCTGCCTCTTTTAAATCTTTAATTGTCCGCTTGTAAATACTATCGGTCTCCATCAGCTCTTTTATTGCACCCAATCTCATGCCAGAAAAAGGTTCTGGATGCAAGCCTGCAGATAATATTCCTGGAAAATTATCTTCAACAGAAGCCGCATCAAACTCATCAAAACCTAACATGGCAGATAACAAAATGGCATTATCCTTTACATTTTTGGTCATTGGGCCTGGGGTATCTAAAGTGCTTGAAATTGGCACAATGCCCGACCTACTCAACAAGCCTATCGATGGTTTTAAACCCACGACAGAATTCTGACTACTAGGTGATAAAATAGAGCCAGAAGTTTCTGTGCCTACTGCAGCAACAGCATAATTTGCAGCAACCGCCGTACCACTACCAGAACTGGAACCGCCTGTTTCAAAGACCCTTCGCCCATACGGATTTAGAGTTTGCCCACCATATGCACTATACCCAACTGGGCAACCTGTACATAAAAAATAAGCCCATTCACTTAAATTGACCTTCCCTAAAATTAAGGCTCCGTTCTTTTTCAATTGCTGAACTATAAATGAATCATCTACTTCATTATCCATTAGCGCAATTGAACCAGCAGTGGTTTTCATGCCTTTGGTATTAATGTTGTCTTTTAACAAAATAGGCATACCATAAATTGGATGTTGTGTTTGAGCCGCTATTCCCTTTTCATTTAAACTATCCAACTCTCTTGCCTGTTCTACTATATCTTTATTTAAAGCAATTACCGTATTTAAAGTAGTAGTATTTTCCAGTTCATACTTATAGATGCGATATAAATAAAACAATACCAAATTTTCATATGTAAGCCTACCTTCTTTAATGTGCTTGCGAATAACAAAAATATCTTGCTCCAAAATCATAGGAAGCATCTCTTTATATGCTGACTCTGTTAGCTTAGAAACTTCCTCATATAGCGGTCGAAACACTTCATTTTTATCTAACACCTTAGATTGTATCAACTTGTATTGCATACGACCATTTTCGTGATCTGAGTTCGATGCAACTTCAATAGAATCGTTATACGGCTTCCAAAGAATTACTTCCTCTTTCTTAGCTTCTTGCTCGCTTTTACAAGCACTCAACAAAATGATGACTAATAATAAAAAATGCTTTTTCATACTTTTATTTATATGTTGATTGAAGAGTTTTCCACCTGCGGATATCATTTTGGTTTAAGCGAACAAATTCATCTTTACCTTCCTTCTCGGCTAGTTCGATAGAAATATTAGATGCTATTATTGCCGCTTTATAATTTTTTAAATCTGCCAAAATCAAAGAACGTACTCTATGAAAGTAGTACGTATCTCCACCCATGCTAATGGCCCTATCGACATAACCGAGGGCTTCTTTAGGTTTTAATCTTTGTTCTTGATAATAACGTGCTATTTCGTAATAGGTTTGTGCAGTAGGAGTATTTAATAATTGAGCATTAATCTGATCTTGAAAAATAGATTCCGTTTCAAACTGAATAGGGATTGAAACTTCTGTATTTCCCCAATTCCAATTCATAATAACTCCGTTGTGATCAATATCATCAAATGAAATTAAAAAAGTTTCTTGAAAATCTTGTGTTTGAATTGGAACAACATGAATACGTAATGCATCTTCTTCTGCATTATAATTTGCCCTGCCATCTCCCCAATGTGTAGTATTATTATGAAAAACTATTTTCCACTCTTCTTCCTCAGGAAAAGCATACAAGGCATAAGTGCCCTTAAAAAGCTTTTGACCCGCAATAACAACA
The DNA here is from genome assembly GCF_045063795.1 of Maribacter sp. Asnod2-G09. Classification (NCBI taxonomy): domain Bacteria; kingdom Pseudomonadati; phylum Bacteroidota; class Flavobacteriia; order Flavobacteriales; family Flavobacteriaceae; genus Maribacter; species Maribacter sp. Asnod2-G09. Next base: position 396,930 of record NZ_JBEFOA010000002.1, on the reverse strand, counting down.
TCTGTACTAAAAGTAATTTTTGTAGACTCATTAGCTCCTACACGCCAAATACGACCATAAGGTACTAAACCAGATTCCCCATTTGGTTGATAACCAAACAAAACCCTACCCTTTGCAGATGGTCTTGAGTATTCTATGGTAATTTTTGAGAGTCCGACTTCTTGCTCAATCTTAGAAAACGGACTAGCTTTTGGGTGGTTCATTTGCCCCCAACTCAGATTACATAATAAAAGAGGAAGTATGAACCAGGTGTATCGCAATTTTAAATTTTAAAGAATGAATCTACGAACTCGTGCTTATTAAATGCCTGTAAATCTTCAATACCCTCACCTATACCAATATACTTTACCGGTATTTTAAATTGATCAGATATACCTATAACCACACCGCCTTTTGCGGTACCATCTAATTTTGTAATTGCCAAAGCCGTAACTTCTGTAGCTTTCGTAAATTGTTTTGCTTGCTCAAATGCATTTTGCCCAGTAGAACCATCTAGTACTAACAATACTTCATGCGGAGTATCGGCAACTACTTTCTGCATAACGCGTTTTACTTTGGTCAACTCATTCATTAAGTTCACCTTGTTATGCAATCTACCAGCTGTATCAATGATTACCACATCGGCATCTTGGGTAACGGCAGAACTTAAAGTATCAAAGGCAACAGAAGCAGGATCACTACCCATTTGTTGTTTTACTATAGGCACATCTACACGATCAGCCCATACTTGTAATTGATCTATTGCAGCTGCTCTAAATGTATCGGCTGCTCCAAGAACTACTTTTAAACCTTGATTCTTAAAACGATAAGCTAACTTACCAATGGTAGTTGTTTTACCAACACCATTTACACCAACTACCATTATTACGTATGGTTTTTTATCTTTTGGTATTTGAATATCGCCAGTGTCACCATCGTTAGTCTCTGAAAGCAGACCTGCGATTTCAGCTCTTAAAATAATATTGAGCTCATCGGTACCCACATATTTATCGCGAGCAACTCTTGCCTCTATTCTTTGTATAATCTTTAAAGTAGTATCTACGCCAACATCTGAAGAAACCAATACTTCTTCAAGATTATCTAAAACGTCATCGTCTACTTTAGACTTACCAGCAACCGCTTTACCTAACTTCGAAAAGAAGCTGGTTTTAGTTTTTTCTAAACCTTTATCTAAGGTTTCTTTTTTCTGAGAAGAAAATATTTTTTTAAATAAGCTCATTGTTCATCCTATGGTTAGTCAAATATAAAAAATTAAAAAGCCCCTTTCGTATGAAAGGGGCTCAATAACTACTAAAAGTTATATTTCTTATTTCTTGGCAATCCAAGCATCTACCAATTCTGGTGGCATAACTTGTTCTACAAAAACGTAAGCACCTGATTTTGGTGACTTAACCATTTTTATAGCTTTTGTCAATCTTTTAGAACTTGTCTGTAAACTTGCTACGGTCTTCTTAGCCATGTCTTATGTTTTTAGTGATTCTTCTTAAAGAAAGAATCTATTTAATTTCTTTATGAAGGGTCATTCTCTTAAGAATAGGATTGAATTTTTTAATTTCCAATCTCTCAGGAGTGTTCTTCTTATTTTTTGTTGTGATATATCTTGAAGTACCTGGTTGACCAGATTCTTTATGCTCTGTGCACTCTAATATAACTTGTATTCTATTACCTTTCTTTGCCATCTTAATGCTCTATTTTCCAGATTACTTAATAACGAATCCTTTTGCTTTTGCTTCTTTCAAAACAGCAGATATTCCTTTTTTATTGATACTCTTTAAAGCTCTTGTAGAAACTTTAATAGTAATCCAACGGTCTTCTTCAGGAATGTAGAAACGCTTTTTAGATAGATTTACATCAAATCTTCTTCTCGTTTTATTAATTGAAAACGAAACATTGTTTCCAAACATCGCCTTCTTCCCCGTAATTTCACATACTTTTGACATCGTGCTGACTTTTTCTTTTAAACAGGGTGCAAATTTATATCTTTTTTATCGTTCCAACAACAATAAAGATCACATTTTTAAAATTTCTTTTTGAAGAAGCTCAAAAGCCTTATTTACAGACTTTTCCACAACCCTCTCGCGGGTGCTTCCCATTTGAAATTCTTGTACTAATTTCGACTTCGGTCCATCGATCGCAATAAAAACCGTTCCAACCTCTGCATTTGAATCTCCTTTAGTAGGTCCTGCATTACCTGTTGTGGCTATTGCAAAATCGGTTTTCATCAATTCTTTTGCTCCTTTCGCCATTGCAGTTGCAACTTCTGCACTAACCACAGAATGTTTATCAACTAATTCTTTAGGCACGTTTAACACATTTATTTTAGCCTCGGTAGCATAACTGACCACCGCACCCTTAAAATAATTAGACGCACCAGGAATAGATGTAATTTTCTCTGCGATCTTACCTCCCGTAAAACTCTCTGCCGTAGACAAAGTCAAATTTTTAGCGGTCAATAATTTAGCTACAATCTCTTCTAAACTCTCATCATCTTCGAGCCCGAATACAATGTCGTTGATTAGCGGATATAATTTATCAAATTCCGCATCCATTGCAGCCACCAATTCATCATAATCAGCCGCTTTACCAGACAATCGCAACCTCACCTTACCCAAATTCGGCAAATAGGCTAATTTTATGTTAGAAGGCAGATTATCTTCCCAATCTTCAATACGCTTGGCGATAGCACTTTCTCCCATACCATAAGTAACTATTGTTCTATGGATAATATGAGGTCTTTTATAATAAGCTGCCAATTTAGGAATCACAGACTCCGTCACTAGGTGCTTCATTTCAAAAGGCACACCAGGCATTGAAATAAATGTCACTTCATTTTCCCTGATCAACATACCAGGCGCCGTACCATTTGCATTATGTAAGACTTCTGCCCTACTTGGCACCAAGGCTTGCATTCTATTAATATCTGATATCGGAGTATTACTTATATATTTCGCAAACAACTCTTCTACATGTGCCAATACTTCAGCATTCTCTACAAGCTCATCATTAAAGAACTCACATAAGGTATGTTTGGTAATATCATCTTTTGTAGGACCTAGACCGCCCGTAATAATAACTACATCTACGCGTTCAGAAGCATCTTTAAAAGCTTTCAGTAAATGCGTGCGTTCATCTTGTATAGAGGTAATCTGATAAACTGAAATACCTATTTTATTCAGTTCTTTACCTATAAATGCGGAGTTGGTATCAATGACTTGACCGATGAGGATTTCATCGCCAATGGTAATAATTTCAGCAAGCATTATAACTGGAAGTCTATTTTTAATTCTGCCACAACCTGATTAATATCGGTCTTTAGTATCGGAAATCTCTTTTCAATTTCTGCCATATTAGCTTCTTGCTTACCTAAGGTTTCTAACTCTAAAGCAATGGCACGTGTCTGTTCCATTCCGAGCAAATCTACGTTTGGTTTTATTTTATGCGCAAGTTTATATACTTGATCATGGTTTTTCTCTTGAAGGGCTATTTCTAAAGCTTCTAAATCTTCAGGTACTTCTTCCAAAAAAACAGCTATAACAGAATTTATAAAATCCTGATCCCCCTCTGCCATCTCGTTAATCTTATCCAGGTTATAAATCATCACTTAATTTTTAAGGTAAAAAGCTCTTTGTCTTCCAAACTACCCGTAAGATAGTCATTTGGACTTATTTTCCCAACACCGGCAGGTGTTCCAGTAAAAATAATGTCTCCTTTTTTCAACATAAAGAACGTTGAAACATAAGCAATTATTTCATCTATCTTCCAAAGCATAAAACTAGTATTGCCTTTTTGAACAATTTCGTCGTTCTTTAACAACTTAAAATTAAGGTTATTAATGTCTTTAAAATCAGTTTTTGGAAGCCACTCTCCTATCACGGCAGCACCATCAAATCCTTTAGCTTTTTCCCAAGGAAGTCCCTTTTCTTTTAATTTTGACTGTAAATCTCGTGCCGTAAAATCTATACCTAAACCTATTTCATCATAATAGGTAGGTGCGAACTCTTTACTAATATGTTTACCTACTTTTTTGATTTTTACCAAAACCTCAACTTCATAATGCACATCATTTGAAAACTCAGGAATATAAAAATCTTGCTGTTTTGGTAATACTGATGAATCTGGTTTTATAAAAACTACAGGCTCTTCTGGTCTTTCGTTCTTAAGCTCATCGATATGTGCAGTATAATTTCTGCCGATACATATAATCTTCATATTACCTTATTTTTTCTTTGACAACTTAAGACTGATCGCTGGTATTAAATTTTCATTATTACCCGGCGCTTTTATAGCAAAATCTGTCCATTCGCCCATACCATAAACCATCGTCTTAAAATTTTGGTTCTTTTGATATACGGCAGCGAAGGTAGGTGCAAAGCGATCTTCGACAACCTTTTTATTTGTAATGGCATGCTTATACGTATTTGTATACCAGTTATAAGGTAAGAAAATCCATTCTAAACCAATATAAACACCCTCATCTGGCATTCTAATACCCATACTTGAAAGATCTATAGATACGTAATCTTCGTTTTTAGAACTCTCTAAAATGATACTCTTGCGAATTAAATCGTGATCTGGCTTACGGGTCTTCTTATCTACATCATATACTCGAAGTCTAAATTTTGACGAAGCTCTTTTGAACTTGCTATTCTGCTGTACATGAATAGTTATTTTCTCTATATATTTTTTAGCTGCGCCTATATTAGGAAAATACAATGCCAGTACCCAAGGGGTCTCAGCAGAAGAAAATCCGCTTTTAATACTATACGAACTCACAGGATTAAGCACCTGAGAATCTCCTAAACTTTGAGAAACCACCACTTCTTCAAGCTCGAAAGTTTCTTCTTTCATATATATTTTCTTCTTTTCAGAAATAACCCTGGCAGACATTATAGTGTCTTTAAAACCTAATGCCGAAATATGCACATCGCGCTCTAAATATGATTCAGGTACATCTATATAGAAATACCCTTCTTCATCACTTGATGTTCCTTTTAAAGTTTTTAAAAAACTTATGTTGGCATATGGTACCGCAGTTTTTGTTTTATCATCATATACATGACCTTCTACCAAAACTTCTTGGGCATGACCTATACCCATTAGTAAAAGAAATACTACTAAAAAAATGCGCATTTTTAACCTAATTTATTATTGAGTTTGCTCAGTTTTATTTGAGTAAGAATCTTTTTTGTGTACAATGGAAAATCAGCATTTAGCATCCAACCGAAATACCCTGGTTCTTTTTCTAAAACGGCATGTACTTTTTTGCCTTTATGCTTACCAAAAGAGAAAACTTCTTCCCCTTCTTCATCCATCGCAATAAAACCTGCGAAATCTACAGATTGCTTTCTTCTAGAGAATTCAGATAGTTTTTTGATATTATTTTCAAGATCAGGATACCTATCTAATTGAGAAAGCAACACTTCGTAAGTTGCATTAGTATCTGCCGCTGCACTATGAGCATCTAAAAGATCTTTATCACAATAGAATTTATAAGCTGCTTCTAACGTACGTTTTTCCATCTTATGAAAAATGGTCTGCACATCTACAGATACCGTATTTTTCATATCGAAATCGATATCTGCACGCAATAGCTCTTCTGCCAATAAAGGAATATCGAATCGGTCAGAATTGAATCCACCCAAATCACTATCCTTTATAATCTTATAAATTTCTTTTGAAAGTTCTTTGAATGTTGGTTTATTGGCAACCTTTTCATTAGTAATACCATGAACGGCAATTACCTCTTCTGGTATTACCATTTCAGGATTAACCAACCATGTTTTACTCTCTTTATTACCGTTAGGGTAAACTTTTAATATCGCTATTTCTACAATACGATCTTTTGCCACATTGATCCCAGTTGTCTCTAAATCAAAGAAGCAAATAGGTCTGGTAAGCTTTAATTCCATAAGTGTTCAACTTTTAACAAAGATACCCTTTCGTTTTTTAGACACATAAAATTACCCTTGATTATTTTTTACTGTGAAATACAAAAACTAAAATATCTTCACAAACCTTAACACAACTAGCATACCAATTTATATAAAGCACACTTTTTAAACCTCTATAAAACAATACAATACACAAAAAAAAAGTCCAACAATACAAAGCGTATTGTTGGACTTTTAAATATTTAAGTTTTATAAATCTAAACTTCTCTGTTAACGTCCCAACCTTCTAGATAGTCTGCAACAGCTTTTGCGAACATACTACCTAATGCACCGTTTACAACCCTGTGATCATAACTGTGAGATAAGTACATTTTACTACGAATAGCGATTACATCACCTTCTGATGTTTCAATTACCGAAGGAATTTTTCTAATTGCACCAAGTGCTAGAATACCTACTTGCGGCTGATTGATTATTGGAGTTCCAAATACACTACCAAAGGTACCAACATTGGTTACGGTATACGTACCACCTTGTACCTCATCTGGTTTTAAGGCGTTGTTTCTAGAACGATTTGCCAAGTCGTTTACAACCTTAGCAATACCCGTAAGGTTCAATTGGTCTGCATTCTTTATAACAGGAACTATTAAGTTACCATCTGGCAAAGCAGCAGCCATACCTATATTAATATTTTTCTTTTTAATAACAGTATCGCCATCTACAGAAATATTCATCATCGGATATTTCTTTAACGCCTTTGCTACAGCCTCCATAAAAATTGGTGTGAACGTAAATTTCTCACCTTCACTTTTAAAGAATGCATCTTTTATCTTATTACGCCACGTAACAATATTGGTTACATCGACTTCTATAAAACTTTGAACGTGCGCAGATGTCGAAATACTATCGTTCATATGCTTGGCAATCAACTTGCCCATTCTCGTCATTGGTATTACCTCATCGCCACGAGAAACCTGCATTTTAGGTTTTTCTGGTGCCGGTGTATTTGCTTTAGAAACTGGCGGTGTTGAATTTGCAGCTACCGAAGGTTCTGGAGCAGCCACTTTTACAGGAGCTGCAACTGGTTGTGGCGCTTCTACCTTATCTTGAACCACTACTCTTTCTGGAGCGGCAACTTGCTGAGCAGACTTACTTGCTCCGGTTTTAACGTAGCTTAAAATATCATCTTTAGTAACTCTACCATCTTTTCCTGTACCTGATATGGTTTCAAGCACTTCAAAAGAAATACCTTCTTCTTTTGCTATATTTTTAACTAATGGAGAATAGAAACGATCAGAGCTTCCATTTAATTGAACAGTTGAAGTTTCTGCTCTTGCATGTGCCACAGCCGATTCTGCTACAGCAACCATTTCTTCAAGTACCGGTTCTGGTTCCTCAACTACATTAGATGTATTCGAAACATCAGCTACATCTACATCACCACTAATCTGAATAATTGCTACTGTTTGCCCTACTCTGACAATATCATCTACATTAAAGCATTTTTCAATTAAAACGCCATCAACCTCACTCGGCACCTCACTATCAACCTTATCTGTAGCAATTTCAAAAATGGCTTCGTCCATTTCAATCGTATCACCTACCTCTTTTAACCATGACGTTAATGTTGCTTCTGCAACACTCTCTCCCATACGTGGTAGTTTCAATTCAAATTTTGACATATCGATAATTTAAAGCTTGTTTTGTTTATATTTTTTGCAAAAATAATAAAATAAATACCTTTTTATTGACATTTACATGAAATTCAAGAACTAATCTTGCCTCAAAGAGCCTTCAAACGGTACTCTATTCAAAATACTTCTTCCTAAAGTAACCTCATCTGCATATTCTAATTCATCTCCAACAGCAATTCCCCTAGCTATTGTAGAGGTTTTTACATCTAACCCTTCTATCTGTCTGAAGATATAAAAATTGGTCGTATCCCCTTCCATGGTAGAACTCAACGCAAAAATCAACTCCTTTATTACGCCTTTTCTAACTTTATCTACTAGAGTACCGATTTTCAAATTCTGCGGACCAATGCCTTCCATCGGCGATATTTTACCGCCTAGAACATGGTACTTTCCTCTAAATTGACCTGTATTTTCAATTGCCATGACATCTCTAATATCTTCAACAACACAAACTAATGCACTATCTCTTTTAGGGTTGGCACATATTTCGCACATTGTAGTATCTGAAATATTATGGCAATTTTCACAAAACTGTATTTTACCTCTTAAATCTACCAAAGACGAAGAGAGATTTTCTGTACGTTGCTCTGGCTGCTTTAATAAGTGTAATACCAAACGTAATGCAGTACGCTTACCAATACCTGGTAATTGCGAAACTTCATACACTGCGTTTTCCAATAATTTAGATGAGAAATCCATAAGTTTTTGTCGGTATAAATTTACAACTAAACTTGAAAATCAACTCTTACGGTTTTCATAAAATTATTTAACATTTGAAAAATACCAGAAAGATTTTATAAACAATCGCTATTTTACGTAACCAGCTTCAATAACAGTAAGCAACATTGCCAATTTAATAGCTTCTGCACCATTTTCATTAAGCCACCATTCATGAAGTGAATGTGCACCACCGCCAATACCACCTCTACCAATGGTGATTGCCGGTATACCCATAGAAATAGGAATATTACTATTTGTAGAACCCCTAGTAAGACTTGGCTTATAACCAAATAAATTGGTAGCACTTATGGCACGCTGCACTAAAGGAGTGTCTAATGAAAGCTCGCCTGATGGTCTATCGCCAATTTTTATAAGCTCTAATGATATTTCATCATCAATACCTGTATTCTTATATGCCTTTAAAGCAGTTTCCATAGATTCTTTAAAAATGGCTTCAACTTCTTTTAATCGACCACTATCAACAGATCGCATATCAACTTCCATCCAAGATTCAAAAGGAATAGAATTAACCGATGTTCCACCTCCTATTCTACCTATATTAAAACTTGTCTTCGCTCCTTCATCAGTAAATGCTTTAGCATTTACTGTAAACTCTTTTATTGCAAAACCAAGCGCATGATGCGGATTTGCCAATCCGAATGCACCCCATGAATGTCCTCCTTTTCCTTTAAACAGCGCTTTATACCTTACAGAACCTAACCCTGCATTATTAACTCTGCCAACAGTACCACCATCTATAGATATCCATGAATCAATTTTTTGAGCTCCTTCTCTGAACAAATGCTTAACTCCACGTAAATCTCCTAATCCTTCTTCACCAACAGAACCAACGAACCAAACATCAGCCTCAGTACTGACATCTGCTTTCTTCATAGCTTTAAAAATAGCTAGTAACATTGCTAAACCTCTTGTATCATCTCCAACGCCAGGTGCAACCAAGGTATCTCCTTTCTTTACTACTTTTACATTAGTCCCTTCAGGAAAAACGGTATCTAAATGAGCATCTAAGACAATTACTTTACCACCAACTGTTCCTTTTCTTATTGCTATTACATTACCTACTTCATCTATTGAAACTTCATCTAAACCTGCTTCCATAAACATTTCCTTAAATGCTTCTGCCCTCTCAGCTTCCATAAAAGGTGGAGCCGGAATTTCTGTTAACGTAATCAAATCACGTTCTGTTTCATTCTCAATAGCATCTATTACCTCAAAAGCATTTTTTATTTTTTTATCTTTCAGAAGCTTACCGACTGCCTTATCAATTTTCTTGTCCGCAACTACACTCTCTTGCCCCTTTAACACATTACTTAATAGCAAACCGAAAATCAGTAAACCTAAAAAGATTTTATTTTTCAAAAGATGCCCCTTATTCATAATTAATTTTATTTAGAATTTGATATTCGAAAAGGTATCAAAATTAAATAGGTAATAAAATGTAAACCAACTTTATCAGTTCTTAATTAAAGTATTCTCAAATTAAGCTCCAAGATTTTAAGTTATCTCACAAGCTCCTTTAACTTTTTGTAATTTGCCGCAAATTTTACACCATGAACGCCTCTCATATTTTACTTTTAATCTCTGGTTACTTTGTTTTGCTGTTGATTATTTCATATTTCACCGGCAAAAATGATTCTAATGAAGATTTTTTTAAGGCAGGTAAACAGTCACCATGGTATTTAGTTGCATTTGGTATGGTGGGTGCCTCTTTATCTGGAGTAACCTTCATTTCTGTACCAGGCTGGGTAAAGGCATCTGAATTCAGTTACATGCAGGTTGTTTTTGGGTACTTTCTGGGGTATATGGTTACCGCATTTGTATTACTCCCTATTTATTACAAGCAGAATGTAACCTCTATTTATCAGTATTTAGATGATAGATTTGGCTTTGTAAGTTATAAAGTGGGCGCTATTTCATTTTTCATCTCAAGAGTTCTTGGCGCTGCTTTTCGTTTATTTCTAGTAGCTATAGTTCTGCAACAATTCGTGTTTGATGCTTGGAACGTTCCTTTTGAAATTACAGTTATTCTATCCATATTACTAATTTGGATTTATACTTTTAAAGGCGGAATAAAAACAATTGTTTGGACCGATACCTTGCAAACTTTGTTTATGTTGGTATCTGTTGGGTTATCCATTTATTTTATATTGGAAAAGATGGACTGGACTTTCATGGAGTTTCTAAACTCCCCGGAATTAGGACAGTACAGCAAGACCTTTTTCACTGACGACCTTTCTTCTAAAAACCATTTGGTAAAATCATTTTTAGGCGGAATGTTCATTACCATTTGCATGACGGGACTTGATCAAGATATGATGCAAAAAAACCTGACATGTAGAAATTTAGGTGAAGCTCAAAAAAATATGGTCAGCTTCAGCATTGTACTAGTCGTAGTTACTTTTATATTCATGCTCCTTGGTGCATTGCTATTTATTTATGCAGACGCACATAATATAGCGCTACCACTTATGGACGGATCGCCGAAGTCTGATCTATTATTTCCAGAGATAGCATTAAACAGCGGCTTAGGTATAACAGTTGCAGTTACGTTTATGCTCGGTTTAATTGCAGCTGCTTACAGTAGCGCAGACAGCGCCCTTACATCATTAACAACATCCTTTTGTATCGATTTTCTTAATACCGAAAAGAAATCTGAACATGTAGCAAAAAAGACACGTAGAATTACACACATTGGTATGAGCGTTCTGTTAATTCTCGTAGTCATCTCTTTTAAATATATATTGGATAAAAATGTAATTGACGGATTATTAACCGTAGCCTCATATACCTACGGACCACTACTTGGTTTATTCTCTTTCGGAATTTTCACAAAACATCAAGTAAAAGATAAATATGTATGGATCGTTGCGCTAGTTTGCGTATCGATAATTCTCATTTTGGCGAAGTTGCCTAGTGACTATTTTGGTGGTTATATCTTCGGATATGAGCTTTTACCGTTGAATGGTCTGCTAACCTTTGTAGGATTATGGCTCATTCGCAAAAAAAATACCAAAGCCGATACTAACAGTATTACTTAATATTGACCCGTACTTAAAAGCACTAAAGTACAAGCAACATCAACCTCTATATTGCTATTTTCCAGCAGTTTATACAATTCCGGATTTTCTGTACCAGGATTAAAAATTACTCTTTTTGGTCCCAAAGAAATTATACTATTATAATATTCTTCTTGTCTTTTTGGATTTATATATAGGGTAATTGTATGAATATCACTAATTTTGTCTAAATTATTGCTGATATTGACTCCTGAAACCTCACCTTCTCTTAATCCATAAGCCAAGGTTTCAACCCCCGAATCAACCAGTCTATGTATCGCTAAATTGCTATATCGATTTGGTTTTAAGGAGGCTCCGAATACTAGGGTCTTTTTCATGATAAAATAATGTTAAAAATTATATAAACTGTAACTAATCGGACAATATTTCGTCTATTAGTAAAGTTAGATACTCTACGAGTATAAAAAAATTGTTGGTAACGCTATATGTTTATAGTTAATGGTTAGTGTTTAGTATAGCCTATCAGCATTTGAAACCCGGCTTCCAATTCATTTTGGAATGTTCGGGTTTCTTCTTTTTAAAGCTTTTCTAAACTTGTTATATACCCTAAATTATATTGAAAATGAGATAATTACCTATTTCTAGTAACAATAGAACCTTAATGGCGTCTATTACTTTATATAGGGATATTCAATAAAGAAGATTGGTTGGTTTTTTCTTATTGAGTAAAGCTATATAGCACCCATAGCTAAAACTATGGGTGCTTTATTATTACCATCTAATGATGACACTGCCCCAGGTAAAACCACTACCAAATGCAGCTAAAACTACTAAGTCTCCACTTTTTACTTTACCTTCTTCCCATGCCTCTGTAAGCGCTATCGGAATAGATGCAGCTGTAGTATTACCATATTTCATAATATTATTGAAAACCTGGTCATCACTTAACTGAAATTTCTTTTGTATAAATTGAGATATTCTCAAATTAGCTTGATGCGGCACCAATAAATCAATATCGGTCGCATTCAATTTATTTTTCTCCAAACCTTCTACAATAACCTCACTGAAACGAACAACTGCATTTTTAAATACAAATTGACCGTTCATATGCGGATAGTAAGATTCATCGTTAGGATCGTTATCTTCTATGATATCGGTTACCCATCTATTACCCATACCAGGTGCAATTAAAGAAAGTTCTTCTGCATGCTGACCTTCTGAATGTAAATGCGTAGATAAGATACCCTTTGTAGTATCTTCTTCTCTAGTTAATACTGCCGCACCGGCACCATCACCAAAAATTACAGATACTCCCCTACCTCTAGTAGTCATATCCAACCCATGAGAATGTAGCTCCGAACCTATTACAAGTACATTTTTATACATACCCGTTTTTATATACTGATCTGCAATAGATACAGCATAAACAAACCCAGAACATTGGTTACGTACATCTAACGCACCAACGGTTTTAATACCTAAATCTCTTTGCACCAATACACCAGGACCAGGGAAATAATAATCTGGACTCAAAGTAGCAAAAACGATAAAATCAATATCGTCTTTATCAATGCCAGCTCTTTCAATGGCAATTTTCGCTGCTTTTACACCCATAGTTGTGGTGGTGTCGCCATCACCTTTAACTACATGTCTTCTTTCTTTTATACCGGTACGTTCTTGGATCCAGGCATCATTCGTTTCCATCACCTTTGACAAATCATCGTTTGTCACTACGTTATCAGGTACATAATGACCTAAGCCAATTATTTTTGAATTATACATAGTAATATTTTAATCCTGATAAAGTTCAGGTTGAATTAGTGTTGCAATATAAACAACTATTAAGAAATTTTTTTGAAAATATAACAATCATCTATTATTACGAAGGAGCGTGAAATTACAAACTCAAATATTTCTGGTAGTCGTTTACTTTAATATTTGCCTTTAAATCATGAAGAAGATTGTAAAGACCAAAGAAGGTACGGTTCATATACAAAAAGTGCTTTGAACCTCTATTTCCATTCATTTTTCTAATTTGCTTATCAGAAGAGAATTGTTCTCCTAATGCTGCAATTTCACCCCAAAATACCTCATCGCCAAAATCAAAATCATCTTTATGAAAAGGGGATGTGAACAAACTTAACAATTGATGAAATATCGATTTAAAAAATAATATTTCTTCTGGGGTATCATTAGGCATCAGTATTTCAAGCTCGTATAGCTTTTCTGTAAACTTTTCATCATTTGATATCACCTCTGGTCTTGCCAGTTCAAAATACGGCACATAGAAAGAATCTGGCACTTCCTTAATGCAACCAAAATCAATTGCAATAAGCTCTTCATTATCATTCACCAAAAAATTACCGGGGTGCGGATCGGCATGTACTTTTCTTAATCCGTGAATTTGAAACATATAGAAATCCCACAATGCCTGACCTAACTTATCTCCTGTTGCCTGAGAAAAATCAGTTTTTGTAAATTCACTCAAGTGTTTACCGGTCATCCAATCCATTGTAATTATACGTGAACTAGACAGTTCTGTATAATATTTTGGGAAATTAATATTCGGTATTACTGAACATGCTTCGGTAATCTCTTTACTTTGCGCTACTTCTAAAATATAATCTGTCTCTTCTACAAGTTTATTTTCAACTTCCTTGAAATATTTATCTGAATCTTTGCCTTGAAGATTGAACATACGAATAGCAATAGGCTTTACAATCGCCAAATCGCTGCTTATACTTTGTGCTACACCTGGGTACTGAATTTTTACCGCTAAATTTTTACCATCCTTAGTTGCTTTATGTACCTGACCTATACTAGCGGCGTTTATAGAATCTTTATCGAATGTATCAAAAACTTCCTCTGGGTATTTATCCAAATACTTTTTAAAAGTCTTTCTAACTAATGGTGCCGATAAAGGGGGAACTGAAAATTGTGAGAGTGAAAACTTTTCTACATAAGCATTAGGCAGTAAATTTTTCTCCATGCTCAACATCTGTGCAACCTTAAGCGCACTACCCTTCAACGATTTTAATCCGTCATATATATCTGCGGCATTATCTTCGTTCAACTCGTCTTTAGTCGTGTCCGGATTTATGATTTTCTTACCCAAATACTTGGCATAATTACCACCAATCTTAGCTCCGGTTTTCACCAGCTTACTTGCACGCTCTATTTTTCCGGTAGGTATTTTATCAAGTGTTTTCAAATCGTATGATTTAGATTAGGCAAAGGTTTCCTTGTAAAGAAATTTCCCAAAGTCAAGAATATTCTCTAATGGCGTATTATCGAAAACATCAAAAATGGTGTTTACAGATTTTTCAATAGCAACATCTGTTTTTTCAAATGCGGCAGAATCATCCGATTTCCAAAAATTCATTAAAAACATGGTCTGTAACCATGCCCCTTCTGAAAACAATTGCGGGTTGTGTTTCGTAATTTTTAAATTCTTGTCTGCATTTCCATCTGCAATCAAGCCTTTAGAAAATTCCTTAATATTTTTTCTTAGTCCTTTTAACTGCTCCATATTTTTGAACGGGCCAGAAGCACTATCCATTATAAATAAAATATAGCTTCTATTCAATGTCAATACTTCAAAGAAGGTATAGAAAAACGTAAGCATCTTTTCTCTATTTGTAAAATCCTGATACTCTTTATTTTTCTCTATTACACTAACTGTGTTGGTGTAAAATGTTTTCCAAATACCTTTCTTGATGGCATCTATTGATCCAAAATGAAGATAAAAATCTGATTCTTCAATAGCATTTACTTTACAAAATTTGTAGACTGTTTTAGGTAACTTCTCGTTTTCTAAAACGTAGTCCATAAACATTGTTATAATCGTCTCTTTTGTTACTTTTTTGGCTTTTGCAGGCATATCAAATTATTTTTATATAAGGTACGATGCAGATTTCATAGTTAGAAGTTTTCATGAAACATTAGCTTTTATTTAGCAAAAACGTGCTATTTAAAAATAGCACGTTTTCAAAACAACCTAACCAATAAATAATCAACATGTGATTATGCTTAAAATTCTTTTTCATAGCACTTTTTCATAACCACAATACAAATATACATTATGTTTAACGTTTTTCAATATTTCATAAACAAAAATATATGTTAAACTTTTATAGGCAGTAAACTGTCAGTTTGTCACAATAAGCTATTATGGTATTTTTTTTGACCAATAGCAACGAACAATCATTATTAACAATGGCCACACTGACTGTGGCATAAAAAATATAAAAAATGGCAACAGGTAAAATTAATGTGTCCGTAGACAACATTTTTCCACTGATCAAGAAGTTCTTGTACAGTGATCACGAAATTTTTCTAAGAGAATTAATTTCAAATGCAACAGATGCAACCTTAAAAATGAAGCACTTGACCACAATTGGCGAGGCAAAGGTTGAATATGGCAACCCTATTATAGAGGTTAAAGCAGACAAAGAAGGCAAAAAACTACATATCATTGACCAAGGTCTTGGTATGACAGAAGAAGAAGTAAAGAAATACATTAATGAGGTAGCTTTCTCTGGTGCTGAAGAGTTCTTGAACAAGTATGAAGACTCTGCTAAAGATTCAGGAATTATTGGTCATTTTGGACTTGGATTCTATTCTGCATTTATGGTTGCCCATAAAGTAGAGATTATCACCAAGAGTTTTAAAGATGAGCCAGCGGTTCATTGGTCATGTGACGGATCTCCAGAATTTATCATGGAACCAGCAGAAAAAGAAACGCGTGGTACGGAAATCATTCTTCATATCGCAGATGATTCTACCGAGTTTTTAGAAGTTGGTAAAATAAACGAGCTTTTAACAAAGTATAATAAGTTCATGCCTATTCCGATCAAATTTGGAATGAAGACTGAAACTTTACCAAAACCTGAAGGTGCAAAAGAAGAAGATCCTGCGCCAACGCAAGAGGTTGACAATATCATTAACAACCCTAACCCAGCATGGACAAAGCAGCCTGCAGATTTAAAGCCAGAAGACTATAAGAGTTTTTACAGAGAGCTTTACCCAATGCAATTTGAGGAGCCTTTGTTTCATATTCATTTAAATGTAGATTATCCTTTTAACCTTACGGGTATTTTATATTTCCCAAAACTTTCTAACGATTTAAATCAGCAGAAAGATAGAATTCAACTATACCAAAACCAGGTATTCGTTACTGATAACGTTGAAGGTATCGTTCCTGAATTCTTGACCATGTTACGCGGTGTTATAGATTCTCCAGATATTCCGCTAAACGTATCTCGTTCGTATTTACAGGCTGATGGTGCAGTGAAGAAAATATCTTCTTACATCACTAGAAAGGTGGCTGATAAAATGAACTCGCTGTTCAAAAATGATCGTGCCGAGTTTGAAGCAAAATGGAACGATATTAAAATCGTTATTGAATACGGAATGCTTTCTGAAGATAAGTTCTTTGATAAAGCAGATAAGTTTGCACTTTACCCAACCGTAGATGGTTCTTACTTTACGTTTGAAGAGTTGCAAGAGAAAATAAAAGATACACAGACAGACAAAGACGGAAAAACAGTTATTCTTTACGCATCTGACAAAGAAGCACAACACAGTTATATTGAAACTGCAAAGGCTAAAGGTTACGAAGTATTGTTATTAGATTCGCCAATCATCGGTCACTTAATGCAGAAGCTAGAAAGCTCTAAAGAGAATATTTCTTTTGCTCGTGTAGATGCCGATCATATTGACAAATTGATTCAAAAGGAAGAAACTCAAATCTCTAAATTATCTGAAGAAGAAAAAGAGACCTTGAAGAAAGAATTGGAAGAAGCTATTACCGATAAAAGCTTTACAGTTCAATTAGAAGCTATGGATAGCGATTCTTCTCCGTTCACTATTACAGAG
Organism: Maribacter sp. Asnod2-G09; assembly: GCF_045063795.1. Lineage (NCBI taxonomy): Bacteria > Pseudomonadati > Bacteroidota > Flavobacteriia > Flavobacteriales > Flavobacteriaceae > Maribacter > Maribacter sp. Asnod2-G09. The sequence continues at coordinate 379,710 of NZ_JBEFOA010000002.1, read as the reverse complement.
CCTGAGTTTATGCGCCGTATGAAAGAAATGCAACAGACTGGCGGTGGCGGTGGTATGTTTGGTATGGGTTCTATGCCAGACATGTACAACCTAATCGTTAATACGAATCACCCACTGGTTAGTGAGTTTCTAAACACAAAGACAGCGAAGAAAAAGGAGCGATTGATCAATCAATCACTTGACTTGGCTAAGTTATCTAAAGGCTTACTTAAAGGTAAAGCTTTAACAGATTTCATTAAGCGTAGCTACGAGATGGTGAAGTAATTTCCATTTCCTATAATCTTAAGAAAAGCCACTACATTTTTTGTAGTGGCTTTTTTGTTAAATGTTGTTATCTTTCAGCATAGAAACTTAGAATTAAATGAGCACCAACTACCGCAGCGTCAATTTCAAAAAGCTACTTGATAAGTTACAACAAGAAAGTTGGCAATTAGAATTAATTATCTCTGGTTTTGCTATTTATGGTTTGTTTGCTGCAAATGAACCTTTAGAATTAAAAGCCGCAGCAAGCTCTGTTACAGAATCGGATCAATTTGGAATACTATGGGCTGTTATTCTTATATGCTGTCAAATATTTACTTTTAACTTGGTCGTACATGTCCTATTAAGAGGGCTATGGATAGGTGCCATAGGCTTAAGATATGTATCTGGTGATATTAATTATAAAACTCTTAATTATTCGGAAAAATTTACATCCTATTTAAAAAGAAAGGTTGGGTCTTTTGATCAATATATTGCCAATCTCGAAACCTATTGTAGTATCATTTTTGCAGCTTCATTTTTAATGATATTTTATGTTATCGGATTCTTTACCGTAACATTTAGTTTCGTTTTAATTACTCAAAGTTTCGAACTTCTTACTTTTCTTCCAAAATGGGCAATACGAACTCTAATTATAGCACTAGTTATACCTTTTATTCTTTCATCGTTAGTAGTTTTTATTGACTTTTTAGGTCAAGGATTTTTGAAAAAGAAAAAATGGACATCAACAATATATTTTCCAATATACTGGGTATTCAGCAAACTAACGTTATCCTTTTTATATCGACCTTTAGCATATAATTTTTTAGATAACAAATTAGGCAAACGCTTAAGTTTTATAATACTCCCTGTATATCTTATAATAGTTACTGTTTCTTCGTTACAATATAGAAATTCGAATTATGTGAATTCTACAAATGATTCTTCTGAATTTCAGATATTAAGTGAGCACTATGATAATTTATCAATCGAAGAAGGGAAATTTATTAACACAGCCTCAATACCTTCAAAAATTATAGAAACTAAATACCTACCTCTTTTCTTAATATATAATGAAGAAATAGAAGATTTTATATTTGACAAAAACAACAACCTAAAACCTGAAGACGACAAAAGAGGTTTTCAATCTTCATTAACCATTGATTTTAAAAGAGGAATGAATGATGCTGCTGGAATAAAAGATTCATTAAATTTAAAAGAATATCTTAAAACAGTAAATGAAATTTACACTATTAAAATAGATTCAAATCAATACCAAAGTGATTTTATAATAAGCTCAAATACTAAAGAAAGATTAGGCTTTGAAACCTATTTAAATATTAAAAAGTTAGATGAGGGAAAACACATTTTAACCATAACAGGTCCTACTAAAGAGAATCCAATGATCGCAAAATCTAAGACCGTTGAGAAAGTATTAGCCACCATCCCATTTTGGTACTTCCCAGAAAATAGCTCATCACAAAACGCCCAAAATACTATCATATTAAAAGACACTTTGACAACCCATTAATACAAATACTCTAATTACTATATTTAGAAATTAGCAAATATGAAGTACAAAAATCTACAGTTAATCATTTACACAAGCTGTTTTCAACCAATTTAGTAACAGTTTGGTCAACTTTAGGTAAACCTTTGATTATAAATACTAGTGCTTTTTTTATCTTCACCACATGAAGGTGATTTCAACGAACATAGGAGATGCAGTAACTTTTGAATGGAACGGCGCCAAAGAGCAAACCGGTATCTTCAAATACCCAACTTCTAAAAGTTTATTTCTAACTAAAAATGATGTTAAAGATGACACTGTAATAGACCGTGTTCACCATGGTGGCACCAACAAAGCATGCTATCTTTTCTCTGCCGACTATTATGATTATTGGAAGAATCTTTACCCAGATTTAGAATGGGATTGGGGTATGTTTGGTGAAAACCTAACCGTAGAAGGTCTTGATGAATCTAAAATTCGTGTCGGCGATATTTATAAATTAGGCAAAGCGCTGGTACAAGTTTCTCAGCCACGTGAGCCTTGCTATAAACTAGGCATCCGTTTTGGAACGCAAAAAATACTTAAAGAATTTATTACCCATAATCATCCAGGTACCTACGTAAAAATACTAGAAGAAGGTCTTGTAGCTGCCGGTGATGAAATGATATTAGTGGAACAATCTGAAAATACATTTACCTCCCAACAATTTTATGAATTGATGTTCGCAAAAGAAAAATCAAAAGATTTGCTGGAACTATTCATGACCAACGAAGCTGTACCGCAATATAAAAAGGACAGGTTCAAGAAATACCTATAATATTTTAATATTCAATTCAATGAAAAAATTAGTTATACTACTTGCCCTAACTATTGGGCTACATACGCAAGCGCAACTAAGAACGAACGGCGAAATTTCTACCAACCCCACGGTACATAATATTGGATTTATAACCTTATTGGCTCATTATTATGATGACGGATTAAAATTGAATCCATTAAACGCTACTTTTCAAGGTGATAATAGATACAATGATACTTTACCAAATTTCCTTTCTGATAGCTACAAGAAAGAACTGGTCAACTATTACCAAACTTATTTAGAAAAAGCGGAGAAATTTGACAATGCCCAACTTTCTGAAAGTGAGCTCATGTCTAAAGCTATTTTTAAATGGGAATGCGAAGTCAATTTAGAGGGACTCGCATTTGAGCAGTATACGCCGATAGATCAAATGTGGTCGATGAATTTAATGATGGGGCAATTAGCTGGTGGCACAAGCGCACAACCTTTTAAGACGACCGATGATTATATAAATTGGAGCAAACGTTTAGAAGATTATGAAGTGTGGTTACACTCCGCTAAATCTAAAATGGAAGCGGGTATTCAGGCTAAAAATGTATTACCGAAATCTTTAATCAAAAAAGTATTACCTCAACTGGCTAGTGTTGCCGATACTGAACTTGAAGACAACTTATTTTACAGTCCGATTAAAAACTTCCCTACTGATTTTTCTGACTCTGATAAGCAAAGATTAACTGAAGTTTATACAGCTGTTATTACCAATAAAATTATTCCGGCATATAAAGAATTGCATGATTTTATGGCTACCGAATATTTAAATGCAGGTAGAGAAACTAGCGGCATACAAGGCATACCAGATGGCGATGCATACTATGCTCATCAAATTAAATTGTATACCACAACAAATATGACGGCTGCAGAGATCCATGAAATAGGATTAAAAGAAGTGGCTAGAATTAGTGCTGAAATGGAAGCTGTTAAAAAAGAGGTCGGATTCAAAGGGGACTTAAAAGCATTCTTTACCGAAGTACGCGACAAAAAAGAATTGATGCCTTTTAAGGATCCACAAGAGGTTGTTGATAATTTCAACGCAATTCATAAAAGAATGATGCCTAAGGTAAATGCGTTATTCAGTAAGCAGCCAAAAACTCCTTTTGAGGTAAGACGCACAGAGGCTTTTAGAGAGGCTTCCGCTAGTGCAGAATATAACCCTGGTTCTTTAGACGGTACAAGACCTGGTATATTTTATGTTCCCATACCAGATGTAACTTCGTACAACACATATTCTGATGAAGATTTATTCTTGCACGAAGCAATACCTGGTCACCATTTTCAAGTTTCGCTTACTCAAGAAAATGAAGATTTACCAGAATTCAGAAAGACACTATGGTATAGTGCCTATGGCGAAGGTTGGGCTTTGTACACAGAGTCTTTAGGTAAAGAATTAGGTCTATACACAGATCCATATCAATATTTCGGAATGCTGGGAGCTGAAATGCACCGTGCCGTTCGTTTGGTGGTAGACACCGGTTTACATTCAAAAGGTTGGTCTAGAGAAAAAGCAATTCAGTATTCTTTAGATAATGAAGCAGAATCTGAAGCTGGTATTACCGCAGAAATTGAAAGATATATGGCTAATCCTGGTCAGGCATTATCCTATAAAATTGGTCAACTGAAAATCATGGAACTTCGTGCTAAAGCTGAAGCTAGTCTAGGTAAAGATTTTGATATTAAAGTTTTTCACGAAAAGGTGCTAGAAGTTGGTTGTGTACCATTAGCGTTGCTTGAAGAAAAAATAATGAATTGGATCTCGGCGAATACCAAAGCGTAATTAGATAAAAGAATACTTATGATTTATCCGTGGCATTTATATCTAATGGGCGCAATCTACATTTTTGCGGGCATTATGCATTTCATTAAACCTAAGGTATATCTTAGAATTATGCCTCGATACCTTCCTTTTCACAAACCTTTGGTTCTACTAAGTGGTGTGGGTGAGATTTTATTAGGTATTGGACTTTTTTTTAAAGAGACAAAAAACCTTTCCATTTATGGTATTATTGCTATGCTAGCCGTATTCTTATTGGTGCACTTTTATATGTTGTCTAGCGAAAAGGCAAGTGCAGGATTACCAAAGTGGGCACTTTTACTGAGATTGCCAATACAATTTGCTTTAATGTATTGGGCTTTTATGTACTTAAAATTATAGCAAAAAAAAAGGGGACGCTCCCGTCCCCTTCTTAAATCAACTTAAATCAACTTAATTAACAACAAACTCTTCAGTATATGTTTTACCTGCAGACTTAACGGTTACCGTGTAAGTTCCTGGAAAAGCATCTGTGAAATTGAATGCTTTCTCAACAATCAACTCATCTGCAACCTCTTGTGTAAATACTGTTCTACTTTCTGTATCGTAAATCTTGATAGACATATCTGCTCTATCTAAGTTTAAATAGTTCATGAAGATCATATTATCAGTCTTTCTAAAGAAAGGCTTGATTTCTTCATCAGATTCTACGATTTTCACATTATCGTTATCTAAAACGATTGTATATGAATATGCTGTCATATTATCATCGGCAGATAAGTAGTATACTCCGTCTACCAAATCTTTAAGATTTAATTTCTTGCTAAACTGACCTTCGGTCATTTTTTCTGAATAAATAACATTTAAATCAGAATCCATTAACTTAACCTGTACACCATTAATAGATGCATCCATTGTTAAAACCACACTCTTGGCTTTACCCGCAGATAATAGGTTTAATTTTGGCTCTCTTGCCATGCCTGCTACTGTAGCTAACATAAAGGCAACAACTGTTGTGAATTTTACTAGGTTTTTCATAATATAAATTATTTAAGGGTTAATGATAATTTACACTACAAACATACAGCCGTTATAAAGCTCTCACTACATCATATTTTCCCTATTTGTGTGCTATTTTAACCACTACACATATCGATTATTACCCTATGGTTAAGATTCCACATATTTTAGTTAATTTTGCAAAGAACATACAAATTAGAAGGTTTAATTTTATAGAATAATCCCCTAATATCATGGTAAAACAAAAACCTACATTCGAAGCTATCAAACCAGATTTCGGTCATTCTTTTACTTATCAGAAGTTTGATGAACATAAATTGAATAAAAATAATCTTTGGCATTACCACCCAGAACTTGAGTTGGTATATGTTAACGGTGGCTCTGGTAAAAGACAAATTGGTAGTCATGTATCATATTATACGAACGGTGACCTTATATTAATAGGTAGTAATCTACCTCATTGCGGCTTTACAGATGCCCTTACCGGTAATACTAGTGAAACAGTTGTTCAAATGAAGTTAGATTTCTTAGGACCAGATTTCTTTGACCTTCCTGAAATGAAGAAAATAGCGAGCTTGTTTAATAGCGCTAGTGGCGGAATTGCCTTTTCTGGTAAGACAAAACGAAAAATAGGAGACAAAATGGAGGTTTTAGAATATCAAACCGATTTTCAAAGGCTACTTTCTATCCTTAATATATTGAATGAATTAGGAAATTCAGAAGATATGCGATTATTGAATGCGGAAGGATTTTCATTTACTACCGATGTAAAAGATAATGACCGTATTAATATTGTATTCAATCACGTTAAAAATAATTTTAGAGAAGAACTTACGCTAGAAGAGATATCTTCTATGGTGAGTATGACCATACCATCTTTCTGTAGGTACTTTAAAAAAATTACGAATAAAACGTACATACAATTCGTTAACGAATATCGTTTAGTACACGCCTCTAAACTTTTGGCAGAAAAACCAATGAGTATAACAGAGGTTTGTTTTGAATGCGGATTTAATAACTTCTCTCACTTTAATAAATCGTTCAAAGCATTTACCGGGCAAAATCCGTCAGAGTACAGGAACGAGTTAAAGAATGTTTTGGTGTAACTTTTATACCTTATATATAGTAATCAAATTTTAAAGCTTCTAGATGGTATATTCAACTCCCATTTAGAAGCTTTCTTTTTTTGCTCTATTCTTTTTGAGTTATAAAAAAAACGGATACGTGTTCTTCTCTATTTATGATCATGTATTATCTTTATACGGCTATGATTAAAGAATTTACAGAAAGAGAATTAGATCGCATTATTGAGATGGCATGGGAAGACCGTACGCCATTTGAAGCCATTACTTTTCAATTTGGTATTAGCGAACAAGAGACTATCGAAGTCATGCGTCGCGAAATGAAACCAAGTAGTTTTAGAATGTGGCGCAAACGTGTTCAAGGTCGCGCCACAAAGCATGCTAAATTAAGATCCGATGAAATGGACCGATTTAGATGTTCTAGACAACGCAACATTACTGGAAATAAAATATCTAAACGATAATTATTTAAATGCCTCGTTCAACACTGCAGCAAGGCGAACTCCGCCTTTTTGTAATTGATCGGCAGCAGTATCCCACCAATCATAACTGTATCGGTAGCTTAATTTTTCGCCAGGCTCTACGGATGCATAAACTTTCTCTGCCAATAGATGAGATTCTTCTACCCAATCAAGCAAACTTCCGCTTTGTAGAAATTTAATTTGCTCTTTAGACATTTCAGGGTATTCAGTAGCGAGTTCTGTAAAACTCATTCCGTTTTCGTTGATCATATTAGAATCCCAAACCCTATGTAAGTTGGTACCACTACCAAACCATTGTAACTGTATATCATTACCACCTTTATCCTCGGATCTACCAACATGCATAGGTTGGTGTAAATCTCCAATTAAATGAACTAGAAATTTTAAATAGAAAGCTTTATCCTCTTTGCTACTCTTTTCGTCTTTTATAATTTCTAAACAGGTATTGACCCCTTGTACCAAATCGCCATATTCGTTCTTCTCAATTTCTGCATATGTCTTACCAAAAGGAATATTTACATAATGCCACGCACTGAATTTGCGATAGGCACGGTCAGATTTTATTTCATCGCCAAAATTGGCTACGGCAGCTAAACTCTCTCCGTTTAACAAACTTTCAATGGCACGTTTTGCCTTTTTACTCAAATGCTGCTCAGCTACTTCACCAACAACTCTATGCCCGGTTTTGGACCAATACATATCATTTGCAAAGGTGAAATTCGTTACCAAAAACAATAAAATAATACAATTCTTCATCACTAAAATTTTATCCAAAAATAGTACATCGAACTTTAAGGCATTGTTAAAACTTGGTAAGATTAAATTTATATCTGAACTTGCGTACATGAAGAAGAAGAGGAGAAAACCATCTAAACGAAAATTAGGTATTCGTAAAATAATCGGCTTAGGTATACTAGGTCTTTTTGCGCTATTTATCATATTTATAGGTAGTGTCAACTTAGGCTTATGGGGTAAAATTCCTTCTAAAAAAGAGCTTTCTAATTTTCAATACCAAATGGCTTCTGAAGTTTATTCGGCAGATAGTGTATTAATCGGTAAATATTATTTGTACGACAGGCAACCTGTTGCTTTTACCGATTTTCCAGAAGATTTGATTCACGCATTAATTGCAATTGAAGATGAGCGTTTTTACGAACACTCTGGTGTTGACATTAGAAGTTTAATTAGAGTCGGTTTCAAAACAGTTCTTTTGGGCGACAACTCTTCTGGTGGTGGTAGTACGCTTACGCAACAGTTAGCTAAAAATCTCTACCCTAGAAAAGAGCGAAATAAAACCAATATTGTAGTCGATAAGGTGAAAGAAATGATCATCGCCAAAAGGCTAGAGAAGATTTTTACGAAAAACGAGATTATTACCAATTATCTAAATACCGTTTCTTTTGGTGATAACACCTTTGGTATTGAAAGTGCCGCTCTTAAATTTTTCAACGCTAGAACTAAAGATATAACCGCCACCCAAGCTGCTACTTTGGTAGGTATGCTAAAAGCTACTTATGGCTATAACCCAAGAATATTCCCTGAAAAAAGCTTGGGCAGACGTAATTTGGTATTGCGTGCCATGTATAACAATGATTTTATCTCAGAAGAACAGGTCGCTAATTATTCTCAAGAAAGCCTTAATCTAGACTACAGAGAATTTGACTACAATGCCGGAATTGCGCCTTACTTCAGGGAAGAAGTTCGTAAAGAAATGCTTCGCTGGATTGCCGAGCAAAAGGATGATACCGATTATAATATCTATACATCGGGATTAAAAATTTACACTACCCTAAACTATAAAATGCAAAAATTGGCTGAAGAAGCCATGGTAACACACATGACCAAACTGCAACATAGTTTTGAAAAAAGTTATGGATCTAATGCACCATGGCTAAAAGACAAAAAGTTGATGGAAAAAATAGCCAAGCGGACACCCATGTATAAAAGATTACAGAAATCGGGCTTGTCGCATGCAAAAATCATAGATAGCTTATCTAATGACAAACAATCGAGGATTTTCAATTCATGGGACGGTGATAAAGAAATTACCGCCAGTACTATGGATAGTATTCAGCATTATACCAAATTCTTAAATACGGGTTCTTTAGCTGTAGATCCTACTAATGGTGATATCTTGGTATGGATTGGCGGTATCAATTTTGAACAATATAAGTATAATCATATTTCGCAAAGCAAACGCCAAGTCGGTTCTACATTCAAACCCATTGTGTACACAACTGCTGTGGAACAAGGTGTTTCGCCATGTACCTATTTCTCTGCCGAAGAAATTGAATATGATAATCTAAAAGGTTGGTCACCTTCTAATTCTGGCAATAAAGATGAAGCGTACCTCAACTATTCTATGGAAGAAGGGCTGAGTAATTCTATCAATACCATTGCTGTAAAAGTATTGGAACAAACTGGTATTGGCAATGTTTTAGATATGGCAAAAAGCATGGGTATAGAAGATAAATTACCCAATGAAGCTTCTATAGCTCTAGGTACAGGTGAAATCAAAATCATCGATTTGGCACAAGCGTATACCAGTTATGCGAATAATGGAAAGCATATTCAACCGATTTTAATCAAAAGCATATCTAACCACAAAGACTCCGTTTTAGTGGAATTTAAGTCCGAATTAAACGAAAAAGCCGCTTTTTCTACAGAAACTAGTCAAATAATGATTGAAATGATGAAATCTACTGTCAATTCTGGAACGGCAGCTAGACTTCGAAATACATACGGACTCAAAAATGACATTGCGGGTAAAACCGGTACTACCCAAAATAATAAAGATGCTTGGTTTGTTGCCTTGACGCCGAAACTAGTACATATTACTTGGGTTGGTTTAGACCAACATGAAATCGGATTCAGCAATACAAGTATTGGGCAAGGTGCAAATGCCGCTCTACCCCTATTCGCATTATGGATGCAAGAATTGAACAAAGACAAAGATTTTGATATCTACACCAAAACTAATTTTCCGAAACCTTCTGCTTCCGTATTAGAGGCGCTGGACTGCGACCCTGTTAAGCGTGACGGTTTCTTCAAACGTCTCTTTAAAAATCCGAATAAAAAGAAGAACAAAAAATTTAATGGATAATCGATTTTTCATTCAAATTTTACCTCGATCGTAATTTGTATTATTTAATTTGATATATTTATGATATCATTTTAATATCATAAATTATGAAAATAGAGAAAATTCACAAAGCACAAAATGGCTATATAATGCTTTTTGTAGTCTTAGTACTATTAGTTGGGGGTATTGCACTTCTTAGAATCTATGTTGGTGCCTTTATGATTTTTGCCGCATTATTTATGTGTGCAGGGTTTGTATTGGTGAATCCGAATAGCTCAAGAGTTTTACTTCTATTTGGTAAATATGTAGGTACAATTAAAGAGAATGGCCTGTTTTGGGCGAATCCTTTATACACTAAAAAAAGAATTTCATTAAGAGCTAGTAATTTTGATAGCGAACGATTAAAGGTCAATGATAAACTGGGTAACCCAGTTATGATCAGTACCATTCTTGTTTGGCGTGTTACCAATACCTACAAAGCTGCTTTCGATGTTGATGATTATCAAAATTTTGTACGTGTACAGACCGATGCCGCCGTTCGAAAGCTTGCAAGTATGTACCCTTATGACAATTTTGCAGATGAAGGACTTGATGAAGATATTACACTGAGGTCAAGTGTTAATGAAGTTAGTGAAGCGTTAGAGAAAGAACTGCAAGAGCGCCTTTCTATGGCAGGTATAGAGGTCTTGGAAGCTCGTATTGGGTATTTAGCATATGCGCAAGAAATAGCAAATGCCATGCTGCGAAGACAACAGGCTACAGCCATTGTTGCTGCAAGACATAAAATAGTTGAAGGTGCAGTAAGTATGGTAGAAATGGCTTTAGAAGAGTTGAGTAAAAAGAATTTGGTAGCTTTAGATGACGAAAGAAAATCTGCAATGGTCAGCAACCTAATGGTCGTTCTATGTTCAGATAAAGATGTTTCACCTATTGTAAATACTGGCACCTTAAACCATTAGACTAGGGCTACAATTCATATTTTTGTTATTAGATGAGTAAGAAAAAACCTTTTGCACTACGTGTCAACGAAGAAATGCTGCAGGCTATTGAAAAATGGGCTGCAGATGAGTTTCGTAGTACCAATGGGCAAATAGAGTGGATCTTAATGAAAGCTTTAAAAGAGGCAAAAAGAGAACCCAAATCAAATAAACCAAAATGAGTTTGGCATTTTTTTAACAAAACAAAATCTTAAATTTGGTCATCTACCAAACTATGACCAAAATGACCAAACAATTAGGTACCCTCGTACTTATACTTTTTTGCTATTCTTTACATGCGCAAATTTCAGATAAATCATTTGTAGTAAAAGAAACAAGTGATAAAATTACCCCTGACGGAATTCTTGATGAGCCAAGCTGGGAAACTGCTGACCAAGCAAACGAGTTTTGGCAATATTTCCCCTTAGACACGGTACAGTCAAAAAAACAGACCGATATAAAGATGATGTATGATAACATCAATCTTTATGTAGGTATTACTGTATATACTGCTGGTAACGATTATTCCATTCAATCTTTAAAACGAGATTTTAGAGCTGGTAATAGTGACAATATCACTTTGCTTTTTGATACGTTCAACGATGGTAACAATGCCTTCCTTTTTGGTATTAACCCATATGGAGTTCGTCGTGAAGGTCTAGTTTCTGGTGGCGGACTAAATTTAAACGGATTTACCATTTCATGGGATGTAAAGTGGCGCGGAGATTCTAAAATTTATGATGGATACTACACTGCAGAAATGGTCATCCCCTTAACTGCCTTCAAATTTAAAGAAGGGGAAACCAAATGGCGTTTCAATAGCTATAGATTCGATACCCAATCTAACGAGAATAGTACTTGGATGAATATTCCGCAAAATCAAAATATATACGGACTCACCTTTATGGGTGATATGATTTTTGAAAAACCTTTAGGTAAATATCGTACTCCACTAGCTATAATTCCATACGTAAATCTAGGTTCCCAAAAAGACTTTGAGCTAAACGAGGGCAACACGAAAGTTAATGTCGGTGGCGATGCCAAAATTGCCATTGGCAATAGCATGAATTTAGATGTTACGGTAAATCCAGATTTCTCGCAAGTTGAAGTTGATAATCAGGTAACCAACCTAACGCGTTTTGAAGTTTCATTACCTGAAAAGAGGCAATTCTTTATTGATAACAGCGATTTATTTGGCAGTTTTGGTGGTGGTCGAGATGCAAATCCGTTTTTCTCTAGACGAATAGGTATCGCCAAAGATACCGCTGACAATTCTATCGAAAATAAAATTATTGGTGGTGTTCGTTTAAGTGGTAAAGTAAATAAAGGACTTAGACTAGGCTTTCTAAATCTACAGACTGCTGAAGATATAGATGAAAAGATAGCCTCCAATAATAATACAATGTTGGCATTACAACAAAATGTATTCGGGCGTTCTAACATTGGTATGTTCTTTATCAATAGACAATCATTTGAAGATTATGAATTTCAAGATCCTGATGACCGCTATAATAGGGTTGTAGGTATAGATTATAATTTAATTTCAGATAATAACATCTGGAACGGTAAATTCTACTTACATAAATCTTTTGCCCACAATGCCGGGAAAGCAAATCTTTCTTCGGGTGCATTTATGCAGTATAATTCAAGAAACTGGAACTTTTTTGAAGATGTAGTCTATATTGGTGAAGATTTCAGGTCTGACCTTGGCTTTATTCGTAGAACAGATATTTTTAAATCGGCAACAATGATCGAACGTGTTTTCTGGCCAGAAGATAGCGCCTTGCAAAGCCATAGTTTTCAGTTCTTCCCGGTTATGACGTGGAGCCCCGAAAATGATTTTCTTCATACAGATTATGATTTAATGGGTGCTTGGGAATCGAAATTTAACGACCAATCAGAAATTAATGTTTCTTATACGCATTCATATACCTATCTTTTTGATGAATTTGACCCAACCGATTTAGACGATGCTATTCCCCTACCCAATGAAGTTGGCTATCATTACAACTATGTTTCATTAGAATATCAATCTGATAGCAGAAAGCGATTTGCATATTCTATATCACCTACCATGGGTAGCTTTTTCAATGGTGATAGATTCTCGGTAGGTGCAGAAATGTACTTGAGGTTTCAACCAAAGGTATTTTTATCGTTAGCAATGAACTATGACAAAATATCGCTACCAGAACCGTATTCAAGTACCGATATTTGGCTTATTAGTCCTAAAATAGACGTTACTTTTAGTAAATCTATTTTTTGGTCAACGCTGGTTCAGTATAGTAATCAAAGAGATAATTTAGGTTTTAATTCTAGACTACAATGGCGTTTTGCTCCTTTGTCTGACCTGTTTATCGTTTATAACGATAATTACTTTGTCAACTCTTTCGAACCAAAATATAGATCGATCAATCTTAAACTTACCTACTGGTTAAATATCTAATATGAAGTATAAAATTTTGTGTTCAGATTTAGATGGCACGCTACTTTCAACAAAAAGTGATGTTTCGCTAAATGCTATCGAACAAATACGTAAAATCAAAAATGAAACCAAAATCATACTTGTTTCTGCCAGAATGCCCAGTGCCATGTGGTATATACAAGAAGACCTAGGTATTACAGACCAACCCATCATTTGCTATAATGGGGCGTTGGTTTTATCAGATAATAAAGAACTTAATTCGGTATTTATCCCTATTGATATTTTAAAGACGATTTACGAGTTAAGTGCGGAACTAGAAGCTGATTTAGGACTATACTATAGTAATGAATGGTATGTACCTAAAACCTCTTTACGAGTAGAAAAAGAAATCAAATACACAAAATCTAACCCTGTATTTCAAGATACCAAGCAAACATTACAAAATTGGAAAGAGCGTAAAATCGGTGCTCACAAAATCATGTTGATGTGCACAAAAACAAGTGCAGATATATTGATGCCAATTCTACAAGAAAAACTCGGAGAAGCTCTTAATCTGTATCGTTCTAATGATACCCTTATCGAAATTGCCCCAAAATCTGTATCGAAGCTTTCTGCAATTAAACTACTCATGGATCAGCATGAAGCACTAACAGATATCATTGCCTTTGGTGATAACTATAATGATATTGAAATGCTTGAAAATGTAGGTTGCGGTGTTGCCGTAGCTAACGCTAGAGATGAAGTTAAAGCGATTTCTAATTATATTACATTAGAGAATACAGCAGACGGAGTAGCACATTACATAGCCAATAACTTGGTTAATTAACTATATTTGAAACTAGCAACTTACCATACTATTTATGCTATATCTTTTTGCACAACCCTTAATTACAAACGATACCGTAGTATTCGGATTATTGGCACTTTGCCTAGGTTTCATCTTTTACACCTCAAGTTTAAAAACAGGATTTTGGAGTAAATTCTACTCTATTGTACCAGCAGTACTGATGTGTTACCTGTTACCAGCGATATTGACCAGTACGGGTATTGTCTCTGATGAAATTTCAAATTTATATTTTATGGCAAGTAGGTATTTACTACCAGCAGCACTTGTTCTTATGACGTTAAGTATAGATATAAAAGCAATTTCCAATTTAGGCTCTAAAGCCATTATTATGTTTTTAACGGGTAGCGCAGGTATCATTATCGGGGGACCAATTGCTATTCTTATCGTTTCTATTTTCTCTCCGGATACTGTTGGTGGAAATGATTTTGATGCCATTTGGAGGGGGTTATCCACTATCGCAGGTAGTTGGATCGGTGGTGGTGCCAATCAAGCTGCGATGTTAGAAATTTTTCAATACAATCCTGAAAAATATGGCGGAATGGTATTGATCGATATTGTGGTTGCCAATGTGTGGATGGCTATTGTTCTTTTAGGTGTTGGTAAGACCAAACAGATTGACAAATGGTTAAAGGCGGATACTTCTGCTATTGAAACCTTGAAAATAAAAGTGACGGAGTTTACAGAGAAAATTACTCGTGTACCTACTCTAAACGATTACATAATCATGCTATCGTTAGCCTTTACAGCTGTTGGTGTAGCTCATTTTTTCGGAGACAATATCAGTTCCTTTCTTACCAATAATTTTGAATCTGTAAGCGACCAAAAAAGTTTTCTTTCGTTCTTAGGCTCTGCTTTCTTTTGGATGGTGGTTATTGCCACCGGTTTAGGAATAGCGCTTTCATTTACCAAAGCAAAAAATTACGAAGGTGCAGGGGCCAGTAAAATTGGTAGCGTGTTTATTTATATATTGGTAGCTACCATCGGTATGAAAATGGATTTAAACAAAGTGCTTGAAAATCCAGGATTAATCGCTGTTGGTTTTATTTGGATTGCCATTCATGCCGGATTAATGATATTAGTCGCAAAACTCATAAGAGCTCCCTATTTCTTTTTAGCGGTAGGCAGTCAAGCGAATGTTGGCGGTGCCGCATCTGCACCTGTAGTTGCAGCTGAATTTCACCCGTCATTAACTTCTGTAGGTGTTTTGCTTGCAGTTTTAGGGTATGTTGTAGGTACCGGTGGTGCATTACTTTGTGCCTATTTAATGGAGGTTGCCTCCTCACTATAGACATTCATATTTAATAACAAAATAAAGGTTGGCGTTCTTTATTATCAAATTTTATAGATATTTGCGCCCTAAATAATAAGAATGAAGAAAATACTATTCGTTATTACCGCACTATTGGCATTAAGCTCATGTGGCGATAACCCAGAAGAGACAATGATTGTAAATGGTAAAATAAAAGGTCTTAAAAAAGGGACTCTTTATTTACAACATGTACCTGACTCGGTTCTAATCACGGTTGATTCGGTTGCTATAAACGGAGATGGAAACTTTTCTTTTAAGACCAAATTAATGAGTCCCGAAATATTCTATTTATACCTAGATAAAAAGGATAACAACGATATTAATGACCGTATTACATTCTTTGCTGAACCAGGTACCATTACGATAAATACAGATTGGAATACATTTGATACTACAGCAAAAATTACAGGTTCTGATTCTCAAGAAAAGCTGAAAGAATACAAACAGACCATGAGCGGTATCAATAAAAGAAATGTTGAAATTATGATGAATGCTGCCCAACCAGATGGCGAATTAAGCCAGTTAAGTATAGATTCTTTAGCGAATATCAGCAATAGAAATACACAAAGAGGATATGCATTCGCAATTAACTTTGCGCTAAATAACAAATCGTCGTTTGTAGCGCCGTACATCGCATTAAAAGAAATACCTGATGCCAATGTCAAATACTTAGATTCTATTTACCAAGTGCTATCGCCAGAGGTTGCAGAATCAAAATATGGTAAAGAGCTAGCTACACTTTTAAAGAAATAAGTACAACTCCATATGTACCAAATAAAAAAGCATCCTAATATTTTAGGATGCTTTTTTATTTTCAGGAAGAGGTAAACTATACCAACTTGTTAAGGTCATCTACCAATTTAGTTGCTTTAGTTTCCAAATCTTTTCTTACTTCTTTGAAATGTGCTTTCTTGTTCTCAACATCATTTTGGTTGATTTTAGCAACCAACTCATCAAAAGATGAAATTGCCTCATCTATAATGGCAGAACCTTCTTTTGAATGCGTAGTACCATTAGTAGCCTCAACTATATAAACACCTTCTATAATGTCACCAAGAACATTATTAATATCTTTCTTTAAATTTTTAATACTTGCCATCTCTAATTATTTTTTTGCAAAAATACAATTTTTGAACTGCCGTACAGTTAATTAGACCTTAAATAGTAACTTCTAATAGTTTAGCACCACTAGATTGTAAAGAAATCTTCTGTGTAGAAGCTGGCAATAATGCCGTTTCGCCACTTTTTATTGAAACTTCGCCTTCAGCAGTGCTGATTTTAGCTTCGCCACCAACACACATAAATATGGTAAATGAATCTCTTTGTGTAGTGTCTAAATCTAAATTCTCTGTTAGCTCAATGAAGTTGGTTTTAAAGTATGGGCAATCTACCATTGTATTTACCTCATTCTTTTCATGACCGTAAGAAACTTTGAAATCATCTTTCTTTTCATAATCTACAGCATCTAAAGCTAGTTCTGTATGTAATTCACGAAGGTTACCATCTTTATCTTTTCTATTAAAATCGAAAACGCGATACGTTACGTCAGATGTTTGTTGAATTTCTGCCAACATTACCCCTGCTCCAATAGCATGAATTTTACCTGTATTAATGAAGAAAGTATCTCCTTCTTTAACTTCCTCATAATTAAGAAGATCAAGCAAGGTATCATTATCAATACTTTCAGCATATTCTTCTTTGCTAACATCTTTGTTAAAGCCAACAATTAGTTCTGCTTTAGGATCTGCATCCATAATATACCACATCTCAGTCTTACCAAAAGAATCATGACGCTCTTTTGCCAAGGCATCATTTGGGTGCAGTTGAATAGACAAATCTTGTTTGGCATCGATAAACTTTATAAGAATCGGAAATTCTTTTCCGAAGCGTTCTACAACACTTTTACCCAAAAGCTCTTCTGCATTCGAGTCTATAAGATCTTGAAGTGACTTACCTGCTAAGCTGCCATTGGCAACAACAGAGATATCACCTTTAACGGTAGACAACTCCCAACTTTCGCCAGTAATATCGCTCTCTATAGGCTTACCAAAAACTTCTTTAAGCTTAGTACCACCCCAAAGTCTTTCTTTTAAAATTGGTCTAAATTTCAAAGGATGTATCATTGTATATCTTATTTTGTTGGTCAATTAATTCAGGTTTATAACGATAATTAAGGATTTTTCTTACATTTTGATGTTTGAATTATCCAGAGAACGTTACAAAATTTCTAGGCGTTTCATAAAGCACCACTTCTAAATCGTGTGATTTTTGAATATGTGGTCTTAACTTCTGCCAAATTATTACTGAAATATTTTCGGCTGTTGGGTTTAAAACTTTAAACTCTTCTACCTCAATATTTAAATTTTTATGGTCTAAATAGTCTTCAATCTCTACTTTGACCAGATCTTTTAACACCTTCATATCCATTACAAAGCCGGTTTCGGAATCTATCTCTCCTGTAACGCTTACAACAAGCTCATAATTGTGACCGTGGAAATTTGGGTTGTTACATTTTCCGAAAATTTCGGTGTTTTTGCTGTCATCCCAATCTTTTCTATATAAACGATGGGCTGCATTAAAATGTGCCTTTCTACTTACTTTTACTTTCATTATTTCGCTGGCATTTTAAATAAGTGTTCGTAAAATTTATCAAAGATAATCTTAAACCAAGCTGTGTATTCTTTAGGATTATTAGCGATATCTTCTTTTATAGCTTCAGGAGACATCCATTTCCACGCCTCTACCTCTTCAGGATTAATGTTTGGTTCAGCCACATAACTACCTATCATTACATGATCTAGTTCATGTTCGGTTAAACCATTATCGAAAGGAGCCTTATAAATGAAGGAAAATAATTCTTTTAATTCTGCTTGAAATCCCATTTCTTCTTGAAGTCTACGTTTACCTGCTTCAATATTAGTTTCACCTACACGCTGATGACTACAACAGGTGTTTGTCCATAATAATGGCGAATGATATTTAGATGCCGCTCGTTGTTGCAGCATAATTTCACCGTTGTTATTTGTAATAAACACCGAAAATGCCCTATGTAAAACTGCCTTTTCATGGGCTTCCATCTTAGCCATAGTGCCTATTTGCTCGTTATTTTCGTTTACGAGAATTACCTGTTCTTCCTTCATTAGGTAAAAATAAGGCGTTTTAGGTATTTTACGTAACGATGAATATATAAAAAGAAAAATCTAGAAGAAACGAGGAGATTTTAAGTTGTTCTTGGTCATAATGAAATCGTATCTGAAAATTATTTCAAATGATCCATCATTGAAAGCAGTATTACCAAGGTCTGTAGTTTCCTTATCATAAGCTAAACCAATTAAGAACTTATTAGATACATTGAAACCTGCCATACCACTAAATGCGGCATCCCATCTGTAGGCAGCTCCTAAAATAAACTTTTCGTTAAACATAAAGTTTGCCGATAAATCTACCTGTAACGGGGCACCTTGTACCACCTTTGTCAATAATGCCGGTTTGAATTTCACTGACTCGTTCAAATCCCAAACATAACCAGTTATTAAATAAAGGTTCATTTGTTCTTTAGCCGTAGAAAGGTTGGTTTCTTGAAAATGTGATGTTTCTAAAATTCGAGGTACCGATAAGCCTGCATAGAATCTTTCGGTATGATAATAAACACCAGCTCCAATATTAGGTGAAAGTCTATTATCGATATCTTGTTGTAAGGTTGGATCTGTTGTATACTGGTTTAATTCTGAAAACCTAACATCTAATAAATTAGCGCTGGCTTTCAACCCAAAACTTAATCTACCCTCGGTAGATGTCCATACCGTATATGAGAAATCAATATCAAAATTTGTTTCTGAAGTGGGACCAATTTCGTCATTAACTATCGACAAGCCTAGACCTACACCTCTATACCCAATGGGTGAATGCACATTTATAGTTTGCGTAGTTGGCGCACCATCTAAACCTACCCATTGAGAACGATGCAAGGCACCCATACTAATATGCCCTCTAGAACCCGCGTATGCAGGGTTTACACTTATAGTATTATACATGTACTGTGTATACTGTGCATCTTGTTGCCCATAAGAAAATACTCCAAAACAAATTGCCACCATTGCGACAGCTCGTTTTAGAAAATTCTTTTTAAGTATGGTTATATAGGTGTTCAACATTCTTATTATCTATTTATATATATGTAACCAGACAGGGTTTCTGAATCTCCGTTCGGCATTTCATATTCTAGAATATAGAAATATGTACCTACTGGTAGTTTACTGTCCATATCAACGGTTACTCGACCTTCAGACGTTCCGTCAAATACGTTACCCTCTGTATCATATGCCTTCGTCATATATACCGCTACACCCCATCTGTTATAGATTTTCAATGTATTGTTAGGGTAATTCTGTAGACCGTCTATTCTTAGAACATCATGAATGCCATCACCGTTAGGTGTAATAACGTTGAAAACTTCAATTTCTTCTTCTAGCTGACCTAAATCTGAATCTAAGTAGTTCGGTATACCATCATCGTCAGAATCATCATCAGCATAATTTCCGTTAAGGTTGATGTCTTCATCTCTTGTTTGTATACCATCATCGTCATCATCGGTATCTCTATAATCAGATTCTTCATCACTATCTGTATTTGGCAATTGTGCGTAAGGATCATCAATTTCATCGTTGACATCCGTATCAACCGAAATTGCACCTTCATAGCCATCATCTAGACCGTCATTATCTTTATCTGAACCAATACTAACAACATCAGCAATACCATCGTGATCATAATCATGAGCTTCAATAGCATCTAGTACATTATCGTTATCACTATCCTCATCTAAATAATC
Source organism: Maribacter sp. Asnod2-G09 (assembly GCF_045063795.1). Lineage (NCBI taxonomy): Bacteria > Pseudomonadati > Bacteroidota > Flavobacteriia > Flavobacteriales > Flavobacteriaceae > Maribacter > Maribacter sp. Asnod2-G09. Next base: position 359,302 of record NZ_JBEFOA010000002.1, on the reverse strand, counting down.
AGGTAGGTTATCTCCGTCTGTATCCACAGGGAATAATCCAGTTAAACCATTAGCTTCATACGCATCATCTAAACCGTTGGTATTCGCATCGATCCCAGAAGGTGGAATATAATCCGCCGTCGCTTGAGCTTCAACATTATCTGGTATACCATCTCCGTCAGCATCAATATCTAAATAATCTGGGAAGCCGTCACCATCAGAATCTGTTGGATCAGTAGAAGGGTCATTATCCCCATCTAAATTTAAATCTTCAAAACTATCAACGATACCATCATCATCACTATCCATATCAACACCCAATGGGTTAATAAGAATTGTTATGGTTGATGTACTACAATTACCCGCTGTATCACAAACCGTATAATCAAATGCATCTGTTCCTAAATAATTATTATTCGGGAAATATGTCGGTATATCATCCGATGGGTCATTAGGTGTACCATTATCATCAACAGTTACAGAACCATTAGTTGGTTGCGTTACGCTAAATGTACCATCTGTAGGTAAATCGTTATCATTTAATTGCCATGTATCTATTGCGGTGATTGCATTGATATCAATTGCTATAGAATCATCATTAGTATCTAAAATTGGTAATACTTCTATAGTTACCGTTGCCGTACTACAATCTCCGTAAGCATTACAAATGGTATAATCAAAAGTGTCAGTACCATTGAAATCTACATCTGGAGTATAGGTTACTATATCGTCCATAGGATTGTTCGGCGTACCACCATCATCAATAGTTACCGAGCCATTTGCAGGATCTGTAGTTGTTAAAGCACCTACATCCGGTAAATCGGCATCATTACCATAAATATCTATAATTACTGGTACTTCTTCATCTGTAGTTACTAAATCATCTTCTAAATCTGCTGCTTCAGGCAAACACACCACCGTAAAATTTGGTAGACTAAACGTATTACCTGCTTTTGTTACCAGTGCAGTATATTTTACCACTGCATCGGTAGCAATGACCATGGGACTTAATTGATCACCTGGTAATGGCGGACTCCAACTTACCGAAGCTGTGCTTGGTACGTTAGAAGTAATATCCATAGTTACTTCATTGTCTGGATTATTACAATCTGTTACAATAAAATACCCTGTTGCATTAGAGCCACATAAGGTACCGTCATAGGTTGCAAAGTAAATACCCGGTTGGGTTACTTCGTAAAAAGAATCTGTACCAAGTACGGTTGCCGTATCTGAAGCTTCATACCAACGAAAGTTATTTTGATCACTATCCGTAGGTGCCTGCAGTAAGAACTGGGCGTTAGATACCAACACCCCCAGTATCGTTGTAACGATACTGAGAAATATGGTTTTATATATATGCGTTTTTTTCAAATCGATTTGGGATCTATGCTTAATTAAGCTAATTATTTGGCTACGAATACTACATTAATCAATGTATTATAATCCGTTGGTGCAGCAATAACATCATAAGTCATTTCACCTAAGGCATCAACTCTTACGTTAGCAAAAACAGAATCATCAAAATAAGTAACGTAGTAATATAATTCAGTATTAGCATACGTTGGTATAGCTGCTGGTGCTCCTGTACTAACTACTGAAGGCGTACCATATTGAGATAAGTATTCTGCATGTAAATCTATTTTTCTATCAGTACCTGTTGTTGCCACATCTACCTCTATAGAAGGCGGATAGAAAATATCAGGTCTTGTATTGGCAATCAAATAGGGATCAGCTGATGTACCTGAACCAGTAACACTAATATCAGTGTCTGGCGCAGCTTCTACAATCGTTTCTGCACCGTTTGCTGTTGGTACAGATAAGTTATAATTAATACCAGTTGGAGTCACTGTTACAGAACCATCTGTTGACGTTATTGTCTGTATTTCGTTATTCGAATTGTTATCATTATCTGCAATCGAAACTGTACCACCACCATTAGATAATATTACATTGGTTCCAGACCTACTTATTGTCTGAAGTTCGTTCGATGCATTTGAATCGGCATCACGAATGTCTATCGTTGTATTTGTACCGTCGTTAATCTGAATCTCAACGCTCTCATTTGCAGTTACTACTGCACTTGTTAAGTTCTGGTCATCTGTATCAACGGTTGCATCTGGTACATCGATCGTAAAGTTCGGGTATGTTCCGCCTACTGTTACATTTCCATTGCCACCATCTGCTATTGCTACCGTCTGGTCAGGCGCCGTATTGGTTACCGCAAAATCATCTCCTACCTGGTTTACACTTATTCCTGTCCCTGCAGATACCGTCTGATCCTCATTGTTCGGATCGCTATCCGCATCGCGTATGTCAATGGTAGTATTACCACCATCAACCAAATCTACTCTTACTGTTTCATTCGGACTTAAAACTACACTACTTATCGTTTGTGAATCTGTATTTACGTATGAGCTTAAATCTATTATTCCAGATGCCTCACCATTTACCGTACTTACTAATTCATTACTACCATTTAATGTTAATGAATTACTATTAATAATATCAACTCCCGTTCCCGTAACACCGTCTACCGTTGTAGTCAATGTATTTACGGTACTTGTGTTAGAAACTGTTGTTGCTGGAATTAAAGAACTTGGAGCTATATACTCCCAGTCTGTTCCATTCCATTGTATTAAATCACCCATATTGCCGCCAGCTGCCAATTTACCTAAGGTAACTGCATCATCTGACAAATCTGTAGTTTCTACTGCTCCCGGAGCTATCTCATTCGTTGTAATTCCATCATCTGAAACTGCCAACCTTAATGGGTCACCTGTAGAACCTGCTCCAGATAAAGTCAATGTTCCATTTGAAGAACCAACTACTTCGTTACCAATTATTCCGTCATTTTCTGTTACTGTTACCGAACCTAAATCTATTAGAATCCAATCAGTTCCGTCCCACTGCATTACTTGACCAGTAGCAGTACCATTTGCTAACTTTTCCAATGCAACTGCATCATTTGCTAAGTCTGAAGTTTCAACTGCACCTGCCGCTATTTTATCCGTGGTAACTGCATCGGCAGCTAATTCCGTATTGCCTACTGCGCCAGCTGTTATCTCCAAGGTAACATCTCCTAATAACGCATTGGTGTCTCCACCTACAGTTAAATCTCCAGAGGTAATATCGCCATCACCTGTGATTGCTGTTCCATCTACTTCTAATGCACCTGTTGTTGCATTCTGAACTAATCCCGTTCCTGCTACATCCGCATTTATTGTCGCTGCATTTACTGCATCATTTGCTATATCGGCAGCTGTTCCATCTACTTCTAATGCACCTGTTGTTGCATTCTGAACTAATCCCGTTCCTGCTACATCCGCATTTATTGTCGCTGCATTTACTGCATCATTTGCTATATCGGCAGCTACTATCGTACCATCTAAAATTTCTGTAGTGGTGATCGCATTATCTCCCATCTTCACATTAGTAATTGCGTCATCCGCAATAGTAAGAGTTACATCATTTAATGTTGAATTTGCTCCTCCTGTAACATCGATATCAGTTGATATAATACTTCCGTCACCAATTATATCAGTAGGATCTACGGTTATAGTATATTCCGTATTATTTCCTGTTTCTAAAGGTGTAACGTCTATTCCTGTCCCTTCTACAACTGTTGTAGTAAGTTCACTAGATGTAATAATACCGTCTAATTCTTCTAATGCAGATTGTACATCATTTGCGGTGATGTTTCCTGCAGGGGTAACCTCAACTTCACCTGCAATTTGATTATCAGTAACCATTGTCCAGTTTGAACCATCATATACATACAACTCATTTGTTGCAGTATCTAAATAAGTTACTCCCGGATTATCATTTACCGGAGCCGCCGTTGGAGCACCTGCACCACTTGTAGTTAGTTCATTGGTAGGATCAATGTCTAAATCCAAAGCATTATTTGCTGCTAAATCTGCTATTGCCTCTTCTACTGTTGTTTCATTAATCCTATCGCCATCTACATCTAATGGCGTAGTTAAAAATACTTCCGTACCCTCTTGATTATCGGTATTTACCAACGCAGCTATATCCGCTAAAGGAACAGATACAATAGCCCCCTCAGAATCTATAATATCCAATGTACCATTTACACTATTTACTGTAAAAGTTACATTCGTAGTATTTGTATCAACTACATCAGCTATATCAGCTAAACGAATAGATACCGTACTTAAATCACTATCGGTCAAAATTAGGTTTACTCCATCTTCTGTTAACGAAGCATTGGTAGTGTTATCATCCGTAGACGTTAACTCCCAAGTGGTTCCATTCCAATAGTAAATAGTTCCTGTATCTGTATTTACATACAGATCTCCTAAATCTGCACCTGCTGGAGTTGTAACCCCTGGCGCTGATACATCGGTACCCTGCAATACTTCGCAATTACATTGATCTTCTAGAGTCACAGTTGTTTGTGCCATAGAGATACCTGATATTAGTAAAGTAAATAACACCATTATAAATTTTATGGTATTACCTAGGGTTTTATTAGCTTGACTCTTCATACTTTTAATATTCAATTCCACCTTCAATAATTCGTTGGTCATATAGGATTTTCAAAATGTGCTTTCCAAAAATTTACTCGACATTAAATTCGACAAGATGGATCTATGGTATTCACAATGCACAAATATTGATTATAAGCAGTGCACCCTAAAATAATTGTTGTGTAATGCATTATTAACACCATATACCATCATAAATATGAGGTTTAGGTATGTTTCTTTTTTAATAAAATGGGTGGTTGTTCGTCGAAGATGGACTGTTATTAGGGCAGTTTTTGTCACTATAAAATTTCAAAATATGTAAAATTTTAGAGAAAAAAAGCATTTACTATTAGTTGAAAACTTATTATTATTTATAAGTATATTCCTACATATAAATAATATTTAACATACTTATTTCAAGATTTTATGTATATAAATAGTTGTTTTTAATTTGCCTTTATACGATATGTAATTCGCCTATTTGTAATTACGGTTCTAGCTTTTACAAAAAGTAAAGCTGCATTTGAAACTATTTCCGCGCATATATTACTGGAATTAGAAGCGAGTAATCTATATGAATATCCTTCTTTTAGTTTTGATACATTCAAAACCGTCAGAGTTGAAGTTTCAGTGCCTGAATACTCTGAGTTATTTTCCAGATTAGTATAATTTAAACCGTCTATACTCACTTGCCATTTATAGGTATCTGCATTATTAACAGTTGAAATAAAAATTGCATCTTCTCCTATATATACAGTTTGATTTTGTGGTTGATCAGTAACAACTGGAGTTGCCGTAACTTGTAAAAAATCATAATCGCCATTACCATCACCATCTGCTGGTGTAGGATAAGAAGCCGCAGTTACAGAACCGTCTAGATTTACATTTGGAGTTCCGGAACCATATATGCCATTATTATCAGAATCTGCAGAGGTGTTTGCATATGCTTCATCTGCATCATTACAACCATCGCCATCACTATCATCGTCAAGATGATTCGGTAAAGCATCGCCATCTAAATTACCAGTTCTACATGCCGTAACACCAAAAGCAATATCGTCTATTATAGAATATATTTGCGATGAATCATTTATTTGACCATACACATAAAAACGAAATGAATACGTGGTAATCGCATCTAGATAAACCGCATTGGCACCTAAATGTTGAAAAGATGCATAAGAACTACCGTTATCGGTATGTAAAACATCGGTTGATAAAGTGGTCCAAACATTTGAACCTACTTTTGTAAAAGCTGTGGCAGAATAGTAAGAATCACCCTGATTAGGTCTATACCAGCCAGAGCGAATTTCATTTAACCGCAACGATGCAACATCTGAAGTAGTTGTAAATGATACCTCAACATAATCTCCTTTTTGAACTGCTTCTTCTTTAGTTTGCGAGGTAAAAGATTCTATTCTTATATTACTGCCGGATATTGAAAAATTAGATCCGTTCATAATCAATGTATTAGTGTCACTTAATACCCAATCATTAATTTTTGTATCATAATTTGTATCCATTTGCAGATTTCCGGATGGATTATTCAAAGTCCAAGCAAATTCGTTGGTGACATTATCTATGGATTCTTCGCAATCTGATACGCCATCATTATCATCATCTACATCGCAACCATCTGGCACACCATCATTATCGCTATCTATTGCATCATCAAAATATGGACATTTGTCATTTGCATTATTCACGCCATCTCCATCATCATCACACAAGTCTGAGGTAACCGTATAATCTCTTGCACTACCTTTTCCTTGCCCTCCACTTACAGCGGTATGTACACCATTGGCATCAACAGCTCCCGAAATACTGCCATTTCCGTTTAAATCTGAAAAATCTAAGCTATCATTTCCTTCCAAGGCATCAAAACATCCATCACCATCACTGTCCAAATCAAAAATATCTTCAGTACCGTCTCCATCTAAATCTCCGCAACCGGTATTTAACATTACGTTATCCACAAATAATAGATCGTGATTATTTACCGGTGAAGACCCATCAAAACTTAAAGTAACCGTGTTTGAAGTTGGTGTAAAAGAGAAACTTCTAGATGACATATTTAAGGTCTCATTACCATCTACGGCATTACCTCCATTAGTTACCACTATCTGTGTAGCTGTTTCTGTAAAATATACTACTCCGTCTATCTTTACTTCAAGAGTTGATTCTCCCGAATAATCTGCAAAAGCACCAACATCAAAAATTATGGTATTTAAAATATTTGGAGATACATTAATTGTTTGATAAAAAGTTGCCGTACCTGCACCATTCCATTGGGCATAATAAGCCCGATTAGCATTTTTGTTCCAATTTTGTCCTGAGCCAGTCCATCCTGAACTAAATATCCAATCAGTAAAATTACCATTTGTAACTAGAGAGATTGCTTCATCACATTCATCAACATCTAAAATACCATCATTATCATTATCAAGGTCACATACATCGTTTATACCATCGCCATCGGTATCTATTCCTGTTGGGTCTGTACATGGTTCAAAAATTCTAACCGTTGCAGTATCGCTCTTACCTAAAGAAGGACAAAGTGAATCTGTTGAATCGGTAATAGTGTAGTCAAAAGTAGTCTCACCCGGAAAAGGAGTTGCACCGCTATATGTATATGTTACGAGTCCGTTCTCTGCATCATAAACTACTACCGAACCTACTGAAGGTTGTGTGACATTTTCTATAGAGAAATTTTCACCATCTGGTTCAGAATCGTTTGTAAATAATTGAACTTGCACAGAAACAGAATTTCCGTAAGCGACCTGTACCTCATCATCTGCTGCTATAGGTGCATTCGGATTTTCTATTAATTCGGCATCAGTAGTGGTTAACGTATAATGGTTTGTACCTGCAATTGTACTAGGTTGTGCAATGGCAGTAGCAATTAATCTTGAGTAGCCGTTTGGATCAGAAGAATCATAAAAATTTGGATAATGCACTTCTATAATGTAAGTCTCGCCTTCTCCCAAGGGTAAACCGAAATGTACTTCTTCTGGCTGTTGTGTACCATGACCATATACTCCATTTACCTGTCTCAAACCACTAACAATATTACCAGAGCAGTCTCTAATTAAAACATTTGTACCAATTGCTACCCTACCCAAGAAACCTCCTGTAGAGCCATTGGCACCCCTATCTTCAGTAACATCTATAAGTAGGTGGTTATTTCTATTTGCCGCTGGTAAATTATTAATATATAGTTGATTGCTATTATTATTTATATTGATATAAATATCTAAATCACCATCATCATCAACATCTACCATGGTAGTACCCTCACCATCTCTACCTGAATTAAATTGCTGAGCGTCTAGTGAAAAGTTCATTGCCGAACCACTACCTATTACCCCCGGAGCTGGTGTAGGACTGTTCAATTGATTGATATATAAATAACTTCTGCTATTACCTACCAGAATAATATCTATATCACCATCATTATCTATATCTCCGCCTGCTAGAGCATCTATTCTAGCGCCTGAACTGCCATTGTTTAAATTACCAGGTTGTGGTAAACCCGGAAAAGAGCCGGCACCTAAAGCGGTAAATATTCCGCCACCATCATTTCTATGAATTTGAGTTTGACCATTTTCCGTCCATACAGCATCTAAATCACCATCATTATCCAAATCCCAAAGTCCGTTACCACCTTTATTGTTATTTGCTGCCTGACCTAAATCTGCACCATTAGAAAAATTACCACCTTGATTTAAGAAAAAATCATTTTCATCTCGCTTACGCATAAATATATCGACCCAACCATCATCATTTACATCGGCAGCGGTACCATAATCACCATCTGTCGCAAACTGATTTAAGCCGAACTGTGTAACACCACTACCATTACCTGTGGTAATATGTGTAAACAATACATTTGGAGCAGGATTTGAAACTGTATGCGTAGTATGATCAATAAAATTATTTCTCAATAATTCTATACCCATATCATGATTATCAAAAAAGATATCTAAATCACCATCTCCTTCAAAATCAAAAAAACCAACACCTTCAGAATTTACACCTGGTACTACTATAGTAGCACCAGACCTACCTATAGTTATAGGCGCAGATCCGCCAATACCATTACCAAAAGTACCATCTGTATTTTGAATGAATATTTGAATTGCTTTTCTAGCATTATTATTACCCGAAGAATTGATTATAAAATCTGGTCTACTATCATTATTAATATCGCCCCAAACCGCCTGCCGCTCTGCCCAATCACCCAACATACCAGGCACTAAAATAGGTTGTACATTGGTAAACGTATTGTTACCATTATTGCGCATTAAAAAACTTTTTACATTTTGGCTATTGTTATTTTCTAGTACGAGAACATCGAGATCACCATCATTATCAAAATCTGACCATGCGTGACCACCATCTTTAGGTTGACCCAAATCGAGACCATAAGAAGCTGCACTTTCAGTAAAAGTCGTTTGTGCTTGTAAAGCTATATTCGAGAAAAAGACTAAAGTAACTAAGCCTAAATAGCGCAATTTTATCCTCTTGAAGAGAGAAACCCCCATTGAAAAATATTTACACTGCCAATATGGGGGAAGTATTTAGCATGATTTGATATTATAAAATTCAGCTAATAAGGTGAAGTCAAAAAATTAATGTTGCCAATGGTCTTCACAACAAGGTAAACAATTGATAAACTGTTGCCTGAGCTGTTAACCCCAATAAAACACAGGGTTTACAAAGATTTTTTGTAAGAATTTACTTTCGAATTTTAATTACTTTTTATACGATATGTAATATTTCTGTTGGTAATTACCGTATAAGCCCGAATGATAATTTCTGGTGAGAACTCAGAAGTTGAGTTACTTCTTGTACCAGTTGTTGTTATTAAATCGCCAACTGCAGTACCTGAAGGTAGCGGAAAAATAAATTTATATTTATTAGTGTTATCGGCATTACCATCAACATCTGCATAAGAACTAGTAGTAGCATCTTGATCATCGCCACTACCCTCTATTGCTGTGCCTATATAAGTTTGACCTTCTCCATAGTCTTGCGTAAGACCTAATTGATTGTCGCCTAAGGTAGCTGTACCTTCATTTACATCTGTAAAGAATACTTCTACAATTGTACCAGGTGATGCCCAACCGGTAACAACCAAGTTGGTACCTGAAATAAATGCTGAATTAATAGCAGGAAAATTTTCTAAATTATTCGGACCAGAATCTGAATCTGAAGTATCATTTAATGTTACACCGTCCATATCTAAATCGATACCCAAACTTGGTGTTACCGTTCCATTTGCATAAATGGAGTTTTGACTAATTAAATTTGAAGTACCATCAACAATTGCAATACCTGCTCCACCATTTTGATAAATAACATTATTAGAAATAGATGAACCATCACTTTCTATTTTAATTGCCATTTGTTGAGGATTTCCTTGACAATTGCCTCCATCTTGACCTGAAGTTGTCAATGAATTCTCTGTTATTATAACACCACTCACTTTATCCTCAGCATCAATTGCTGTAGAAGCAGATGCTTCAATTAAATTTTGTCGAATGACTATACCTGAACCATCCTCCAATAAAATAGCATCATCACATGGTGAGCTACCATTATTTACAAAATGATTATTCTGAATTAAACTTGAACTACCACCATCTACTAATACCGCTGATTCTAAAATTGTTGCAAGATAATTTCCGTTAACGTTAATTTGCCCATCTTTATTTTCAACTCCGACATCTATATCTCCCGAGTTATTACCTAGAGCATTTACACCAATTAAATTTTGAGTTACCTCTAATGAACCATCTTCTGCAACTATAGCTGAAGACTTATCTGAAAAAATAGCTAAATTTCTTATTACTACATTATCGCCTTCATTTATGAATACATCGCCATCTTCGCGGTGAACCTGAATTTCGGGTCTTTCATAAGTTGGTAATATTGTACTAGAAATACCTACAGCATTACCGCCTGAACCAACTAGACCAGTATTTGTATCTCCAGAATATGCCGTTTGAGTTCTACCATCTATACTAGTGTTCGTACCTGTTATTACAGAAAGTGGAACGTTTTTTGAAATTTCAATATCAAAATAGCCGTTGGCAAAATTTGCATCAGCTGTTCTGCCTAAAATGTCTCCTGTAGGTGGAATCATAAATATCGAAGTATCGTAACCTGCAACTGGATCAAAAATTGAATTTGCTTCTATATCTAATCCTACTTCTCCAATAGTATTTGAATTAACAATGAATTGAGCCAAAGAACCTTGCCCATAATCATTCGTATTGACAATTGTATTAAAATTGAATCCGAAGTTTATACCAACGACACCATTACCCTGCACCTCTACATTTGAAATACTTTGAGCGTTATTTATTACACCTAGCGATACATCTTGTGTTCTAGTCGGATCCGCTCCACCTACTTCATTTGTAATATCAAGAATACTACCTGAATTAGTTTCTGTTCTATATGTCTGAACTGGATAACATGACGAACAACCAGCACCATTATCTCTAGTTGATCGTATCGTAGAGCTAACTACTTTGATAAAATAATCGCCATCTGCCATACCACCAAATGAATAATTGCCGTTAGCCTCTGTATTTTTTCTTTGGATGAATGTTCCTGAAGCTTCAAAAAGCTCTACAACAGCACCTGAAATACCTATACCTCCAGAAACTAACTGATCTCTTCCTGCCCCGCCAGGATAGTTGACATCTTCAAATACACGACCGGCAATCAGGTTAGATGGTACTTTTAATATCACAGCCGCCGAAATAACAAAATCTTGACCTACATCCACATTAGCTGTTACTTCACTATCTGCAGGTTGAATAAAAGTCGACATATCATACGTATCTAAATCTAAACCGTATGTACTAGCATTATTATAAACTGGAGCTACTGTATTATCATAAATTGTAGAATTATAAGAGTTATTACCTGTTTGACCTCCATCTCCTGTCAGTACAAAATTCTGATTACGTTGATTGGTAATAGATAGTTCTTCAGGATTCGTTGAGCCTGAACTTGAACCATTAAGATCTGGATCACCTTCCCATGATAAGAACGAAGCTTTTGCTCCAGTACCAGAGATAGCATAAAATGAATCTAAAGTAAATGAATTTCCATCATTACTAAGTCCATCAAAACCTTGATATAAGTTAATATTTACAGCAGGTAAAGAACGATCTTCGTAAAATACCATTAATGCCCAACCTCCTAAAACCGTACTCGTACTACAATATTCTCCAGTATTATTTATAGTAAGCCCGCTAAAATCAAAAACATTACTAGACAAATTGGTTACTCCTTGAACTATAGAAGTTACATCACTTACATATCCAAAAAAGTTTCTGTTACCCAATGAAGTTTGATATAAAAAATTAGCGGAAACACTTTGACCTTCAAAAGTTACATCTGCATCACGTACCGTACTAGAATGTGACCAATAAAGGTATGCTCTTTCTACGGTAGCTGTTCCAGGAACAGGAGAAACTAAACTATTGGAAGATGATGTAGTAACAGCACATGGATTACCGCCATTAGGACTTGTACGCATTGTACCACCCGTGGTAGAATAGTCATAATACCCATCAAATTCTTGAAAAAGGCTTAAAGGGTCATTCGCTAAAATTTGAGAGTTAATAGTCCCCTTTCCAGTATCGTTATAATTTACAACAGCGTATTGAGCAGTTGCACCTGTAAACACAATATCGAAATCTTCTGCAAATTCAGGCACTCCATCATTTGCTATGGGTACTGAAATCGTTTGAACGTTATTAAGTTCTCCTGTAAAAGTCAATGTTCCTGCTGTTGTGGTATAATCACTACCAGCAAGTGCTAAACCATCTACAGTTTCAAAATCTACCGTAAAAGGCGCTTCAACAAAACCGAAAAAGAATATATTTCTGCCGTGAGCTGCCCTAGTGGACCTAACTGTAAAAACGGCATTACCAACATCTTCATCTATAGTGATATCTTCTATTACAATAATAGGACCATCTGGAAAACAATTTATTTCTGCCTCCCAACCAGCACCAGTATTACTGCCATTAGAAACAAATCTAAATGTTAAACAACCAGAAGCTGCTGATGAATTTATTGAAGTAGGTACATTGGCACTATCATATTGACCTATTAATGCTGCTCCAGTAGAATTACCATCATAAATATATAACAAGTCACCAGAAACAATTTCAAAACTTGTAAAATTGACATTTAAATAGGTATCTGCAGTATCAGGACATATTGTATAAGTTACATCTTGATTATTACCGTAATTAGAAAGTCCGCCTGGATCAAAGAATGTATCACTACAGGTAGTAGCACTACCACCATCTGTCATAATAAGGGCATCGTCATCTATTATCGTACCTGTTGCCGTATCAGTAATATCTACCTGAGGATCGGATACCAGCGTAAATTCTAACGTGAAGTTTTCAGGATTCTCTATTGTCCCATCATTCAAAATAGGAACTGTTACAGTTTCCGAATCTCCCGTTGTTCCGTTAAAATTTAAAATACCTGAAGTAGACGTATAATCACTTCCATCAAAAGCAGAACCATTTACCGTTTGATAATTTACCGTAAAAGGAGTTGTAGCATTTGTACCCGTATGCCGTACCGTAAAAGTGGCATTACCGCCATCTTCATCTACAGTTACATCATCTACTTCAATTACTGGTATTGGTGCAGGAAAAGTTGCTGAAATTTGAAAATTATCGATAAATGCATAATCATTATTATTCCAATTGTTTCCTGCTTTCACAAACCTCACTGTGGTTGTCGCTGAAATATACCCAGAGATATCTTGACTAAAAGTTCCTGAATTGTTATTTCCAGTTATAGTCCCAATTGTATTATAAGAAGCTCCACCATTATTCGAGACTTGAATTGCTAAAAACCTATTACTAAGACTAGATGTTTGCCATGTAAAACTTAAATTAGCAATGCTTGCTCCATTTAAATTGGCAGATCTACGTATGGTCTCTGACCATATGTAATAAAATTCTAATCGATTACTACTGATTCGAATGTATTGACTGTTAGGTCCATTATCCGAATCTCCGGTCTCTAACCAATTGGTAGAAAAGTTAGCAATACCGTTGTTATTTGAATAAGATACATTACTAAAATTGTCACGATAAGTTTCTTGCGCATAGAAACTTGTGCCATATAATATAAACAGTAAATAATAAATATGCTTTAATCTCATAATTAATTCAATGGGGATATTGAGTTGTCGAAAAATCAATAATCAATATCATCAGTAAAAATAACTATGTAATTAAGGTGTGCCTAAAATTTGTTGTGAAGTGAAGCTAATAGCAAGTGAATAAGGTTAATAGTGCTGTCATTGATTTAATTAAATTAAAATATACGATAAAAATTAAGCTGTAGTTTATCGATAACAGTACATTTTATATAATCTCAAAAGAGCTATCAATAGACAGTTAAAATATAAATTTAATACTTATAAAAAGTCGTAACACATTAAAAAGCGACCAATTACTTGGTCGCTTTTTAATGTGTAATTATTATTTTGTTATTCTAAAATAATAAACTCTGATCTTCTATTAATATCATGTTTAGTTGCCGAACATTTAACACCATCTGAACACTCATTTAGTAATTTAGTCTCGCCAAAACCTTCACTTACCAATCTGTCTTTAGATATGCCTTTTTTAATCATATAATTTACAGTTGACTCAGCTCGTTTTTGAGATAACCAAAGATTGTAAGCTGCAGGTCCTCTACTATCTGTATGAGAATTAACCTTTAATTTCAAACTTGGGTATTTCTCCATAGCAGCAATTACCTTTTCAATCTCTACTTCTGAAACCTTTTTAATATCATATTTATCAAAATCGAAATATATAGTGCTTAACTGAAGAAGTTTCGCTAAATCATCACCAAACCCAGCGGTAACATTATCTCTTTCAAGATAAAAATCAATAATTTTTGGTTTCCCATCAGATACGCCAATATACTCTTCAAAAGGTACATAACGTTCCATCAAAGCTCTGACAAAATTTCCTTTATTACAATCTAATTCCAAATTATAGTTTCCATCAGAATCTGTAATCGTAGCTAATACCTCTTCGTTATTCTCGTCGATAACCTTAATAGTTGCTCCAACTAAAACTTCATTAGAAATTTTATCTCTTACTGTACCGTTAATTTTTTGAATACAGTCAAATTCTAAAGGTCTTGTTTCTGTAAAACTATAAATATCATCATAACCCATTCCCCCTTCACGATTTGAGGCAACATAGCCAGTTCTTAACTCCTCATCGAAAATAAAAGTAAAATCATCACTATTACTATTTACAGGTTTTCCTATATTTAAAACCTTACCTGAGAAATCTTGTCTTTTTATTTTAGTTGCAAAAACATCTAAACCACCTAGACCCGGATGTCCATCTGAGGAAAAATACAATACCTCTTCGCTTGTAATGTAAGGAAAAGTCTCCCTTGCTTCTGTATTGATATTTGAACCTAAATTTTGAGGTGTACCAAATGAACGATCTTCATTAATAGAAACCATAAATAAATCTGATTCTCCTAACGTACCAGGCATATCTGAGACAAAATATAGCGTTTTTTCATCAGGACTCAAAGCAGGGTTTGCAACAGAATAAGAGTCACTATTAAAAGGTAGCTCTTCAACTTCTCCCCAAATACCCTCAACTGTTAATACAGCTCTTAAAACTTTTAACCTAACAATGCCTTTATCATCTTTTACGGTTTTCCTTTTTACAGAGTTATTTCGTGTAAAATACATTGTCTGACCATCTTTCGTAACTACAGAAGTAGATTCGTGATAGCGAGTATTTACATTTTCGCCTAATTTTTTTACATGATCTATAGATGAACTATCTGCATTTACTTCATATAAATCTAAAAAATCTTTTGCATTCCAAGTATGACGATATCTAGCAAAATTACCTGTATCTCTATCAGAAGAAAATATTAATCCCTCTTTATAAAATGAAGGAGCGAAATCTGAATATGGTGAATTATATTCGAAAGGACCTAAATTATATCTACTAGAATTTTCCTCAATTTCTGACATAAAATCTCGGTCTTCATTAAATGCAGTAGCCCGACCATCACTTTTGGTGATTTCCATAAATTTATTCATGACATCACTCGAAGCATTGTAATCGCCTAAAGTTTTAAGCGACTGAGCATACTTAAAATAGTCTTCTGCAGTAACTTCTGCCGAATAATCTGTTACGAGTTGTTTGTACGTCTCAGCAGCTTCTTTGTAATCGGCATTATAATAGTATGAATTACCCAATTTTCTAAGTAAATCTGCAGATACATAACCCTTATCTAAGACCTTTTTATAAATATCTATTGCCGGACTAAAAGAATACGAATCGAAGTTCTCATTTCCTTTTTGAATTAGTCGTTCTTGAGCTTCAGTTAATCCGTGGAAGAACATCAAGAATACTAAAATAAATTTTAAATTATGTTTCATATATAAGTTTGCCATTTAGAAAAAACGAGGTGAAACCAATCTTTGAAATGATTTTACCAATTCATATCTTAAGAGAACTTCAAATGATCCGTCGTTAAACTGAGTACCTCCTAAATCCGTTGTTTCTCTATCATATGCTAGACCAATCATTAATTGATCTGAAATTTGAAAGCCAGCCATTGCACTTACTGCGGCATCCCATCTGTATGCTGCACCAAAAGTAAATTTCTCATTGAACATAAAGTTTGCAGAAAAATCAACCTGTAGTGGCGCTCCACCAACCACTTTTGTAAGTAAAGCAGGTTTAAATTTTAAATTTCCATTTAAATCAAAAACGTATCCTGTTATTAAATAAAAATTAATTCTTTCTTTAGACAAAAACTGAACACTGTTAGCATCTCTTTGAGAATTATCAAAATGTTCCGTTTGAAACAAGTTTGGCGCGGAAAGTCCAGCATAAAAGGCATTAGAATGATAATAAAGACCAACACCAACATTTGGTGAAAATCTATTTTCAATATTTTCAGAATCTACAGGTTCCGAATCAAAATTACGGAGCTGGTTAAAATCTAAATTTAACAAGTTACCCCCTGCTTTTAATCCGAAGGACAATTTACCCTCTGCCGATACATCTATTGTATAAGAAATAACAGCATCGAAGTAAGTTTCTTGAACAACGCCGTTTCCTATCTCATCATTTACAATCGATACACCATAACCAAGCTTACTATTTCTAATAGGAGATTGAATATTTAATGTTTGTGTCTTTGGCGCTCCTTCCAAACCTACCCATTGCGAACGATATAAGCCTGTTATACTTAACTGACCTCTAGAGCCTGCGTATGCAGGGTTAACGCTCATTGTATTGAACATATACTGAGTATACTGCGCATCTTGCTGGGCAACGGCACTACTAAACATTAGCAACAAACCTCCGAACAGGATTAAAAACTTATTTTTAATATTCATATTTTATAAACTATTATCTACTAATATAAAGATATTCACTATCTACTTTGCTTTCTCCTTCAAAGGTAGTATAATCAAATATATAGAAATATATTCCGGCTGGAAGATAATCATCTGTACTTAACGTAGACCTACCTCTTGATCTACCATCAAATACATTATTTTGATTATTATAATTTTCACCTTCATAGACCGCAACACCCCATCTATTAAAAATCTTTAAAGTACTGCTGCGAATTTTATCTACACCTCTAATGAATAAAAATTCATTTCTACCGTCACCATTTGGAGTTACCATTTGATTCACTTCTATAGCATCGTCATCTGTTTCTGTAGGATTATTGTCAACAACTAATATCTCAACAGTTGCCGTATCACAATTACCCAAAACATCACACACCGTATACTCAATGGTATCACTTCCTTCAAAACCATCGTTTGGCGTATACGTAATAGTATCATCTGAAATATCATCAGGAGTTCCTCCATCATTAATTTCAATAGTACCGTTTGATGGATCAGTTACGGTCAACGTACCATCGCTAGGAATACCAAAATCATTGTCTAAAATATCTATTTCGATAGGAGTATCTACCGGTGTAGACACAGAATCATCTACAACATCTAGAGCAATCGGCTCGCCTACTGTAATTGTTACCGTAGCCGTGTCACAGTTACCTTCAGCATCACAAACCGTATACTCGATAGTTTCCGTTCCTTCGAAACCATCATTTGGAGTATATGTAATTGTATCATCTGAAATATCATCTGGAGTTCCTCCATCATTAATTTCAATAGTACCGTTTGATGAATCAGTTACGGTCAACGTACCATCGCTAGGAATACCAAAATCATTATCTAAAATATCTATTTCGATGGGAGTATCTATCGGTGTAGACACAGAATCATCTACAACATCTAGAGCTACCGGCTCACCAACAGTAATAGTTACCGTAGCCGTATCACAGTTACCTTCAGCATCACAAACCGTATACTCGATAGTTTCCGTTCCTTCAAAACCATCGTTTGGCGTATACGTAATAGTATCATCTGAAATATCATCTGGAGTTCCTCCATCATTAATTTCAACAGTACCGTTTGATGAATCAGTTACGGTTAACGTACCATCGCTAGGAATACCAAAATCATTATCTAAAATATCTATTTCGATGGGAGTATCTATCGGTGTAGACACAGAATCATCTACAACATCTAGAGCTACCGGCTCACCAACAGTAATAGTTACCGTAGCCGTATCACAGTTACCTTCAGCATCACAAACCGTATACTCGATAGTTTCCGTTCCTTCAAAACCATCGTTTGGCGTATACGTAATAGTATCATCTGAAATATCATCTGGAGTTCCTCCATCATTAATTTCAACAGTACCGTTTGATGAATCAGTTACGGTTAACGTACCATCGCTAGGAATACCAAAATCATTATCTAAAATATCTATTTCGATGGGAGTATCTATCGGTGTAGACACAGAATCATCTACAACATCTAGAGCTACCGGCTCACCAACAGTAATAGTTACCGTAGCCGTATCACAGTTACCTTCAGCATCACAAACCGTATACTCGATAGTTTCCGTTCCTTCAAAACCATCGTTTGGCGTATACGTAATAGTATCATCTGAAATATCATCTGGAGTTCCTCCATCATTAATTTCAACAGTACCGTTTGATGAATCAGTTACGGTTAACGTACCATCGCTAGGAATACCAAAATCATTATCTAAAATATCTATTTCAATTGGAGTATCTATCGGTGTAGATACTATATCATCAATAGCATCTAAATCTTCCATTGGTACTATATCAGGATCTAAATAATCCGGTATACCATCATTATCAGTATCGTCATTGGTAGGGTCACCATCGTTGTTGGCATCCTCGTCCGGTGTATCAATACCATCACCATCATCGTCCAAATCCCTATAGTTTACATCTTCCGTACCATCGGTATCAGGTAGATCATTGGCTGGGTCGTTAATCTCATCGTTGACATCGAAGCCGTCGTTTACATCTGAACCTTCATAACCATCATCAAGTCCGTCACCATCTGTATCGATACCTGTATAGGTCTGATCAGGGATTCCGTCAAAGTTAAAATCATTACCCTCGTTATTATCAGGTACAGAATCATTATCACTGTCCAAATCAAGGTAGTCTACATCATCGGCACCATCCGTATTAACAGGAGTAAGCCCATCCGGATAAGCACTGTTGACACCATCATTAGAAGCATATGTAGCTTCATCGTCCTCGTTAGGTGCTATATAACCATCAGTAGTCTGTGCCTCTACATTATCTGGAATTCCGTCGTTGTCACTATCGATATCCAAATGGTTCGGCATACCATCTTCATCGCTATCCAATGGATTAGTTAACGGATCATTGTCTCCATCCAAATTAGGATCTTCAACACTGTCCAATATACCATCGTTATCATCATCAAGATCAGCACTATCGGCTACGCCATCGCCATCAGTATCAGGACCAGGATTACTGTCTGGATCTAAATAATCCGGTATACCATCATTATCACTATCGTCATTGGTAGGGTCACCATCGTTGTTGGCATCCTCGTCAGGTGTATCAATACCATCACCATCATCGTCCAAATCCCTATAGTTTACATCTTCCGTACCATCGGTATCAGGTAAATCGCTAGCTGGATTGTTAATCTCATCGTTGACATCGAAACCGTCGTTTACATCTGAACCTTCATAACCATCGTCCAATCCATCACCATCGGTATCGATACCTGTATAGGTCTGATCAGGGATTCCGTCAAAGTTGAAATCATTACCCTCGTTGTTATCTGGAACAGAATCATTATCACTGTCCAAATCAAGGTAGTCTACATCATCGGCACCATCCGTATTAACAGGAGTAAGCCCATCTGGATAAGCACTGTTGACACCATCATTTGATCCATATGTAGCTTCATCGTCCTCGTTAGGTGCTATATAACCATCAGTAGTCTGTGCCTCTACATTATCTGGAATTCCATCGTTGTCACTATCGATATCCAAATGGTTCGGCATACCATCTTCATCGCTATCCAATGGATTAGTTAACGGATCATTGTCTCCATCCAAATTAGGATCTTCAACACTGTCCAATATACCATCGTTATCATCATCAAGATCAGCACTATCGGCTACGCCATCGCCATCAGTATCAGGACCAGGATTACTGTCTGGATCTAAATAATCCGGTATACCATCATTATCACTATCGTCATTGGTAGGGTCACCATCGTTGTTGGCATCCTCGTCAGGTGTATCAATACCATCACCATCATCGTCCAAATCCCTATAGTTTACATCTTCCGTACCATCGGTATCAGGTAAATCGCTAGCTGGATTGTTAATCTCATCGTTGACATCGAAACCGTCGTTTACATCTGAACCTTCATAACCATCGTCCAATCCATCACCATCGGTATCGATACCTGTATAGGTCTGATCAGGGATTCCGTCAAAGTTGAAATCATTACCCTCGTTGTTATCTGGAACAGAATCATTATCACTGTCCAAATCAATATAATCTTCATTATCGGTATTATCCGTATTAACAGGTGTAATTCCTTCTGGATATGCACTGTTGACACCATCGTTAGATGTATACGTAGCTGCGTCGTCATCGTTTGGTGCAATATATCCGTCAGTTGTCTGAGCCTCTACGTTATCTGGAATTCCGTCGTTGTCACTATCTATATCCAAATGATTTGGCTTTCCGTCATTATCCGAATCTAATGGATCTGTCAATGGATTATTGTCTCCATCTAAATTTGGATCTTCTACCGTATCCAATATTCCATCATTGTCATCATCAAGATCAGCACTGTCTGGAACACCATCGCCATCCGTATCAGGACCAAGTGTATTATCCACATCAAGATAGTCGGGAGTACCATCATTATCTGTATCATCGTTTGTAGGGTCACCATCGTTGTTAGCATCCTCGTCCGGTGTATCAATACCGTCTCCGTCATCATCGAAATCTCTATAATTCACATCCTCGGTACCATCGGTATCAGGTAAATCGTTGGCTGGGTCGTTAATCTCATCGTTGACATCGAAACCGTCGTTTACATCTGAACCTTCATAACCATCGTCCAATCCATCACCATCGGTATCAATACCTGTCAATATTTGGTCAGGTATTCCGTCAAAGTTAAAATCGTTACCCTCGTTACTATCAAGAACAAGATCATCATCGCTATCAAAATCTTGATAATCTGGTTTGTTTGGAGGAGGTGTACCATCGGTATTCACTGGTGTTAAACCACCAATATATGCACTATTAATACCATTATTCAAGGCATAAGTCGCACTACTATCTAGGTTTGGAGGAATATAACCAGCGGTTGTCTGTGCCTCTACGTTATCAGGTATACCATCATTGTCGGTATCTATATCAAGATGATTGGGTTTACCATCACCATCCCTATCATCAACTTTTACACCTTCTCCGCTACCAGGGTATTTTTCGTAAATATCATCTAAACCATTACCGTCTGAATCTATTCCAGATGCCGGCTTATATTTATGAAAATTTGGAGCTTCCAAATTATCAAGAATACCATCATTATCTGAATCTATATCTAAATAATCGGGAACACCGTCGCAATCCGTATCTGTAGGATTAGTGGTATGATTGTGATCTCCATCTAAATTTTTATCTTCATTTATATCTATGATACCATCCCCATCATCATCGATATCAATTGAATCTAATACACCATCTCCATCTGTATCAATAGTATACAGAGTCGATAAATTGGATTCTAATTTGTAAATGTTAGAAAAAGATGACGTCAACAATAGTACTGTTAAAATTCCTAATGCTTTTAACGATAATAAGTTACGTAATGTCAAAGTAATTTTACCCATAAGTGTTAGTGTTTTACTAATCACCATGGCATTAGGTAGGATTTTTCAAATGTTCGTTATAAGAAAGTGGGGCTGTCTTATTTAACGATGCTAAGATATATCATAATTGAATGAACTCAAATTCTTTTTCGATTAACCAAGGAATTAAATGGGTAATCGACAAAAAAAGCAGTCTTTTTAATTAAGAATATTTAACATTTTAATTTTATTTACGATGAATTCCTAATAAAAGATCATAGACTATTAAAAATATTATGCATTAAAAACCTAATACTCAATTAATCAAATACTTATAAATATTAATATTTTTAGAATTATCATAACTATAACCTAAATGTTAAGAATTGAATTTATATTACTTTTGCACAAATTTTGTATATGACCTTTAAGCAAGAAATAGAACGCAGAAGAACTTTCGGAATAATTTCTCACCCAGATGCAGGTAAAACTACATTAACTGAAAAATTATTACTTTTTGGTGGTGCGATACAAGAAGCAGGAGCTGTAAAGAATAATAAGATTAAAAAAACAGCAACCAGTGATTTCATGGAAATCGAAAGACAAAGAGGTATTTCGGTTGCCACTTCTGTTCTTGCTTTTAACTACAAGGGTAAAAAAATCAATATACTTGATACGCCTGGTCATAAAGATTTCGCTGAAGATACTTTCAGAACATTAACTGCAGTAGATAGTGTTATTGTTGTAATCGACGTTGCAAAAGGTGTTGAGGAACAAACAGTTAAACTGGTTGAAGTTTGTCGAATGCGTAAAATACCAATATTGGTGTTTATAAATAAAATGGATAGGGAAGGTCAAGATGCTTTTGACCTACTTGACGAATTAGAACAAAAATTAGGTCTTTCTGTAACTCCGTTAAGTTTCCCTATTGGTATGGGATACGACTTTAAAGGTATCTACAATATTTTCGAAAAGAATATTAACTTATTCAGTGGCGATAGCAAAAAGAACATTGAAGAGACAATAGCATTTGATGATGTTACCAATCCTGAGTTAGATAAAATTATTGGAAGCAAAGCCGCTACTGAATTACGTGAAAATCTAGAATTGGTCTGGGGTGTATACCCTAGCTTTGACAAAGAGCTATATTTGAAAGGAGAACAGCAACCTGTATTTTTTGGTTCTGCATTAAATAACTTCGGAGTTAGAGAGCTTTTAGATTGCTTTATTCAAATTGCCCCTACTCCACGTTCAAAGAATGCTGAAGAACGCCTTGTAGCAGCTAACGAAAAAGAAATGACCGGGTTTGTTTTTAAAATTCATGCCAACATGGATCCCAAGCACAGAGACCGTCTTGCATTTATAAAAATCGTCTCTGGTACTTTTGAACGCAACAAACCATATTTACATGTAAGAAATGGTAAAAACTTAAAATTCTCTAGTCCGAATGCATTTTTTGCCGAAAAGAAAGAAATAGTAGATATCTCCTTTCCTGGCGACATTGTAGGGCTACATGATACAGGCAATTTTAAAATAGGAGATACATTAACTGAAGGAGAAAGTTTGCACTACAAGGGTATTCCTAGCTTTTCTCCTGAACACTTTAGATATATCAACAATGCTGACCCTATGAAGTCTAAACAACTTAATAAAGGCATTGACCAGTTAATGGATGAAGGTGTCGCCCAATTATTCACCTTAGAACTAAATGGAAGAAAAATTATTGGAACTGTAGGAGCTTTGCAGTTTGAGGTTATACAGTATAGGCTTGAGCATGAATATGGAGCAAAATGTAGTTACGAAAACTTTAATGTACATAAAGCCTGCTGGGTAGGTACTAAAAATAGAAAAACAGATGAATTCAAAGAATTTGAACGCGTAAAGCAAAAATTCTTAGCAAAGGATAAAAAAGGACAGCTAGTTTTTCTAGCAGACTCTCAATTTTCTTTGCAAATGACACAGCAAAAATATCCATCGGTAAAATTTCATTTTACTTCTGAATTTGAATAAAAAAAAGCCCAACTTTAAAAGTTGGGCTTTTTTTATGCTTCTCCAGTCGGACCAAAATTCATTGGTATCAAAGGTTGTTCATAATCCTTTATAGTACCATTAGCTTTTTCAAACCGTTGTACATTATCATTCAATGCTTTTAAAAATTTCTTAGCATGCTGCGGAGTAAGTATAATTCTACTCTTCACCTTTGCCTTTGGGGCTCCAGGCATCATACTAATGAAATCAACTACAAATTCAGAAACTGAATGATTAATAATGGCTAGATTAGAATAAATACCTTCTGCCATCTTCTCATCCAATTCAATATTAATTTGTTTTTGATTCGGATTCTTATTGTCACTCATATTATAGTTTTATTAAAAAAATAACCCCCAAATAAAATTTGAGGGTTACTATAAATTTAGAATCTTAATGCCTCTTTTCTGGCCATTATTTCATCATACTCTTCTTTCGATCCAACAATAATGCTATCGTAGTCCCTCATACCCGTACCAGCCGGAATCTTATGACCAACGATTACATTTTCCTTAAGACCTTCTAATGTATCAATCTTACCACTTACAGCAGCTTCATTCAATACTTTAGTCGTTTCTTGGAACGATGCAGCAGAGATAAATGATTTCGTCTGTAACGAAGCTCTAGTAATACCTTGTAGAATTGGAGTCGCAGTTGCCGATACAGCATCTCTTGCTTCAACCAATGTCTTGTCACCACGTCTCAATAAAGAATTTTCATCTCTCAACTCTCTTGGAGTTACAATTTGACCCGGCTTAAGGTTATCAGAATCACCTGCTTCCATTACTACTTTCTTACCAAAGATTTCATCATTCTCCTTAATGAAATCATCTTTATGAATCAATTGATTCTCTAAGAAGATAGTATCACCTGGATCTTGAATTCTTACTTTACGCATCATTTGTCTAACAACTACTTCGAAGTGCTTATCGTTAATCTTCACACCCTGAAGTCTATAAACTTCTTGAACTTCGTTTACTAAGTACTGCTGTACCGCAGAAGGACCTTTAATTGACAAGATATCTTCTGGAGTAATTGAACCATCTGACAACGGCATACCAGCTCTTACATAATCATTTTCCTGAACTAAGATTTGATTAGAAAGTTTTACAAGATATTTCTTCACTTCACCTAATTTAGATTCAATGATGATTTCTCTATTACCTCTTTTAATCTTACCAAAAGAAACAACACCGTCTATTTCAGATACAACAGCTGGGTTTGATGGATTTCTTGCTTCGAACAATTCAGTAACTCTTGGAAGACCACCAGTAATATCACCCGCTTTTGCAGATTTACGTGGAATCTTAACCAAAATTTTACCTTCTTTAATCTTATCGCCATCATCTACCATAATGTGAGAACCTACAGGTAGGTTATACGAACGTAATGTTTCACCTTTAGCATCTTGAATCAATAATGTTGGAATCAACTTCTTGTTTCTAGACTCAGAGATTACTTTCTCTTGGAAACCGGTTTGCTCATCAATTTCAACTTGATAAGTTACACCTTGCTCAATATTCTCATAAGCTATCTTACCTGGGAATTCTGAAACGATAACACCGTTATATGGATCCCAAGAACAAATAACATCACCTTTAGCAACCTTAGCTCCATTTTCAATAAATAATTGAGAACCGTAAGGAATATTACTTGTGCTTAAAGTAATACCTGTTTTAGCATCTACTACTTTTATTTCACTAGTTCTAGAGATTACAATTTCAGCAGGTTTACCGTCTGAACCTTCTCCAGTTACTGTTCTTAAATCTTCAATCTCAGCAACACCAGAGAATCTTACTTCTAGCTTGTTATCTTCAGAAATGTTACCTGCAATACCACCTACGTGGAATGTTCTAAGTGTAAGCTGTGTACCTGGCTCCCCAATTGATTGAGCAGCAACAACACCAACAGCCTCACCTCTTTGAACCATCTTATTAGTAGAAAGGTTTCTACCATAACATTTAGCACAAATTCCTTTATCAGCCTCACATGTAAGTGCCGAGCGAACTTCGATTTTCTCAACCGGAGAAGCTTCAACTCTCTTCACATCAGCTTCCATAATTTGCTGACCTGCCTGAAGAATTAATTCTTCTGTCATTGGGTTATACACATCATGCAATGAAACACGACCTAAAATTCTTTCACCTAAAGTTTCAACAATCTCTTCATTCTTCTTAAGCGCCTGAACTTCTACACCTCTTAAAGTCTCACAATCTTCAGTGTTAATAATAACATCTTGAGAAACATCAACTAGTCTTCTAGTTAAATAACCAGCATCTGCAGTTTTCAAAGCGGTATCGGCAAGACCCTTACGAGCACCGTGAGTAGAAATAAAGTATTCAAGAATTGAAAGACCTTCTTTAAAGTTAGAAAGAATCGGGTTTTCAATAATTTCACCACCACCGGCAGTAGATTTTTTAGGTTTAGCCATCAAACCACGCATACCTGTTAACTGACGAATTTGCTCCTTAGAACCCCTTGCACCAGAATCAAGCATCATATACACCGAGTTGAAACCTTGCTGATCCTCACGGATACGTTTCATAGCCAACTCTGTTAACTGAGCGTTAGTAGATGTCCAAACATCAATAACTTGATTATATCTCTCGTTGTTGGTTATAAGACCCATGTTATAATTGGCCATAATACCGTCAACTTGAACATTGGCTTCACCAATCATGTCCATTTTTTCAGCAGGAATAATAATATCCCCTAAACTAAAGGACAATCCACCTTTAAAAGCGAATTCATAACCCATAGTCTTAATCTTATCCAAGAACGCAGCTGTAACTGGTACACTTGTTACCGCTAAAATATCTCCAATAATATTTCTTAATGCTTTCTTATTAAGAACTTGGTTAATATAACCTGCCGCTTCTGGCACGTGATTATTAAATAATACACGACCAACAGTTGTAGGTATGATTTTATAAACCAACTCACCTTCTTCATTGAAATCTTTTGCTCTAACTTTTATTCCTGCATTCAGGTTAACCATGCCTTCATTGAAAGCAATCTCTACCTCTTCTGCTGAATAAAAAGTTAAACCTTCACCAATAATTGGAACTTCTGGTGTTGATTTACGCTCTTTGGTCATATAATATAGACCCAAGACCATATCCTGTGATGGAACCGTAATTGGTGAACCGTTCGCAGGGTTTAATATGTTTTGAGAAGCAAGCATTAATAATTGTGCTTCTAAAATTGCCTCTGGTCCTAATGGTAAATGAACCGCCATTTGATCCCCATCAAAATCCGCATTAAATGCAGTACATGCTAATGGGTGAAGACGAATCGCTTTACCTTCTATTAATTTAGGCTGGAATGCTTGTATACCTAAACGGTGTAATGTAGGAGCCCTGTTTAATAATACCGGGTGACCTTTCAATACATTCTCTAAAATATCCCAAACTACAGGCTCTTTTTTGTCTATAATTTTCTTAGCGGACTTCACTGTTTTTACAATACCTCTTTCTATCAGTTTTCTGATAACAAAAGGTTTGTATAATTCAGCTGCCATATCTTTTGGAAGCCCACATTCGAACAAGTTCAATTCTGGTCCAACAACAATTACCGAACGCGCAGAATAATCAACACGCTTACCAAGTAAGTTTTGACGGAAACGACCTTGCTTACCTTTTAATGAATCTGAAAGAGACTTTAATGGTCTATTAGATTCAGTTTTTACAGCAGATGCCTTTCTTGTGTTATCAAACAAAGAATCAACAGCTTCCTGAAGCATACGCTTTTCATTACGTAAAATTACCTCTGGTGCTTTTATCTCTACTAATCTTTTAAGACGGTTATTACGAATAATTACCCTTCTATAAAGATCATTTAAATCTGAAGTCGCAAAACGACCACCATCTAATGGAACTAATGGACGCAATTCTGGCGGTATAACCGGAATTACTTTCATAATCATCCATTCTGGCTCGTTTTCTCTATTCTCTTGAGATTCTCTTAATGCCTCTACAACCTGTAAACGTTTTAAAGCTTCAGTTTTACGTTGCTTAGACGTTTCTGTATTTGCCTTATGTCTTAACTCGAAAGAAAGTTCTTTAAGATCTATTCTACCTAATAAATCAATCAAACACTCTGCTCCCATTTTAGCTATAAACTTGTTAGGGTCAGAATCTTCTAAATATTGATTCTCTTGAGGAATAGTATCAATAATATTTAAATACTCTTCTTCAGTTAAGAAATCCATTTTTTGAATTTCTTCACCTTCAGGACCTTTAGCAATACCTGGTTGAATTACTACATAACGCTCGTAGTAAATAATCATATCCAATTTCTTGGATGGCAAACCTAATAAGTATCCTATTTTGTTCGGTAAAGATCGGAAATACCAAATATGAGCAACTGGCACTACCAAGTTAATATGACCTACACGGTCTCTACGTACTTTTTTCTCAGTAACCTCTACACCACAACGGTCACATACGATACCACGGTAACGTATACGCTTATATTTACCACAAGCACACTCGTAATCCTTTACAGGACCGAAAATACGCTCACAGAACAAACCATCGCGTTCTGGTTTGTGAGTTCTATAGTTAATTGTTTCAGGCTTTAAAACTTCACCTCTAGACTCTGCCAAAATAGATTCTGGCGAAGCTAATCCTATTGAAATTTTATCGAACCTTTTTACTGGGTTATTATCTTTTATTCTAGCCATAATAGCGTGCTGATAATGTTTTAATTTGTTTTACTTAATAGTTCTTCAATATAAAATATTGAACTATTCCTCAAGTCTAATATCCAAACCTAATCCCTTAAGTTCGTGCATTAAAACGTTGAAAGATTCTGGTAAACCAGGCTCAGGCATAGTTTCACCTTTAACGATAGATTCATAGGTTTTAGCTCTTCCGATAACATCATCAGATTTAACCGTTAAAATCTCACGTAAAGTTGCCGACGCACCATATGCTTCAAGTGCCCATACTTCCATCTCTCCAAAACGCTGACCACCAAATTGAGCTTTACCACCCAATGGTTGTTGTGTAATTAATGAGTATGGTCCTATAGAACGTGCATGCATCTTATCATCTACCATGTGTCCAAGTTTCAACATATAGATTACACCTACTGTTGCAGGTTGATCAAAACGTTGTCCAGTACCACCATCATATAAGTATGTATGTCCAAATCTTGGAATACCCGCTTCGTCAGTGTAAGCATTAATTTGATCTAACGTAGCACCATCAAAAATTGGCGTTGCATACTTTCTACCAAGCTTAAGACCTGCCCAACCTAATACGGTTTCATAAATTTGACCAATGTTCATACGAGAAGGTACACCCAATGGATTAAGAACGATATCAACAGGAGTTCCATCTTCTAAGAACGGCATGTCTTCATGACGTACTATTCTAGATACAATACCTTTGTTACCGTGCCTACCTGCCATCTTATCACCAACTTTCAGCTTACGCTTCTTAGCAATATAAACTTTAGCCAACTTCATAATACCAGCTGGCAATTCATCACCAACAGATATTGTAAACTTATCTCTTCTCAAGTTACCTTGTAAATCGTTAAGTTTAATTTTATAGTTATGAAGCAAATCTGCTACTAATGAATTAGTATCGTTATCTGTAGTCCAGCTTCCACCTACTAAGTGAGCGAAATCATCAACAGAATTTAACATCTTCATTGTATACTTCTTACCCTTAGGCAATACTTCTTCACCTAAATCATTAAGAACACCTTGAGAAGTTTTACCATTAACTATCGTAAATAATTTCTCAACAAGAACATCTTTCAATTCTTGGAATTTTACTTCGTATTCTAATTCTAATTTAGAAAGCTCTTCTTTATCTTCTGAACGTTTTCTCTTATCTTTTACTGATCTAGAGAATAATTTCTTATCAATAACAACACCTCTTAAAGAAGGTGACGCCTTTAACGAAGCATCTTTTACATCACCAGCTTTGTCACCAAAAATAGCACGTAATAATTTTTCTTCAGGAGTTGGATCCGATTCCCCTTTTGGAGTAATCTTACCTATTAGAATATCACCAGGCTTAACCTCTGCACCAATTCTAATCATACCATTTTCATCAAGGTCTTTTGTAGCCTCTTCAGAAACGTTTGGTATATCATGTGTAAGCTCTTCAGCTCCTAATTTAGTATCTCTAACATCTAAAGAATATTCATCAACATGTATAGATGTAAATATATCTTCACGAACAACTTTTTCAGAAATTACAATTGCATCCTCAAAGTTATACCCTTTCCAAGGCATAAAAGCTACTACTAAGTTTCTACCTAGTGCCAACTCTCCTTTTTCGGTTGCATAACCTTCACAAAGAACTTGTCCTTTCTTAACTCTATCACCTTTTTGTACAATAGGTTTTAGGTTAATGTTCGTACCTTGGTTAGTTTTTCTAAACTTAACTAAGAAATAGGTTTTACTATCTTCTTCAAAGCTGATTAATCTTTCATTATCAGTTCTATCATATTTGATAGTAACTTTCTGAGCATCTACATACTCTATAACTCCGTCACCTTCTGCATTAATCAATACTCTAGAATCTGAAGCAACTTGACGCTCTAAACCTGTACCAACAATCGGTGATTGTGGTTTCAATAAAGGAACTGCCTGACGCATCATGTTTGATCCCATCAAAGCCCTGTTCGCATCATCATGTTCCAAGAAAGGAATTAAAGATGCAGAAATAGATGCAATTTGATTAGGAGCAACATCGGTATATTGAATTTCTGATGGATCCACAACAGGGAAATCACCTTCTTCTCTTGCAATAACCTTTTCAGCATCAATTGTACCGTCTTCTTTCATAGGAATGTTCGCTTGCGCAATCTTCATTCCTTCTTCTTCCTCTGCACTTAAATAAGTAAAGTTCTTATAATCGACAACAGAATCTGTAACTTTTCTATATGGTGTCTCTAAGAAGCCCATTGGGTTTACTTTCGCAAACACAGATAATGAAGATATTAAACCAATGTTCGGACCTTCTGGAGTTTCAATAGGACATAAACGACCGTAATGTGTATAGTGAACATCACGCACTTCGAAACCAGCACGCTCTCTAGATAAACCACCTGGACCTAATGCCGATAGTCTTCTCTTGTGCGTAATCTCTGCTAGTGGATTCGTTTGATCCATAAACTGAGATAACTGATTCGTACCAAAGAAAGAATTAATAACAGAAGACAATGTCTTCGCATTAATCAAATCTATAGGTGTAAATACTTCGTTATCACGAACGTTCATACGCTCACGAATTGTTCTTGCCATACGTGCAAGACCAACACCAAACTGAGAAGATAATTGTTCACCTACAGTTCTAACACGACGGTTAGACAAGTGGTCAATATCATCAATCTCTGCTTTTGAGTTAATTAACTCAATTAAATATTTTATTATAGTAATGATATCAATTTTAGTCAAGACTTGCTTGTCCATACCAATATCCAACTGTAATTTCTTATTCATTCTATAACGACCAACTTCACCTAAGTTGTAACGTTGATCAGAAAAGAATAATTTATCAATAATACCACGTGCTGTTTCCTCATCTGGCGGCTCAGCATTACGTAATTGACGATAGATATGTTCAACGGCTTCTTTTTCAGAGTTCGTTGGATCTTTTTGTAATGTATTATGAATAATTGCGTAATCAGATTGCGCATTATTTTCTTTATGTAAAAGAACAGTCTTTACATCTGCATCAATAATCTCCGCAATATGTTCTTTCTCTAAAATAGTATCACGATCTAGAACAATTTCATTACGCTCAATAGATACTACTTCACCAGTATCCTCATCAACGAAATCTTCATGCCATGTATTCAAAACTCTAGCCGCTAACTTACGACCAAGTACTTTTTTAAGTCCGGCATTAGAAACCTTTACTTCTTCCGATAGGTCGAAAATCTCTAATATATCTTTATCACGCTCAAAGCCAATAGCTCTAAACAAAGTAGTAACCGGTAATTTTTTCTTTCTATCGATATAAGCATACATAACGCCATTAATATCGGTAGCAAATTCTATCCAAGAACCTTTAAAAGGTATTACTCTTGCAGAATATAATTTTGTTCCATTCGCATGGAAAGACTGTCCAAAGAATACACCAGGAGAACGGTGTAACTGAGAAACAACAACCCTTTCTGCACCATTGATAACGAAAGTACCACTTGGAGTCATGTAAGGAATCGTACCTAAATACACATCTTGTACAATTGTTTCGAAATCCTCATGCTCAGGATCCGTACAATACAATTTTAAACGTGCTTTTAAAGGAACGCTGTAAGTAAGACCACGTTCGATACATTCTTGAATAGAATATCTTGGTGGATCTATGAAATAATCTAAAAATTCCAATACAAACTGATTTCTAGTATCAGTGATTGGAAAGTTTTCCATGAAGGTATTATAAAGACCTTCATTACCTCTTTCATCTGATTTAGTCTCTAGTTGAAAAAAGTCTTGGAAAGATTTAATCTGAATATCTAAGAAATCCGGGTAATCCGGTGTGTTTCTTGCGGAAGCGAAGCTTATTCTTTCAGTATTATTTGTGAACATCTACGGACAGTGTTTTGATCGTGAGTACTAAATGAGTAGTATACCTCTTAATATACCTAATTCTATAAAATGGCTTAGGTCTAAACGCAAAAAGCGCAAAGACCTAAACCAAAAGTAATATGGTTGTTGCTATTATTTAAGCTCAACTTCTGCTCCAGCTTCTTCCAATGATTTTTTGATACCTTCAGCCTCATCTTTAGTAACTGCCTCTTTAACAGCTTTTGGTGCGCTATCAACGATATCTTTCGCATCTTTCAAACCTAAACCAGTTAATTCTTTAACCAATTTAACAACTGCTAATTTAGAAGCACCTGCTGCTTTCAAAATTACATCAAATTCAGTTTTTTCTTCTGCTGCTTCACCAGCTTCACCACCACCACCGGCAGCTACCGCTACTGCTGCTGCTGCAGGCTCAATACCGTATTCATCTTTTAATATATCAGCTAACTCGTTTACTTCTTTAACTGTTAAGTTAACTAATTGTTCTGCGAAATCTTTTAAATCTGCCATTTTCTATCGTTTAATAAAATTTTTAAAATATACTTAGTTTATTGTGCGTACTTATCTTTCAGATAATGTTTTAAGGATTCCAGCGATTTTTCCACCACCAGATTTAAGACCAGAAATAACATTCTTGGCAGGAGATTGTAACAATCCAATAATTTCGCCAATCATTTCTTCTTTAGACTTAATGCTAACTAAAGCATCCAAGTTTTCATCACCTATGTAAATTGCTTCTTCTACAAAAGCTCCCTTCAATAAAGGTTTTTTAGATTTTTTTCTAAAATTCTTTATCAATTTTGCAGGGGCATTGGCAACATCAGAAAACATAAGAGATGTATTCCCTTTTAATGTCTCTGGTAATTCACCAAATTCTTTCTCTGAAGCTTCCATCGCTTTTGCAAGCAATGTATTCTTAACTACAGCTAGTCTAATATTAGCTTTGAAACAAGCTCTTCTTAAATCAGAAGTTGTACCTGCGTCTAAACCTGAAATATCAGCCACATAAATTGTGGTGCTATCTGCCAACTGCGTAGTCAAATCTTTTATAACCGTTGCTTTTTCTTCTCTTGTCATACTTTTAATTTTTAACTACCAGCCGTTAAACTGACTTTGGATCTAATTGCAAACTAGGGCTCATTGTGCTAGACATGAAAATTGATTTCATATAAACACCTTTTGCCGCAGTTGGCTTCATCTTATTCAAAGTATCTAACAACTCATTAGCATTATCCGCTATTTTATCAGCAGAAAAAGAAGCCTTACCTATCGCAGCATGTACGATACCAGTTTTATCAACTTTAAAATCTATTTTACCTGCCTTTACTTCAGATACAGCTTTTGCTACATCCATAGTTACAGTTCCTGTTTTTGGATTCGGCATTAAACCTCTTGGTCCTAATACTCGACCTAAAGGACCTAATTTACCCATAACACTTGGCATAGTGATGATAACATCAACATCTGTCCAACCGCCTTTTATTTTCTCCAAATACTCATCTAACCCAACATAATCAGCACCTGCTTCTTGAGCCTCTGCTTCTTTGTCTGGTGTTACCAAAGCCAAAACCTTAACATCTTTACCAGTTCCGTGAGGTAATGTTACCACACCACGAACCATTTGATTAGCTTTTCTTGGATCTACACCCAAACGAACCGCTAAATCTACAGATGCGTCGAATTTTGTATTGGTTATCTCTTTAATTAAAGCTGAAGCTTCAGTAACAGAGTATAATTTATCTTTCTCTATTTTAGAATGCGCTTCTTTTTGCTTCTTAGTTAACTTTGCCATTTAATTACTTTTAAGATTTTAAAAAGGTTTCTTTCCCGCTACCTTCATACCCATAGAACGTGCAGTACCAGCTATCATACTCATAGCGGATTCTACTGTAAATGCGTTAAGGTCAACCATTTTATCTTCGGCGATTGCCTTGATTTGGTCCCAGGTAACACTACCTAATTTTACTCTGTTAGGTTCGCCAGATCCTTTTTTAATCTTAGCCGCTTCCAATAGCTGAATTGCCGCCGGTGGAGTTTTTACAACGAAGTCGAAAGACTTATCCTTGTAAACGGTGATAACAACTGGTAATATCTTACCTGGTTTATCCTGTGTACGAGCATTAAACTGCTTACAGAATTCCATAATGTTAACACCAGCAGCTCCTAAGGCAGGTCCAACCGGTGGCGATGGATTCGCTGCACCTCCCTTAACTTGTAGTTTAACTACTTTACCTATTTCTTTTGCCATTGTTTAAAATTAAATTGAAAGTGTGTTTACGGAAGCAACACTACTTTAATTATATGTATGTAACACTTAATCTAATACTTATACTTTCTCTACTTGCATGTAACTAAGCTCTAATGGTGTTTTTCTTCCGAAAATCTTAACCATTACCTCAAGCTTACGTTTTTCTTCATTTATCTTCTCAACAGTACCATTGAAGCCATTAAAAGGACCATCAATTACTTTTACCGTCTCACCAAATACAAATGGGATAGCAACACTATCTGTATTAACAGCTAGCTCATCTACCTTACCAAGCATTCTATTTACTTCATTCTTCCTTAAAGGAACAGGATCCCCTCCTTTAGTTTCCCCTAAAAAACCTATAACATTAGTTATAGACCTAATAATATGCACCATTTCTCCACCTAAATTGGCTTTGATCATGATATAACCAGGAAAATAAACTCTTTCTTTATTTATCTTCTTGCCATTTCTAATCTGAATAACCTTTTCAGTAGGAACAAGAACATCTTCTAAATAGTCAGAGAAACCATGACGCTCTACTTCACTTTCAATGTATCCTTTGATCTTATTCTCTTGACCACTGACAGCTCTTACAACGTACCATTTTTTATCCAATACTTCTGACATAGTCCTATCTAGTTTAAAACGAAGTTGAAATAAGATTTAATCACTTTACTAAAGACCGTATCTACTCCCCAAGTTGCCAAAGCAAAAAGGATAGAAAACACAGCTACAATAACCATCAAGTTAGATGATTCTGCACGTGACGGAAGAGTAACATTATTCCTTAACTCTTCAACGGATTCTTTTATATATGTGAACATTTAAATTCTTTTTACAATTTCAACAAATAGGATACCTATATTCCAAATTCTATTGTGGCACGGGAGGAGAGACTCGAACTCCCGACACCTGGTTT
Organism: Maribacter sp. Asnod2-G09; assembly: GCF_045063795.1. Taxonomy (NCBI): domain Bacteria; kingdom Pseudomonadati; phylum Bacteroidota; class Flavobacteriia; order Flavobacteriales; family Flavobacteriaceae; genus Maribacter; species Maribacter sp. Asnod2-G09. The sequence continues at coordinate 323,757 of NZ_JBEFOA010000002.1, read as the reverse complement.
TGGAGACCAGTGCTCTACCAACTGAGCTACACCCGTATGAATGGTAATTTTTAAATCACCAATTCTATTATTTGCATGTAAAGGTGTCCCGCTTGAGCAGGACACCCTTATACACAATACTCTTTTAGATTAAAACTTAATCTATAATCTTAGTTACCTGACCAGCACCTACTGTTCTACCACCTTCACGGATAGCGAAACGTAGACCGATACTCAAAGCAATAGGCTGAATAAGCTCTACTGTAATTGTAAGGTTATCACCTGGCATTACCATTTCAACTCCTGAAGGAAGTGCAATGTTACCAGTTACATCTGTAGTTCTTACATAGAACTGTGGACGATAGTTATTATGGAATGGTGTGTGACGACCACCTTCTTCTTTTTTCAATACATAAACCTCAGCTTCAAATTTAGCATGTGGCTTAACAGAACCTGGCTTACAGATTACCATTCCACGGCTAATTTGTGACTTTTCAACACCTCTTAACAAGATACCTACGTTATCACCAGCTTCACCTCTATCTAATATCTTACGGAACATTTCAACACCAGTAACAGTAGAAGTCAATTTCTCAGCTCCCATACCGATAATCTCAACTGGATCACCTGTATTTGCAACACCAGTTTCAATACGACCAGTTGCAACAGTACCACGACCAGTAATTGTAAATACATCTTCAACAGGCATTAAGAAATCTTTTTCAACATCTCTCTTTGGAAGTTCGATCCACTCATCAACAGCAGCCATCAATTCCATAACTGTATCAACCCATTTTTGCTCACCGTTCAATGCACCTAATGCAGAACCAGCGATTACAGGTCCATTATCACCATCATACTCATAAAAAGAAAGTAATTCTCTTACTTCCATTTCAACAAGCTCGATTAATTCCTCATCATCAACCATATCCACTTTATTCATGAATACAACCATTCTTGGAATACCTACCTGACGACCTAATAAGATATGCTCACGAGTTTGTGGCATAGGACCATCTGTAGCAGCAACAACTAATATAGCACCATCCATTTGAGCAGCACCAGTAACCATGTTCTTCACATAATCCGCGTGACCAGGACAGTCAACGTGTGCATAGTGACGATTAGCTGTAGAGTACTCTACGTGTGAAGTGTTAATTGTAATACCTCTTTCTTTTTCCTCAGGAGCGTTATCGATAGAATCGAAACTTCTCAATTCAGAAAGACCTGCATTTGCCAAAACAGTAGTAATAGCAGCAGTCAATGTAGTTTTACCGTGATCCACGTGTCCAATAGTACCTATATTTAAGTGCGGTTTGGAACGATCGAAAGTTTCCTTTGCCATGTTTAATGTATTTTATTCTTAGTTTATATTAGTGTACAAATTTATACCTTAATTGAGCCAATGACGAGAATTGAACTCGTGACCTCTTCCTTACCAAGGAAACGCTCTACCCCTGAGCTACACCGGCGTAAAGTGTTGAACCCACCCAAAAGATAGATTCCTGCCTTCGCAGGGATGACATTACTGTCAAATTTATAGAGCGGGAGACCGGGTTCGAACCGGCGACATTCAGCTTGGAAGGCTGACGCTCTACCAACTGAGCTACTCCCGCTTATAATATTACAATATTTCAATAAAATTCTTTAAAAAATAGTTTTGTGGGGAGAGCAGGATTCGAACCTGCGAAGACGTAGTCAGCAGATTTACAGTCTGCCCTCGTTGGCCGCTTGAGTATCTCCCCTCAAACTAATATTTTAAAGAACTTAAGAGCCGATGGAGGGACTCGAACCCACGACCTGCTGATTACAAATCAGCTGCTCTAGCCAGCTGAGCTACATCGGCTTATTTCACAACTATTTCTGTCATAAAAAAGCCCGCTATTTCTAACGGACTGCAAATGTATACTAGTTTTTTGTTTATTCAAAACAAATTTTAAAAAATTTTCATCAAGCTTGTAATCTTATTTTCTCTTTTTGCTTTATTAGCCTACGTTCCAGCGTACTACATGCAGAGTCTACAGCCTCTTCAAATGATTTACATTGTTTTTTAACCACAAATTTATCTTTAGGAACCGTAATCTTAATTTCAACTATTTTATTTTCTTTAGCACTAGTATTCTCCACTTTCATAAAAACATCTGAGCTAATTACCTTAGAATAAAAGGTTTCCACCTTATCAAGTCTATTTTGAAGGAAATTAATCAACTTATCATCTGCATTAAAATTTACCGATTGCGTATTTACTTTCATAGTCAGAAAATTTATGGCTTTAAGAATTTAGCCTGATTATACAATAATTATTTGTTGCCCCTAGGGTGCGCCTTTGCATGAACTTTTTTCAACTCTGCAATACTGTTATGTGTATACACCTGAGTAGATGCCAAACTAGAATGACCTAACAACTCTTTAACAGCATTTAAATCTGCACCTTTATTCAAAAGATGCGTTGCAAAGGTATGCCTAAGAATATGCGGACTCGTCTTCACCTTTGAGGACACCTCTCTAAAGTACTTTTTTATTAATCTATAAACAAGAGTTTCATACAATTTATTGCCTGATTTCGTCAAGAACATAAATTTATCGTCGATCACCTCATTAAGTCTTTTACGATCTAACAAATATTCTATAAATTTTTCTCTGGTTTCTGCTAGCATAGGTATAATCCTTTCTTTATTGCGCTTACCCAAGACTTTTATTGTCATTGTTTCAAAATCTACATCTGTCAATTTCAAAGCAATAACCTCTGCCCTGCGCATACCCGTAACATAAAGAACATGTATTAACAACTCATCTCTTACACCCTCAAAATCTTCTGTATATTCTATTTGCGATAGCACATTTTCCATCTCTACTTCAGAAAAAGGTATTTCAACTTTCTTCGCAGTCTTCAATGCCCTATGCTTACTCAACGGATTAACGTCAGTTATCTCAATTTTTTGCAGAAATTTGAAATAAGCTTTTAACGAAGATATTTTTCTATTAATAGATCTATTATTGATTTTTCTTTCTGATAAATCAACAATCCAAAATCGAACAATGTTATATTCTACAATATCAATATCACCGATTTCATAATTAGATAAGCAGAAACCACTAAATTCAAGAATATCATTCTCGTACGCCTTTATAGTATGCGTAGAATAATTTTTCTCTAAAGCTAAATAAGAAACAAACTCTGTTAAAAACATATTCTAAAGGTATCAAAGTTTTAGGTCTGTTGAGATTTGAGCAAAAAAAATCCCGCAAATTGCGGGATTTTCTATTCTCTATTAAAAAGTCTAAACTTCTTCTTGATCTCTAAGACCTTGAATATATTCTGCTTTTTGTATCTGTGCTCTTCGAACAACCGACGGCTTATTGAACTGTTGACGCTTACGTAACTGTCTCATTGTACCTGTCTTATCGAACTTACGTTTGAAACGCTTTAAAGCTCTATCGATGTTTTCTCCTTCTTTTACTGGTATTATTAACATGGGCTAAACCTCCTCTCTTTTGTGATTAAGGCTGCAAATATAAGAACTATATTGAAACAGGCAACCTTTAAACTGATTTTTAAAATTTTAATTTAGCCAGCTACACTGTAGCCGGCTTATATTCTTTCTTATCAATAATAATTTTAGAAATTATTTCTCTTAATATTTCTGATGTTCCACCACCAATAGGTCCTAATCTGCTATCTCTAAAGTTACGTGCCATCGGGTAATCTTCAATATAACCGTAGCCACCTAAAAACTGCAAACATTCGTAAGCAACCTCGTCTGCAACCTTGGTAGATTTCAATTTAGATATCGTCGCCTCTTTAACCACATACTGCCCCTTATCTAAACGATAAGCTACAGAGTAATTATATTCTTTACACATGTCTATATCTGCGTGAAGATCTACGACTCTGTGCCTTAATGCTTGAAATTGATTGATAGACTTACCAAAAGCCTCTCTTTCTGACATATAATTTAAAGCATAGTCTAAAACATGTTCTGACCTTGCATGGGCATTAACACCCATTATCAATCGTTCTAATGAAAAATGCTCCATTATATAAGAAAAGCCCATGTTTTCATCACCCATTAGATTCTCTGCAGGAATTTTCACATTATCAAATGCCAACTCAGCAGTATCTGATGCTCTCCAACCTAGTTTATTCAATTTATTTGCAGTCACCCCTGCACTATTTCTATCTACCGCGAAAATACTGATGCCCTTATTACCTAATTCCGGACTTGTCTTTGCCGCTACAATCATATAATCAGCATAAACACCGTTAGTAATAAATGTTTTTGAACCGTTTAACACATAATGATCACCTTGCTTTACAGCAGTGGTTCTCATCGCAGCAACATCGCTACCTCCAAAAGGTTCTGATATACAAAGACAACCAATTTTATCACCGTCTACACTAGGCCGTAAGTACTTCTCCTTTAAGAAAGACCCCGCTTCTTTATTTAAATGTGTCATTGCCAAATATGCATGAGCCCACATTGCAGCTGCAAAACCGCCAGAATTTATCTTTTGTAATTCTTCTAAAAAAATAATAGTATAAAAAAGATCAAGACCAAGACCACCATCTTCTTCAGGAGTTAAAAGACCGAAATAACCCATATCACCGAATTTCTTCCAAATGAACCTTTCTATTGTTCCGGTTTCTTCCCATTTATCTATATGGGGAACTACTTCTTTCTGTAAAAAATCTTTTAGGCTGTTCCTAAATAATTGATGTTCTTCTGTGAAGTACATACTTTGCATAGCGTTTTTTTTATAATGACAAATATAAAGCAATTCTATTAATACGCTCTGCCGGAAATTCCTCAATTTTTACTAATTCGTTCAAAGAATTGATACTTCCGTTGAGATTACGATAATTTACTATGCTCTCAGCGACGTGTTTTTGCAGATATATCAATTTAGACAATTCTTCTGCCGTTGCGGTATTTACATTTATTTTTGCAATATCTGGCTTCGTTATCACTTTAAACTGCTTTAAAGCTCTTTCAACGACATCTGCCTCAAGACCATAAACATCATATAATTGGTCATCAATTAAAAAACCACCCAAGCGGTCTCTAAATTTTATTATTCTAGCTGATAACTTCTCCCCTATTCCACTAATATTTTTTAAATCTTCTGCCGTGGCTGTATTCAAATCTTTCCAAATAACTTTCTTAGCCTTAGAACTAGAGGTTGATGCGTTGGAAGTTTTACTTTTTCTATTTTGAGTCCACTCTGGAAACTTAAAATATGGAGAGATTGTGTTAAGTAACGAGTCGGAAACTTTTGTGACATTTTGAAATTCTAGTGCAGAATTAACAAACTCATCTTTCTTTCTAAAGTCATGTAATCTATCTATTTCTTCAACCGACATACCAAGTGTATAGCCCTTAAAATCGGTAATGAAATTCGGATTAAATGGATACACACGAATTGTATCCTTTTTAAGACCAATAGCTTTTAAGGAATCTATTTCAGCTTGTACAACCGCATCATGCTTTAATGGTGAAGATTGATTTTCTGTATTAGATTGATACAGATAATACCCCAACTGAACACTAATTATAAAAAATAATAAAAAGAAAATCCCACTTCGTTCTTGTTTATTGAACTTGAAGTGGGATTTAAATGAAGTCATATTAAAACTTAATTATCTATAGCATCATATTTTAGTTTGATAGCATCTAAGTATCTAGTCAATTGCTTTTTCACAACTGGGAACAAGAAGAACAGACCTACCATATTAGGGAATACCATTGCAAATATCATTGCATCTGAGAAATCCCAAATAGATTTCATACTTGCGGCTGCTCCAATAACAATAAACGTAAGAAACAACAACTTATAAACGATATCAGCAGTTTTACCTCTTCCGAATAAATATTTCCAAGACTGTAAGCCATAATAAGACCAAGATATCATTGTAGACACTGCAAATAACACAACAGCGATAGTTAAAAATACATTTGAATAAGGAATATATTCAGCAAAAGCTACAGCAGTAATACCTGCACCTTCGTAAGGCACACCATCAATTAACACAGAACCAGAACCATCACCACCATAAGTGAATGCGCCACCAAAATTAAAGATTATAATAACTATTGCTGTCATTGAACAGATAACTACTGTATCAATAAACGGCTCTAATAATGCTACCAAACCTTCAGAAGCAGAATACTTGGTTCTTACGGCAGAGTGCGCAATTGAAGCAGAACCTGCACCAGCTTCATTTGAAAATGCCGCTCTCTTAAAACCTACCAACAATACACCAATAAGACTACCTACCCCTATTGCAGTTGGCTTAAATGCTTCATCTACAATTAAGGCTATAGCGTCATCAACCAATGTATAGTTACTTAAAATAATATATAAACAAGCAACAACATACATTATCGCCATAAATGGAACCACTTTTTCAGTTACTTGAGCAATACGCTTTATACCTCCAATAATAATTACACCAACAAGAATAGCCAACACAAGACCTACTATTGCGCCGGCTGCAGTACTTTGCCAGTTAAAAAGTTCTTTTATAACAATTGTCGCTTGGTTAGACTGAGCTGCGTTACCACCGCCAAAAGAACCTCCAATACAAAAAATCGCAAAAATTACAGCTGCAACTTTACCTAGGGTTTTAAAACCTCTTTCTTTAAGACCTTTACTTATGTAGTACATAGGACCGCCATAAACAGTACCATCTTCACCTACATCTCTATACTGAACCCCTAAGGTACATTCAACAAATTTTGTTGACATACCAAGAAGACCACAAACAATCATCCAAAAAGTAGCTCCTGGTCCACCAAGTGCAATTGCCAATGCAACACCTGCTATGTTACCATTACCTACCGTACCCGAAACCGCTGTTGCCAACGCCTGAAAGTGACTTACCTCACCATCTGAACTTTCATCTCTAATAGTATCAATGATATCACCACTTACCGCAAGGTCATTTTCCATGCTTACAAGATGGTCTTCAATATCAACATTTGATAAATCTTGACCTTGAGCTATACCATCTTCACCGTACAAATTTTGTGCTCCATGTTTTTCAATATCCTCATATTTACCTCGAACAGTATTAATGGCTTTACCAAAAAACCTAATATTAGGAAAACCAAAATATATAGTGAAAAATAAAGCACTACCTACTAATAACACCAATACAAACGGTATATCTGGATCGTGCCAAACATTGAAGAAAATAACTGCTGAGAAGAAATCTGAAATAGGCTTGAAGGCTTGATCTATTTGTTGATCTAATCCTACTTCTTGAGAAAAAATTAAAAAGGGAAATAAAAAGGTAAACAGGGTTAGAAGTTTATACTTCATAAGTTTAAAATTTATTTTGAATTAGTTAGTTAGTCTAGCAATATCCTAAAAATAATGGATGCAATCAAATATAAACGACAGAAAGATCATTATTCGATATTGAACATTTCGTTCAATTTCTTTATTTGTTCAGGTCTGCCTAATACTATGACCTTACTTTTAGGCTGTAGTTTCATATCTGCTTCTGGGTTTATGGTATAGTCACCATCAGGGGAAATATAACCTATAATCGTACACCCTGTTTTTCTTCGTAAATCTAAATCTCTCAACGAATTACAGTCTATCTGATTGGCAAAATCTTCAATAGCCACTTCTTCTAAATTGGTCGTATGCTCCCCCTCCATAGAAAGCTTATCCATAAATGTGATAAGGTCTGGCATAACTACCAAAGATGCCATATGATCACCTCCAATTTTATCTGGCATAATAACTTTATTCGCACCTGCCAAGATTAATTTTTTCTGAGAATTGACTAATGACGCCCTACTAATGATAAAAAGATTTTTTTTCATTTGTCTAGCAGACAAAACGACAAACAAATTTGCAGCATCATCTGGCAAGGTGGCGATTAAATACTTAGACCTCTCAATACCAGCTTCCAATAACACATCATCATCATTTGCATCACCTTCTATAAATAAAACATCGTCTTCATATCGCTCTATTACCTCCTTATCTTTTTCTATAACCACAAATGGTCTTTTATATGCTTTTAGCCGCTCTGCTGCCTGCATACCATTTCGACCAAAGCCACAAACGATTACATGCTGATTTAAATTTGCGATGGCATTCTTCATTTTTTTCTTTTTTAGCAGTTCTACTGAATTTCTTGAGAGTAGGTATTCGGTAACGATTGATATAGCGAAACCAACTATAAAGACACTTGTAACAATAAGAATTATTGTAAATATCTTACCTTCAGGTCCCATTGGCCTAACCTCTGAAAAACCTACAGTGGTTACGGTAATTATGGTCATATAAAAAGCATCGACCCAAGAATAGTCGGCAACAATTCTATAACCGAGCACACCAAAAGTCAAAACCATTAGCATTAACGCCAATGCCAAATAAATTTTAGACCGAAATAATTGCATCATATATTACAAATCAAAAACAGAATTTCGTTTCGTATAAATCAAATCTTTTATTCTTAGCCAGAAAGCCAAAAATAAGTAAAGCGCGAACCCGAAGCCTACAGTTACAAAAGTGAGATAAATAAACGATGTTCTTACTACTCTAGCACGTATACCTAATCGTTCGGCAATTCTACCACAAACCTCATACCCTCGCTTTTGAAAATAGTGCAGTAATTTATAGAATACGTTCATGGGGTATAAAATTAGACTTTTATATTCATTAAAGAAGCTCCTACAACACAATCTAAACATTTGTCTTTTGCGCAATAATTTGTATACAGCTGTAGATATGTTTGAGAATCTTTTGCACTTTTAATAGCTGTTCCCAATTTACCAAAGTTAGCTATAATACTGTTTTCTTCTTTTTTAATTTCTGACATCATTTTTAGAAACTTCTCGTTCTCTAAACCACCTTTATATCGGCTGTACGCAAACTTCAACGGAATTATAGTATTTATCATTAAAAGGTCTAAAAATGAATTTGATATTCCCTTTTTGCTCTTTTTTGAAATTTTACCAAAATTAAAATGGGTTTCCCAATAGTCACTTGTTCCCGATTTTAAAACTTCAGAAAAATTAGGGGCATCATTTTCTATCAACACATGAAATAAATTATTGTTTTTAGAATAAATAGCGCTTAATTGAGCTAATCTAATGGTAGGGAAATTTGGTGGTCTCAACCTAAAAAACTCTGGAGACTTGTATGCCGGAGTCAAATTAAACTTATGTTGTAAAAACTGATACTCCTTTATTAACTCACTATAATACGTATCGCCTTCAATAGCCGCGCTAAGTAAATTTGCCTGCCCTAAAAACAAGCTTTCCATTTGAAGTGGCTTATCATTTAATTTTCTAATTATAGAAAAATCAATTGATTTACCGATTTCAACAAATGCATCTCTATTTATTTTTGATCCAAAAGTTTTTAAAAGCATTAAGAACAAGACTTGCTCCCAGTCATTATTCGTATAATCTAATAACTCTTTAATAAAGACAGATTTCTGCTCTAACCGTTCTACAAACAAACGATCCAACCAATAGTTCTTTATAAATTCATCTACCTTATTAAACTCGTTTTCACAATTAATGAATTTGTAATTCTTACTATCAAAAAGGTTTTGATAATTATTTAGCAACGCTAAGGGTATATATTCTTTTAAAGATAAAGTAGGTATTTCACTCCCGTCTTTTCTATATACGGCGATATCATCTTGCCAAACAACATGCAAAATTACATTGTCATAATTAGTATCATCTTGATGATGATGCGCGTACCAGTCTGAAGATTTTATATGAATCTCTACATTACCAGCCCACAATTGCCCATTTAACGCTATTTGAGCATTGAAGAAATCTGGTCCACTTAAATGATTATGCATACCTGTCTTAACCACACGCACAGCTTCACCAGATGTAGATATGAGTCCATTAACAGGATACTTTCTATACTTCCAAATAAAATGAAGCAAATCTTCCTTCATTTTATAAAAATAAAAAACCCGCCGTTAAGCGGGTCTATTTTCTGAAAGAAATAAAATTATGCTGTCTCTCCTTCCCAATTCATAAACCCACCTTGAAGGTTAAATGCATTGTCAAAACCTAAGCTATTCATTATCGTACATGCCTGCCCGCTTCTTGCGCCAGACCTGCAATACACATAATAATTTTTTGTCTTGTCAAGTTTCTCTAGTGCTTCAACAAACTCTTGACCTTTATAAATATCAATATTTATAGAATTCGGAATTATACCTTCTTCTACTTCTTCTTCTGTTCTTACATCGAGAATTACTGCATTCGAATCTTTTTCTAATTGCGCCTCCCAATCTTGTTGTGATAAATCTGCCATAGTATAAATTATATACCGTAAAAATAATCGATTTTTATTTATCTGATTCTCTTATATGTTTTTAACAAATATTTAATTAACTCAGTCATTGAAAACATAAAAATAGATCTACATTTGTATATACAATTATTGTATCGACATGAATGTAGAAGAAGTTATTAAAACAAATCAAAGCATGCCGTTGCCAAAACGGACATTAATACATATGGCATTGGTTGCAAATAAAATTGACGAAGAAATAGCATCGGTACTTAAACCTTTTGACATTTCAATTCAACAGTTTAATGTTTTAAGAATTTTAAGAGGTCAGAACGGTAAACTTGCTAATCTTTCTACTATAAATGAGCGCATGGTTACTAAAATGAGTAACACTACTCGTTTGGTCGATAAATTAATTTTAAAGGGTTTTGTCAATAGAACTGTTTGCTTAAAAAACAGAAGAAAGGTTGAAATAGTAATCACCGAAGGTGGTTTAAATATACTAACTGAAATTGATGGAATACTTTTTGAAGCAGAGAAGAGCATACTTAAAAACTTTGCCGAAGCCGAATTACATGAACTCAATGAACTATTAAATAAATTTTAAGTTTTACCAATGAATTCAATATTAGAAAAATTAAACTGGCGTTATGCCACAAAAAAATTCGATAGCTCTAAAAAAGTGAGTAAAGAGAATTTAGAAACCTTATTAGACGCTGCAAGACTAACAGCTTCTTCTTACGGTTTACAGCCTTATGAAATTTATGTAATTGAAGATGCAGATACCAGAACAAAGTTAAGAGCTGCCTCATATGACCAATCTCAAATAACAGATGCATCATATGTTATTGTTTTAGCCAATAAGCCTACTTTTGGTGATACTATGATTGATGATTACATTAATAACATCATGAAAATTAGAGGACTATCTAAAGAAGATCTTGAAGGGTTTTCGCAAACTATGAAATCTACGCTGTTAGATCTACCTGATGCTTACAAGAACACTTGGACATCTAACCAAGCTTATATCGTATTAGGTAATTTAATGACTATAGCCGCCGAAATGGAAATCGACACCTGCCCAATGGAAGGTTTCGACAAAGCACAGTACAATGAAATTTTAGGTCTTACCGACAAAGGCTTAAATGCGGCAGTAGTTTTAGCTGTTGGCTATAGATCCGCTGAAGATGACACCCAAAATCACGCTAAGGTTCGATATTCTAAAGAACAAATTATTACACATATATAAATTAAACACAATCATTTAAAATTAGAAACATGAAAAAATCATTATTAAGTTTAGCATTTGTAGCCGTTTTCGGATTTAGCGCTACAGCCTCTACTCCAATTGACGGAGAGAAAAAAGAAATTAACGTAAGCGAGAGTACCGTTACTTGGAAAGGTTACAAAGTTACCGGAGCACACAATGGTAGCATCAACCTAAAATCTGGACATTTAGAAATGAGTGGAAAAAAATTAACTGGCGGTGAATTTGTTGTTGACATGACTTCAATTACCGTTAGTGATTTAGAAGCAGGACAAGGAAAAGAAAAATTAGAAGGTCACTTACAGTCTGCTGATTTCTTTGGCGTTGAAAGCAACCCAACTTCTAAATTGGTTTTCACCTCTGTTAAAGCTATGAACGACAACTCATACACTGTTACCGGAGATTTAACTATTAAAGGTATCACCAAGCCAGTAACCTTAGTAGTTTCTATGTTTGAAAATAAAGCTACTGCTACTGTAAAAGTTGATAGAACTAAATTTGATATTAAATATGGTTCAGGAAGCTTTTTTGACAACCTTGGCGATAAGGCAATCTATGATGATTTTGATTTGGTAGTAGACTTAGCACTATAATCGTTTTAAAACAATCGAATTACAACAATTTAAAATCCCTTTGATAAATTTCAAAGGGATTTTTATTTTTGACTAGGTAAAGTTTGATAGTTTAAATTTCCTTTTTATATTTGATGCTCAATGAAAAATTTAATCGCAAATACTTGGTGGTGGAACAACTTACGAAAAACATCGTGAGCAAAGCATCATTGTAGTAAAACTATATAAAGGCTTGTCATCACGACAAGCCTTCTTTATTTTATAAAAGTACCTATGACCTATCAATTTAAGACATATCATAAAAAAATTCTTGCCGATACCATGACGCCGGTAAGCGTTTATTTGAAAATAAGAGACCGCTTTCCTAATAGTATTTTATTAGAGAGTAGTGACTATCACGCGAATAACAATAGCTTTTCGTACATCTGCTGCAACCCAATTGCATCTATTAAAGTGGAGAATGAAATTATTACGAAGCAGTTTCCCGATGGTGCTGTTGAAGAGACTCAAATTACGGAAGATACTAATGTTGTTGAAATTATTGATACGTTTAGCAAAACGTTCAAGGCAGATACTAACGACTTTAAATTTATAAATAATGGTCTGTTCGGTTATATGGCTTACGATGCCGTTCGGTATTTTGAAGATGTAGATATATCGGTTAAAGATGACTCGATTCATATACCAGATATTTACTATGCCGTGTATCAAAATATCATTGCTATAAATCATTATAAGAATGAAGCCTACTTATTTGCGCACTGTTATAACACAGAGAATAATATTCCAGAATTGGAACAGCTTTTAAGTATTAGAAATTTTGCTACATATAATTTTAAAATAGAAGGTGATAGAGAATCTAACCTAGAAGATGCAGAATATAGAGAACATGTAGATTTAGCAAAAAAGCACTGTCAACGTGGCGATGTTTTTCAGTTGGTATTGAGCCGTCGTTTTTCTCAAGGTTTTAAAGGTGATGAGTTTAATGTTTATAGAGCGTTACGTTCTGTAAATCCTTCACCATATTTGTTCTATTTCGATTATGGAGATTTTAAGATATTTGGTAGTTCACCAGAAGCACAACTGATTGTTAGCGATGGTAAAGCAGAAATTCACCCCATTGCTGGTACTTTTAAAAGAACCGGAAACGATGAACAAGATGCACAACTTGCTAAAGAGTTAAAGACAGACGATAAAGAAAATAGTGAGCATGTAATGTTAGTCGATCTTGCACGTAACGACCTTAGTAGAAATGGTAGCGTAGTACAGGTAGAAAACTATAGAGAAGTACAGTTTTTCTCTCATGTAATTCACTTAGTTTCAAAGGTTACCGGAATGAAGAAAAGCGATATACCTACCATGAAAGTAGTAGCTGATACTTTTCCTGCCGGTACATTAAGTGGCGCGCCAAAACATATGGCAATGCAACTTATTGAAAAATATGAAAAAACGAGTCGTGGGTATTATGGTGGCGCTATAGGTTTCATGGATTTCTCAGGAAACTTCAACCATGCCATCATGATCAGAACATTTTTAAGTAAAAATCATAAACTACATTATCAGGCTGGCGCCGGATTGGTAGCTGCATCAAACCCAGAAAGCGAACTACAAGAAACATATAACAAACTAGGGGCTTTGACCAAGGCATTAGAAATAGCTGAAGAAATATAAAAAGCCTCCCCAACCCCTCCAAAGGAGGGGCTTTAAAATGATATTATGAGTAAAAATATAAAAATTGAAGAGCAACAAAATTCCTCCCCTTTGGGGAGGCTAGGTGGGGCTACCGTTTTAGTTATAGATAATTACGATAGTTTCACTTATAACCTAGTGCATTATTTAGAGGAATTAGGTTGTGAGGTTATTGTAAAACGTAATGACCAACTTTCGCTAGAAGAGGTTGATGCTTTTGATAAAATTGTACTTTCTCCAGGTCCTGGTATTCCTGATGAAGCGGGATTATTAAAACAAATAATCGAAAAATACGCACCTACCAAAAGTATATTTGGTGTTTGTTTGGGGCAACAGGCTATTGCTGAAGTTTTTGGTGGCTCGCTAATTAATTTAGATGAAGTGTATCACGGTATTGCCACTAAAATAAAAATCATAAAGAAGGATGTGATTTTTGAAGGCATACCTCAAGAGATTGAAGTAGGTAGATACCATTCTTGGGTGGTAAATCCTGATTTGCCAGAAGTTTTAGAAGCTACTTCTTTAGATGAAAACGGACAAATCATGTCGCTACGTCATAAAACTTATGATGTTCGCGCGGTACAATTTCACCCAGAATCCGTGCTTACTCCAGAAGGAAAAAAGATGTTAGAAAATTGGTTGAAGGCTTAAGCTTAATTACCATATAATAAGCATTAAGATTTTACTTAATACAACTAAGAGAATGAAAGAGACACTTAATAAACTTATAAATCACGAAATACTTTCCAAAGAAGATGCGAAACGCATTTTGGTAAATATTGCGAAAGGTGATTACAACACAAGTCAGATTGCTGCTTTTTTAACAGTATATATGATGCGTAGTATTACTATTGAAGAACTTGAAGGATTTAGAGATGCATTGTTAGATTTATGTTTGGCAGTAGATTTATCTGCCTATAACCCTATTGATCTTTGCGGTACTGGTGGTGATGGAAAAGATACTTTTAATATTTCTACTCTTGCCTCTTTTGTTACAGCAGGTGCAGGAGTAAAAGTTACTAAGCATGGTAATTACGGAGTATCTTCTAAATGTGGTAGTAGTAATGTGATGGAATTTCTAGGGATAAAATTCAGTAACGACGCTGGCTTCCTAGAAAAATGTATCGATGAAGCAGGTATTTGTGTATTGCACGCTCCCCTATTTCACCCAGCCATGAAAAATGTGGCTCCTATTCGTAAAGATTTAGGGGTAAAAACGTTCTTTAACATGTTAGGCCCTATGGTGAATCCTGCTTTTCCTAAGAATCAAATGGTTGGTGTTTTCAACTTAGAGCTTGCCCGTATGTACGGATACCTCTATCAGAAAACCGATAAGAATTTTACTGTTCTACATGCTTTAGATGGTTATGATGAAATTTCTTTAACCGGAAGCACTAAAACTATTTCTAACTATACTGAAAGCATGCTAAAACCATCTGATTTTGGTGTGAAACAAATTAAGCAAAGTGATATTGTAGGTGGAGATTCTATTGATACTTCTGCCCAAATTTTCCTTAATGTTTTACAAGGCAGAGGTACCGAGCCACAAAACAATGTTGTGTGTGCTAATGCTGGTATTGCAATTGCGACAGTAAATAACCTAACACCTTTAGAAGGTTTTGAAAAAGCCAAGGAGTCTTTGTTAGGCGGACACGGGTTAGCTGCTTTGAAGAAGATACAAGAGTTGAGTAAAAATTAAAAATAAGTGCCCCCTAGCCCCCAAAGGGGGAATATTAAAAAAACTAAAAAGGACAAAAATGAGTTCTGAAAAAATAAATAAAGCAAAATCAAGTTCCTCCCCTTTAGGGAGGTCAGGTGGGGCTAATATTCTAGATAAAATAGTAGCCGATAAACGCAAAGAAGTTGAATTGAAAAAATCGATTATTCCGGTTTCTCAATATGAGACTTCTGTACTTTTCGAGAGAAAAACCAACTCTTTAACTCAAGCACTTAAAAATAGTGATACGGGTATTATAACTGAATTTAAACGTAGGTCTCCGTCCAAAGAAAGTATTAATCAAAATGCTAATATTGGTCAAGTTGCCAAAGGTTATGAGAATGCTGGAGTTTGCGGAATGAGCGTACTTACAGATATTAAATATTTTGGTGGTGCTATCGAAGATTTAATTTTAGCACGCGCATCGGTTAATCTTCCATTACTACGTAAAGAATTTATCATTAGCGAATATCAAATAATCGAAGCCAAAGCATATGGTGCAGATGTTATTTTACTTATCGCAGCAATTCTAACAAAGCAAGAAATTAAGACCTATTCTGAACTGGCTAAAAGCTTAGGTTTAGATGTTTTGTTAGAAGTCCATAACGAAGAAGAACTTCATAAATCTATTATGCCCAGTCTAGATATGCTAGGTGTAAACAATAGAAATCTAAAGACTTTTGAAGTTAGTTTAGATACTAGTAAATCTTTATCAAAATTGATACCAGATGATTTTGTAAAAGTCTCTGAAAGCGGAATTAGTTCTATTGATGCCATCAAAGAATTAAAACCTTATGGTTATGAAGGTTTTTTAATTGGTGAGAATTTTATGAAGACAGATAACCCTGGGAAAAGTGCCATTCAATTCATCAAAAGCTTGAAAAACTAATGAAACTGAAAATTTGTGGAATGAAACTGAATACGACTAAAGTTGCGCAATTGCGACCAGACTATTTGGGCTTTATTTTCTGGGAACCCTCTTCTAGATTTTTTGAAGGTGAGATCCCCGAACTTCCGCATACGATTAATAAAGTGGGCGTTTTTGTTGATGCAGAGTTAGATTATATCATTAATACAGTTCAGAAATATCAATTACAAGGACTGCAATTGCACGGGCATGAAACTCCAGATTATTGTACTAAAATTGCAGCTGAATTAAAGAAATTGAATCATAAAGTCGACATTATAAAAGTATTCTCCATTAAAGAGGAATTCGACTTTGATGTTTTGACGCCGTATGAAAATGTGTGCGACTATTACCTTTTTGATACTAAAGGAAAATTACCTGGTGGTAATGGATATACATTCGACTGGTCTGTTTTAAAAAATTACCCCTCTACCAAACCTTATTTTTTAAGTGGAGGTATTGGTCTAAATAATCTGGATAAGATTAATGAGTTTATGAAAACACCTGAGTCTAAATACTGCTTTGCCATTGATGTAAATAGCAGCTTTGAAATAGAACCAGGTTTAAAAAATATTGAAGAATTAAGTGAGTTTAAAAAAGTATTAAGTATAAAGTAAAGCGTTTATTACATTTTAATTTACCCAATAAACAAATTACTTAGATCTATAATAAAAGATGCAAAAGGAAGACAAAAAAAATTCCCCCTTTGGGGGCATAGGGGGCTTTAGTGCTGACGAAAAAGGATACTACGGTGAATTTGGTGGTGCCTTTATACCCGAAATGTTGTACCCAAACGTTGAGGAACTACGACAAAACTATATAAAACTGATGTATGAAGATTCTTTTCAAAAAGAGTTCAATCAGCTTTTAAAAGATTATGTTGGTAGACCTTCTCCCCTATATTTTGCTAAACGTCTTTCTGAAAAGCACGGTTGTAAAATTTATTTAAAAAGAGAAGACTTAAACCATACTGGTGCCCACAAGATCAATAATACTATCGGTCAAATTCTTATGGCCCAAAAATTGGGTAAAACTAGAATTATCGCCGAAACTGGTGCTGGTCAACATGGTGTTGCTACCGCTACCGTTTGTGCTTTAATGGGTATGGAATGTATCGTTTACATGGGTGAAATTGATATTGCCCGTCAAGCTCCTAATGTTGCCCGTATGAAAATGCTTGGCGCAGAAGTAAGACCGGCAAAATCTGGTAGTAGAACATTAAAAGATGCCACAAACGAGGCTATTAGAGATTGGATTAATAATCCTGTAGATACACATTACATTATTGGTTCTGCAATTGGTCCGCACCCTTACCCTGATATGGTTACTCGCTTTCAGTCTGTAATTTCCGAAGAGATAAAATGGCAACTAAAAGAACATGAAGGGCGAGAAAACCCGGATTATGTGGTGGCTTGTATTGGTGGTGGTAGTAATGCCGCTGGTACTTATTATCATTTCTTAGACCAACCTGAAGTTGGCATTATTGCCGTTGAAGCTGCTGGTAAAGGAGTAAATTCTGGCGAAAGTGCCGCAACATCTGCACTTGGTAAAGTAGGTATTATTCATGGTTGTAAAACCATGTTGATGCAAACTTCTGACGGTCAAATTACCGAACCGTACTCCATTTCTGCAGGATTAGATTATCCTGGCGTCGGACCTATGCATTCGCATCTTTACAAATCTGGACGTGCTGAATTTTATTCGGCTACCGATGACGAGGCTATGGCGGCAGGTTTAGAATTATCGCAATTAGAAGGTATTATACCTGCTATTGAAACGGGACACGCATTTGCAATTTTTGAACATAAAAAATTCAAGAAAGATGATGTCGTCGTTATCAGTCTTTCTGGTCGTGGAGATAAAGATTTGAATACATATATTGATTATTTTAAGCTAGCATAATACTATTATGAGCAATAGAATTACAACAAGATTACAAGAAGATAAAAAGCTTCTTTCTATATATTTTACGGCTGGTTACCCTGCATTGAACGATACGGTTCAAATCATTCAAGATTTGGAAAAGAACGGTGTAGATATGATTGAAATAGGATTACCATTTAGTGACCCTCTTGCTGACGGACCAACAATTCAAGAAAGCTCTACTGCTGCATTGAAAAATGGAATGACTACCGAAATACTTTTTAATCAAATTAAAGATATTCGTAAAACGGTTGCTATTCCTTTAATTATCATGGGATATTTTAACCCGATGTTGCAATATGGAGTTGAGGCTTTCTGTAAAAAATGCCAAGAAATCGGTATTGACGGACTCATTTTACCTGATCTTCCGCTTGATGTGTATCAGGATGAGTATGAGGCTATTTTTAAGAAATACGGACTCATAAATGTTTTTCTAATTACACCACAAACTAGTGATGTACGTATTCGGCAAATTGACAATGCTTCTAACGGATTCATCTATATGGTGAGTTCTGCTAGTGTAACTGGTTCAAAATCGGGCTTTGGTCAAGAACAAGAAAGTTATTTTGAACGTATTGCCGCAATGAATTTAAAGAACCCGCAAATAGTAGGTTTCGGTATAAAAGATGAAGAAACATTTCAACAAGCTACTAAAACCACCAAAGGCGCAATTATTGGTTCAGCGTTCATTAAGCATTTGACCGCTAATGGGATTGATAAAACCGCTGAGTTCACAAAACTAATACGTTAATTTGAAAGAGTTCATAAACAACTGGAAACTAATTATTCTACTATGCCTTACCTTAGGTTTAGCACCATTTTTTCCTGAACCTCATATTTGGGGTAAACTAAAATGGATTTTTGGCGGAGCAAAGGGAATGGTCTTCATGGATTGGTTTGATGTTGTGTTACATGGATTTCCGTTTATACTTTTAATCCGTGTTATTATTATAAAAGTATTCAGCTCACAAGCCCGCAAATAAAATAAGTCTTAGTATTTGAAATAATAAAAAAGGTTGCCCAAAACGGGCAACCTTTTTATCTTCTTATCTTCTCCTTAAAATATACTTAACCAGCTGACCTAGCCTAGCTAACATAAATAGCACCCAAGTAATAATTGTAACTTTTAAGTTGTTTGATTTTTATATAGAAAACCTTAACAACTACCACTATCTAAATAGAGCTCAAATCCCCGCATTTTGCTTACATTTAAAGAATATATTCACGAGAACAAACATGAAAAAATTATTTACGTTTCTACTATTCTTATCTCTTTACTCTGGCTACTCCCAGGACTCTATTTTAATAAAATCTAAAGTTGCCAATGCTATTGTAGAATTAAGAGAATTTGTTGCCATACCAAATGATGCCTTAAACGCAGATGATATAGATTCTAACCTTTTTTGGCTTAGAAAAAAATTCACTGAAAGAGGTTTTAATAGCACCATTTTAGAGACAGAAGGTTTACCACTTTTCTTTGCTGCCCTACCAATGGATGACAATAAACCTACCATCTTATTTTACATGCATTTAGATGGTCAATCTGTTGATGCTAAAAAATGGGACCAACCTGATCCTTACAAAGTAGTACTGAAATCTAAAACCGATGATGGCTGGAAAAAGGAAGTATTTTCAGATTTAGAAGATGATATTAATTATGACTGGCGACTTTTTGGACGATCAACATCTGATGATAAAGGACCTATTGTTATGTTCTTAAATGCCATTGATGCTCTTAAAAAAGACAATATTGAAATACCTTATAACGTAAAGGTCATTTTAGATAGCGAGGAAGAAAAAAGTAGTGCACCCTTACCGCAAGCTGTGCGTACTTACAAAGATTTACTTAAAGCTGACTTCTTAGTCATCAATGATGGTCCGGTGCATGTTTCTGGTAAACCGACCGTTGTTTATGGTTGTAGAGGTATCACTACGTTGTCAATCACTACTCACGGACCAATAAAACCTCAGCACAGTGGGCACTACGGTAATTACGCTCCTAACCCTGGTTTTCAATTAGCACAACTTTTAGCTACTATGAAAGATGCTGATGGTCGTGTTTTAATAAAAGGATATTATGACGGAATAACTTTGGATGAAGCTACATTAGAAATATTAAAAAGTGTACCAGATAATATCGAAGAGATCAATAAAAATTTAGCGATTTCTACTCCTGAAAAAGTAGGTAGCTTTTACCAAGAAGCTTTACAATATCCTTCTTTGAATATTCGCGGATTAGGTTCTGGATGGATCGGTGATCAAGCGAGAACTATTTTACCGGCTACAGCCACTGCAGAATTAGACTTAAGGCTAGTACCAGAATCTGATGGTACCAGACTTAAAAAATTAGTAAAAGAGCATATTAAAAATCAAGGCTTTCATGTAATGAGTACCGAACCTACTATGGATGACAGACTAAAATATGACAAAATAGTTACCATTAAAGAAGGTACGGTTACAGATGCTTTTCGTACAGATTTGAATAATCCGTTTGGGAATAGCATTGTAAAAACTATGGAAACTAAATTCGGAGAAAAACCTGTTCAAATAAGAATCATGGGTGGTACGGTTCCAATTTCTCCGTTTATCAATGAATTGAAAATTCCGGCATTTATTGTACCAATGGTCAACGCAGATAATAATCAACATAGCCCCAACGAGAATTTAAAAATTGGACAAATTGCTTATGGTATCGAAACATTTTATGCGCTATTAAGTTCTAAAATGTAATATTCTGCTACATTGGAAATTATTTACAGTCTTTTATATAAATGCCGATTCTTCTGCCCTCAACCAGCAAAATTATCGGCATAATAATTGAATTAAGACTATTATGATATTTAAAAAGCAACTTTGGTTATTCCTATTTTCTATTTTCATATTAACTACAAGTTTTAAAGTAGACCATTCTATAGTAACTGCTTACAATACTTACTCATCAGAGCGAATGCCGACAATGGTTGAAATGTTACAACACGGCGAACATTATACCATTCAAATTACTTCTATTGGTTGTTTTCATGGCAAGCGCCAAACGATTACCGTTTTAAACAAAGAAGGTATTTTAACTGCAAGCTTAAATAACAAAAGAAAAATTCTATCTCCATCCGATGTTAATGAGCTTATTCATTTTGAACTTCAACTGAGAGAAATTCCATTAGGTGGTTGCACAACCATAGATACTTATCGTATCAGTAATGATTACGAAACTTTTACAACTAGCGATGGCACTTGCAGCTGGCAAGGGTATAAATCACTACTTGCCATTTTTTAGAAGGATTAGCCACAAAAGCAAACATCTTACTAATAGTCAACACATTACCGCGACACCTTTCAAAATAGAGAATTCTCCACAAATATCACGAAAGTATCACAAGAGTTATCACAATAAGTTGATATTCTTGTGATTACATTGTTATATGAATTTTATTCATTTGCCTGTAACCAAAAAAACAGAACATATGAAAAATTACAACTTTTTATCAATTTTAATGCTCTTGCTAGTTATGGCAAGTTGCTCAGATGACGATAATGCTGTCTCTAATGTAATCATACCTGCATCGGGTGACATTGCTGGCGGACCCTTTACTTTTTGTGTTGACGGCATACCTGATATGGTAAATAGCATTGCCCTAAACAGCGAAAGCGCTGCAGGTAGCATGAGTACATGGGTAATTACTGATGACCAAAATAACATTCTTGGTCTTCCACCAACTTTAGATGCTGTATACGGAGTCGATTTTGACGCCGCAGGAGCGGGCACTTGCTTTATTTGGTATCTACGTTATGAAGAAGGGCTTACCGGACTAGAAATGGGTTTGAACACCAATGGTTTTGAAGGCTCTTTTGATTTATCGAATTCCATCGAGGTGCAAAGAAATGAAACTATAGCAGGTGTACTTTCTGGCGGACCTTATGAATTCACCGTAGATGGCACGGCCGATTTCGTTACCGATATTTCTTTAAATAACGATGATGCCCTAGGTAGCAATAGCACTTTTGTAATTACTGATGATCAATTGAATATTCTTGGATTACCGCCTACATTAGATGCTGTTAAAGAAGTTGATTTTGACATGGCTGGAGCCGGAGTTTGTCTTATCTGGTATTTACGATATGAAGATGGTTTACTTGGTGCTGAAGCTGGTATGAACGCTGGTGAACTTGAAGGTTGCTTTAGCTTATCTAACGCTATTCAAGTTACTCGCTTAGATGCCGCAAATGCAGGAACAATTTCTGGCGGACCTTTTAATTTTTGTGTTGACGGTGAAGTAGACAATGTTTATGGAATTACTTTAGATAGCTCAGAATCCAATGGAAGTAATAGCAGCTGGGTAATTACTGATGATCAAGGAAAAATACTTGGATTACCACCTACTCTTGATGCAGTAGAAGGAGTGAATTTTGATGGCGCCGGTGCCGGTACATGTTTAATTTGGTATTTGCGATATGAAGGGGAATTGAGTGGACTAGCGGTTGATATGAACGCAAATGACCTACAGGGTAATTTTAATTTATCTAATTCAATTGAAGTAGTTAGAAGCAAAACAGAAGCAGGCGTTTTAACTGGTGGACCATATAAATTGTATGTTGATGGTGAAGCTGACCATGTAACTGATATTATGTTAGATGCCTCTGAAGCTTCAGGAACAAATAGTACATGGGTTATTACCGATGAAGATTTAAATATCCTTGGACTTCCACCAACATTAGATGCTGTTAAAGGTGTAAACTTTGATGCTGCCGGTGTTGGTACTTGTTTAATCTGGTATTTGAGATATGAAGATGGTTTAGAAGGTGCTACCATGGGTAATAATGCCGCAGACTTAAATGGATGCTTTGATTTGTCTAACCCTATTGAAGTTCAAAGAGTACAGGGCGTAAACGCAGGTAGCTTAGAAGGTGGTCCGTTTAGCTTTTGTGTTGACGGTAAAGTAGACAATGTTTATGGTATTACAGTAGATAATTCTAATGCTTCGGGTACTCAAAACACTTGGGTAATTACCGATGACCAAGGAAAAATATTAGGTCTACCTCCTACTCTTGATGCTGTAGAAGGTGTTAATTTTGATGGAGCAGGAGCAGGAACTTGCCTAATATGGTATGCACGTTACGAAGGTGAAATTACAGGACTTGAGGTAGATATGAATGCAAATAACGTTACAGGGAATTTTGCTTTATCTAATCCGTTGACGGTAGTAAGAACTAAGCCAGAAGCAGGAATGATAACTGGCGGTCCGTTTGAATTTATTGTCGATGATACGGCTGATTTCGTTACTGGTATTACTTTAACCAACGAAAATGCGTCAGGAGCTAATAGCTCTTGGATAATTACAGATGAATCTGGTAAAATACTTGGATTACCACCAACTTTAGCAGATGTAAAAGCTGTAGATTTTAACGCTGCCGGTGAAGGAACTTGTTTTATCTATTACATTAGATACGAAGATGGATTAACAGGTATGGAACCTGGCTGGACATTTGATGAGTTC
This sequence comes from Maribacter sp. Asnod2-G09, assembly GCF_045063795.1. NCBI lineage: Bacteria > Pseudomonadati > Bacteroidota > Flavobacteriia > Flavobacteriales > Flavobacteriaceae > Maribacter > Maribacter sp. Asnod2-G09. The sequence continues at coordinate 299,927 of NZ_JBEFOA010000002.1, read as the reverse complement.
AATGGCTGTTTTGATATTTCAAACAATATAAAAGTGGTTCGCAAGGTTCATTAATTTAAAACGAATTCAATAAAAAAAGGCTCTGTAATTAAATTTACAGAGCCTTTTTAAATTTTACTAAAAAATATTATGCCGAGTTTCTACTAGCATTAATATTACCATATAAAGATCGTGTTACAATTTTCTCATATAACTCTTTATACTCCGTTCCCTCACCTATTCTTTGAAGTGCATATTGTTGTATAACCAATAACGGTAAAACAATATTCTCTCTAATCTTAATAGACTCTCTAGAAATTGCCTCTTTTTGCATTAAAATTTCCATTCCTGATAATTTCAATAGCATGGTTTTAGAAAGCTGGTATTCTGCCAGTAAAATCTCCCAGAATGTCCCGTATTCCTCATTCTCTTTCATATAACTGGTCAATTCAAAATAACATTTAGAAAGACTCATCATACTATTCATCATTAAAGCTTGAAAGAATGGTACTTCATTGTAAAGCTTCTGTGCTTCAGCAAATCTTCCGCTGTCTTCTAAGTTTTTTAAAGCTGTACCAATACCATAATAGCCTGGTACGTTTTGCTTTAATTGGCTCCAAGAACCTACAAAAGAAATGGCACGTAAATCTGACAATTCTAACTTAGCTTTATTACCTCTTTTACCTGGTCTACTACCAATATTAGCTTTTGTATAATACTTAAGCGTACTCATATTTTCTAAATATGGCATAAACTTATCATGATGCTTTAAGTCATCATACTTTTTAAAACTCATTTCAGATAATTCTTCTATCAGTTCTCTATCTGAATCTGATATAACAATTTCCTTTTCAAGTATTGTATTTGACAAACCTGCTGTCAATAACTGCTCACTGTTATAAATAAACTGTTCTTTTGTACCATAGGTACTAGTAATGGTCTGCCCTTGAATGGTCAATTGAATTTCGTTATTCGCAACTTTATTTGTCTGTGCTGCATAAAAACGATGTGTTTTACCACCACCTCTTGCTGGTGGTCCACCTCTACCGTCAAAGAAAATAGCTGCTATTCCATGCTCGTCACACACTTCTGAAAGTTCTTCTTTAGTTTTTAAAATAGACCAATTCGCTTTTAAGTAACCACCATCTTTTGTGCCATCAGAAAAACCGAGCATTATAGTTTGCTTATCGTTTCTATTTTTAACGTGAGCTTTATATTCTGGTAAATTGAATAAAAACTGCATTGTAGCCTGCGCATTATCCATACCGTTCATGGTTTCGAACAATGGTACGATATCAAAAGTAATATCTTTACCTGCCCAACCACACCATCTAAATAGTGCATAAACGAAAAGAATAGAGAATACATCTTCAGAATTACTAATGATGTATCTATTACAACCTTCTTCGCCATTCTTATCTTGTATAGTCTGTAGTTGAAGTATGTTCTTAACAGTATCTTTTACAATATCTTCTTCATAATCATCTGCTACCAAATTCAAATTTTCATGTAAAAGAATATCAATCAATTTTTCTTCAGATAATTCACTTAGGTCTTCTTTGATCAATCCGTTCTTTTTCAAGACCTCAACCATCACCTTAGTATGCATACTATGGTCTTGACGAATATCGATCGTTGCAAAGTGGACTTTAAAGATTTTCACCTTATCAATTAACAGCTCTAAATCTTTTAAATAAAGGCTCTGATATTTTTCAATAAGTATTAATCTGATTTCTTCTAAGGGTATAATTAAATCTTCATAACCAATATCTTTAGAACTATCGAACATAGCGGTATAAAGATTAGATCTTAGTTTTTGTAATGGCTCTTGTACATCTTTAAAGGTAAGCTTATGAACCAGCCCTTTAAGGTCGTTATAATAACACTTCATTAAAGTTAAACGAAGTTCGTTCATTACATCTCTAGTAATATCAGCTGTTACGAACGGATTACCATCACGGTCACCACCAGGCCAAAAACCTAATTTTACAATATCATGATTTTCAAATGCTTTTGACCCTACGCTACCTTTTATATATGCATACATATCGCCAATAGCATCATAGTATACATGTCTTAATGTATAAATAATATTTTTTGCCTCATCTAAAGGTGTAGGTTTCTTAGCGTTTATTAAAGATGTGAGTCCTAATTGTTGTAAGCCTACATCGATCTCATCTATTTTATCTTCTAAAATTAATGTTCTAAGGTTGGTAATGATATCTAAAACCGCAGGTGTATAGAATTGTGTTGGGTGTGCTGTCAGTACTATTCTAGCACTGAAATTACTCAGTTTATCCCAAATAGTATCCCATGAATTATTTTTCTCAACTAACTGAAAATAATCTTTCAATGACAAAGAACTAGAATGTTTCTGCAATTTCGGGAAGGCTGCATCTTCTACACTATCATAAAGTACTACCTGACGTTCTACGTATTGAATAATACGGAACATAAAGTCTAACTGTTCTTTTTCTGATTTTATTTCTACAAAGTTCTCAAAAAAGTTTTCTAGAATTTCTTTCGGATTAAGACCTTCGCTCAACCCCTTTTCAGATTGATTCAGCAATAACGGAATCAACATACCCACATTCTCAATATTCTTATAGGGTAGGTTTAAAAATAGACTGTTATAGACATTAAATTTATTTTGGACAGATTTCTTAAACTCTGCCAACCTTTCTTGTTGTTGCATATATTAAAAACTTTGGGCCATACCGTTATGGCAAACTTGCTAAAATTCGATTATAAATATCGCTAATCCAAGAGAATTTGGAGAATGATTTTTGTGAAATATCATATTCATAGAAGTATACCACAAAATAATGCATATTGACAACAAATATTCCAAAATACGTGATATGCTATCTATCTTTACAGTGTAAATAAGTAATAAAAATTTTTCATTTTCATATAGTGTTCTCGTAAAAGAGTCTTGTTTTAAAAGCAAGACTCTTTTTAGTTTCAAGAAGTTTTGAATATATCTTTTTGATCAGAAATAATCTTTATACTGTAGTACTCTAAAATCTACCGTATTAAATTCAGGATCTTGCAACTTCATCTTTTTATAAGCGTTAAGACTACCCACTGCCCTATTTGCAGCCCCAGAAGGTGCAATTAATGAAATTGTCTTAATAGTTTTATTGGTGATGGGATGTGTAAATTCATGAATTCTAGGCACCTCATCAGATATTTTGACTAACGACACCGAATACTCCTTTAAATGCTTCCTAAAAAAATATTCCGGACCATTTTTACTGTTTCCTCCTGTAAATAAAAGCGTATGTACTTTGGTATACTTTTCTAAATAACTCAATACATCTCTTAATTCAATATTTTGCATACCAATATCTGAAGCATCGACTTTCGTTCGTTCTGCGGATGCTACTATATCACATACTCCGATTTTTCTGCCTCTCAAAAATGCTTTTCGTTGTTCTATTGCTTCTAAAGTAGTTTCAAATACTAGTTCTAAATCAAAAATTTCATTTAGAATAGGCCATAATTGTCCGTCGCTACTGCCATAACAAAAATCAACATCACCTTTTTTCAACTCCCCTGTCGTAAAACGTGGCGGTGGTAAAGTACCAACAATTAGTTTTTCGGTAGTAAGGTCAATAAATGGTTCGTAAGGGTGCGTATGCTTAAATACGTATTGCATTAGTGATTTATTTTCATGAGTCTATTATACAGACAAATGATTTCTAAATTACTAACTTTAAAAGAAACCTAATAAAAGGAGTTATGGGAAAAGGAGATAAAAAATCGAAAAAAGGAAAAATATCTAATAATTCTTACGGCGCAAGACGACCACGTAAAATTAAAAAGAGACCTACTATTGAAGAAAAAATAAAGATTAATAAAAAGAAATAAGCTTAATCATCTATTCTAAAGGTCAACCCAACTTGGTTTTCTTCATCTAAAGTAATCTCATAGGTATAAAAGCCTAGTGGTAGTGAGTCTGAAGATACTTCTGTAGGAGTGTAATTTAAACTTGTGGAATCTGTAAGAATTGATATTGTGGTATTGGCATAGCCAGTTTCAAATTCCATATATTCAGAAAATTTACCAGCTTCTATATTTTCATAAACAGTATCTTTCTGCGCTACTCGAACTTCTGTAAACAAAAGTTCTGTACTATTTAGAATACGGATATTAACCATGTTAAACTCGTCATCTCTATCTGTACAAGAGAACAATACAACAACACAAATTACAGAAAGCAATAGAACCCTTTTCATAGACGTATTTTATATAGCTAAGAACGAAAAAGAGTAGATTATATTTTATCTAATAAAGACTGGTTGATTTTCTTTTAAGGTATGCTCTTGACTAAATTCATAATCATCTAGATTAAATCCTTTTATATCGGTAAGTGTTTTGGCTTCTGAGTCTAAAATATACCTCACCATAGCACCTCTTGCTTTCTTTGCAAAAAAGCTAATAATCTTCAATTTATCATTTTTCCAATCTTTAAAAATAGGAGTGATAATTTCTGCTTTAATATGCTTTGGTTGTAATGCACTATAATATTCGTTACTTGCCAAATTAACAAGCAACTCACCTTCGGTAATTTCATCATTTAAATGATCGGTAAGCCTAGTGCCCCAATATTCATATAAGTTCTTCTTTCTACCAATTTTTAACGAAGTACCCATTTCTAAACGGTAAGGCTGCATTAAATCTAAAGGTTTTAGCATTCCGTATTGCCCAGATAATATTCTTAGCGTTTGTTGCAACTTATCCATTTTCTCCTCAGATAAGGTATAAGCATCTAAGCCTGTATACACATCACCACTAAAGGCATAAATTGCAGGTCTAGAATTCTCTGGTGTAAACGGTGTCGTAAAATCTTGATTACGCTGCCAGTTCAACTGTGCTAAATTATCTGAAATAGACATCAGTTCTGAAAGTGCTGCAGGCTTCTTTTTCTTCAGAATTTTATTAAGCTTTTCAGCATCTTCTATAAATTCTGGAGAAGTAAATTTTGCCATCGGTAGCTCACTCTCGTAATTCAATGACTTAGCCGGAGAAATAACAATTTTCATAGTGCAATTTTAGATGCCCAAAAATAAACAGGATAAATAGGAAGACCTACAAAAGATAAAAAAGAGTTTAAATAGCGGTATCGAAGAAACTTATTCTGTGCTGTTTTTAGTGTAACCACGCCATTTCTCAATAGCACTGGTCATATCTTCTGGCACTTCTGAATCGAAACTCATATGCTCACCGGTTACTGGGTGTACAAAACCTAATGTCTTTGCATGTAATGCTTGCCTAGGTAATAATTTAAAAGTGTTCTCTACAAATTGTTTGTATTTTGTAAAGGTTGTTCCTTTTAAAATTTTCTCGCCACCATAACGTTCATCATTAAATAACGTATGGCCTATGTACTTCATATGCACACGAATTTGGTGTGTTCTACCGGTCTCTAATTTACATGACACAAGTGTAACATAGCCTAATCTTTCTAATACCTTAAAGTGGGTAACGGCTGCTTTACCTTCTTCCCCTTCAGGAAATACATGCATCTGTAGACGGTTTTTAGGGTTTCTACCTACATGACCAACTACAGTACCTTCATCTTCTTCTATATTACCCCAAACTAAAGCTACATACTCTCGTTCAGAAGTTTTATCAAAAAATTGTTTTGCCAAATGCGTCATCGCAGCTTCGGTCTTTGCTACAACTAACAAACCAGAGGTATCTTTATCTATACGATGCACCAAACCTGGTCTCTCGTTACTATTTGCCGGTAAATTATCGGCATGAAAAATTAAGGCATTTATTAATGTACCCGAATAATTACCGTGCCCTGGGTGAACCACCATACCTGCTGGTTTATTCACCACCATTAGAACATCATCTTCATAGACAATATCTAACGGAATATCTTCTGGCACCAAAAGAAACTCATGTGGCGGATGTTCAAATAACACCTTTACCTCATCACCTGCCTTGACCTTATAATTCGATTTTACAATCTCATCATTGACCCAAACATGACCGCCTTTTGCCGATTGTTGAATTTTATTTCTTGTAGCATTTTCAATGAAATTCATTAAAAATTTATCTACACGTAATGGCTCTTGCCCTTTTGACGCTACTACCCTATGGTGCTCAAAAAGCTCTCCATCTTCATTCTCTGGCTGCTCAATATTCTCCTGCATCTAATCTTCAGATTCCGATTTAATTACCGCTCTTTCTGTAATACTACCATTACCACAAATCAACTCTATTTTAGAAGTTTTAGGCAGCTTATCGCCAGGCTTAATATACTTGCCTTTAAATTTTATTTGGTATACCATATCCTTACCCAATTCATCTACATAGGTTACCCTTTGTACATCTAAGCCAACGGCCTTCAACATAGAAGATGCGTTACGCTTGGTTACTTGAATAATTTTAGGAACGGTTACTTTTTTATATCCTGACGGATTAACGGTAAAATATATTTTTCTATTCTCCTTTACTTTTGAACCTGCTGTAGGGTTTTGCTCAATGATCGAAAACCTAGGGTAATCTGGATTGTAATTTGCCGAATCAAGCACTTCATATCTCAACCCAGCTTCTTCTATAGATTTTCTCATATCCATAACAGATTTTTTTGAAAAGTCTGGTACTTCTACAAACTCACCATGGTTGGTAGTACTATTCAGGTATCTTAATGTGAAAAAAATCACAATAATCAATACCAATACAGCAAGACCAAGCTGAATTAAAAATGTCTTACTTTTTAAAAAATTGAAAAAATTCTTCATACATATTATTTGACCCGACAAATATAGTAAATGCCCACATACCTTTTAGCTGCTTCGGTTTATACTTACATCTTACCTTAAAAATTAATTCAATTTGCATGAATGCTGTTCGTTTTCTTTTTTATTTTATTTCAATACTTCATCTTTGCTTTCACATTCTTAATAGACCATACAAATGAAAAAAAATATAGCAATTATAATGGGCGGGTATTCTAGTGAATATAAAATATCGCTTAAAAGTGGTAATGTGGTCTATGATTACCTGAACAAAGAAAAATTTAATCTTTACAGAATACATATTTTTAAGAATAAATGGGTCTATGTAGATGATGCTGGTAACGAAACCCCTATTGACAGAAATGATTTCTCTATCCCTCTAAACAACAACTCTATAACATTTGATTGTGTTTTTAATGCCATACATGGTTCGCCTGGTGAAGACGGCCTTATGCAGGCATATTTTGAATTATTAGGGATAAAACACACTTCTTGCGATTTTTATCAAGCAGCGCTAACATTCAACAAAAGAGATTTACTAAGTGTATTAAAACCTTACGGAATTAAAGCTGCACCTTCTTATTACCTAAACTTAGGTGATGAAATAAATGAAACAGAAATCATAGATAAGGTAAAGCTGCCTTGTTTTGTAAAGGCTAATAAGTCTGGTAGTAGTTTCGGTATCACTAAAGTTTATAAAGCTGAAGAATTAAAAGGTGCTATAGAAACTGCCTATAAAGAAGATGACGAAATTATTATTGAAGGTTTTCTTGATGGTACCGAAGTATCTGTCGGTGTTCTAAAACTAAATGGAAAAACCACAGTTTTCCCTATTACAGAAATTGTTTCTGAAAATGACTTCTTTGACTACCAAGCTAAATATGAGGGTAAATCGCAAGAGATTACTCCCGCAAGAATAAACGCTGAACAATTAGAAAAAGCAACTATCGCTGCTAAAAGAATATATGATGTGCTAAAAATGACGGGCTTTTCTAGAAGTGAATTTATATTTATCGGTAACGAACCTTTCTTATTAGAGATGAACACTACACCCGGTTTAACCACAGAAAGTATTTTACCACAGCAAGCTAAAGAAGCTGGTATTGAGCTAGGTATGTTATTTGAGTATGCAATTACCGAGGCATTAGCTTAATTTAACTATATTTAAAACGTAAAACCCACCTATGAGACGTGCAATTTTTCCTGGTTCTTTTGATCCTTTAACATTAGGGCATCATGATATTATTATGCGTGGCATCACCTTGTTCGACGAAATAATAATTGCAATTGGTAAAAATGCTGACAAAAAATATATGTTCAGTCTTGAGCAACGTATATCATTTATAGAAGAAGCTTTTAAAGATGTGCCTTCTATATCTGTAAAATCATATGTAGGACTAACAGTTGACTTTTGTAAGAAAGAAGACGCTAATTTTATTTTAAGGGGATTGCGTAATCCTGGAGATTTTGAATTTGAAAAAGCAATTGCCCACACAAATCGTAAGTTATCTGAAATAGAAACCGTGTTTTTATTGACCTCATCGGGCAAATCATACATAAGCTCATCTATTGTAAGAGACGTAATACGCAATGGTGGTGATTATACAGGGTTAGTACCCGATTCTGTAAGAAAATAGATGTAGTTCATCGGCCACACAACAACAATCAGCCTTTCAACAACAACTTTTTACAAAAACACAACAATTAAGCTTACGTAGTTGGAATATTCCTATAAATTAGTAGGAAAATTCAACACACCTATGTTTAAATCACAAAATAATTCATCTTTTTCTTTAGATTGGATAAATCAGATTCCGTCATCTATAGTCATCATTGATACAGATTTTAAACTGATCAATGCTTCACCTAGATGGCAAGCAAATTTTGAATTGGATTTGAATGATATTGAAGGAAAGTTCTTTCTTGATCTTTTTCCTGAATTATCTCAAGATTTAAAATCTAGACTTAAATATAGCTTAGAGGGATTAAGAGATATTAAGTTTAAATATAATGCTAAAGACTGTCAGTATTCTTCTAAAGATTCTATTTGGCATCTAAACCCTTGGAAAGATGGTTATGGCAACATTATAGGTGTTATTATCAAGGTAGAACCAATTTCAAAAACTCAAGAGATTGAAATTGAACTTAATAAGACCAAACGTATTCTAAATCAAAAAATTTCTGTTGCCAAAATTGGTAGTTGGGAATTCGATGTAGAGAAAGAAGAACTACATTGGACTCCCGTTGTGAATAAAATTTATGGTCTACCTACAAAATACAAACCCAATTTAGAAGACGCAATAAGTTATTATACTGAAGAATCTAGAGAAGTTATCACAAAGGTTGTTTACGAAGCTATAAACTCAGGCATACCCTGGAATGAAAAAGCGCAACTTAAAAGAAAAGATGGCACCATAATCAGTGTCAATACCATCGGTAGACCAAAATTTAAAAATGGTAAGTGCACAAGAATAATTGGTACAATTCAGCATATACAAAATGAAACCAAACCAAAAACTGAGGTTAATGACAATATATTAATTGAATATCCTTTATTTGAAAAAGTACCTTTTGGACTTGCAATTATAGATTTTACAAATGGCAACTTGTTAGATGTGAATGAACAATTCGCAAAACTTACCTCTTTTAACAAAGAACATTTTATAGGTCATAATTTTAAAAACTTTATTAAGGACAATATCGTAAGTAAAAGTGCTGAACTTAAAACTCAATTAGAAGAACATGGCTCTTTTAAACCAGTTAAGTTCACCTATACTAATCAAAAGAAACATAACATCAATATAAAGATGACCGGTACTTTAGTCGAAGGTACTTCTGGAATAAAAAGTATATTATGCACCTTTGAAAATATAACCTCACAAACAAAATTAGAGAAGAACCTAAAAAATACTATTGCATCGGCAAGAGAGAAAAATGAGCAATTATTAAATTTTGCTCACATGGTATCTCATAACCTGAAAACGCATGCAACTAACTTTTCTCTTTTACTTAATTTTTTAAATGATGAGACTGGTAAAAATCAGCGTAACAAATACATGAACATGTTGTTCAGCGCTTCAGATAACCTATCTGAAACCATAAAAGGACTTCGAGAGATTGTAGCTGTAAAGTCTAGCATTAATGAAGAGAAAAAATTACTTTCTTTAAATGAAAGCCTATTTGTAGTTGAGCAGAATGTTGCTGGCTTGTTAAAAGAAACAAATGGTAAAATTATTAATGAAATACCAGAGACAAGTCAAGTAAAGGCGTTACCAGCCTATTTAAATAGTATTTTAACCAATTGTATTACGAACTCTATTAAATACAGGTGCGATGATAAAAAACCTATCATCATATTAAGTATCGAAGAAAATAAAAACTACACTATTTTAAGTGTTGAAGATAACGGGCTGGGTATCGATTTAGACAAATATGGTGATCAGTTATTTGGACTTTATAAAACCTTTCATAGAAATAAAGATTCTAGAGGTATTGGTCTATACATTACTAAAAACCAAATGGAAGCTATGAACGGATTTATAACTGTAGATAGTAAGCCTAACGAAGGAACTACTTTTAAGTTTCATTTCAACAAAAAGTAAAAATTAATTGAATTAATAGTTTATTGATTGTTTTACAACGTAAATGATAACATTCACAACAATTATAAACTGAATCAAAGCAATCCCACTACATTCGTAAGAAATTACATCGGTATGATAAAAGTTCCCCAGGTATCTAATACCTCGTACCTAATTAGACAATTGCCAACACCAACGGCTTTCGTAGACACTAATTATAACATTGTTCAGACATCTGACAAGTGGACGAGTATTTTTAATGAAAATGATGAGTGTAGTAACTCTAGAAGCTTATTTGCGGTTTTTCCGAATTTAAGTGAAAAATGGAAAATGGTACTAGAAAATTGTTTTAAAGGCGATCCTCAGCCTATGGGTATTCATAAAACCATAGATACCAATAATAATGAACTTTGGTTCGAATGGATAAATGCACCTTGGTATGACACTAATGAGAATATTGTAGGGGCTATTATTCAATTAAATAATATTACCGATGCAGTTAACAATGAATTAGAGCTCAATAAGAAAGATTTACTATTACAGCAACAAGCAGAAATTACCAAAATTGGTAGATGGGAATATAATATGGAAGACAACCAGCTATTCTGGTGTTCTACCACAAAAGCTATTCACGAGGTATCACCAGATTTTAATCCCAATATTGAAACTGCACTTTATTATTATAAAGAAGGTCATAGTAGAAATGCAATATCTATGGCACTCTTTGAAGCACAAGAAAGAGGTAAATCTTGGAGTAATTTAAAACTTCAGATTATAACCGCAACTGGTAAAGAAAAGTGGGTTATGGCCGGAGGAAAACCTATATATAATAAAGGTAAAGTAGTAGGTTTAATTGGTACTTTTCAAGACATACATGAACAAGTAGAAGCTGATATTAAAACTATTGACAACGAAAAATTATTAAGAACATTAATCGACAATTTACCTGTAAATGTCTATATCAAAGATACCGAGTCTAGAAAAATTTTAATCAATAAAGCAGAATGTGAATACTTAGGGGTTAACGATCCAAAACAAATTATAGGAAAGAGCGATTTTGAACTCTACCCGTATGACGCTGCAGAAAAGTCTAGAGAAGAAGATTTAAAAGTAATGAATACTCTTAAACCTGTAATTGGAAAAGAGACAGTTAAAACCACGATAGATGGCAAACAAACTTCTTTTTTAAGTTCTAAAATACCCTTGTTAAATAATAAGGGCATAGCTTATGGACTTGTGGGTATTAGCCTAGATATTTCTAAATTAAAAGAAAAAGAAAAAGAGCTTAGAAATATTATAAATATTGCATCGGTACAAAACAAAAAGCTTTTAAACTTTGCACATATTGTGTCGCATAATTTACGTTCTCACTCTGCAAATTTTTCAATGCTTTTAAACTTTTTAGAAACCGAAAAAGATGAGGAAGAAAAGAAAAGTATCGTTACTATGCTTACCACAGCTTCGAACAATTTGTTAGACACCTTAGATAATTTAAATGAAGTAGTTTCAATAAACACCAATACAAATATTGAAATCAAAGAAATAAATCTAAATAATAAAGTACTTGACGCATGTAACAATCTATCTGCTTTTATTTCAAGTAACAGTGGTAAAATTGAAAACAATATTCCGGCTAATTTCAACATAAAATCGGTGCCAGCATATTTAGATAGCATATTAACGAACTTTATCACAAACGCCATAAAATACAAGCATCCAGATAGAGAAGCTCTCGTAACTTTAAGCGCAGAGAAAAAAGGAGGTTATGCTATTTTAACCATTGCAGATAATGGCCTAGGGATAGATATGAAGAAATATGGCGAAAAACTTTTTGGTATGTATAAAACCTTTCACGACCATAAAGATGCTCGAGGTATCGGTCTATACCTTACTAAAAATCAAATAGATGCCATGAACGGTAAGATAGAAGTAACGAGCAAAGTTGGAAAAGGAACAGAATTTAAAATTTTCTTTAATGAAAAAAATTAGTGATATCACTATTATTGACGATGACACTATAACAGTCTTCGGTTTACGTAAATTAATAGCTTCAAGTGTTGAATGTAATACAATTGAATCATACGCCAATGGTAAAATTGCATTAGACGCAATGACAGCTTTTTTTAATAATAACCAGCAAATACCACAAATTATCTTTTTAGACATTAATATGCCTATTATGGATGGATGGGAATTTCTAAAAGCCTTTCTCGAGCTACCAATTACCGAAAAAATTAGAATTAACATTGTAACATCATCAATCGACCCACGCGATTATAAACAATGGGAGTTTTTTAAAAATAAAAGCCACCATTTAATTACTTTCAATCAAAAACCAATCAACAGAAATAAAATAACAGAAATTACTCAACTGGCTTAAGCAACAAAGTAATTGCTATTTTTACAATCAATTATTGGCACTAATCACCTCTTTAATTGTTTGTACATGAAAAATTTATCACTCATCTTGTTGGCTCTTCTATTTTTCTCATGCGAAAGTAAAGTTGAAGATACCAAAACCGATTTCCCCACTCCTTTCGAAACTTCGAACAAGACTGAAACTGCGACTTATGACCAGGTCATAGATTTTTATCTAAAATTATCTCAAGAATTCTCTACAATAAACATACAGACCATTGGCACAACTGATAGCGGTAAACCATTACATGTGGTTACCTATAGTTCAAAAGGTGATTTTGATTTTAAAAAATTAGGCGAGAACAATACCATGATGTTAATTAACAACGGTATTCACCCAGGTGAAAGTGACGGTATTGATGCTACTATGTTACTTTTTCGCGATTTGGCAAGCAATGAAATCGAAACACCTAAAGAGACGATTATAGCCACCATACCTGTTTACAACGTTGGTGGTGCATTAAACAGAAATAGTACTTCTAGAGCTAACCAAAACGGACCCTTGGAATACGGATTTAGAGGTAATGCCAAAAATTATGATCTCAATAGAGATTTTATTAAAACCGATACCAAAAACGCTGCTACTTTTGCCGAAATATTTCATCTCATCAATCCTGATGTATTTATAGACAACCATGTTAGCAATGGTGCCGATTACCAATATACTCTGACACACCTATTTACCCAACATAATAAATTAGGCGGAAAATTAGGTGAATACATTCATGATTCATTGATGCCTCAATTACAAGATTCTTTAGCGAAATCGAATTGGGATATTACTCCGTATGTCAATGTATTTAATACTCCTCCAGAAAAGGGATTTCAACAATTTATAGACCACCCAAGATATTCTACCGGGTATACTACACTGTTCAATACTGTAGGTATGATGGTCGAGACACATATGTTAAAACCATACGACAAGCGTGTAGCAGGTACTTATGAATTGATGCGAAAAATGATTTCCATAACTGAAAAAGATGGCGGTAAGATCAGAAATATACGCGATGCCGCTTTAGCCTCTTATGACAAAAAGGAATATTACCCCACAGCTTGGACAATCGATACCACCAAAGTTTCTAATTATATTTTTAAAGGCTTTAAGGCAGATACTATAATCAGTGCCGTTACCGGTTTAAAAAGACTAAAGTACAACCGAGATATGCCGATCGAAACCGAAGTCGCTTATCAAGATTATTATACCCCATCAGATTCCGTTAAAATACCTGATGCATATATTTTAGGTAGACAATGGCAAAATGTGATTGAAAAATTAGATTTAAATAAGATTACATACTCCACGCTTCAAAAAGATTCTACAATTGCCGTAGAGTCTTATAAAATAAATGAATACAATACTTATACATCGCCCTATGAGGGTCACTACCCGCATTACAGCACTACCGTAAACACAACATATAGCAGTATAACGTTTCATGCAGGAGACATAATAATTCCGACTAATCAACCAGGTTTCAGATATCTATTAGAAACATTAGAACCCGCTGCAGTTGACTCCTTTTTTAACTGGAATTTCTTTGACACGATTCTACAGCAAAAAGAAGGATTCTCACCTTATGTGTTTGAAGATACTGCATTAAAAATGTTAGAAAATGATTCCTTTTTAAAAGCCAAGTTTGAGGATAAAAAAATGCTTGATTCAGATTTCAATGAAAACTGGTACAAGCAATTAAACTGGCTCTTTAAACAAAGTGATCTTTATGAAAAGGCACATTTACAATATCCGGTGTATAGAATAAAGAAGTAAAACCTAATCTTCACCAAACAAAATTTTAATATTTACGTAAGAATTCTCAAGAGCCTTTTGAATTTTATCAGGTCCTTTCCACTTCACTTTAAATATTCCTTCCTTTTTTTCAGGTTTTAATTTACCTTCAAAATCGGTGCTCATAGCATACCAATATACCTGCTTCAGTTTATTGACTCCGTTACGTTTAAATATGTGATATGTAGTTCTTATATAATTATCAATAACAAGATTCCTTACGCCAGTTTCTTCTTCAACCTCACGAATGGCACATTCTTCTATTGATTCACCTTTATCTAACTTTCCTTTTGGTAAATCCCATTTATCGTTTCTATAAATAAAAAGTACTTTTCCTTTCTTATTTTTAACCACGCCACCGCCAGCAATGACCAAAGGAATTTCTTTAGTAAACTTCTTTAAAATTTCATCGTGGTTAGGGTGATAAATGAACGCTTCTTTCAACTTCCCCTTCCTCAATGAACTTATTGCCTCTTCTATAGATTCATGATTTAACGAAAAATACTCCCCATTTCTAGTTTCTGAGAGTTTATTTGTCAAAATCAAAGGCAATTCATTAACAAAAACTTTATACATTTGCGTCATGGTTTTAGACAAAAACACTGCAAAAAAAACAGCAGAGCTTCTCTTGCAAATTAATGCAATAAAATTGAAACCCGAAAATCCTTTTACATGGGCTTCGGGTTGGAAATCTCCAATATATTGCGACAATAGAATTCTACTCTCTTATCCTATCATCAGAAACTACATTCGCGATGAAATGGCAAAGCAAGTAGAACAACTTTATGGCAAGCCAGATTGCATCGTTGGGGTTGCTACCGGCGCAATAGGAATAGGAGCTTTAGTAGCCGATAAACTTAATTTACCTTTCGTATATGTAAGGCCTGAGCCTAAATCTCATGGGCGTCAAAATCAGATAGAAGGTCATTTAGAAGCACACCAAACAGTTGTTGTCATAGAAGATTTGATTAGTACTGGCAAAAGCAGTTTAAACGCGGTAGATGCTTTAAGAGCGGTAGATGCGAAAGTAAAAGGTATGTTAGCCGTTTTCACTTACGGTTTTGAAACTGCCGCAAACAACTTTAAAGAAAAAAATACCGAGCTGCATACTTTAAGTAGCTACGAATATCTTATTGAACAAGCATCTGATACCGGTTACGTAAAAGAAGAGCAGTTAATTACATTAATGGAATGGAGGAAAGATCCTTCAAAATGGACAAATAAATAGTTATGTTAATAGAAACACCAAAGACACAAGTATCTAAAAGTACAGAAGATACTTTCAACTTTTTGAATGACCTGCCTAATTTTAGACAGTTAATGCCAGAGAATATTGACAAATTTGAAGTTTTGAACGAGAATAGATTTCTTTTTGCTTTAAAAGGAATGCCAGAAATTGTTTTAGAGAAAAAAGAACAGACACCTTTCAGTCAAATTATTTTAGGTGCTGCCAGTGAAAAACTACCTTTTACCTTAACTGCAGATATTATTGAAATAGAAAGCGGTAAAAGTGAGGTCGTTTTAAGTTTTAAAGGTGAATTCAATGCTATGATGGCGATGATGATAAAAAAACCTATCACGAATTTCATAAATACATTATCTACAAACTTGGGTGCAGTTTAATACAACAGTTGTATTTCTTTTAACCCGTACTCTTGATAATCACCATTTTCATGTTTCACTATAAGCTTACCGCTACTAGAGACTTTCGCTATTGTTCCTGTAAATAGTGTATCATGTTGGTTCTTAAAAGTACTCTTCTCTCCTATTTTAAATAATTGAGAATGATATTGAGCGTACAATTCATTCTCTAGAGATTGTATTGGCTTATTTAAATAGCTATGCAATTGTTCTATTAAAGAATAGAATACCGAATCAAGATCAAAATCGGTACCCATAATATTTTTTAAAGAAGACGCATTTGGAGCTTTTTCGAACACTTCTTGATTCACATTCAAGCCAAAACCAACTATACTTCGTTTTATTTTAGAACCTGATAAAATATTTTCGATAAGAATACCCCCTATTTTATTAGTACCTGACAGAATGTCGTTAGGCCATTTTATACTCAAATTAGGTATTCCTAAAGGTTTTAAACCATCTATAATCGCAAGAGACACACAAACACTTACCAAAAAAACATCATTAATAGATACATCTATATTATTCTTCAATATACTGAATGCTAGGTTTTTACCTGGCTCAGACTCCCATTTTGCATTCATTTGACCTCTACCAGAGGTTTGATCTCTAGTAGTAATTACAGTAAAATCTTCCAATTCTTTTTCAAATGACAACTCCTTTAAATAGGTGTTTGTAGATTGCGTGGCATCAAGTTTGATTATTTGCATTTACTGTTCTTATTGTGATTCTATAATCTATTGTTAAAAACTAGTCATAAAAGAACAAAAAAATAATAACTTTGTAAAAACTAAAATTTTTGAATGCAGGAAAGTAAAACTAGCCAAGATGAGTTAATTGCATTAATAATTCAGGGAATTGACGAAGTAAAAGGTCATAACATTAACCTACTAGATTTAAGAGAAATTGAGAATACCGTTTGTGATTACTTCATCGTTTGTAACGGTACTTCAAATACGCATGTAAATGCAATTGTAGGTTCAATCCAAAAAACAGTAAGTAAAGCGATTCAAGATAAACCTTGGCACGTAGAAGGCGAAGACAATGCCGAATGGGTATTAATGGACTACGTTAATGTAGTTGTTCATGTATTCCAAAAGCAAGTACGAGATTTTTATGACATAGAAGGTTTATGGGGAGATGCAAAATTCACAACCATAGAAAGTAGCGTAAACTAATAAAAAATTAAAATGGCAAAAGAAAACAAAACAAATCCGAAAAAACCAAAGTTTAGCTCTTGGTGGATTTATGGATTAGTAGCAGTATTACTAATTGGATTTCAATTATTCAATAGTGATGATTTAGCTAGTACCAATAAAACGACTACTTCAGAATTACAACAGTACTTAAGAAATGGTGATGTAAAGAAGATTCTAATTATTACGAATACCAATCAAGCAAAAGTCTTTTTAAAAGATGAAGCTATTGCTAAAGATGTTCATAAAGATTTGAATGAAAAATCATTTCTACCATCTTCAGGTAATTTACCACAGTATACTTTAGACTATGGTGATCTTCAAATATTTCAAAATGAAATAACTGAAATCAAAAAAGAAAATAATTTAGATACGATTATTGAATTTGGTAAAGAATCTACAGCCATTTTAGATTTCTTACTATCCTTATTGCCATTTGTTCTAATCATTGGTATATGGATATATTTAATGCGTAGAATGTCTGGCGGCGGCGGCGGCGGCGCTGGAGGTCAAATATTTAATATCGGTAAATCTAAAGCCAAATTATTTGACGAAAAAACAGATACTAGAACATCTTTTAAAGATGTTGCCGGTCTAGAAGGTGCAAAAGAAGAAGTTGAAGAGATTGTAGATTTCTTAAGAAATCCAGACAAATACACTTCATTAGGTGGTAAAATTCCTAAAGGTGCATTATTAGTTGGCCCTCCTGGAACAGGTAAAACTCTATTGGCAAAAGCCGTTGCTGGTGAAGCTAAAGTGCCTTTCTTTTCTCTATCAGGTTCAGATTTCGTTGAAATGTTCGTAGGTGTTGGTGCTTCTAGAGTACGTGACCTTTTTAAACAAGCGAAAGACAAATCGCCAGCTATTATTTTCATTGATGAAATTGATGCTATCGGTAGAGCTAGAGGTAAAAATAATTTTACTGGTTCTAACGATGAGCGTGAAAATACATTGAACCAATTATTAACTGAAATGGATGGTTTCGGTACAAATACAAATGTTATTGTACTTGCAGCAACCAACCGTGCAGATGTATTGGATAAAGCTTTAATGCGTGCTGGTAGATTTGACAGACAAATTTATGTTGACCTTCCAGATATTCGTGAGCGTAAAGAAATTTTCGAAGTTCACTTAAGACCTATTAAAACTGCTGAAACTTTAGATTTAGATTTCTTAGCAAGACAAACACCCGGTTTCTCTGGTGCAGATATTGCAAATGTTTGTAACGAAGCAGCATTAATTGCAGCTCGTAATGAGAAAAAAGCGGTTACTAAACAAG
This sequence comes from Maribacter sp. Asnod2-G09, assembly GCF_045063795.1. Lineage (NCBI taxonomy): Bacteria > Pseudomonadati > Bacteroidota > Flavobacteriia > Flavobacteriales > Flavobacteriaceae > Maribacter > Maribacter sp. Asnod2-G09. The sequence goes on along the minus strand of NZ_JBEFOA010000002.1, from coordinate 281,286 downwards.
ATTTCTTAGATGCCGTAGATAGAATCGTTGGTGGTCTAGAAAAGAAAAATAAAATCATTACTCCTGGTGAGAAAGAAACTATAGCTTATCATGAAGCTGGTCACGCAACTACAAGTTGGATGTTAGAACATGCTGCTCCATTAGTTAAAGTGACAATAGTACCTAGAGGACAGTCACTAGGTGCCGCTTGGTATTTACCAGAAGAGCGCTTAATAGTTAGACCAGAACAAATGTTGGACGAAATGTGCGCAACAATGGGTGGTAGAGCTGCTGAAAAAGTTATTTTCAATAAAATATCTACTGGTGCATTAAGTGATTTAGAGAAAGTAACTAAGCAAGCTAGAGCCATGGTAACTATCTATGGTCTTAATGATGAAATAGGAAACATTACCTATTATGATTCTGCCGGACAAGATTCTTACGGTTTCTCAAAACCATATAGTGAAGATACCGCTCGAAAAATAGATGCCGAAATATCTAAAATAATAGAAGAGCAGTACCAAAGAGCAATTAAAGTACTTACAGATAATAAGGACAAATTAACGACTTTGGCCGAACGATTATTAGAGAAAGAAGTTATCTTTAAAGAAGATTTAGAAAAAATATTTGGTGTAAGAAATTTTGAAAAAGATATTCTAGCCTTAGAAAATAAAAAAAATCTTGAAAAGTTAAAGGATTCTGACACTGATTCAGATTCAGATTCAAAAACGGAAGAGGAAGAAATTACAGAGAATAAATAAAATTGCTGTACTTTAGTTTAGCAATTATTTCAACAACGTAAATGGGGTTTTTAGATATTTTATTTGGTGGTGGCAAGAAGAAAGTTTCGAAAGAAACTGCTGAAACGCGTGGCGACCACATGCCTGATTTAAATATTCCCGTTGATGAAAAATTTACGATCCATTTTAAGCAAAATGGGGGTAAGTTTATTTATTGCGATTCTGATGTAGAAGTTTCAAGAGCAATACAAAATATTGTTACAGAAAATAATTGGGAGAGTGAGCCTTTCTTTGTTCTCAATGAAAGGCTAGCCCAAAAATTTTCAAAAGAACCGATCACTTTTACAGATAAAGCTCGTAATAGTGAAGTTTTTTTTACCACTTGCGAGCATCTTATCGCTCAAAATGGAAGTATTCTTGTATGTTCTAATCAACTACACGAGAAAAAAGTAAATGAACTACCAAGCAACGTTGTAGTTTTCGCTACAACCAGCCAACTGGTAGAGTCTATAGGTGAGGGTCTAAAGACCATCAAGAAAAAATATGGTCAAAAAATACCGGCCAATATCACTACATTAAAACACTTTAAAGCTACCGCAGAAAATTCAGATGATTTTCTAACATATGGTAGTAGTACTAAAAATCTTTATCTTTTACTTCTGGAAGATTTATAGTATGAAAGAAATTTTAAGAAGGTCACTAACGGGGGCTGTCTACATTATATTATTATTGTCAGCAGTCTTTTTAAGTTCTGATGCTTTCGATTTTTTATTTATGACCTTTGGCTTGGCTTGTTTATACGAGTATAAAAAATTGGTTCATTTAAAAGGTTATCACATTTTTGCTGCGTATTTGGCATTATGGTGGGCTTTTATTTATCTGGTAAAAGACCAACAACTCATCAATATTTTAATGGTGATTACCATAGTTGTTGACATCTACCTTTTAATCAACCTGTTTACTAAGAAACCGATAAAATTCAATACTCCGATGAAGTTTATAGTCGGACTATTTTATATCGGCGGCGGATGTATCTTTCTAACAATGATACCTTACAAGAATGACGCCTTTGCCAAATTATTAATCATGGGCATCTTTATTCTAATATGGGTAAATGATTCTTTTGCGTATTTGGTAGGTAAAAGCATAGGCAGAACTAAATTATTTCCTTCAGTTTCTCCTAAGAAAACCATTGAAGGTACCTTAGGAGGCTTTATATTTGCACTTATAGCCGCATATTTGATGGCTACTTTTGAAGCTTTGATTAGCCCAATTCAATGGATGATACTTGCTACTGTTATTGTGGTTGCCGGTAGCTTGGGCGATTTAATAGAATCGAAATTAAAAAGAGCAGCCGGTGTTAAAGACAGTGGCGCTATATTACCAGGTCATGGTGGCATGTTAGACCGCTTAGATAGTTTGGTCTTTGCAGCACCATTTGCATATTTAACTTTAAATATATTTAGTTATGTTTCATAAGGAGGGACAAAAAATTATATTGTTTTCTTTTTGTTTAGTTGGGATCAGCGTACTCTTAGCTCATTACTTCATTGATATAGCATGGTTGAAACTAGCTATTCAGTTACTAGGCTTAGTGATATTGATAATCATTCTTCAGTTTTTTAGAAACCCTAAAAGAGTGGCAGCAAAAGATTTCAACGAAATTCTGTCTCCTGTAGATGGCAAGGTTGTTGTTATCGAAGAAGTATTTGAAAAAGAATTCTTTAAAGAGAAGAGAAGACAGGTTTCTATTTTTATGTCTCCGGTCAATGTTCACGTAACAAGATATCCAGTTACTGGTAGTATTACCTTTTCTAAATATCACCCAGGTAAATTTCTAGTTGCATGGCACCCTAAATCTAGTGAAGAAAACGAAAGAACTACGGTAGTAATAAAGACACCAAAATTTGGAGAAATATTATATCGACAAATAGCAGGTGCATTAGCGAGACGTATTGTTAATTATGCAGAAAAAGGGGAAAGTGTACAACAAGGTGATGATGCAGGATTTATAAAATTTGGTTCTAGAGTTGATTTATTTTTACCTTTAGATTGTCAGATAAATGTAAAGCTAAACCAGAAGGTTAAAGGCGCAGAGACCTGTATAGCTACTTATATTGACCCAAACGAGAATGAAGAAATTACGTATTGAATTTGAGGAAACCGTTGTTTTGGTCAATAATTTTACCGAACCGATACCGGCTGACATACTTCTAAAGTTATATGCTTATTACAAAATAGCCAACGCAAATTTTGACAATCCTGGTAGCAAAACTCCTTTAATCAATGCCTTTAAAGCCAATGCATTGTTTCAAGCCAAAAACATGAGCAAGAAAAAAGCGATGCAATCGTATATTGAACTAGCAACCAAAGAGCTAAAATTATAATTATCGATTATCTAAGCATTAGTTGACGTTGTCATTATATGGTTGAAAATAATTAGTAAACAATTGACCAACAAGCAATGAAAAAATTAGAAAAGATAAAGACCAATATTCTTCGCATTTCTATCGGTGTTGTGTATCTAATTTTTGGCTTTATAAAATTTATTCCACACTTGAGTCCGGCAGAAGATTTAGCCACTAATACAATTAGTATTCTAACCTTGGGAATTTTACCCTCACAGATTGGCTTGATTTCATTAGCAATAGGAGAAACTTTGATAGGCATCTTCCTTATAGCAAATTGGAAACCTAGACTATTTATTGGTATTGCAATAATTCATATAATTTTTACTTTTAGCCCATTATTCTTATTACCTGAAGAAATTTTTGGTAAAGGCGAATTAGTATTTACCCTAGCAGGGCAGTACATTTTCAAAAACATCATTATTTTAAGCGCTTTAATATCTTTGAAAATTGATTTAGATATTAATCTAAGAAGAAAAGCCACTCTAGCATCATCTTCAAATAAATTAGTAGCCATTAAAAATTAATGATATAAATCTTTTAAGTCAGCGTCGCTAAGAGAACAAAACAAATCATTTAGTTTTTGGCAAACGTCATAAAAAAAACGCTCTCCTTTGGCTGAAGTTGCAAACTCCGGATTACCTATACCAGTATCGCTACTTACTTTAGACCACTTTCTTTCTGCCCAAGCCCAACCTTCATTAAATGCTTCTATTTTGAATGACTTAGCACTACCACTACCCCATTTCTCTTTTGGTTGAACTAAATCAGGTCTCAAATAAAGCATCAAGCTCGTTTCCATTTCATCGGCATGGTCACCTTCTTCTTTAAAATATTTAGACTTATCTAGCATTGGCGGAAAAAAGCAAAAGCTTATAAACATATCAGGAAACAGCAAGCCCAACTCTCTTACAATAGGTTTAAAGTTATTACCACCATGACCATTGAAAAGTAGTAGCTTTTTAATGCCTTGCCTATTTAACACTGTCACCAAATCTTTAAGAATAGCCAATTGCGTTGACGGATTCAGATTCATATCTAAATAAATGTCACTCTGACCTGTGTTTACACCATAAGGAATGGTTGGTAGAACAATCACCTTCTTACCTTTGCTCCATGCTATTTTAGCAGCTGTTTCAACCATACTTTGCGCTTGATAATTATCTGTACCGTATGGCAAATGATAATTATGAGCCTCTGTAGCACCCCAAGGCAAAACTGCCAATTCTATTTGTTCATCTTTTAAATGTTCCCAGTTTGTTTCGGCAAGTACATAAGGTCTGATCATGGTATTAAAGATACTATTAAAGCATAAAAAAACCCTTGAAATTACTCAAGGGTTCCTATATTTTTTGATAAATATGGTTTCTTAAATCTGACTTATAAGACTTTCTTACCTGATATGATATTGTAAAGAATAACAATAACTGCAATCACCAATAGTATATGTACTAAACTACCTGTTGCAAGACCAGGAACAATACCTAACATTCCCAATAACCATATAATTATACAAATAACTGCTACTAACCATAATAGACTTCTCATAATGTGTTTTTTTTAGATTGTTTATATGACAAATTTAAAGGGATTACCTCTGTTTGCTTAACTCAAATCAATTGATTACTAGCTCAAAATCAGCGTGATAATCAGTACTCGAGCAATTAAAAACACTTATAATCAGCAATTTATACTAACTTTTCTTTAAAAAATTCAATAGTACGTGACCACGCCAGTTCTGCTGCAGGCTCATCATATCTTGGTGTAGATGTATTATGAAACCCATGATTTACATTATCATAGAAATAAGCAACATTCTCTCTACCTAATTCATTCAATGCCTTTTCGTAAGCTGGCCATCCGGCGTTTACACGTTCGTCTAAACCTGCATACTGCAACATCAAAGGTGCATTTATATTTTCTATTCCTTCTGTTGGCTGACCACCATAAAAAGGTACAGCAGCTGCCAAATCTGGTACTTTTACTGCCATCATGTTAGAAATCCATCCACCGAAACAAAAACCTACAACTCCTATTTTACCATTGCAGCTTTCATGATTTTTTAAATATTCAAATGCGGCTATAAAATCTTCTAACATTTCATCTCTATCTCGCGTTTTCTGCATCGCACGACCTTCATCGTCATTACCCGGATAACCACCAAGCGGACTCAATGCATCTGGAGCAATGGTTACAAAACCTGCCAAAGCTGCTCTTCTCGCTGTATCTTCTACATACGGATTCAATCCCCTATTTTCATGAACCACTACGATACCTGGCAATTTACCGTCTGCCGATTTTGGCTTGGATAGTAATGCATTGATTTCACCGCCGCCTTTAGAAGAATCATAAGTAATAAAATCGGAATCTAAATCTGGATTATTTTTATCTACTAAGAAGGTATTCTCGTAATCGGGCATCAAAAAACTCATTAATGAAGGCACTGTTAGACCGCCTACAGCGTACATTGACAATTTCTGCACAAAGTCACGGCGTTCTAATTTATTATGTGCATAAGCGTCATAAAGGTCAAATACCTCTTGCTTAATATCTTCTTTTTTTAGTGGTTTCATTTTCTAGCTTTTTTTGTTCTATTTAAAAGTACGAAAACAACATGACTGCCTAAATACTTTTAACAATAGAAAAAGCCTCATTCCCAATTAAATAGGAATGAGGCTTTACTAATTTATACAATTAAAGTACTAGCTTAAACTTGCTAAACTCTTTTCTAAAGTTTCAATTTTAGCTTCAGCATCTGCCAACTTTTGGCGCTCTATTGCAATTACCTTCTCAGGTGCATTGTTTACAAATCGCTCATTAGAAAGTTTCTTCTGAACCGAGATTAAAAAGCCTTTAGTATATTTCAATTCTTCATTAATCTTAACAATTTCAGCTTCAACATCAATCGCACCTTCCATTGGCACAAAGTATTCGTTACTTTTTACACGGAACGTTAATGCACCTTCTAACTGCTCTTTTACATAACTGATTTCAGATATATTGGTCAGTTTCGAAATAACAACATCCCAACGGCTACTTGCTTCCTCAGAATTTAGAACTGATAACTCCAACGATTCTTTCATCGGAATATTCTTGTTTTTTCTAATGGTTCTTACTCCTGCAATTACCTCAGCGGCAAAATCGAACTGGGCTATTAACTCTTCATCAATTTTACCTACGTTAGGCCATTTGGCTATCACCAATGCCTCACTCTTGTCTCTTTTTGCAATATGCTGCCAAACTTCTTCTGTCAAAAATGGCATAAATGGGTGCAACAACTTCAAGTTCTGTTCAAATAATTGAATCACCTTATCATAAGTGGTTCTATCTATTGGCTGTTGGTAGGCAGGTTTAATTATCTCTAACAACGAAGAGCTATAATCGTCCCAAACCAATTTATAGATTGACATTAAAGCATCAGAAATACGGAATTTACTAAAATGATCTTCAATTTCTATCAAGGTCTTATTCAGCTTAGACTCGTACCACTCTAAACCAAGCTTAGAAGCTTCTGGTTGTGGAATATCTGCAATTTCCCAACCTTGAACCAGTCTAAAGCCGTTCCAGATCTTATTGGCAAAGTTTTTTCCCTGCTGACAGAGATCTTCATCGAACATTAAATCGTTACCTGCAGCTGCAGACATCAACATTCCTACACGAACTCCGTCTGCACCGTAATCTTCGATTAACTTTAAAGCATCAGGCGAATTACCTAACGACTTTGACATTTTTCTACGTTGCTTGTCTCTCACCAATCCGGTGAAGTAAACATTTTCAAAAGGTTTCTCGCCTCTAAATTCATATCCGGCAACAATCATTCTTGCTACCCAGAAAAATAAAATATCTGGACCAGTTACTAAATCGTTTGTTGGGTAGTAATAGTTTATCTCTTCATTATCTGGCTCTAGAATACCGCCAAATACACTCATTGGCCACAACCACGATGAAAACCAAGTATCTAAAACATCGGCATCTTGTCGTAAATCACTTTCCTTTAAATCTGACTTACCAGATTTTTCTTTAGCAAGTTTTAATGCATCTGCTACATTAGCCGCTACAACAAAATCTTCTTGACCGTCACCAAAGTAGAAAGCTGGTATTTGCTGACCCCACCATAATTGTCTAGAAATATTCCAATCGCGAACATTCTCCATCCAATGACGGTATGTGTTTTCAAATTTCTTCGGATGAAGTTTAACATCACCACTCTCCATCACTGCTTCTAAAGCCGGTTTTGCCAAATCTTCCATTTTAAGGAACCACTGATCTGACAATTTAGGTTCAATAACAGCCTTGGTTCTTTCTGAAGTACCTACTTTATTAATGTGAGTCTCGGTCTTAACCAGAATACCTAAACTTTCTAATTCTTTAGAAATTTCTTTTCTTACAACAAAACGATCTTTACCCTCATAATGCAAACCAAAACTATTTAAGGTCGCATCGTCATTGAAAATATCGATAGTTTCTAAATTGTGTTTTTCACCAAGTGCCTTATCGTTGATATCATGTGCAGGCGTTACTTTTAAACACCCTGTACCAAATTCAATATCAACATAGTCATCTTCAATTATCGGTATTACTCTATTACAAATAGGAACAATTACCTTTTTGCCTTTTAGATGTGTGAATCGTTCATCATTCGGGTTAATACATATAGCAGTATCACCTAATATTGTTTCTGGTCTTGTGGTTGCAATCGTTACTTTTTCGTCAGAACCCTCAATAGCATAGGATAGATAATACAACAATCCTTGTTTTTCTTCATAGACAACCTCTTCATCTGACAAAGTTGTTTGAGCTTCTGGATCCCAATTCACCATTCTATACCCACGATAAATCAAGCCTTTATTATAAAGATCTATAAATACCTTGATAACGCTATCATAGCGTTCTTGATCCATAGTGAACGCAGTACGGTCCCAATCGCAAGAACAACCTAATTTCTTTAATTGCTCAAGAATAATCCCGCCATATTCATTTGTCCAATCCCAAGCATGTTTTAAAAACTCATCTCTTGTAAGATCGTTTTTATTAATGCCTTGTTCTTTTAATTTAGCTACAACTTTCGCTTCTGTAGCAATAGAGGCATGGTCTGTACCAGGCACCCAACATGCATTTTTGCCTAAAAGACGAGCTCGTCTGATCAACACATCTTGTATGGTATTATTCAGCATGTGCCCCATGTGTAATATACCCGTTACGTTTGGCGGTGGTATTACAATACTATAAGGTTCTCTGTCATCTGGTACAGAATGAAAGTAACCGTTTTTCATCCAGTAATCATACCAATGAGATTCTGTGGACTGCGGATTATATTTTGAAGGAATTTCCATTTTTTGGAACAGTTTTTGAATAATAATAAAATAGGTCATTAAAAATAAAGCCGAATTGACATTCTAACGGTCATTTCAGCTGAATTTTACCTAAACATAAATACGAAACAAAAATAAGTAACGTTAGAGTATAACAAAAGGATTTTGAGGTTGATCTGAAAAGATTTAATTTTGACATCCACCCAAAATTAGAAATGATGAAAAAAATAGTACTTGTATTATTTGTAGGCTTACTAGGATTTAGCTTAACAGCACAAGATGCTGCTGCCAAAATAGAGTTTAAATCTGAAACTGTTGATTACGGCGAAATCGCGAAAGGATCTGACGGAGTAAGAGTTTTTGAATTTACAAACACAGGAACTGCGCCACTTATCGTGAGTAAAGTAAGTTCTAGTTGTGGTTGTACCATTCCAAAAAAACCAGAAGACCCAATTTTACCAGGTAAAACAGGTGAGATTCAGGTAAAATATGATACCAATAGAGTTGGTCCTATCCGTAAAGCAATTACGGTAATATCTAACGCTGACACTCCTACTAAGGTTTTAAAAATCAAAGGAGAAGTTCAAGCTACTACTGGTACCAAATAAAAGAACTTTTTAGAAAACAAAAAGCCCAACTGAGAAGTTGGGCTTTTTTTATGCGCTATTGTTCATCAAACAAAGGCTTTAGAACAAAACTAAAAAGCAGATCGTTATCATATCGCTCTACTAAGACCTTCACTCGTTTATCTTTTTTGAAATTTAGCATATGCATAATCTCTTGTAATTTATACCTGTGGATGCGTTTGCCGTTCACTGCCAAAATAACATCGCCTTCTCGCAAGCCTGCCGAATGTGCCGGACTCCCCTGACGTATACCCGAAACGATTATCTCTGGCACCAAGCTTAATCTTGTAGCACCCTGAAGTATAATTTGCACATCGCCATATGTTTTGGCTTCACTATTTACCACACCATTCGAATCGGTAATTCGTTCTGACACATAACGCATACCTGCATGTTGCAAATCAATTCCGCTAATATTATATTGAAACAGTTTGCCGAAATTGGCATTCTTGGTCATTATCAATTTTTCATTTCTATAATCGAATACTACATTAAAACGTTTTATAACCTCACCACCCAAGCTTCCGTTTCTACCTCCAAAATCTGAAATAGTTGTAAAAGTCTCCATATCTGGGAAAGCCGCCTTGGCATCACTCAATACAAAATCTGCAATCTTTAAATGACTGATTTTTGTTCGCTTGCCAAAAATATCACCAGCAAGACCTTTTCCTAAAAAATCTTGATAATGCTTTTCGGGTAATTGAATTCTTTCATCTTCAAATAGCCAAACCGCATCGCTACTACCGGTATCCAATAACATTTTTACAGGTATCTCCTCATTCTTACCAATCATCACAAAAGCATCTAAATATGCCTTCTTTCTAATGACCGACATATCTACAACCCTAGTCTTCTTTGACTTTTTATATTTATATAGCTCTGGGTCATGAAATTTGATGGTTTGCTTTACATAATTTATATCAACAACAAAATCGCGAAATAAGTCATAACCAATTATACCATGCACCGGAATACCTAAACTTGGCGAAAAGTTTATACCAGCATCCATTACAACATAAATGTTTTGTGAGACATTCTTAACATTGCCCAACTGAACAAAATTTCCGGTTGATTTTAATGCGTTAATAGGGTCGCCATCACCTAACCCATTAATTGTAATTTCTGTAACGTTATTTAACTGAATAGAATCTTGGTCAGCTAAATTGAATAATATAGGTGTACCAACACCAGAATCTAATACGAAGGACAACTCCGTTCCATTAACATCAATAGGTATGACCATTAGGTTATTAATGAGCTCAAACTTGACTTTATGAAATTTCTTTCCTGCAGGTAATTGATAGGTTTGTGCTATTCCTGAAAAGGAAAAACAACATGACAAAAGAAATAAAAGAACGGTATATTTTCGTAACATAATCTGTATGAATTAGTTAACCCTTTTTAAGATACATAATAATTTGATACAGCACCTAATTTTAACACGATAAGTAAAACCAAATAAAAGCCTAATTACTTTGTAAGAACCATAATCATTTATCACTTTTGTGTAAAATTCAATTTATATGCCATCTGTTTCAAACAAGGGGCTTACCATGCCTCAATCGCCCATAAGAAAGTTAGTTCCGTTTGCTGAAAGTGCAAAAAAAAGAGGAATTAATGTCATTCATTTGAACATTGGGCAACCAGATATAAAAACGCCCCAACAAGCTTTAGACGCTGTAAAAAATAATAACATTAATGTATTAGAATACAGTCGTACCGAGGGCTCTGAGGAGTTTCGAACAAAAATTGCAAAGTATTATCTTAAAAATGATATACCTGTAAGTGCAACAGATATTATCGTTACTACCGGTGGCTCTGAAGCTTTGTCTTTTGCAATGAATACCATTGCAGACACCGATGACGAAATTATAATTCCTGAACCATTTTACGCCAACTATAATGGGTTTGCCACTGCCTGTGGTGTAACAGTTGTTCCTGTAGTTTCAAAAATTGAAGATAATTTTGCTCTTCCACCAATAGAAGATTTTGAAAAATTAATTACACCTAGAACTAAAGCTATATTAATATGCAACCCTGGCAACCCAACGGGATATTTATATAGTAAAGAAGAAATTCAAAAATTAGCTGCATTAGTTAAAAAGCACAATATCTACCTAGTTGCAGATGAAGTTTATAGAGAATTTACCTATGATAATAAAACTCATGCTTCAATATTAAAAGAAGAAGGTTTAGCGGATCACGCCATTGTTATTGATTCGGTTTCTAAAAGATATAGCATGTGTGGCGCACGTATTGGCTACTTGGTTTCTAAAAATAAAGAATTTATAGCCACGGCAATGAAATTTGCACAGGCAAGACTATCGCCACCTACCTATGCACAAATAGCAAGTGAGGCAGCTTTAGATACCCCAGATAGCTATTTTGCCGAAGTAAAAACAGAATATGTTGCAAGAAGAAATATACTTATTGCGGAGTTAAAAAAGATTGAAGGTATTAAAATAGCAAGACCTCAAGGCGCATTTTACTGTATAGCGGAACTACCTATTAAAGATGCCGATCACTTTGCACAGTGGTTGTTAGAAGATTTCAACATAGATAACGAAACAGTTATGGTAGCGCCTGCAGCAGGATTTTATGCCACTGAGGGTTTAGGTAAGAACCAAATTAGAATTGCCTATGTTCTTGACCAAGAAAGTTTAAAAAGAGCTGTTTTTATTTTAAAAGAAGCGCTTAAAAGCTACAAGGGCTAATGATTGTACATGAACACTTTTCTCTAAAAAACTACAATACTTTCGGTATTGATGCTATAGCAAGATTCTTTGTTGAAGTGAGCTCTGTCGAAGAATTACAAGATGTGTTGAGCAACCAAGATTATGATAGAAAAATTGTAATTGGTGGTGGTAGCAATATGTTGCTTTCGGATCGTATTGAAGCGTTGTTTATTCATGTAGCTTTAAAAGGAAAAAAAATTATATCAGAATCTACCGATAACGTACAAGTAAAGGTTATGGCAGGTGAGAATTGGCACGAGCTAGTCATGTGGACACTTGATCATAATTTTGGGGGATTAGAGAATATGTCTTTAATACCTGGTAATACCGGTACTGCGCCTATACAAAATATTGGTGCCTATGGTGTTGAATTGAAAGATTGCTTTGTTAGCTGTGAAGTTATAAGAATTGAAGACCAGCAGTTGGTCACGTTAACTAAAGAAGAATGTAAATTCGGTTACCGAGATTCGTTTTTTAAGAATGAAGGAAAAGACCAATTCGTTATCACATCGGTCACTTTTTCATTTACCAAAACAGAACACAAAATTAATTCTGGTTACGGTGCAATTGAAGGGCAATTAGAAAAAGAGTCGATAGCAAACCCGACAATTAAAGATATTTCTAATGCCGTGATCGCTATTAGACAGCAAAAATTACCTGACCCGAAAGTATTAGGTAATAGTGGTAGTTTTTTTAAAAACCCAATAGTTGAAAAAGAAATTTTTGAAGATTTTGCCTTAAAGAATCCTGATGCTCCTTTTTATAAGATAACTGATGAGTTATATAAAATTCCGGCAGGTTGGTTAATTGAGCAATGCGGATTTAAAGGAAAACGTTTTGGTGATGCAGGAGTTCATAAAAATCAAGCTTTAGTACTTGTAAACTATGACAATGCAACCGGAAAAGATATTCTAGATTTAGCAGCAAAAATTATTGATGCCGTTAAAACGAAATTCAATATAGAGATAAGTCCTGAGGTTAATTTAATAAAATAACCCCTGTAAAAAATTACAAGGGTTATTACCAAACCAAACCAACCAAAACAAAGTGGGCAGTTACCAGCCGACCACTTATTCAATATATATTTTCATAAAACGCATCGTTAACAATCAATTTTATAATTTAGCGTTTAATCATATACGGTTCAATCTTAGCATTTGGATGTCCATCTTAAAAAAATATGCACATCTTTTAAATTATGAGCACTCTATTAGAAAATCATATTGTTGAATTATTACAAGAAAGAAACGAAAAAGCGATTTCTCTCTTGTACGATAATTATGCCGACACCCTACTAGGTGTGGCAAACAAGGTTGTGCGTGATCCCGATTTGGCTCAAGATGTAGTTCAAGAATCTTTTGTGAAGATTTGGAAAAAAGCAGATTCATACGATCCTAAAAAAGCAAAGCTTTTTACATGGCTTTTTAGAATTACGAGAAATACCGCTATTGACAAATTAAGAAGTGTCAACACAAAATCTGATAAAGAAATCCAAATAGACGTTTCTGACGTATATACTTTAGGCGTAGAAAGTACAAGACCTGAGTTAATGGATGTAAGAGAACATCTAGACAAAATTGAAGATAAATATCAAATTGTTCTAGAAGCTCTTTTCTTTCAAGGTATGACCCAACAAGAAGCAAGTGATGAGTTGGATATTCCTTTAGGAACTATTAAATCTAGACTTAAAATTGGATTACGCGAATTAGGTAAAATCTATGGTCCTGCCGTAGTTGCCATGTTATTAAATTTCGTATTATGAAAGACAAAATAAGAATATTCCTTGATTCTGATTTATTAGAAAAGTACCTATTGGGAACAACTACTGATTTGGAAAGCCTTCAGGTAGAGCGCTATATTGCTATGTACCCAGAGGTAAGGGAAACATATAGTGAATTACAGGATAATCTTGAAATTTTCGCCAAGCTTCACGCAATTGAAGCCCCACAAGGTTTAAAAGATAAAATTAATTCAAGAATTAAAGCTGAGCGTAAGGGCAGAAAAAGATTCTATAGTTATGCCATTGCTGCAAGTATTACAGCTATAATGTTTATCGGTATCTCTACTTTCTTCTGGAATCAAAACCAGAGTTTGCAAGAAGAGAACAGTGTTGTTAGCAATAAGATAAAATTGCTTGAAGAAAACATGAAAGAGCAGTTAGAAGATGTACGTAACCAGTTTATCGTTCTAAACAATCCTCAAACTAAAAAATATAACGTTAAGGGTAATCAGAAAGCAAAAGACTTAAAGGCTGTTGCTTACATAAACCCTGTTAAGAAGTTATCATATATTAACGTAAGCAAATTACCTCATATACCTGAAAGCCAGTGTTTTCAAATGTGGGCAGAGGTTAACGGTAAAATGATTAATCTAGGTATTATTGAAGAAGCCGGTGATCAACAAAAGCTACTAGCATTACCATATGCTGAAAATGCTGTTGGTTATATTACAATTGAGCAAAAAGGTGGTAACCATGCACCTAACGTAGAAAACATAGTTGCGAACATAGCTTACTAAGCTTTCACACATAAAGTATTCTTAAAGCCCCATTTTTGGGGCTTTATTTTTTATCTTTGTTTAAAATTTAGCATATGAAACTAGCATTATTAACCATTGGGTTGTTAGCATTGGCATTTGCGGGTATCGCAATTAAAATATGGTCTAAAAAAGACGGAGAGTTTGCAGGAACTTGCGCAAGTCAAAGTCCTTTTTTGAATCAAGATGGTCAAGCTTGCGGTATGTGTGGCAAAATGCCAAGTGAACAAGATTGTAAAAAGGATATGATTACCGAGTAATCAAAATTTCTTATCTTAACATTACGCATACCAAAATCAGTTTTTGAATAAAACAGACACTTTAGAAGAAACAATACGCAAAGCGAAAGAAGGCAAGCAAATTGCCTTTAGTCGCTTGTTAGATATGTTCTGGAACGATGTTTACGGCTTTCAATTAAAGCGCACCGAAAACGAAAATGATTCTGAAGATATCACCATTCAAACTTTTTCTAAAGCTTTCGATAAAATAAAAACCTATAACGATTCATATGTTTTTAAAACTTGGTTAATTGCCATTTCAAAAAACATACATATCGATTTAGTTAGAAAGCGAAAAAAGAGTTTATTAGATTCTAGAAGTAATTCTGAAGTTATAACGAGTGCTTTAGATGCCTCTCCTTCTATGGAAGACCAACTGATTCAAGAACAAAATTTAGCCGATTTACTTAGAGATATTAAAAAACTGAAACCTCATTACCAAGCCGTTATCAATCTTAGGTATTTTAATGAGTTAAGTTATGCTGATATTGCCGCTCATTTGAACGAGCCCATAAACAGTGTCAAAGTAAAACTTCTAAGGGCTAAAAAATTACTTTCAGAAATTATTAAAGAAAGAAAGTAAACTACAGTTCATTAAGAAATTTCTCATAATTTAGAACTCATTTGTGCATTAGGCAATTCTGCTTTACCCTCACTTTTTTAGTTCGTATATTTGTATAAAATTTAGAGCATGTCTACAGTTTTAAAAGAAAATGTTGCCCCACCAAAAGGTAAACCGAAATGGCTTAGAGTAAAATTACCTACGGGTAAGAAATACACTCAGCTTAGAGGTTTGGTAGATAAGTATGACTTACACACTATTTGCACTAGTGGTAGCTGCCCTAACATGGGTGAATGCTGGGGAGAAGGTACCGCAACTTTTATGATATTAGGTAATGTTTGTACCAGATCATGCGGATTCTGTGGTGTTAAAACCGGTAGACCTGAAAATGTAGATTGGGCAGAACCTGAAAAGGTTGCTAGATCTATAAAAATTATGGGTATTAAGCACGCTGTAATTACATCTGTTGACAGAGATGACCTTAAAGACATGGGTTCTATCATTTGGGCAGAAACCGTGAAGGCGATACGCAGAATGAATCCTACTACAACTTTAGAAACTCTAATTCCTGATTTTCAAGGTATAGAAAAGCATTTAGATAGAATTGTTGCCGTTTCTCCTGAAGTTGTTTCACATAATATGGAAACTGTTAAAAGACTTACTAGAGAAGTACGTATACAAGCAAAATACGAACGTAGTCTTGAAGCGCTTAACTACTTAAAAAAGCAAGGTATCAATAGAACTAAATCTGGTATTATGCTAGGTCTTGGTGAACACGAAGATGAAGTTATTACCACATTGGCAGATTTGCGTAATGCAGATGTTGATGTTGTTACTATAGGTCAGTACCTGCAACCATCTAAAAAACATCTTCCTGTTAAGGAATTTATTACTCCTGAGCAATTTAAGAAATATGAAGATATAGGTCTTGAAATGGGATTTAGACATGTTGAAAGCGGTGCCTTAGTAAGATCTTCTTACAAAGCACACAAGCATATTCTATAAATCCTTAAGAACATAATTCTTAGTAACTATTCTAAGGAAAATTAATAGTTCTCATTTAATGAGAACTATTTGTATTAACTGAACACACTTATCGGTAAATAATGCAAAAACTGAACATAGGCATTAATGGTTTTGGAAGAATAGGAAGAACCCTATTTCGGCTTATGCAAACTCATGAAAATTTAAATGTGGTTGCCATTAATGATTTGGCAGACACCCGTACACTTTCGCATTTATTAAAATACGATAGTATTCACGGTACTTCGCCGCTTAATATCTCTCATAACGAAAAGCATATTATTGTTAATGATAAAGCGATAGCACTTTTTAACGAATCTCACCCGTCTAAAATAAACTGGTCATCTACGGCTGTTGATTTGGTTGTAGAATGTACAGGTAAATTCAAGGACAGAGAAACGTTAGCTTTTCATATTAAAAATGGTGCTAAAAAAGTTATTTTATCAGTGCCACCAACCGAAGATGATATTAAAATGATTGTCTTTGGTATTAATGAAAATACATTAACAAAATCTGATGATATTATATCTAATGCGTCTTGCACCACCAACAATGCTGCGCCAATGATAAAAATTATCAATGATTTGTGCGGAATTGAACAGGCATATATAACAACGATACATTCTTACACCACAGACCAAAGTTTACACGATCAACCACATAGAGACCTAAGGAGAGCTCGTGCGGCATCACAGTCTATAGTACCAACAACCACTGGTGCAGCAAAAGCGTTGACCAAAATATTCCCAGAATTAGCAGATACCATTGGGGGTTGTGGCATTAGGGTACCGGTACCTAATGGTTCATTGACCGATATTACCTTGAATGTAAAACGCACTACAAGTATTGAAGAAATAAATTCTACATTTGAGAAAGCTTCAAAAAATCAGTTTAAAAATATTGTACACTACACCAGTGATCCAATAGTTTCTATTGATATAAACAATAGTTGTTATTCTTGTACGTTTGATTCTTTGATGACTTCCGTAATAGGAAAAATGGTCAAAATTATCGGCTGGTACGATAACGAAACCGGATATAGCAGCAGAATCATAGATTTAATTAATTTTATTAGTACTAAAAATTATATTTGAAGATTTTATTTTTAAATAAAGCACTTAAAATTTTACTAGTCCCCATTGTAATTTTGGCGACTACCACCGCCCTATTCTCACAAGATCAAATTCAAAAAACAGATATACAACCTTATTTCGATCAAGCAAGAAAATTCAAGAATCAAGATAAAATCGATCTTGCGCTCGAAACACTAAATACAGCTGCAAATGAAGCTGAAAAAGGTGAAGATATTAAGGGTCTTATCGATAGTTTACACGAATTAGCACTACTCTACTTAAAGATTGATAAAGAGGGGGATACCGAATTTTACTGGGATCGCGCAAGTGTTCTATTAAAAGATATTGCATACCCTTATGGTGATGGTATGCACAAATATATTGAAGCTATTCTTTTACTCAGAAGTAATAGAAATTTTCAAGCATTATTTATGCTAAATGAAGCTAAACAATTAAATAACGATCGTAATTTTTATAACAATCTGTTATTAACCGAAGCAAAGGTATATCTCAGTTTAGAGAAATATGATAGTGCCTCTAAGAATTTGAACTCCCTTATTGTAAATACCGATCTTTACGAAAAAGAATATCTTACCACCCAAGCATATCTAACGCTTGCAGAGTTAAATCTGAAAATCGATAATTTATCTGAGGCTGCTAAAAACGGTGAAAATGCATTAACCCTTGCTACTGCCAACGGTTTTTTAGAAGACATTAAAAATTCGAATACCTTATTATCTTCTGTATACGAAAGACTTGGTTTATACCAAAAGTCTCTTGTAAACACACAAAATCTGGTACAATTAAAAGATTCGATTTTCAATATTGATAAAAATATAATTGAGGCCAAAACAGCCGATAAGATTAGGGATGACTACAAGACTGAAGAGATTGCACGCCAAGAGAAAAAAATAGAAGAGCTTACCGAGTCTCAAAACAGGTCAGAACTTACTGCAATCTTAACTTCTGCATTTTTAATTATTATTTCATTATTGGCAGTTACACTGTATAGGAATAACCAGATAAAGTTAAAAACCAACGACCTTTTACAGACTAAAAACAAAGAATTGCAAATTGCTCGTGATGGCGCCGTACAAGCAATGGAAGCGAAAACGAATTTCCTTTCTACAGTGAGTCACGAACTTAGAACTCCGCTGTATGCTGTTACTGGCTTAACCCATCTTCTATTAGAAGAAAACCCAGAAGAGCATCAAAAAGAACACTTAAAGGCGCTAAAATTTTCTGGAGATTATTTACTTAATTTTATTAATGACATACTACACATCAACAAAATTGATGCGAACAAATTAGAACCCCTAAACATGGAGTTCAACCTTAATAAGGTGATTAATGAAGTAATTAATTCTTTAGGACAAAGTGCAAAGGCAAATAAGACAAACTTAGTTTTAGAATACGATTCTGAAATACCAAATAATTTACTGAGCGACCCACTAAAACTCTCTCAAGTTTTCATGAATTTGATTGGTAATTCTATCAAATTTACCAAAGGTGGTGAGGTAAAGGTTATTGCCAAATTATTAAACAAAGTCGAAGATGATATTACCATCTATTTTGAAGTTAAAGATAATGGTATTGGTATCTCAAAAGAGAAGCAAAAAAGTATTTTCGAAGGATTTGAACAAGGCTCTATTCAGATTAACCGTGAGTATGGTGGTACCGGTTTAGGTCTTACTATTGTAAAAAGTCTACTTAGCTTATTTGAAAGTAAAATTGAGCTTGAGAGTGCATTAGATGAGGGAAGTTCTTTCTTCTTCGAAATTAAGATGAAGAGCATTGACAGTACAACTGAAGATATTCCGTTTGAGATAACACCTAAAGATTATGATTTTAAAGGGCTGCATTTACTAATTGTTGAGGATAACAAAATAAACCAGGTTATCACCAAAAAAATGCTTTCTAAAAGAGATATGACCAGTGACATTGCCAATAACGGTCATGAAGCAGTTACAGCCGCTCAAGAGAATGTATATGATGCCATACTTATGGATATTCATATGCCCGGTATTAGTGGTGAAGAAGCGACCATTCAAATTAGAAAATTCAATCAAGACACTCCTATAATTGCCTTAACAGCTATTTCATTAGATGATAGTTTAGAGAGTTTCTATGCCGCAGGTTGTGACGACGTAGTCACCAAACCATTTAAGCCTGAAGTTTTTTACCAAAAGATAGGGGAGAATATTTTTGACAAAAGACCTAAGAAGTCTTTGTCATAAACTGATTTAATGCTGCTTCTAAAATAGCTTTACCATCTTCTAAAAACTCATGCTTAACTTCAATATAATGCAACTTAGGTAGTTTAGATTGTAAACGCACATAGTCTTTCTCTGTAGTTAGAATACACTCTTTTTCTCTTAATATCGCAATCTCTTGATCAGAAAAGAAATGGTGGTCGCTATATTTTAAGTGCTCAAAAGTGAGTCCGACTGAATGTAAATATTTCGCTAATGGCGCAGGATTAGCAATACCCGTTACCAATGTTACATTTTTCCCTTTTAACGAATTTAAAGTCACCTCAGTTCCTTTTAAATCAGCATTATACGTCAAATAACTGAACAATAGCTTTTGATCAGATGCAATATTTATTTTTGCCGCTATTGAAGCTCTGTCTTGCTGAGATATATCTGCCGGACATTTAGTTACTACTATCACATTTGCACGACTTGCCTCTCTTTTAGAATCTCGCAAATTACCCGTTGGTAAATACCAATCATTCACATACAAATTATCATATGCGGTTAATAGAATAGAAAAATCTGGCTTTACTTTTCTATGCTGAAAAGCATCGTCTAATAGAATTACATCGGGCTTAATTATATTTTCAAGTTGACTTATACCATTTCTTCTATCAGCATCAACTGCTACAGTAATTTCAGGGAATTTAGTTTTTAGTTGAAAAGGCTCATCACCCAAATCTTCTACACTCGTTTCTTCAGTAGAAAGTAAGAATCCTTGCGATTTTCTTTTGTAACCTCTACTCAGAATTGCTACTTGAAATTCTTCACCAAGAGAACGTACGAGTAACTCTATCATAGGTGTTTTTCCTGTTCCGCCTACACTTAAATTACCAACACAAATTGTTTTTGTCGAAAACGATTTTGAAGAAAAAACACCCGTATCATACAGGCGATTTCTAAGAAACACAATAAAGCCGTAGACCAATGAAATAGGAAAAAGAAGTTTTCGTAATACCTGCATCAGAACGAAATTATAATAATTTATCTTTGGATATCTTATTTTTCAATAAAATGACTGTAAAAGACATCACCAAAATATTAGAGGACTTCGCTCCTTTAAGCTATGCCGAAGATTTTGACAACGTAGGATTGTTAGTTGGTAACGCTTCTGCAGAAGTCAGCGGAGTACTTGTTACTCTAGATACTTTAGAAAATGTTGTCGATGAAGCCATTGCTAAAAAATGTAATTTAATTGTAAGTTTTCATCCTATTATTTTCGGGGGACTAAAAAAAATTACCGGTAAAAATTATGTGGAACGCGTGGTTATCAAAGCGATTAAAAATGATATTGCCATATATTCTAACCATACGGCTCTTGACAATGCTCGACATGGTGTTAATGCTAAAATCTGTGAGGCTTTAGGTTTATCGAACACCAAGATATTGATTCCTCAAAAAAATACGATTAAAAAACTAACCACCTATATTCCTAATGATAATCTAGAAGAAGTAAAAAATGCACTTTTTACTGCTGGCGCAGGTGATATTGGCGATTATTCTGATTGTAGTTTTACTGTTGAAGGTAATGGCACCTATAAAGCGAATGCAGACGCGAACCCTACAAAGGGAAGTATTGGCGCTACACATACAGAAAATGAAACAATGCTTACCTGTGTATTTGGTAAGAACGAAGAATCTGCTGTAGTTAATGCTTTATTGTCTTCTCACCCATATGAAGAAGTCGCTTATGACATACAAACTATAGAAAATACCAACCAATATATTGGTATGGGTATGGTGGGTGAAATGGATAAAGAGCTTTCAGAAATAGCGTTTTTGAACCATTTAAAGCTTAAAATGAATGCTAAATTGGTACGACATTCTAATTTTTTAAATAAACCGGTTAAAAAAGTGGCCGTACTTGGTGGCAGTGGTTCATTTGCCATTGGCGCAGCAAAAGCAGCCGGAGCAGACGTATTTGTTACCGCAGACCTTAAATACCATCAATTTTATGAGGCTGAAAACCAAATAGTTTTGGCAGATATAGGACACTTTGAAACTGAGCAGTTTACAAAAAACCTTTTAGTTGATTATCTTACGAAAAAAATTCCTAATTTTGCAATCCATTTATCGGAAAGTATAACAAATCCCATCAATTATTTTTAATATGGCAAAAAAAGAAGATTCATCTGTAGAAGCAAAGTTAAGAGCATTATATGATTTGCAATTAATTGATTCTAGGGTTGATGAAATAAGGAATGTTCGAGGAGAACTTCCTTTAGAAGTAGAAGATTTGGAAGATGAAGTCCTTGGCCTAAAAACGAGAATGGATAAACTTAAATCTGATTTAGAGAATATCAATTTCGAAATCGGTGCTAAGAAGAACCTTATTGAAGAAGCAAAGACTTTAATTAAAAAATACGGCGAACAACAAAAGAATGTTCGTAACAGTAGAGAATTTAATTCTATCAGTAAAGAATTGGAGTTTCAAGAATTGGAAATTCAATTAGCTGAAAAGAACATTAAAGAATTCAAAGCTCAAATTGATCAGAAGAAAGCGGTTATTTCTGAAACTAAAGAACGTTTATCTGAACGTGAAGCTCACCTTAAGCATAAGAAAAGCGAATTGAACGCTATTCTTGCGGAAACTGAGAAAGAAGAAAAAGCGCTATTAGAAGAGTCTATCAAATTTCAAGATAAAATTGAAGAGCGTTTGGTAAAGGCATATGCACGTATTCGTAACAATGTTAAGAATGGTTTAGCTGTTGTGCCAATTGAAAGAGGTGCTTCTGGTGGTTCTTTCTTTACTATTCCACCTCAGGTTCAAGTTGAAATTGCTTCAAGAAAGAAGATAATTACAGATGAGCATAGTGGTCGTATTTTAGTTGACCCAACGTTAGCTGAAGAAGAAAGCGAAAAAATGCAAAAAATGTTCGCTAAATTATAATAGCAAACATCTTACATTGAGTCGTCCTAAAATAGGTTGACAGTTTTTAAATAATTAATATTAAACCAGAGAAGCTAGCTTCTCTGGTTTTTTGTTGTGTATAAAGTTAGGTGTTTTATATTTTAGGCTCAAGTGTGGTCTTTTGTTATTATACGTTCTTATTGATTCTACTATTAGCTTTTTTAATTCCTTGCCACTATTACATTTATAGATTAAGAATTCCCCTTTCAATATTCCGTTCATTCGTTCTGCCAATGCATTTTGGTAGCAATCATACCCATCAGTCATTGATGGGGTCATATTACTTAGCCTTAGTTCTTTTTGGTATATGGCGGAGCAATACTGCAATCCCCTATCGGAATGATGAATTAGATATTTGCTTGTTAATCTATTGTTGTTCGCCATTCTTACCGCCTTTACCACATTCTCCGCACTCATATCATCACTAAGGTGATATCCCATTATTTTTCTGCTATAGGCATCCGTTACCAAGGATAGGAAATGTGTCCGTTCCCTGCTTTTAATGTATGTAATGTCACTGACGAAGAACTCTTCCGGTCCGGAAACTTCGGTTTCTTTCATCAGATTAGGATGTTTTCTAAGCCAATGGTTAGAGTTTGTTGTTTTGGTGTAATTCTTTCTTGGTCTTATCAGCATCGATTCCGAGCGTAAATATCCAAACAGGGCATCTCTTCCTATTTTTAAATTGTGCTTTGCGAATTCGTCCTTTAGCAGGTAATACAGCTTTCGTGTTCCGAGCCTGGGCATATCCTTGCGAACACCCTCGACCAAGTTCCTTACTTGCATAAACTCCCGTTCTCTTTTTATGATACGCTTTTCTGCTTGGTAGACCCCTTGTCTACTTATCCCAAACAATCGACAACAACGAGATAAACTTAATCGTTGTTCTTGTCGGATGCGCTGGATTGATTGGGCGAATGCTTTTTTCTGATAGCGGTTCCATATTGTTTATCGGAGATATCGATTATGGTGTTGAGAATTTTGTTCCTCAGTTTTTCATCAGAAAACTCTCTCTCCAAGCGTTTGATTTTTTGGGCAGGCGTTTCTTTTGATTTCGGCATTTGACGGCGTATTGGTTTACTCCAATCTAATGTACCATGTTTTCTCAGCCAAACCAAAACGGTACTTCTACCTTGAATGCCATAAGCCTTTTGCGCCTGCTTATAAGTCATCTCGCCTTTTTCGACCTGTTGGACAACACTTAGTTTAAAGCCCAGATTATAATCGCGTTGGGTACGCTTGTTTACCGTAGTAATTGAATGTTTCATAAATAAGTCGATTTTGTGTCAACTTATTTCAGGACGGGACACATATATTAAAAAAGCCATCTTTAAAAGATGGCTTTTTTTGTTTACATTCATTACTATGAAATCTCTAAAAATCATTTTCATTTTTATTATGATGCATAGTTTTAATATGGAAGCTCAAGATTTATCGGACTACAAATGGAAAAATAGAATTGTAATTCTTTATGAAAACGATACTAATACTACCGATGTAAAATCTTCCTTAGAAATTATCGATAATAATGCTTCTAAATTTTCTGAAAGAGCTCTTCTTGTTTTCGTTTATAAAGACAATCTATTATATAGCGTTGATAGAAAATCTAAAGAAATAAAAAAATCAGACATACTGCCAGAAACATACGATGGTTATATTTTAATAGGAAAGGATGGCGGAATTAAATCTAAAACCACATACCCATTTAACCTAAAAAAATTGCTTGACTTAATAGATAGTATGCCAATGCGCAAAAGTGAAATGAGGTATAATAAGTAATTACCCTATTAGCTTTAGCATTAGTTTTTCAACTTCTTCGCTATCCCATTTCTCTGCTATATTTGGTAGTTTCATAACTTCTCGCATAATATCTTCTTGTGCATCGCCTTCTGCTAGTGCTTCTGCATAGGGTCTATTTGAGAATGTTACTCTACTGTAAGCGGGAATCCATTTTTCTGGATGCTTTGCCGAAAAATGCTTTTCTATTTTTTTCTGAAGTAAGAAATTAGTGTCGGCAGTTTTACTGCTCATCTCCACAAAATTACGATAGCTTAATTCTGCAATAGCATCTGCATTCGGTTTGCGTTTTTCTTGATAGGTAGAAAAAATGCGTCCCCAATCATCTCCGAATTCCTTTATAATTTCATCTAACACAAAAATATCTTCGAAGCCAGCGTTCATTCCTTGTCCGTAAAATGGCACTACGGCATGCGCTGAGTCGCCTACAAGGGCTACTTTGTCCCAATATGTCCAAGGATAGCATTTCATCGTTACCATGGCGCTCGTTGGGTTCTTAAAGAAATCTTCTGTAAGATTCTCTATATCATCCATAACATTCGGGAAATAGGTATTGAAAAAATGTACCGCTTCTTTTTTGGTCTTTATATTTTCAAATGAAACATCACCTTCAAAGGGCATAAATAATGTACAGGTAAAACTGCCATCTAAATTTGGCATAGCGATAAACATAAATTTACCACGTGGCCATATATGAAAAGAATTCTTATCTAATTTATGAGAACCATCTGCATTTGCCGGTATGGTCAATTCTTTATACCCAACATCGATAAAACGCTGAGAATAATCAAATCTACTACGTCGTTGCATTTTATGACGAACGCGCGAAAATGCTCCGTCGCAACCAAATACTAAATCGAACGGATATTCTATCCACTCCCCTTTTTCACTTTCCCCCGTAAATACTTTGGCGCCTGGCAAATCTATATCCCAAACTTTTTCTTCGAAACGAAATTCTACTCCGTTCTCCTCTGCCAAATCAATCATTCGCCTGTTTAGTACACCACGTGAAATAGACCAAATAGCCTCACCGTCTTTACCGTACTTTTGAAAATATTGCTCCTTCCCTATCACATGCATCGCCCTTTTATCTAAGGGTATGGCAATTTCTTTAATCTCGTCTTCTATGCCAACTGCCCTCAAAGCGTTCCACCCCCTATTGCTCATAGCAAGATTTATGGATCGACCAGAAAATTCTATATTTCTAATATCTGGTCTTCTATCGAATACCGTAATTTGATGTCCGTATCTTTTCAGGTAAATGGCAAGCAAAGATCCTACTAGGCCTGAGCCAATAATGGCAATGTTCTTTTTTTCTTGGGTCATGTTTTAGGCTTTAAGCCAACATTAATTGAATGTTAAAAATATGAAATTATGCCTTCATTTCTTGTATAAAGAGATAAACTAAACTAATCATTTTCTTTATTGAGCTCATATCTGTTTAATTTTTAATTATTTTTGTTAAACAAAATATATAATTTGGAACATTTTAGTAAAGAAGACCTAGGTAAAATGCCTAGTAGATATAGAGCGCATTTAATTAATAGTTGCACCGGTTATAAATCTGCGAACCTACTTGGTTCTAAATCTGGTAGCGGTATTAGTAATTTGGCGATTTTCAATTCTGTAGTTCATATTGGTAGTACGCCACCTATGCTTGGGTTTATTCTAAGACCATTAACAGTGAAAAGAAACACCTATGCCAACTTTAAAGAAAGCGGATTCTTCACGGTCAACCAGGTTAACGAAGCTATTATTAATGATGCACACCATACTGCAGCTAGCTATGATGAAGATATTTCAGAGTTTGCAAAAACCGATTTAACCGAATCTTATTTAGATGATTTTCAGGCTCCGTACGTAAAAGAGAGTGCAATTAAATTAGGTTGTAGCTATGTGAACGAATATGAAATTAAAGAGAATGGTTGTCTATTAATAATTGGTGCTATTGAACATGTCTACATGCCAGATGCTATTTTACACGATGACGGTTGGTTGCAGTTAGATAAAGCAAATACTGTTGCCATCAATGGTTTAGATGCTTATGCCCTACCGCAGCTTTTAGCACGATTCGCTTATGCAAAACCAGACGAACCCAGTAAACATATACTATAGTGGCGCATAAAAAAGTAAATCTAGAAACTAAAATTTGCGCTACCTGTAATAAACCTTTTTCATGGCGCAAGAAATGGGCACGCAATTGGGACGATGTAAAGTACTGCGGAGAAAAATGTAGACGTAATAAACTTAAAACCGAAATTCATGAATAATTTAATCTGGTTTAGAAACGACCTAGGTGTTCGTGATAATTCTTCTCTGGTAGAAGCTATGAAAGGCAATAAGGTTATCGGCTTTTACTGTTTTGAATCTTTATTCTTTGAAACTGATGAATTCGGATTCAAAAGAACAGCAAAATACAGAGCAAAATTTCTGCTAGAAACTGTAAAGCAATTAAAACAAGAACTTGAAAAACTGAATATTCCGCTTTTTGTTTACCTCGGTAATTCTGTAGATTACTTACCTAATCTAATAGAGAAGCATAAAATCGATACTATTTTCTTGCAAAAAGAATGGACAAGAGATGAGCTTGTGATATTGAATGACGTAAAGAAAAAAATACCTTCTAATATCAAATTCAATGAAGTATATGATCAATTTTTATATCACCCAGATGATATCCCTTTTGATGAGTTTACCTCTATACCCGATGTTTTTACAAACTTCAGAAAAAAGTGTGAAGCTATTTGCAAAGTAAGACCTATTGCCGAACTACCGACTAATCTATCTGATGAAAACTTAGTGGGTACTGATACTGAAATTCCCACATTAAAAGAACTCGGCTTCACAAATTTCTCTACACATACTAATTCTGCTTTTCCTTTTGAAGGCGGTGAATTAGAGGCGCTCAAGAGAGTTCAAAATTACTTTTGGGAAACCAAAAAATTAAGTTTTTATAAAAAAACGAGAAACGGATTAATTGGTATCGACTACAGTTCTAAATTATCTGCTTGGTTAGCAAATGGTAGCATCTCGCCAAGAACAATTTACTGGGAAGTGAAAAAATTTGAGCGTGAAATCATTAAAAACCAAGATACGTATTGGTTAATTTTTGAATTGATTTGGAGGGATTATTTTAAATATGTTTCACTAAAACACCGTGATGCAATTTTTAAGTTAGGGGGAATTCTAAATACTACTTATGATCCGAGAACCAATGAAAAAGATAAACACACTTGGATCAATGGTTTAACTAAAGAACCCTTTATAAATGCTAACATGAAAGAACTATCAGAAACCGGATGGATGAGCAATAGAGGTAGACAAAATGTGGCTAGCTTTTGGTCTAAAGAACTAGAACAAGATTGGCGAATTGGTGCCGCTTATTTTGAAAGTATGCTAATAGATTATGATGTACACAGCAATTGGGGAAATTGGATGTACGCTAGCGGAGTCGGTAATGATCCCAGAAACAGAAAATTCAATATTAAAGGTCAAGCTGAAAGGTATGACGCTGCAGGTAAATATCAAAGGCTATGGTTACAAGAGACCTTATTCTAACCTAACACGAAATAACAAACAAGAAAATGAAAATAGTACGCTTAATTTTAGGTGACCAATTAAATCAAAATCATTCATGGTTTTCTTCGGTAAATGATGACATCACTTATGTGATGGCTGAAATGAAGCAAGAGACCGATTATGTAAAACATCATATTCAAAAAGTGACCGCCTTCTTTCTCGCAATGCGAAGTTTTAAAGAAGACCTTTCTGCAAAAGGGCATAATTTTATGTATTACCAACTAGATGATAAAAACAATCCTCAAAATTTAGAGCAAATTATTTCAAATACAATAGCCGAAACTAATGCCGAAAAATTCGAGTATCAACTGCCAGACGAATATAGGCTTGACCAACAGCTGCAACAAATTTGTAATTCTTTAGATATCGCTCATGATTATTACGATAGCGAACATTTTTATACGACCAGATATGAGCTAAAAGATTTCTATACCGGTAAAAAGCAAATGGTCATGGAAAGCTTTTATAGAATGATGCGTAAAAAGCACGACATAATGGTTCAAAATGATCAACCGGAAGGAGGAAAATGGAATTACGATCAAAGCAATAGAAATAAATGGAAGGGTCAGCCACCTATACCCAAAGAAAAAGAGTTCATTAAAAATGTAGAAGAAATTATTGAACTCCTCAAGAATGCGAATGTGCAAACAATTGGTAAAATAGATTCAGAATCTTTTGCTTGGCCGGTAACGAGAGAAGAATGCTTAAGCACGTTAGATTACTTCTGTAAACAACTTTTACCACATTTTGGAGATTATCAAGATGCAATGCATGATGACGAGAAGTTTCTTTTTCATTCTAGATTATCTTTCGCAATGAATGCCAAAATACTATCGCCTAAAGAAGTTATAGATGCTGTTTTAAATCATTTTTACGATAAAACTACCAATATAAATATATCTCAGGTAGAAGGTTTTATACGGCAAATTTTAGGTTGGAGAGAGTATATGAGAGGTATTTATTGGAAAGAAATGCCCGAATACAAAGAACTGAACACATTAAACAATACCAATAAATTACCAGATTTCTTCTGGTCAGGTAATACAAAAATGAATTGCCTAAAAAAAGCAATCGGTCAAAGCTTAGATGCTTCTTATGCACATCATATTCAAAGACTTATGGTTATCGGTAATTTTTCTTTATTGACTCAAATAGACCCAGATGAAGTAGATAAGTGGTATTTAGGGGTTTATATAGACGCCATAGAATGGGTTGAAATTACCAATACTAGAGGTATGAGCCAGTTTGCCGATGACGGTATCGTAGCAACAAAACCTTATGTAAGCAGCGCTAATTACATCAACAAAATGAGTAATTATTGCGGTAATTGCCACTATAGCCATACCAAGAAAATTGGTGAAAAAGCGTGCCCTTTTAACTCGCTATATTGGAATTTTCTATCTGAAAAAAGAGAACATTTTAAAGACAACCAACGTATGAATATGATGATGGCGCTTTTAAATAAAATGGATGGGAACAAGCTTGCAGAAATTCAAGAAAGAGCTGCTCATATTATTGAAAATCTAGACACAATTTAATGGTTATTTAAAGTAAAATTTACACCTCAAAATAGTCTAAATTATACTTTTGAAACGTAAATATTTAGAACATTCCGCGAGAGCGCCTATATAAAGAAAACACCTTTTCATAACTATGAAAAGGTGTTTTTATTTAGTTCAAATTCATTAAAAAAATACACTTTTAAATCTTCATTTGCGACTTTATAATTATCGCTAATCAGTTGAATACATTGATTTTATCGATAAAATACATCTCGCTACTTTAAGTGATTTAAACCGCTTCTTTCACAACAATTTTAACAGTCTACAACAATTATACATTAAGTGTAGAAAACACCTTTTGTTTAAACTTTAGGCTATTATATAATAAAAATTAATTTTAACTCATTGATTATCAATGTATTAAAATTAATAAATGATTAAACAAAAAAATATTTATCAATAAATGAAAGAAACAGATTACAAACTAATTACCACAGAATAACAATGCTTCACAACAAGAATTAAATATTCATAAGGTATCAACGTTATTTTGCCAACGTATATTCATCGACGAATGACACCGTGTGGACTATAAAATTTAGTTTTTAAACAGTTAGGTGCTAATTTTGTATCAGAATTAGATCCCAAATCTGTTCTAAAAACTTTTCTTAACCTGCTAGCCAATAATGTTTTGCATACAACTTGCAATCATTTTTGATAAGGTTAAGGATTAATATTAAGAATTAAACTTAACCATTATTATGAAGTCAATTGACACTTCTAACAACATCATCACCCTTTACAGAAATTTAACTTCTGCATATCCTGAATTTGGATGGCAGGCATCTTCGTTTATTTATTCCGGAGTATACAATTTTGATCATATGGTGAAGAACTATAAAAGTGCTCATCAGGTTGACCTTTCTAATACCTCTAAAATGGTTACAACTCAATCTACTTTACCAACTAATACAAAGAATCTATAATGAAGAATACTACTTTCATAAAATCGACAATATTGTTATTTGTCATGTGGTTCTTTTTTGGTTCTGCAGATGTAATGGCACAGACCTTTTCAGTTTCTGACGCAAGTGCGAACGAAGGGTCTAATATGACTTTTACAGTCACCTCTAGTACTCCGCTAACAGGCAACTATACTTTTGATATTGCATACGCAAATAATGGTACTACAACCGCAGCAGATTACAACGGACCTACTTCAGTTACCTTAAGTTTTCTATTAAACACTACAGATACATTTACTGTTGCTGCATTAAACGATGATTGGGTAGAGGTTACACAACAAGAATTCACATTAACGTTAAGCGATCCTTCAAGTACGTATACTTTCTCTGATGCCAATGGTATCGGTACTATTACAGATACTGATATTGCATATGTTACCGGTGGAAATTATGACATTACAGAAGGTGAAGAAATACAATATAGTTTATCATTATCTAACGGCACCAATTCTGGCGGTCAACAATACGTTGGTATTGAAGATGCTTATAGTGTTGATTTTTCTGTAGAAACTAACCCTAGCTCATCGAGCCCGGCAACTGATGGTTCTGATTTTAACTCCATTACTACTACAGTTACTTTTCCTGCAGGTTCAGTAGCTGGTTCAGAAATAATTATTCCTATACCAACTATTGACAATACTATTGCTGAACCTTCTGAAGAATTTAACGGAGTTAAGTCTAGAAACGCGGCAGAAGCTACCAAATATGGTTCTGCGCCATCTAGAGTTAGTATCAATGCAGAACGATCTGCATTACGTATTCATGATAATGACGTCGCTACAATTAATTTAAGTAATACTACAGAACTAGAATCTGTTGGTAATGCTAGAATTGTATTTACATTAAATGGAGAGGTTCAAGATAATTTTAGAATAAATTACGACACTTCGGATAACTCCGCATTGGAATCTTCAGATTATGACCAAACCGATGGTTTTATAAATTTTAATGGATCAAATGGTCAAAACTTTCCACGAAACTTTAGGGTAATCGATGATGCTATAATCGAATCTACCGAGTTCTTCACGGTTGTGCCTTCATACAATCCAGACCCCAATACAATGACCAATTACGTGCCACAAAATATTGTTTTTGTTGCTGGTGAAGGTATTGTTACTATTACAGATGATGATTTAGATACCGATTTTGACGGAGTTAACGATTTAGTTGATGAAGATGATGATAATGATGGTATTACCGATATTAATGAAGGTTCGGGAGATGCGGATGGTGACTCAATTATAGATAGTTTAGATTCTGATTCTGACAATGATGGTTGCCCAGATGCTGTGGAAGCAGGACATACAGATCCTGATGATGATGATTATTTAGGTACTTCTCCTCTATCGGTTGCCGATGGAACAGTTGACGCTTCTACTGGGCGTGTAATTGGTCAAGGTGGCTATACGGGTACTGATAGCAAAGTAACAACAGCTTTTCAAACGGTAAGCATAACCTTGCAACCTACCGATAGAGTTGCTAACCTAGGTGATACGGTTACCTACACAACTGCAATTAATGGAACGGCTCTTACCTATCAATGGGAAGTTAGTGCTGATAATGGTGTTAGCTGGAATCCGATTTCAAATGGCGGAGTTTATTCAGGAGCTACTACTACAGCTTTGACATTAACTACGATTACTAGTACAGAAAGTGGTAATCAGTATCGTTTTAGTGCTTTTGACAGTCAAAACTTATGTACGCCATATACCTATTCTAACGCCGCTGATTTATTTATTAGACCTACGATAGCAATTGCCGATGATAGTACTGCCGAAGGCACTGACCTAGATTTTGCAGTTACCCTTTCTCACGCAGTAAATGAGGTGGTAACATTTGATTTATCCTATACAAATATTACTACTCTAGCTACAGATTATACGGCATTAACTAATTTTTCGATTCCTAGTAATACCTTAAATACCAATATTTTAATACCAGCCATTGACGATGCTTTAATTGAGGGTGATGAAACCTTTACTTTAGGTATGACTAACGGATCCACTAATACTGGTAACATTACAGATACAGCTACGGGTACAATTACCAATATAAATACACCATCTGCTGGTGACGGAGTTTCTATAGCTGATTTTACAGTGAATGAAAATGTGGGTACGGTAGATTTTGTTTTGACCTATACCGGCCCAACTGTTCAAAATGCATTTACAGT
The DNA here is from genome assembly GCF_045063795.1 of Maribacter sp. Asnod2-G09. Classification (NCBI taxonomy): domain Bacteria; kingdom Pseudomonadati; phylum Bacteroidota; class Flavobacteriia; order Flavobacteriales; family Flavobacteriaceae; genus Maribacter; species Maribacter sp. Asnod2-G09. Next base: position 248,773 of record NZ_JBEFOA010000002.1, on the reverse strand, counting down.
TGATTATGTAATTACCGATGTAAGTACAACTTCTAGTTCAGATTATAATGTAAACCTAACAGGTCAAGTTACTTTCCCTGCCGGTACTGCCGATGGAGATACGCAACCTTTATTATTAGCGATTACAGATGATACCGTTATTGAGGGCGATGAGAGCTTAACAATACAAATATCGAATATCTCTAACAGTCTTTTAGCTATTATAGATGCAGATGCTACTGGTACAATTACAGATAACGACACTACCCCAACTACAGGTTTATCTATAGCAGATATCAATTTTAACGAATCTACTGCATCAGCTAATTTCGTAGTAACCTACAATGGTGGTAACGTTAAAACCGGATTTACTGCAGACTATACTATAACAAATGGTTCTGCTATTTCAGGTACGGATTATAGTGCTTCTTTAACCGGACAAGTTTCATTTCCAAACGGTACTACAGATGGAGCAACACAGTTTGTAAATGTTACAATTATTGATGACCTTATTATTGAAGGTGATGAAGACTTGAATATTGAATTAACTAATCTTTCTACTTCACTTATCAATTTGGTTGACCCAAATGCAGTGGGTACTATCTTAGACAATGATACAAAAACAGCCACTACAGGTTTAACAGTTGCTGATATCATTGTAGATGAAAATACTGGCACCACTAATTTCGTAGTAACCTATAACGGTAGCGAATTACAAAATGCTTTCACAGTAGATTATACTATAACTGGTGCTACAGCTACTGACGGTTCAGATTTCAGCGGTAATCCTGACCTAATCGGTCAGCTAACTTTCCCTGCCGGAACCTCAAATGGCGATGTGCAAAATGTAAGTATCAATATCAATGACGATACTATTATTGAATCTGATGAAACCATCAATTTTCAATTAACGAATTTATCAACAACACTAATCAATTTGGTCGATGCCAATGCAATTGGTACCATTACCGATAATGATGTTAAAACAGCTACTACAGGTTTAAGTGCTGCTGATTTTTCTGTTAGCGAATCTGCAGGAAGCACAAATTTCGTTATCACTTATAATGGTAACGATATTCAAACTGGTTTTACGGTTGATTATAATATTACAGACGGTACAGCTACTGCTGGTAAAGATTATAGTACTACGCTCACAACAGGACAGTTAAGTTTCCCTACTGGCGCTACAAATAATGACCAACAGACAATTACAGTAACAATTTCAGAAGATTCTTTTATTGAAGCTACCGAAGATTTAAACATTCAGCTTTCAAACTTGTCTACAATATTAATTAATATTGTGGATCCTACAGGCACTGGTACTATTACTGACAATGACAATACCGCCACTAGCGGGATAGATTTTCAAAACGCAACAGTTACGGTTGCCGAAGGAGACCCAACCGATAATGTTAATGCAACTTTTGTAGTTGAATTTAATGGTGATGTAGATACTGGTGAAACCGTTGAAGTAGATTATTTTGTAAATAATGGTTCTGCTAACAATGCAACAGATTTCAACCCTAATGCTACCATACAAACGTTAACTTTTACCAATACTACAAAAACTCAAAATATTGTTGTACCGATCATAAGTGACAATGTAATTGAAAATGAAGAAGACTTCTTTGTAAACTTAGTTGCTATTCGTTCTAATGTAGGAGTTAATTTATTGAACAACCAAGCTAGAGGAGTAATTACCGATGATGATGGTGGTTCTCTTTCAGTAACCGGTTTTAGTATTGTAGAACAAACAAACAGTATAAATTTTGATGTCACCTATACTGGAGATAGATTAAATGGTGGTTTTACCCTGGCATACGATATTGCTGATATTACTACGACAACTGGCGTTGATTACACATTGACTACAGCTCCTGCCACGTCTGGCTCCTTAACCTTTACAGGTGTTAACAACGAAGTAGGCTCAGTTCAAATTAATATAGTAGGTGATGATTTTATAGAGAATAATGAAGATTTAAGTATCACAATCTCCAATCCATCTTCAACTAAAATTAGCATTACAGATGCAGATGCAATCGGTAGTATTACAAATGATGATACAGGTACTATTGCCGTTACCGGTTTTACAGAAGATGAATTTAATACTACTGCAAATTTCGATGTTACCTATACCGGTAAACCTGTTAGTGGTGGCTTTACAGCAACATACGATATAACCGATAATACGACCACAGCTGGTAGTGACTACTCTGTTGCTTCACAAACTGGTACGCTTAACTTTTCAGGTGCTACGTCACAAGTTATTCAGGTTCCTGTAAATATTATTCAAGATGCACTGATTGAAGGTGATGAATCTTTAAGAATAACGATTACTTCAATTTCACCAAACTTAATTACGGCATCTGCCCCAACAGCTATAGGTACTATAACAGATATAGATCATTTACCTACTGCTGTTAACGATTCTTTTGTTGTTTTCCAAAATCAAGCTTCTGCAGACATTACTGTTCTTGATAATGATGATTACGGATTTGATGGACCGGCTTCAACTAATCCATTACAAATAGTAAACAATCCAATTAACGGTACCGTTACTCTAATGGATAATGGCACACCTGGTGATGCTACAGATGATTATTTTGAATATCTACCTAGTCCGTCTTTTAACGGTAACGATACTTTTAGATATAAGATAGTGGATTCTAACGGTTCTGAAGATGAAGCGGTAGTCAACATATTTGTAAACGACACCAACCTTAAAAAAGATTTTGAAATTCGTTATTCTGGTAGTATTAATGGTGATTTCACCATGATTGCCAATAATGTTCTTTCAAGAAATGCAACTGGTAATTATAATGGTGAAGCTGGTAACCACGATTTTAATGATAATGTTTTTGTTGATATCGATTCTGATCCAACAACATTTAACTCTACCAATGCCAACTTAGCTAATCCTGAGCCAACTTTAAGCTGTTTAAATATTAAGAAAGCATACCTATACTGGGCTGCTGCAGATAAGGAATATGATGGTACAACTGGTGGTAGCGCAATTGAACCATCTTGGAATTACAATCAGGTAAAATTAATGCTGCCTGGTCAATCTTCTTACACAACAGTTTCTGCCGATGAGGTTATTTATAGAGGTCGTAATGATCATTTTCAAAATGACCCATACGTTTGTATCAAAGATATTACAGATGATATAAATGCACTTTCTACTCCTTTCGGTTCGTACCAAGTAGGTAATGTAAAAGCTACTGAAATGGACTTACGTTCGCATGGTATTGCAAATGTTACCGGTACTTCTGGTGGATGGCAAATTGTATTTGTATATGAAAATGTTTCTCTTGACCCTAAAAACATCACATTATTTGATGGTTACGTTCACACTTTTGCTTCTGATGGTGCAGGTGAAACAGAATTTAACTTTAGTGGTTTTGAAACCATTCCGAATGGAAATATAAATGCTAATGTAATGTTAGGCGCCTTAGAAGGTGACCGTGACCTTACCGGTGATCAATTATTAATTTATGATACTTCAAATAACTGGTCTAAATTATCGACTACATTAAGAGACGAAGACAATTTCTTTAATAGCCGAATTACTATTGATGGTCTAAATTATGTAAATAGAAATGCCGCTAGTACAAACACTTTAGGATTTGATGCTACCGTTTTTCCTTTAGCAAATACAGCTAATAGATATATAGAAAATGATCAGACTTTTGCCCGATTTAAAATTACTACGGATCAAGAATCGTATGGTCTATATTTAATGGGCTTAAGTGTAGATGTTTATCTACCAAGTTTAGGTGCCTTAAGTTTAAATACAAACGCAACCGGACCTTTCAATGCAGGTGATACAGTACCTTTAACATTAAACGTTACCAACACAGGTAATGATGATATTCAAGATTTGGTGATTACTACCGTATTACCAATTGAAGCTGATTTTGAGAGTGTAGGCACATTACCAGCAGGTGTAACACATTCTTACGACCCAACAACAAGAACCTTAACTTTTACAGCTCAAAATGGTTTCACCGATATGGGTGATAATTATGATCTTGATTTCAATATTGAAATTATTGAGGCATGCCACTTTTTAGAGACTGCTTGTACAGCTAGTTTTGAATTACAGGCAAATGCTACTTATAGTGGCGTTACTAATGGAGACCCAATTACTACAAATAGTTCTTCTTCTACAGATTCTTGTGGTATTGGTACGCATACACCAACGATTATTGATGTACAACAGCCTGCACAAGTAAATTGGTCTACAGCACCAAATGCATTGGACAGAACTGTTGCTTGTGATAATATTGCCGCGCTGAACAATGCTAATTCTTTAATACCGGCAACGGCATCTTGTAATTTTACATTAGATAAAACTGCTGGTAACTTTGTACAATCTGGTGCATGCCCAACGGAAGGTACGTATACCAATACTTGGACATTTACCGATGCTTGTGGTAGAGTTAGTGATACTTTCACTCAAGTTATTACAATAGAAGATAAAGAGGCTCCGACTTTCAACGAGTCTTTGCCACAAGATTCTTATGCTGCTCATGACAATATTCCTGTAGCTCCAGTACTTTCCGCTAATGACAACTGTGATTCTAATTCTACGGTTAATTTTACAGAAACGTATGATGGTGACAATACAAGTACCGATTATACAATTATAAGAACTTGGGCTACCAATGACTGTGCTGGCAATTCTACAAGTCATACACAATACATTTACGTAAGTGAAAGTGGTAACCCGATCGGAATTCAAATTTCTGACGTTACCGTTAATGAAGATGCCGGTACTGCTGTTCTTGAAATTACACATACAGGTACCGTTTCTGGTGGATTCACCTTAAACTATGCTACCGCAGATGATACTGCACTACAACCAGGTGATTATGTTTCGGTCTTAAATACTGTTGTTTCCTTTGCAGGTACGAACAATGAGGTACGTCAGGTCACCATTACAATCAATGATGATAGTATCATAGAAACTACAGAACAATTCTTTGTTCAGCTTACAAGTGGCACAAATACACCGACCATTAATGATGACCAAGGTATTGTAAGTATAACCGATAATGATAATGTTCCTGGCAGTACTGGTATCTCCTTTGCAGATGACAATGTTATTGTTACCGAAGGTACGGATACCTATGCTAGATTTGTGGCTACCTTCACTGGTACTATTGCTCCGGGTGAAACGGTTACTGTTGATTATGTAACTGCTAACGGCACTGCTATTGAACCTGACGATTACACTTCTTTTACAGGTACGGTGACATTCAACAGCACTACAAATTCTGTAAATATAGATGTTCCAATAATTGATGACAGTTTTATAGAACCATCAGAAGATTTTACAATCACATTATCTAACATACAATCGAATATTAATGTTGGCTTCCTTGATGAACAACCGACAAATACAGCGACCGGTACTATCAATGATGACGACAATATACCTGGTACAACTGGTATATCTTTCCAGAACGACAACATCACAGTAGATGAAGCTGCAGGTACTGCAACTATTAATGTTTTACTTACCGGTAATGTTCAAGGTGGCTTCACGTTAGATTTCACAACTAATGATGATACCGCTACACAACCAGGTGATTATAGCACAAATAGCGGACAATTAACTTTCGTAGGTACAGATGGCGAATTACAACCAATTACCGTTGCTATTAATGACGATGGTATCATAGAAGTTACAGAAGGTTTGTTTATTGATCTTTCTAATCTTTCTACTACATTAATTGCGATCAATGATGATCAAGGTGTTATCAATATTACAGATAACGATAGCCTTGCCGGAACTGGTATTTCATTCCAAAATGATGATATTACCATTAATGAAGCCGATGGTACTGCTACTATAAATGTTCTTTTAACTGGTAATGTACAAGGCGGATTCACTTTAGATTACGCTACTGCAGACGATTCTGCCATTCAACCGGGCGATTACACTAGCATTGCTGGTCAATTGACTTTTGCAGGTACTGATGGTGAAGTTCAACCTATTACGGTAACTATTATTGATGATGATATTATTGAGGCTACCGAGAGATTATTGGTTGACCTTTCTAACCTTTCTACATCATTAATTACAATTAACGATAACCAAGGTAACATCAACATTATCGATAATGACAATATACCAGGCACAACAGGTATCTCGTTTGAAAATGATGATATTACTATCAACGAAGATGCTGGTACAGCAACGATTAATGTTTTACTTACAGGTAATGTTCAAGGCGGATTTACTTTAGACTATATCACTAATAATGATACGGCTGTTCAACCTGAAGATTATACGGCAACATCTGGTCAGTTAACTTTTGCAGGTACTGATGGTGAAATACACCCTGTTACCGTATCCATAATCGATGATACTGTTATTGAGGCTACTGAAAGGTTATTTGTTGATCTTTCTAACCTTTCTACAACTTTAATTGCTATTAACGATAGTCAAGGTAATATCAATATTACTGACAATGATAATATTGCCGGTACAGGTTTAGCTTTTCAAAATGATGATATTACAGTTGATGAAGCTGCCGGTACAGTTACTGTCAATGTTTTATTAACTGGAAATGTAGGCGGAGGCTTTACTGTAGATTATACTACTGGCGATGATACTGCGCTTGAACCAGATGATTATACGACCAGTTCAGGTCAATTGACTTTTGCAGGCACCGATGGTGAATTACAACCTATTACGGTAACAATTATCGATGATAGTGTCATTGAGACATTAGAGCGTTTATTCGTTAACCTTTCTAACTTATCGACTACATTAATTACTATTACCGACAACCAAGCTAACGTCAAAATCACAGATAACGATTATATACCTGGTACTACTGGTATTGCGTTTGAAAATGATGATATTACTATAGATGAGGCTGCGGGTACAGCAACAATAAATGTGCAATTAACTGGTAATGTTCCTGGCGGATTCACTTTAGACTATACCACTAATAATGACACTGCTATTCAACCAGGCGATTATACCCCTACCAACGGGCAATTAACATTCAATGGTAATGACGGCGAAATTCAACCTATAGTTGTTCCTATTATTGATGATAATATCATTGAAGCCACTGAAAGGTTATTAGTTGACCTTTCTAATTTATCGACTTCTTTAATTATTATAAATGACAACCAAGGGAATATCAACATTACGGATAATGACAATATACCGGGTACAACTGGTATCTCTTTCCAAAATGATGATATCACAGTAGATGAAGCTGCAGGTACTGCAACTATCAATGTATTGTTGACAGGTAACGTTCAAGGCGGATTCACTTTAGATTACACCTCTAATAATGATACGGCTGTAGAACCAGGTGATTACACTTCTGATGCAGGACAGTTAACCTTTGCTGGTACAGATGGTGAAATTCAACCGGTAACTATAACCATCATCGACGACAATATCATTGAAGCGACCGAAAGATTGTTTGTAGACCTTTCTAATTTATCTACGACCTTAATTGCGATTAATGACAACCAAGGGAATATCAACATTACAGATAATGATAATGTGATCGGTACAGGTATCTCATTTGAAAATGATAATATCATAATAGATGAAGCTGCTGGTACTGCCACTATAAATGTAGTATTGACCGGTAACGTTCAAGGCGGATTCACTTTAGATTATACGACCAATGACGATACTGCTGCCCAACCTGGTGATTATACTACTAGTGCAGGTCAGTTAACATTTGCAGGTACTGATGGTGAAATACACCCTATTACCGTTAGTATAATTGATGATAGCTTAATTGAAACAACGGAAAGGTTATTTGTAGACTTATCTAATTTGTCTACTACTGTTATAGCTATTAATGAAACCCAAGGAAATATTAGTATTACTGATAATGATAATATACCAGGTACCACAGGTATTGCATTTGAAAATGATAATATCACGGTAGATGAAGCTGCTGGCACAGCTACAATTAATGTACAATTAACAGGTAATGTACCTGGCGGATTTACTATTGATTATGCTACGGCAGATGGTACTGCAATTCAACCTGGCGATTATACTAGTAATTCTGGTCAATTGACCTTTGCCGGTACCGATGGCGAATTACAACCTATTATAGTTACTATTATAGATGATAATATTATTGAAGTAACAGAAGCGTTGTTGGTGAATTTATCTAACCTTTCTACTTCTTTAATCGGTATTAACGATAACCAAGGGAATATCAATATTACGGATAATGACAATATACCTGGAGTTACTGGTATTTCATTTGAGAATGATGACATCACTATTGATGAAGCTGCAGGTACAGCTACTATAAATGTAGTATTGACCGGTAATGTTGAGGGCGGATTCACGCTTGATTACACTACCAATAATGATACAGCTGTTGAACCTGGTGATTATACTACCGATGCAGGACAGTTAACCTTCTCAGGTACTGATGGAGAAATTCAACCTGTAATCGTAACAATTATTGATGATAACATCATTGAAGCAACTGAAAGATTGTTTGTAGACCTTTCAAACCTATCTACAACTTTAATCGCCATCAATGATAACCAAGGTAATATCAATATCACGGATAATGATAACATACCAGGAGTTACTGGTATATCATTTGACAATGATAATATCACTATAGACGAAGCTGCAGGTACAGCTACAATTAATGTATTACTTACCGGAAACGTGCAAGGCGGATTCACATTAGATTATACAACTACTAATGACTCTGCTATTGAACCTGGTGATTACACTACTAGTTCTGGTCAATTGACATTTGCTGGTACTGACGGAGAAACTCATGCTATTACAATTAGTATTATAGATGATACATTAATAGAGTTAACTGAAAGTCTATTTATAGACCTTTCAAACTTATCTACTCCGTTAATTACAATCAATGATGATCAAGGTGTTATTAATATCACTGATAATGATAGTGACCCATCTCTTTATGGAGTTGCCTTTGATATTACTTCAATTGATGTAAATGAAGGTGACGGTACAGTTTCTCTTGATGTTGTACTTAATGCCGATGTTCAAGATGAGTTTACGGTAGAATACTACACTGTAGATGGTACTACTTTAGATGGTAGTGACTACACGGGTGTTCCTCAAAATACTCAGACATTAACATTTGGTGGTACAAATTCAAATACACAGACCATCGTAATTCCTATTATTGATGATACGTTGATTGAATCTACAGAAGATTTCCAAGTAATATTAGAGAATATATCCACTCCGATAGTTGGTATACTTGCCAATGATACGGCTACAGTTAATATCATTGATAATGATGCTGACCCATCGCTTTATGGGGTTGCTTTTGATATTACTTCAATTGATGTAAACGAAGATGCAGGTACGGTTTCTCTTGATGTCGTTCTTAATGCAGATGTTCAAGATGAGTTTACGGTAGAATACTACACTGTAGATGGTACTACCTTAGATGGTAGCGATTATACAGGTGTTCCTCAAGATACGCAGACCTTGACGTTTGGTGGTACAAATTCAAATACACAGACCATCATAATTCCTATTATTGATGATACGTTGATTGAATTTACAGAAGACTTCCAAGTAATTCTTGAAGATATCTCTTCTCCTATTGTTGGTATTCTTGCCAATGATACGGCTACAGTTAACATAATTGACAACGATGTAGATCCATCACTATATGGAGTTGCCTTTGATATTACTTCAATTGATGTAAATGAAGATGCAGGTACAGTTTCTCTTGATGTAGTGCTTAATGCAGACGTACAAGATGAGTTTACGGTTGAATATTATACTGTTGATGGCACAACCATAGTTGGTAGCGATTATACTGGTGTTCCTCAAGATACACAGACATTGACATTTGGCGGTACAAATTCAAATACACAGACCATCGTAATTCCTATTATAGATGATACGTTAATTGAAGCTACAGAAAACTTCCAGGTTATTCTTGAAGATATCTCCTCTCCTATTGTTGGTATTCTTGCCAATGATACGGCTACAGTGAATATCATTGATAACGATGCCGACCCATTACTTTACGGTGTTGAGTTCGATACTACTTCGATAGAGGTAAATGAAGACGCTGGTACGGTAACTATTAACGTAGTACTGAATGCAGATGTTCAAGATGAATTTACGGTTGAGTTCTATACCGTTGATGGTTCTACTGTTGATGGAATGGATTATACAGGAGTTCCTCGTAATACGCAGACATTGACATTTGGTGGAACAAACCCGAATACACAGACTATAACAATTCCTATTATTGATGATATCATCATTGAAGACCCTGAAACTTTCAGTGTAATTCTTGAAAATATCTCGAATCCGATTTTAGGTATATTATCAGATAATATTGCCACGGTTACTATTATTGATAATGATGGTGATGAAGGTTGGCCAACCGATGAAACTATTGAAGCTTGTGATGCAATTCCTGATGCTTTTGTAATAACCTCTGATAGCACTTGTGCCATTACTGTTGTTTATGAAGAACTAATTGCTGGTCAAGATGACGAATGTGCTACGGAATATACGATTACTAGAACATGGACGATTACCGATTGTGTTGGTAATGTTCGTACACATACACAAGTAATTACTATTGAAGATACGGTTGCACCAACTTTCAATGAAACGCTACCTCAAGATATGACGGTTGAATGTGGTATGGTACCAGATGCAGCTACACTAACGGCTACAGATTCTTGTGAGCCTAATATTGACGTAACGTTTGAAGAAACGATTACAAATGATGAAAACTGTGCTCTAGGGTATACAGTTACCAGAACTTGGACAGCTACTGATTGCGCAGGTAACATGGTTGAACACACGCAGGTAATTACTGTAGAACCTACTGGACCAATTATGAGTCAGCCGTACGAAGAAGAAGTTACCATTATATGTGGTGACGATATTCCTGATGCACCAGAAATGGTATTTACGGGTGGCTGTGGTAATTTTGATGTTGTTTACAATGAAGAAACGCAACAAGCCGATGATTCTGATGATTACATGATTATTAGAAACTGGCACGTAACTGATTCTTGTGGCAACACTGCTTCTTTCGAACAAATCGTTTTTGTGCTGCAACCACAATTGCAAGAAATTACTATAAACGTTTGTATTGAAGAAGAACCAATTGACTTATTGAATTACCTACCGGCAGATTTCGACCGTAATGGTACATTCATGATTCTAGAGGGCGATGTAGTATTGGAGCAAAATTATTTTGATCCTATGGCACACAAACCTGGTGAATACAAAATTGCCTATAGTTCTACTGAAGGTACATGTAAGTACTATGTTGACTTTACCGTTATCGTTGACACAGAATGTGTGCCATGTGGTAAAGGTGATATAGAAATCTCTAAGGCAGTTACCGCTAACGGAGATGGTGTAAATGATTTCTTTGAAATCAAAGGTGTAGAGTATTGTGCCTTTAGTTTTGATGTTATGATATTTAACCGTTGGGGTACTAAAGTTGCCGAGGTTAAAGATTATCAAAATGACTGGGGCGGTGAATCTCCTGATGGTTCTTTCGGACAATCTGGAATGTTACCGACCGGTACGTACTACTACATTATTAATGCTACCGATACAAATACCGGTACAATTCTAGAACCATTTAATGGCTATATCTACCTAGGTACTAATTAAAATTTAGAAATATAATTCATAATACCTCATCTTTAAAATGATGAGGTATTTTTTATTTTACCGATTAACAACCCAATATAAATCACTACAAACAAGCCTTTTACACACTTAATTTAGTTTGTCCGATAAATATATCAATTGAACGAAAATGCTGTTTCAGAACGAATAATCTGGGGTGTCAGCCGTTATTTTTTAAATACTTGACAACAGCTATTAAATTTGTAACCAATAAGATAACCTACTTATACATTAACATATAGCCTTTAAAGCTAAACCCAAACACAACCATGAAAAAAGCTAATCTACTTTTAGCCATTCTACTTTTAACAGGTGCCTTTGTAAGCGCACAGCAGTTGCCCCAGTTTACGCAGTATATGTATAATACGATTTCTGTTAACCCAGCATATGCCGGTAGTAGAGAAACGTTAAACGCAACAATTTTGCATAGAAATCAATGGGCAGGTTTAGAAGGTAATCCAAGAACTAGTACCCTATCAATACATTCTCCTATGAAAAATGAGCGTGTAGGTATTGGTGTATCATATATCAATGATAAGTTAGGTTTTGAAAGTACAAATTATTTCTACGGAGATTTCTCTTATACCGTTCCTGTTAACCAAAAAGTTAATATGCGCTTTGGACTTAAAGGTGGTTTCACTAGCTATAACTTAGAAAATCCTGATCCTAATGATCAGTTCTTTAATGCTAATTTCAATAACATAAATCCAAACTTTGGTGCTGGTTTTTATATCGGTTCAAATAGATGGTATGCTGGTGTTTCATCACCTAGAATATTAAATACAGATTTAAACGATGGTGAGTTTGAAGCTATAGAGCGTAATAGTTACTACGCAATTGGTGGTATGGTATTCGACCTTTCTGAAACCACAAAATTCAAGCCTACCGTTATTACAAAATTCACCAACGGTGCCCCGGCAACGTATGATTTTACCATTAACTTTTTATTCAATGAAAAATTTTGGATCGGTACTTCTTACCGTGTAAACGATGCATCGAACTTTGGTGCTATGATGGACTACCAAGTGTCTAGAGATTTTAGAGTTGGTTACGCTTATGATTTACCTACCTCAGCAGTAAGACCTTACACTGGTGGTACACACGAAGTTATTTTAATCTATGAACTTTTCAAAAAGGTGTTAGGGCCTGTTAAGTCACCTAGATATTTCTAATAATTTAAAATCGATAAGATGAAAAATTATAAAAATATTGTAGTAATAATGCTGCTTTTACTAGTAGTTCAATTATCTATTGCACAGGTAGCATCACAAAAAAAGGCTGATTACTATTTCAGTAAATTCTCATACTCTTTAGCGATACCTGAGTATGAACGAATGGTAGAAACAGATTTCAACGCAGAATATGCACATCAGCAATTAGCAGAATGTTATTTACTAATACGCGACTATAAAAAATCTATTCCTCATTTTAGCGCTGTAATAAATAATGCCACCCTACCTACAGATTACTATTTTAAATATGCCATGGCTTTATACGCCAATGGCGATATGGAGGAGTCTGAAATTTGGTTGAAAAAATATAAAAAATACAATAAGAACGATTCTCGTGTTAAGCGATTTTTACAAGACGGTAACCTAGCTTCTGTTGTATTCAACAGTAGACAACGTTACGAAGTTGAACCGGTCGCCTTCAATTCTACCGACAGCGATTTTGGTGTGTATCGATTTATGGGCAACTTGTATTTTGGTTCTTCAAGAAGAGATGCTGTAACAGGTGAAAGTTATGGCTGGAACGATGAGCCTTGGTTAGATCTTTTTGTAGTTCAAGAGGATAATCCACTCTCTGAACCTAAACGCGTAAAAGGAAATATCAATACAAAATATCATGAAAGTTCTGTAGCATTTTCTACGGATTATAAGAATGATACTATCATGTATTTTACTCGAAATAACTTCTATGACAAGAAAGCTGGGTACGGAGTATCTAATGAAATAAATTTAAAAATATACACGGCTAAACTAGTTGATAACAAATGGGAAGAAAATAGTAACCTTAGGGTTAATAGTGACTATTATTCCACCGGGCATCCGTCTGTAAATCTTGCGAGAACACGCATTTATTTTGCATCGGATAGACCTGGTGGTTATGGTGGCACCGATATATACTATGCTGAAATTCATGAACGTGGTGGTGTACAAGAACCTATTAATGCCGGACCTATTGTAAACACGGAAGGCAATGAAATGTTCCCTTTTATAAACGAAGAAGGAAAACTATTCTTTAGTTCTGATGGTCATGTTGGGTTTGGTCAATTAGACGTTTTCTCAACCATTTCTAATGAAGAAGATGAGGTTATTGACATTATAAATTTAGGTACGCCTATCAATAGTTCTAGTGACGATTTTGCGTATTATGGTTTACCAAACGGACTAGACGGCTACGTAAGTTCTAACCGAGAAGGTGGAGTAGGTAGTGATGACATCTATAAATTTAAATTTACACCTGCATTAGATGTTGAAGGTTATGTGGTAGATGGCGTAAACAACCAAATGCTTGATAGTGTTCAAATTAAATTATTTGATCAAGTTACCAATACAATGGTTGCACAGACCACTACAGATGAAAATGGGTACTATAGATTCCCCGTTAATAGAAAAACAAATTATATGATAGAGGCGGTTAGAAAAACCCACCCTCATAAAAACGTTTACTTCAACACGTCAAAAACACCAAAGGCTCAAAAAATAATGAGGCAAGATATTGTTCTTGAACCTGTTATGGATTTAAAATTATTAGCGGGACTTAATAAAATATATTTCGATTTTAATAAAAGTGATATAAGACCAGATGCTGCGAGAGAATTAGATAAAGTAGTTCGTGTTATGAATAACACCTACCCAGATATGATTATTAAGCTAGAAGCACATACCGACCCCGTAGGTAGTCACGAATACAATGATGACCTTTCTGAAAGAAGGGCGAAGTCTACGTATGAGTACCTTATTGAAAACGGCGTATCACAAGATAGAATTGTTTCTTACAAAGGCTTTGGTAAACGTGTACCTATTAATAAATGTACTAGCAAAGAAGATTGTACTGCTGAAGAATTAGAGCTAAACAGAAGAACAGAATTCCCGATTATGCAAATCAAAAAAGGTGTATTGGCATCTAAATAATTTTTTAAGAATACCTCATAAATTCAACAACAACCTTATCGCTTTAAGATAAGACCGGATAACATTTTGTTTTCCAAAAGTTAATTACCAACCAAAAAAAAGTCCTTTACCAATCTGGTAAAGGACTTTTTAATTTTTATAGCTGCTGTAACCTATTCCATAATACCGTCAACGATACCATATTTAATAGACTCTTCTGCATTCATCCAATAATCTCTATCGAAATCCTTCAAAACCTTATCAAAATCTTGACCACAGTTATCTGCTAAAATTTGTGCACTTAACTCTTTGGTCTTTATAATTTCTCTAGCTTGTATTTCAATATTAGAAGCTTGACCTCTTGCACCACCACTTGGTTGGTGAATCATTACCTGTGCATGTGGCTGAATAAATCTTCTTCCCTTTTTACCTACTGATAATAAGATAGAACCCATTGATGCCGCCAAACCTGTACAGATAGTTGAAACCGGACTCTTTAATGCTTTTATAGTATCATACATTGCAAAACCAGAAGTAACATAACCACCCGGACTATTAATATATAATTGAATTTCTTTATCGCTCTGCATATCTAGATATAACAACCTGTCAATTACATGTTTTGCAGAATCGTCATCAACCATACCCCAAAGAAAGACTTTTCTTTCCTCCAGCATTTTCTCATCTATGGCTTCCTGAATTTTTCCTTTTTTAGCACTCATATTTTAAGTTTATTTATCTCTAACAAAATTAATGAATTAATTCATAAACATACGTAGCAATAACATTTTGAATTATTACCATATCTGTTCTTTATAAATGAAAAACGTTAATTTTCGATTAGGATTGTTCTTCTACCGTAACTGTTTTCTCTACTACCTTTTTAATAGGAATAACAACCTTACCAGATTTCGTTTTCAGTATCATTGAAATATTATCAATACCGATTACTGTACCCTGTAAATCTCCTATTTTAACCTTATCCCCTACCTCATAAATCTTTCTTGAGTAGAATGTTCTTAATAGGTCACCTACAATCTCTCTAGACCCTAAGCCCAATGCCAATGCGATTGCCAATAAGAATGCACCTAGTACAATTGTAAAGTTATTAGTGATAATCTGTGTATCTATACCTGCTTGGTTCAATGCAGTAATACTTACAAATATGATAATTAGATAGAATAAAACATTACCTAAAAGTTTACCACCACTAAGACCAATCGAATCAAATACTTTTACAATAGTTTCTTTTATGGTTTTTGCTAAAAACAGCCCAATCATAAAAATGATCATTGCCGACAATAATATTGGCAAGTATCTTAATAGGTTTGCAATTTCGGTCGATATAATGGTTAAGCCCATAATATCTGAGGCAACAATTATAAATACTAACCACAATAATACCTTGATAAAAGTGACAATGATTTTTGGTAAATCTATTTTTATATCGGCATCTCCAAATAATTTTGCTTCATTAATTTTTTCAGAAGCTTTATCTAATTTGATTGCTTTAAATATTCGTTTTAAAACAAAAGTGACCACCTTAATGATGATCCAACCAAAAATAATAACGATGAATGCTCCGAAAATTCCCGGTAATGCAGAGGCAATATCTTTGAAAATATTACTTAACGATTGGAAGGTGAGGTCTTTCCACTTATCAACTGTATCCATATAACTTATTCTACTTTAATTTTATTTGCTTTTAGATTTCGTCTGTAACATACCTTCTATTATCGAGGCAAAACTACCTGTAAACAGTCCCGATAACTCCATAATCAATTTAGCCGTAGCAACGTCGTCCATAACTTTTTTACGTAGTTCTGGCGGAACGTCTTTTAGGTCCCCGTCTAAATTCTTAAATGGATTTTGGTTCTGTTCTAACATTAATTTAGGGTTTTATACATTTCAGTAACCTTGGCTTTTGCCCTTTTCAGTCTCATCTTAATAGCGCTTGCTTTAAGTTCTAATATATCTTCTAGTTCTTTTATTGATGCTCCATCTTGATATTTCAATAACAATATCGATTTATCTTCAGGTGCTATAAGCTCCAAGGCTTTCTTAAGTTTATCGACTTGCATTTCTAGTAACAAATTATCTGTTACCTCTACCGGTACATCTTCATGTGTTTCAAACTTAACTGAATTATCATTTATTTTTCTCTCCTTATTTCTATTTACATAATTAACACAGAAATTATAGGTAAACGAATATAACCAGGTAGAAAATTTTGAATTTCCTTTAAACGAACCCAATTTTACATAAAGCATTAGAAAAATATCTTGGGTCAAGTCTTCTGCCTCTTTATTAGACTTAGCAAAACCCAAACACTTATTGTAAACCAATTTCGAGTACCTATCATAGAGCACACCAAAGAGCATAGAGTCATTGTTAGCAACAATGCGTTCTACTAACTCTAAATCGGTATATTCTTCGTTTTTACCACTAGAAACCGTTTTCTCATTGAATTGGTTTCCAATAATAATAAAACATAGCTTTTTAAGAAATGTCACTTTGATAGATGGTTTACAAAAAATAAAAGTAGGTTAAAGATACTGTAATTGATATATTTACTTGAAAATCTGCTGAAAATGAAAAAAATAATTATTCTTTCCATTCTTATATCAAGTGTTTTTACAGCATGTAAAACCGACCAAAAAAAGCCTAAAATTGCTGTTGCCGAAGATACGCAATTGACAGTTCTTGAAAAAATCGCAAATGCAAACGGATTTGGAAACTGGAAAGATGTACAAAGTATCAAATTTACCTTTAATGTAGACCGTGAAGATGAGCACTTTGAACGTACTTGGCTATGGAAAACATCGTCTAACGAAGTTACCATGATGACCAGACAAGATACTATTACCTATAACAGAAAAGCAGTAGATAGTACTATGATGGCAACCGATGGCGGATTTGTGAATGATAAATTCTGGCTACTAGCTCCTTACCAATTGGTATGGGATCAAAAAAGTTTTACTTATAAACATACCGAAGGTGTAGAAGCTCCGATCAGTAAAGCTACCATGCATAAATTGACCACGGTATATTCAAACGATGGCGGTTATACGCCCGGTGATGCCTACGATTATTATTTTGGTGATGATTTTATCATCAAAGAATGGGTATACCGAAAAGAAAATCAGTCAGAACCTAATATGACTACAACTTGGGAAAACTATAAAATGCTAAATGGATTGAACATTAGCATGATGCATAAAAGACCAGATGCTGATTTCTCTCTTTTCTTTACAGGTGTAGAGGTGAAATAATTCGGTACGGAGTTTGATATTATTCACAAACGACTAACCAATTATGAAACTCTCCCTATTCACATTACTCCTTTTTTCTTTTTTTGGCTATGCCCAATACAGCACCAGCGCTATTGTTTTGGATAGTGCGGACAATTCTCCTTTAGAATTTGTCGGTATTTACAATAGTAAAGATCATACAATGACGAATGCTGATGGGCGTTTTCAGTTTACCTCAACTATAGATTCTGTTGTTATTTACAGACCTGGGTATCAAACAATCAAAGCTAGTTTTAACCACTTAAAAGACACGATATTTCTAGAAAAGAGCATTTTAGAATTAGATGAGGTAGTGGTTACAAATCAAAAATCAATTCTACAAGAAGTATATGAATCGCTGAACTCAAACTACAGCTCTGAACCCTATAAAGAGAAATTTATGCTCCGCGCAATAAATAAGTATAATGGCGAGATGCATAGAATTGAAGATATAACCGGCAAACTATCTATCAAAAACATGTTTAAGGATGATTCTACCAAAGAATCAAAAAAAGACTTTCTTGTCGAATTGACCAATATGAGAAAATTAGGTCTAAAAAATGATGCCAAAGATATCTATCTAATTTTTCCGTCATTGAAATCAATTTACAACTCGCTTACTGATATTAAAATAACCGAATCTAAATATGATATTTCTGAAAACGAATTTAATAATGGTGAAAATATAAAAGTCGAGTTTTCTAAACTCTCTGACTCAACAGAAATTACAGGATATTATATTTTAGAAACTAACAATCTGGCAATCACAGAATTTAAGTGTGAAATCTTAAATAAATTAGGGCATTTTAATACTAATAAATCTGCACTTTACAGAACCAACTATACAAAACAGCACGTTTTTTTTAAAAAAGATAGAAACAAAAACCTTTACCATGTTACTTCTGGAAGTATAGATTTTAATGTTATAATTACAGATAAAGAGAAATCATATCAGGCAAATCACAGCCTAAATCTTGTATTAATGACCTCAGATAATTTTGGAAAATTTCAAGTTACTAAGAATGCAAATGTTACCAAAGACCTTTTTAAATTAGACTACCCGTACAATCCTAACTATTGGGATGTACAAAATCAATTGCTACTAACTGATGAAATGACAGCCTTCATTGAAAAAGTACAAGACCCACAAAACGATTTCAAAGTTAGTAGTAATCTCAAGAATTAAGATAAAGCCCAAGATTAGAATGTTCATTTCCCTCTTTTCATACAAGAGCTGATGTCGGGTAAATTGGTACGGAGTTTGATATTGTTCACAAACAACTAACCAATTATGAAATTTCCACTTTTCACAATACTCCTTTTTTCTTTTTTTAGCTATGCCCAAAATAGCACTAGTGCTATTGTATTGGATCGTGCCGACAATTCTCCATTAGAATTTGTTGGTATTTACAATAGTAAAAACCATACGATGACCAATGCTGATGGAAGGTTTCAGTTCTCTTCTAGCTCAGATTCTATTATCGTTTACAGAGTTGGCTATGATAAACTTATAACCACTTCTCAAAAAGTAAAGGACACCATCTACCTCAACAAAAGTGTATTAGAATTAAACGAAGTCACCGTTACTAACGAAAAAACGCTATGGCAAAAGGTTGGGGATTCTGTGAGATCAAACTACCCTATTTATCCTTATAAAGAGAAATTTTTGTTAAGAGGCGTACTACGGTATAATGGTGAAATTACCCGTATTCAAGACTTACAAGGAAAGTTGGAAAGGAGAACACTTCTATACACTAAAGAGATAGATCCCGATAAAAAAGACTTTAAAGTAGAGTTGACTAATATGCGTAAAGTTGGTCTTGTAAAAGATGAAAAACAAGTGTATTTCATCTTCGAAACTTTTTACCAACTATTCATGAACTTCACTCCGATGAATGCAACAGGAGATGCTTTTGATTTGACCGAATCAACTTTTAACAATGGCAAAAAAATAAATCTAAGTTTTCACACCAAGCCTGAGTTTGACAATGAAAAAGTTGTTGGTTACTATATAATTAACAATGAAGACCACGCCATAGAGCGAATTTTAATGGAAATTGATTTTAAGAACAATCCATACAAGGAAGATGGTAAAACTAGATACAGAACTGTCTCAGTAAAAAAAGAAATGTCACTTAATAAATCATTGAACACTAATAAATACTACATATCGTCAGCAAAATATGACGTCAAGGTTGAATTGACCGATGAGCAAAATTCATATACCTCATACTACGATGTTTCTTTTATTCTAACTACTTCAGATAATGAAGGCGATTTTGAGGTAAAGAAAAATGTGAGTACCTCAAAAGATTTATTTAAAATAAACTACCCTTACGACCAGAGTTACTGGAATGCACAAAACCAATTGCTATTAACTGATGAGATGTTAGATTTTATTGAAAAAATACAAGATCCCAACAGCGAATTTAAAATCAAGAGCAATATTAAAAATTAGGAAAAACTAAGCCGTTTTTCGTTTTAACAAAAGTGTAAATAGTAGTATGAGAAATGCACAAACAAGCAATACCACAAAGCTTCTAGTTAAACTGTAATTTTCCGCTAAAAAACCCAAAATCGGTGGCGCACATAAAAACCCCGCATAACCCGTACCTGCTATAAATGCAATGCCTTTAGAGGATTCAATTCCTTTTACATTCCCTCCTATTCTAAAAACTTCAGGCACCATTACAGAAAAACCCAATCCGTTCAAAGTGAAACCTATAATACTTAAAGTAATGTCAGCTGAAAGCACTAAAAAATAACCTAGTATCGCAAAAACAGCTCCCAAAGTCACTATTTTAACCGAACCTATTTTATCGCTGATACCATCACCTAAAAATCTACCTAAAGTCATGGTAATTTGAAAACCCAAAAATCCGATTCCCCATAAAGCTTCCGGAGCTAAGGCTACTTCCTTAAGATACAATCCGCTCCAATCCACTATAGCTCCTTCGCTACCCATTGCTATAAATGAAATAAGACCTAGCAACAATAGTGGCTTTAAAAGCCCTAAGCTAAATGGTTCGTTTTCAATTTCCTCTGCTATTTCTGAAAAATATTGACTCCTAAATTTCAAATTGACCAATACTACCAACAAGACGGCAAGTGACATGTGTAATACCGGATTTGATAACGGACCAATTAAAAAACTACCCAAACCTGCCAATACTCCGCCAAGACTAAAAAAACCATGTGAAGCTGCCATAAACTTTACTTTGTCTTTTTTTTCGATCTCGGTTACCAAAGTATTCATAGCGATATCGGTAATACCGTTTGCCGCTCCAAAAAGAAATAATGCCACCATCAACACATAATAATTAGACGCTAATAACGGCAACATAGCCGCAGTACAGCTCATCATTACGCCGTAAAAAGTGACCTTACCTACTCCAAATTTATTGACAATACCAGAAGCAAATGGAAAAACGGTAAATACCCCTAATGCCAAGAAGAATATGGCTATACCTAATTCAGATTTACTGATTTCCAAAGCATCTTTTACCGCAGGTATATAGATTGCCCATGTACCAAATAGAATATTGATACTAGCGAAAACCCAAGAAGGACCGAAGTATCTAGCATTCCCTAAAATTAATCGTAATGATTTCATCTAGAATTGGTTGTTGGTTGTTGGTTGTTGGTTGTTGGTTGTTGGTTGTTGGTTGTTGGTTGTTGGTTAAAATTCAAAAAATACCTTTCTATTTTCTATTTTCTATTCTCTAAATTCTACAAAATTTTAACTTGCAAGTACCCCTGCTTTTAAAATTTGCCCAAAACGGTACATATCTTCATAGGTAGAATAAAAAGGTGCCGGTGCCAAACGAATTACGTTTGGTTCTCGCCAATCAGTTACTACTCCGTTTTCCATTAAATAATTGAACAGAGATTTTCCTTGTCCGTGTAAGAAGACCGACAACTGACAACCTCTATCTTCGGGAGTGATAATTTCAAAAGTACTATCTACTTCTTTATCTATTTCATGTAGAATATACTCCAAGTACGAAACAATTAACTTTCTTTTTTCTATCAACTTTTGCATGCCCACTTCTTCAAACATGGTCAATGATGCTAGATATGGTGCAACAGATAAAATAGGCACATTACTTATTTGCCAGGCATCTGCATTTTCCATGGGTTCGAATTCTGGCTTCATAAGAAAACGAGTTTCCTTCTTCGTTCCCCACCAACCTTCAAACCTTTGAATATCCTTTTTATTCAAATGTTTTTTATTTACGAAAATTCCAGATGCATTCCCCGGACCACTATTCATGTACTTATAACTACACCAAGACGCAAAATCGGCATCCCATTCATGTAGTTTCAATTCAACATTACCTACTGCGTGAGCTAAATCCCAACCAACGTTGGCTCCCACGGCTTTTCCAGCTTTTGTAATGGTTTCCATATCCATCACCTGACCGTTGTAATAATTTACGCCACCTATTAAAACAAGTGCCAACTCATCACCTAACTCTTCAATTTTCTCAAGTATATCTTCAGTTCTCCAATGATGCTCCCCATCACGCTTTTTAATTTCAATAATCGTTTCATCCGGATCAAGACCATGAAAGCGAACCTGACTTTGAAACATATACTGATCGCTAGGAAAAGCCTTTTCTTCACACAGAATCTTAAACCTATTTTTTGTAGGGTTGTAAAAAGAAACCATTAATAAATGAAGGTTTACGGTCAAGGTATTCATCACCGATACTTCTTCTGGTAATGCACCAACAACTTTTGCCAAAGGTGCTGCTAATCGTTCATGATAATCCCACCAAGGTTTTTCAGCATAAAAATGACCTTCTACAGCTAATTCTCCCCAATCTTTCATCACCTCATCAACGAAAGCTTTGGTTCGTTTTGGTTGCAGACCTAAAGAGTTCCCTGTAAAATAGATAACTTCTTCCCCTTTGATTTTAGGAAAAATGAACTCATCTCTATATGCTTTTAAGTTGTCTTGCGCATCTAACGACTGTGCAAACGCCAACGTATTTTTAAATTCCATAACTAGTTTTATATAAAAGTAATCATAAGCCTATAATTCTATAGACTCTATTCAATAAATGGGTACTACAATTCTGTTCTTAAACGCATTTCTATCATATGCCTTTTAAATCCTTTTTTCTCGTAAGCTCTTATGGCAGGATCGTTTTCATCATATACATGCAATCGTATTTCAATTAAACCTGCGTTTGTACACCAATCTTGTAAAGCACTTACAATTTTACCATTTATACCCTTACCTCTATATTCTGGATCGGTGTACATAAAACCTAAGTAAGCAAAAGTCTTATGATCTAGATAAGGTCTAGCCGGTTTTTCTAAGGCATAACCGGTCGCTACAATTTTATCTCCGTCACAAGCAACCATAACAATAGCTCTAGGATTTTCCATCAATGCGTCTAAATCATAATAATTAACCCCGCTACTTCTAATTGTTGGGTCCATCGGGCGTTCTGCCTTCACTACTTCCTGCTCATGCTGCAACAAAACGGGTATATCACTTTTTACCGCTTCTCTAATCGTAATTTCATTATTCATCGCTGTACTCTTTTCAATCCTTTAAATTAAGGCTTAAAACCCTATTTTTGCAAAAAGAAACGCATGCATTTTCTATCACCTCTTTTAGAAAGCTATTTAGCCGATAATTCACAAGCTGAACCTAAATTATTACAGGAGCTTACGCGAGAAACGCACTTGAAGGTCATACAACCACGTATGCTTACAGGGCATTTTCAAGGTCGTGTTTTGAGCTTGCTTTCTAAATTGATGAATCCCACCAATATTCTTGAAATTGGCACTTACACTGGGTATTCTGCTTTATGTCTTGCAGAAGGGTTACCGAAAAATGGACAATTACACACTATAGATGTCAATGCAGAGCTAGAACAAATTCAACGTTCCTTTTTTGATCGAAGTGATTATGGTTCTCAAATTGTTCAGCACGCGGGCAATGCACTAGATATTATCCCAAAAATGGATATTACTTTCGACCTTATTTTTATTGATGCAGAAAAAAAACAATATGATAAATATCTAGAGGCTGTACTACCTAAAACCAAATCTGGTTCTGTAATACTTTCCGACAATGTATTGTGGTCTGGTAAAGTGGTTGAGCCCTTAGACCCTAAAGATGTTACTACTAAAGTGTTGTTAGACTACAACAAGAAACTCAGTGAGCATCCGCTTTTAGAAACGGTACTACTACCTATACGCGATGGTTTAACTTTAAGTAGGGTGAAATAAGTACCCAATATAATCTATAGAACAACCAAGCCGACACAATACCTACCAAGGCACCAACTATTAAATCTATAGGAAAATGCACCCCTACGTATACTCTACTCATCGCAAATAAAATAGGCCAGATATAAAACAGGTAGACCCATTTAAATTTCCGTCTTAAAAAAAGAACTGTTAAGGTTATTACTGAAAAGGAGGATGAAGCGTGACCTGAGAAAAAACTGAAGCCTGATGGACTTCTTAATATTCGAATCAACGTATTTAATTCTTCGTCATTGTTTGGTCTTAATCTGGCAACTACATTTTTGGTTAAATCTGTTAATGTACCTACAAATACAACCATGACCAACAAAGTCAAAATCATAGCTATAGCTTCTCGTTTTGAAAACTTTACAAAGAATAAAATTATAATAAATGCGAATAAAGGAAGCCAAGGTGGAAATTTGGTAACTGTAGACCAAAATATATCATACTGCTCAATACCAAGACTGTTAAGATAGACAAAGGCATCTCGATCCCATTGTAAAATCTTATCTAACATAGAATAGAAGATTACTTTCTCTTGATACTGCCGGTTACATCATTGATGTTCTTGCTAACGTCACTAATTTGCTTCTTGACGTCATTACCCAAGCCAGAACTGATATCTTTTTTCATGTCATCGATATCTTTTTTGATATCGGTAACAAAGCTTGTATCAATACCCTGCTTGTCAGCACTCTTTTGAATTTCTTGTTTAATATCTTCGGTCGCATCTTTAAGTTGACGCATACCTTTACCCAACCCCTTAGCAATATCAGGAATTTTGTCGGCACCAAAAACCATCACTACGATAAACATAATGAAGAAAATTTCTGCGCCACTAATAAATAATGAATACATAGCAATCATACTACAAATATAAACAAGTTTAGTATCGAAATTAAAAAAGCCCCGTATAACTACGAGGCTTTTTTCAATAATTATTTTGTTAATTATTCTCCTTTAATTCCATCCTTCATTTTATCAAAATCGCTCTCTTGCTCTTTCTTCGGCCAGCTATTGTTTGTAGTATCAATATCTGCCGTTTCCATTTTAGGATCGATGTTTACACCTTTTAACTCAGAAGTAGATGAAATTACCATACTTACCTCTTTGCTATTCTTTCTCCATATTTCTGGAGGATAGGTTACATTCTCTACTGAACCATCTGCATATGTATATTCTACAATCAATGGCATTGGTAAACCACCCGGACTGTTATATGTTACTTCGTAAAAATACTTTGGCTCTTTAACCGCTGCTCTTTCTGCTGCAGTCATGTTATCCATCATAAACTCTTTTAAAGTTTTAGACGTTTCTGACGGTAAATTATCCTTTAATTCAGGAGCTACCATATTTGCATCATCGAACTCCTCTAAGTAAACCATTGGTCTTAAATTAGATTCTGGAATACCACGTTCAGCCAAATAAGCTTTCATTTTTTTATTAGGCTTGTCGCTAACATAATATTTCTTGATATCCTTTACGGCCATATCTACATAATCAGTAGTATAGAACCAACCTCTCCAGTACCAATCTAAATCTACAGCAGAAGCATCTTCCATTGTTCTAAAGAAATCTTCTGGGGTTGGGTGCTTAAACTTCCAACGGTGAGAATACGTTTTAAAAGCATGGTCAAACAACTCACGCCCCATTACTGTTTCTCTCAAAATATTTAAAGCTGTTGCCGGTTTACCATATGCATTGGGACCTAATTGAAATACATTTTCTGGATTAGACATAATTGGAGAAATTGTACTTTGATCTCCGCTCATGTAAGGTACGATCTTCGCAGGATCACCTCTTCTAGATGGGTACTTATCATTTGGTGCTATTGCAGTTGGGTATGCTTCACCGAATTCTTGTTCTGCCATAAACTGCATAAAAGTATCTAAACCTTCATCCATCCATCCCCACTGACGTTCGTCTGAGTTTACGATCATTGGAAAAAAGTTATGACCTACTTCATGAATAATTACACTGATCATTCCGTATTTAGTTCTGTCAGAGTAGCTACCATCTTTATTTGGTCTACCATAGTTCCAACAGATCATTGGGTACTCCATACCTTGCTGCTTAGCATGTACAGATATTGCTTTAGGGTAAGGGTAGTCAAAAGTATGCGACGAGTAAGACTTTAAAGTATGTGCAACCGCTTTAGTAGAATACTCTTCCCATAATGGGTTACCTTCTTTAGGGTACATAGATACAGCCATGATATCTCTGTTACCTAATTTAACGGCTTGCATGTCCCAAATGAACTTTCTAGATGTTGCAAAACCGAAATCACGAACATTTTCCGCCTTAAGCTTCCATGTTTTTGTTTTCTCTGAAAATCCTTTTTCAGCTGCTTCAGCTTCTGCCTGCGTTACAATGATAACAGGTTTGTCATACGACTTTTTCGCCTGCTCATAACGACTCATCATTGCTTTAGTATATACTTCTTTTCTGTTCTGAAGTACACCTGTACCGTCTAAGATATGATCTGCAGGTACCGTAATATTCACTTCATAGTCACCAAATGGCAATGCAAATTCGCCATTACCCCAAAACTGGTGGTTCTGCCATCCTTCTACATCATTATAAACTGCCATTCTTGGAAAAAACTGCGCTATTACATACGCTCTGTTTCCGTCTTCTTCAAAAAACTCATATCCAGATCTAGCTCTATTTACTGTATGATCAGGTATGTTATAATTCCACTTTATATCAAAAGAATACTTATCTCCACTTTTAAGCGGCGTAGGTAAATCTACACGCATCATCGTGAAATTCACTGTAAATGGTAATGCTTTACCTGAATTATCTTTTACGTAATCGATATTAAAACCACCATCAAAAGACTCAGTCATGTAATTACCAACAAATTTCTCAGGTGAATCGCCAAGAGAAACTCCGCTTCCATTCTTTAAGGCTGCTTTTGAATCTTTTGTTCTAACATTCTGATCTAACTGCACCCATAAGTACTCTAAATCATCTGGCGAATTATTAGTATACGTAATGGTTTCTGTACCGAATATTTTGGCATCTTTATCATCTAAACGAATATCCATTACATAATCTGCCTGCTGCTGATAATAATCAGGACCAGGAGCACCCGAAGCCGACCTGTAGGTATTTGGCGTAGCGAACTCTTCATATAATTGTTTAAACTTACTCTGGTTGGTGTGCCCAGCTTCCTTTTCTTTGGTAACCGCCTCTTGTGCAAAAGTTACAGCGGCAAAAAGGAATAAAATAGACGCGAATGCGTACTTTACTCTTATCATTTCTTAGTTATTTAGTGTGGGAAAATTAAAGTTTTTATAGGGATATCTTAATCTTTGTTACAAATTTAACATTCCTTTAATACGTGATTTTACGAGTACATGGCTCTTTTTCTTTCCATTTACCTTCATGTGCACCACATTCTGCTGATCATCATATATATCTGTCAGCACCTCATTGGTTATGCCAATTTGCTTTAAAGTTTCAAGCGGAATATTTGGCACTTCTAAGTAACAAATGACCATATCTGAATCGTATTTATGACCTATGAAATCATACTTTACTGTTTCGCCATTTATCTCTACCAAGAATTTAGTACGTAAGTATCTTTCTAAATACTCCTTATCAACAGATGATTCTTTGTCTGTACCCAATGACGAAGCAAATTCATACCTTTCTTTTAGTACCGCATTCATATCATCAATAAAAACACGTGTAATTATCTGTACAGCTTGATCTTTTTCTGAGTAATCAACGTTGGTTACACTGATGTAAAATTTATGAGCTGCCGTAAATGCAAAAAGGGGAAGTATTAACAACAAGAATGCTGTTCTAATAAGTTTCATATTGTATTGTTTAATAGCATCTTTACAAACCATATGCCAAAGATAAGATGCTTAATCTAAAGCGTTATTTTCTCTGTATAGTAAACTTTTCTGTCGCAGATACTCCCAAATCTCTAATTCGCTATGGGTATCTACTATCTGTTGAAATCTTGGATCTACTTCGCAGTAATATAGAAAATCGTCTATTTTATCTTCAGGTATCGATAGTTGCTTTACATAAACACTATCCTCATAAAAGTCCCTTACGCGTTCTGTACGATCATAAAGTTTATTTCGCTCTACCCGTTTCTTCAACATTTTGGTACGGCCCGAAATTGCATTTATTAAGGGATCAAAACTCATAATTGGGTTTCCGGTGGCCGCTTCAAGCTCTCTCTCTGCTTTGGTCGGTATTTTTACATATGCATTGGGCAGCCCCAAAGTAGATGCAGTAACTATGGGATCTAAATCTAAAGTTGGCAGATCAGCCAACAAATTACCACTAAGATTATATGGTGTTACGGTAACTTCATCTAATTCTGTCAAAGCATCTTCTAACCCTACGGAAATCAACTTACTTTCAAAAATTGCCGTGCTGACCACTACAATTTTCTTTTTGTATTGAATAGCAGAAAATTCTAAGGTATCTAAAACACTTACAGGTATTGAAAAATACCCGTATTCATCTGCAATAGTAGCTCTTTGAGAAGTTAAGTTCAATACATGTGTCGCGGCAACGTCACCGTCATCGCTATACACTCTACCTTCTAATCTTTTAGAATCACCTATTTGTGCAAATACGAATGCACTAGAAAAAAGAAAAAATAGTAGGAGTCTACTCCTCATTTAAATCTTTAAGAAATGTCTTACTGTGATTTACTAAAGAGTCGATCAACTGAAATTCATTTT
Source organism: Maribacter sp. Asnod2-G09 (assembly GCF_045063795.1). Taxonomy (NCBI): domain Bacteria; kingdom Pseudomonadati; phylum Bacteroidota; class Flavobacteriia; order Flavobacteriales; family Flavobacteriaceae; genus Maribacter; species Maribacter sp. Asnod2-G09. The sequence goes on along the minus strand of NZ_JBEFOA010000002.1, from coordinate 219,723 downwards.
CCTTTTTCAACAAAGATCTCGTTGGCATTTGATCATCACAATAGAATAAGAACTCATTTATTTTATCTTGAGGTATTTGCAAATCTACTACGAAGAAAGAATCGTCATATACTTGACGTAGTACTTCGCTAACTTTTAATTTAGGCCCTTCTTCAGCCTTCTCATCTTGCGCTTTAAATATGGCCCTAAAAATATTTACAAAATTTAATCCGTCTTGCATTCCTTTCTCTGAATCAGACATGGCTATATTATCTACCTCTGTGCCACGATCAATTTCGTATTCATATTCCTTAAATTCTTGGTTCTTTACTGCTAAAAAACGTTCTTGCTGTTCTGGGGTAATTACTACCTCGTCTAACTCCGTCACTTTTTCGTTGACCTCTACCACCAAACGATTGTTGGCTAAAATTTCTTCGGTAATCGTAACCACTTTAATATTGTAGTTAACGGCGGAAAAAGCAATTTGGTCACCCACCTTTACATTAATTCGAAACAAACCTTGATCATTGGTTATCGTAGCATGTTCAGCAGTGACATTGATCACATTTTCATTGGGTACACCAATATTCATATAGATTACCGAACCGCTTAAAGGTCGTCTGGTATCATCTTGCGAAAAGCCTGATATTGTTGTAAATAATACGAGTAAAAAAAGTATTTTTTTGGTCATTTAGTGTTTATTAAAACTGATAATACCCTAAGCGTAGGGCTATCAAAAGATAAAGAAAAGATTTGTAATCTTCATAAAAAAAAACCCGCCAATAAATTTTTGTTAATTTCTTCATAGCAGATAATAATTACCGGGGCTAATAAAACCCTAAATTCGATATAAAAACTACCCCGTTCAACGACATTAGATGTTCTTTAACCCATTACCCTATTATTTCAACTTATAAATAAAGCGGATTAAGAAGATAATTCTATTTTTGTTTATCACTATTTTCTCGTCTTAAGACACTAAGTATGAAAGCAATAATTTTCTTTATTTTATTTACAGTACTAGCAGCACCTACCGCATTCGCACAAATTAAAATAGGAGACAACCCACAAAACATTGATGCTTCATCGGTTTTAGAACTTGAAAGCACCTCTAAAGTATTGGTAATAACCCGTGTAACCACTTTAGAGATGGAGGCTATTACTCCGCAACGTGGTGGTATGGTCTACAATACCGATACCGAGTGTATTAATTATTTCGACGGTACACAATGGGTTAATTTATGCGACGCCGTAAACTTTTCTATCACCAATGACCCTATTATAAATGGTAGAAGTACTATTGAAATTACCGAAGCTGTAGGAAATATTAATTTAGAAGTTGCCAAGAACAGTATTTTGGGCGATAATATTATTGATGGTGGTATAGGACCAGATGATATTCAAGATAATTCAATTACCCAAGACAAACTAGCAGCCGAATCTGTAGGTTCTAGTGAATTGAGACAAAACTCAGTTGGATCAGAAGAAATTAGAGATGCCAGTATTGCACCGGCAGATATGGCAAATTTTGTACCAGGTCAAGTATTGACTACAGATGAAAACGGAATTGTACAATGGGAAGACTCTGACGGACTTTTCGATCTAACGTTCAATAAATTAGATACTACACTAACAATTGCTAGATCTACCATTGCCGGAGTTTCTACTATTAGCTTAGGTGCCTTAATAGGTTCTGATGATCAGCAATTAGATCTTACAAATAATATTCTTAGTATTGAGAATGACCCGAATACAATTGATTTATCTACTTATTTTCAAACCTTAAGTATTGACCCTGCCACAAACGAAATTGCATTAAGTAATGGTAATACAATATCATTACCTGCGGCGGCAGTAGAGGTTGATGGTATTGTTGGAAATGAAATTTTAGATGTTACGGACGCTACTCTTGTTCGTAATGGCGATGGCACAAACGCCAACCCATATACAATTGATGTTGAAGTAGGTGGCATAGACACTGCAGAATTAGCTAACAATTCTGTCACAACCGGAAAAATAGCAAATAATGCTGTTAGAACGGCAGATATTTTAAACGGCACCATATTGCCTGTGGATATTGCACCGTCTGATGCTGCACCAGCAAATACACAAATTTTAACAACAAGTACAACTGGGGTCGTGGCATGGGTAGACATACCCGCCGGAACAGTCGATACAGATGAGCAACAATTATCTATAGTAGGAAACCGTATTTCGTTAACCGATGGTGGCTTTGTAGATATACCAGAAGGAAATCTAAGTTTAGACGATGGATTCATTTTCGTTGGTAACGCCGCAAGCGAGCCAACACCTGTTGCCGTAGGTGGTGATGTTACCATGAATAATATTGGTCAATTCGCCATTGAAGATGAAGCAGTAACGCCTATAAAAATTGAACCTGCAACTGGCGTATTGACGGAAGACCAAGTTTTAATCACAACTGTTGCCGGAGTTGTCGAATGGGCAGATTTCCCTACTGGTGGTGGTGGTGGTACCGACCAAGATGCTAGCGAAGTTGACTACGATAATACAACTTCTGGCTTGACAGCCACTACAACACAGGCTGCTATTGATGAATTAGTTGATAACGGACTTGTGGATACTGATGAACAAGATGCTAGCGAAGTACCTTACGATGGCACTGCTTCAGGTCTAACAGCAACCACTACGCAAGCTGCACTTGATGAACTTGCAGGAATAACAGAAATTGATGGAATTATCGGAAACGAGGTTACAGCTGCAACGGATGCAACTCTAGAACTTTCAGGAACAGGAACATCAGCAGACCCTTTGACATTAGACGTTGCTGCACTTGGAATTGACACAGACGAACTTGCAGCTGGAGCGGTGACTTTGCCTAAATTGGCAGATGGAACGGCAGCCGGACAACTTCTTCAATGGGACGGGACTGAATGGGTATATATTCAAGAAGCAGATATCACAGCAACAGTTACAGAAATTGATGGAATTGTCGGTAACGAAGTTTCTGCTGTAGCTGACGCAACTCTTGAACTTACGGGAACAGGAACTAATGCAGACCCATTAACTTTGGACGTATCCGCATTGGGAATCGATACAGCTGAACTTGCCGCAGGTGCAGTAACATTACCTAAAATGGCAGATGGAACGGCAGCTGGGCAACTTCTACAATGGGATGGGACTGATTGGGTTTATATTTTAGAGGCTGATATTACCGCTACAGTTACAGAAATTGATGGAATTGTCGGAAACGAAGTTTCAGCTGTAGCTGACGCAACTCTTTTACTTACTGGGACAGGGACTAATGCCGACCCATTAACTTTGGACGTATCCGCATTAGGAATCAATACAGCTGAACTTGCGGCAGAAGCTGTTACACCAGAAAAAATAGAACCTAGTGCAACCACAGGTCAATTTCTTGCTACTAACGGAACAAACGTAGAATGGCAAGACCTAACTAACCCAGCAAATACAGGATCAATATTATTTTCAGATGGTGTTGGAGGAATAGCAGAAAACAATGATGATTTAAATTGGGATGGAAGTAGAATGGGTATCGGCGTATCAACACCAACTGCTCAACTCCAAGTTGCTAATCAAATTAGAGCGGGATCTTTTTCAGGACCTGCCAATGGTGGATCAGAAGATTTACCTACCTATCGATTTAACAGCGTAACTAAAAATGATGGTATGTTTCAACCAAATGAGGATGAACTAGCATTTTCAACTGGAGGAAACGAAGCCTTAAGAATTATAGACAATGGAAATGTCGGAATAGGTTTAATTGCACCAACCTCAAAACTACACGTTGCTGGAGATATTAGAGCAGAAGGAGAGATTTTCGCTACAGCAATTAATATAGTGCCAGACTACGTTTTCCAAAAATACTTTTTAGGAAGTTCCATTTTAAACCCTAACTATGAGTTTAATGATTTAGCTGAAATAGAAGCGTTTGTAAAAGAAAACAATCACTTGCCAGGTATACAATCTGCACAAGCAGTAAAAGAGCAAGGTTTTTGGAATGTGAGTGAATCTTCTAGAGTAAACCTAGAAAAAATAGAAGAACTATTTTTGCACACCATTGAGCAAGAAAAGAAAATTAAAGAATTACAAAGTGCCAATACTAACATGAGTACAGAATTAGAGGCTTTAAAAGCTCAAATGGCAGAGATTAAAATCATGTTATTAGAAAAGCAGAACGACTAATGAAAAAATACATACACATACTTTTCTTTCTATTTGCGGCAACTATTTCTGCCCAAACAGCATTATACAATAACGGCAACTTACGTATTCATGAAGGTGGGCAAATTGGTTTTCATACCAACCTTATTAATGAATCGCCATTAGATAATAATCTTGGTTTGGCAGGTTTTTATGGATCTGAGCTATTGACCGTTTCGGGCAATGTTACTCCGCAGTTCTATGATATGGAAATTGCTTTAGAGAACAATATGCAGCTGAACCTTGGTATGGATAATACCAATAACACCAATTTTATTTTTGGTAGCATCCTCACCCCTACAGCGCAACCAGATATTTTCTACAATTTCGTAGATAATTCATTCTACAGTGGCGAAAATGACTTTAGTAAAGTTGATGGGTATGCAGCAATTACCAATCAACAAAATTTTGGTTTCCCAGTTGGTGATGTGCAGTATTTAAGACCATTGATCATAAATTCTGAAAGCGTAAACTTATTTGCTAAATGTGCCTATTATTTTGAAAATCCGAATAATGCACCAACTCCTTTAGATAGTTATAACACGGCAACAACTGCCCTAGATGTTGAATCGGTAAATACATTTGAATTCTGGAGATTAGAAGGTTCTATACCTTCTACCGTAACCCTAAGTTGGAATATACGTAGTAGCATAGAAAGTTTAACCGATAACGTTGATGAAGTGATACCTGTTGGGTGGAGCAAAGCCTCTCAAAGTTGGGTGAATTTAATCGGTAGTGTTCCTGTAGGTACTTTAACCGAAGGGTTTGTAACTACAGAATCTTTTACCCCAGACGATTACGAAGTTATAACACTGGGCTCGTCTGAAAGTCCGTTCGAACCGTTATCTAGAGATGTGCTTTTTATAGATAATTTCTTTGTTTCTGTAAATGGCGATGGTATTAATGACAATTTTTACATTGAAGAATTAGAAGAATACGACAGTAACTTTCTTCAAATCTACGATCGCTACGGACTAAAAGTATTCGAAAAGACAGATTACTTAAATGATTTTGTAGGATTCTCTAATCTAGACAATGTACCATTTGGAGAAGCGGAAGGTCTACCTACAGGTGTTTATTTTTATACCATTTACATTCCTGAAGACGATTTAAATTATCAAGGTTTCTTATACTTGACTAGATAGACAATTCAGCTATTTATTTGTTTCCGCATTAATCATCTTGAAAGAAATATCTTACCTTAAAATCAACTTCTTACATATTTATATTCTTTAATACTCAGATTAAACGCATATTTCAACGTTGTAATCAAAGGTTTATAGGGTTTCCCAACATATTCCCCTAGGTTCACAACATATTATATTTTTCCTACATAGACGGTTTTATTTTTACAGATGTTAACATATTCCCCAATATTTAGATGTCTACAAAAATTAAATTTCTATTATTCTTCGTTTTCATTTCATTCTGTGCAAATGCACAGGTGAAAATAGGTCAGAATCCTAACACCATAGATTCCGCTTCCATTGTCGAGCTAGAAAGTACAGACAAAGCTTTTGTACTTACCAGACTTACTACGGCACAAATGCAAGCAATTACTCCGCTAAACGGTGCAGTGGTCTATAATACCGACACACAATGCGTGCATTATTATAACGGATTGATGTGGACCAACCTTTGCGATGGTAATTCTTCATCATCATTTTCTTTTGTAGATAATGGCGATGGCACCATTACACTTTCTGACGGAAACGGAAATAACGTAACCTTTAATGGGGCATCACAAACCATATCTACACTTGCAGACAATGGCGATGGCACATACACTTATACCAACGAAAACGGAATAGATACAATTATCTCTATCGTTAGTACTGACAATCAAAATTTACAAACCGACAATACACCTGGGAATATTAGTATTGACAATGGTAATGCAATTGCAATCAATGTAGACGATGCAGATGCAGATGACCAAAACGAAATTCAGACTTTAGATTATACCTCGGGGGTACTTACCTTATCTAATGACCCAAATACAACAACTGTTGATTTATCAGCATTTGATCAAAATGCTGCGGATGATTTCTCAGGAAGTTTCAACGATTTAAGTGACCTACCTGCAAATTTAGACACAGATGCTACAGATGATTTCAATACAGGAATCTCTTTTGACGGAACAAACTTAACAGTTACGGATGCAGGTGGGGATGTTAGTACTAATATTAGCGGACTTGCATATGACGACACTGCAATAAGAGCGGATGTTGACCAGAACGAAGTGGATGCCGATAACGCTATCGCAGCCGTGGATACAAAAATTGACGATCACATTCTTGCCGACGAAGATGTTTCTGCAACAAACGAACTTTCTGATATCGCAATCGCAGGTACAACCGTAACATTGACCAATCCTGCTGCCGGTGCAACGGGTGTTGATCTAGGAAATACTTTCGCTACGGATACTGAACTTTCAGATGCCATTACCGCTTCTGAAGCTCTTGATCTGGATAAAGATGAAACGAACGAACTTTCGGATCTGAGCTTGAGTGCTACCAACATTCTTACCTTAACGAATCCTGCAACGGGTACGAACCAAGTTGATTTGAGTACTGTTTCTACGGATGATCAAAAAATAGATACTTTCTCTCTTACGGGAACTACAATTGCAGTTTCCAATGAAGATGACGGGGAAGCCGATAAAACAATCGACTTAGGAAATACTTTCGCTACGGATACTGAACTTTCAGATGCTATCACTGCTTCTGAAGCTCTTGATCTGGATAAAGATGAAACGAACGAACTTTCGGATCTGAGCTTGAGTGCTACCAACATTCTTACCTTAACGAATCCTGCAACGGGTACGAACCAAGTTGATTTGAGTACTGTTTCTACGGATGATCAAACAGTTGAAATGTTCGCTTTTAATGGTTCTACATTTGAACTATTATTAAAAATTGAAGATGACCCTACAACTCAGGTAGCAAATTTATCTTCTTTATATGCAGATGGAACTGAAACTGAAATTACAGCAGGTACTGGCATTGAAATATTAGGGGATGGTTCTAGCTCTTTACCATATACGATTACTAATGTTTTCACAGAGATTGATGGTAGTGTAACCAATGAAACCAACACTAGTTTTTCTACTGTTGATGTTGCCGGCACAGACTACTTAAGAATATCAGATTCTAACGGAGACTTAGATGTACCGCTTTCGGACTTATCACATACAGGTACTACAGGTTCTGTTTTCTTTGCAGGAGCAGACGGTACCCCAACTGAAAATAACAGTCAATTATTCTGGGACGCAACTAACAATAGGTTAAGTATAGGAAATCCATTGGCCGGCACAAATAAACTAACCGTTAATGGGGCTACAAGAACTAGTGGATTAAATAACTCTGACGGTACTTTAACCCTTCCTTCATATAGATTTTCTGATGATTCTGACACAGGTACTTACAGTCCTGCGGCAGATGAAATAGGTCTGGTCGTGGGTGGTTTAGAAGCTTTAAAAGTTGAAGAAACATCAAATAAAACTTCTGTAATTGTAAACGAAACTTTAGAATTAGAAGGTGCGGTATTAGATGAGAATGATTCTGCCGGTACTGCCGGGCAAGTGCTTAGCGCTACCGCAACAGGCACAGAATGGGTAGATAATTACAACCCTGTAAAAGCTATTGGTAAAATCAGCTCAACTGGTTCAATAACTAAGGCAACAGCTGGAGTTACTGTTACTAGAATTAGTGTTGGTTACTACCGAGTTACTTTACCTGCAGGTTCTGTATCTGATGCAGATTACATTATACAATTATCGCAACCTGGCAGAAATGGTGCTGGTAACGACGACCCTGGTATCTCCTACTCTAACCAAACCGCAACTAGCTTTGAGGTGATTATTGGTGATAATGATAATGGTGGTACTGATAGAAGTCGTTTCGATTCTGAATTTATGTTTACCATTTTAGACCTTTAATAATGAACACAAGACTTAACATATTAATTTTTGTGATGCTTTTTACTAGTATTCTAGTTAACGCTCAATTAGAAAGCGGACTACTTGTTGGTTTAACTACTGGAACTACCAGTGATATTAATGCAACAACCGATGCAGCACAAGGTGCTTTGGTCTTTAATACAGATACAAATCAAGTTTATGTTTTTGATGGGACCTCATGGAACCAAATGGGACCAAAAGAAATGTATACTGGCACGTTTAGAATTTCAGGTGCAGGTGCCGTTTCCGTAGCCGGAATTCCTTTTCAACCTTCATCAGTTTCGTTTGTGGCATACGCTAATATTGAAGATTTTGATATTAATGCAGATAACGAAACCAGAAATAATGAAACAGGTCTACCAAATGCCTATGGTAGCATGAAAGGATTTGCCAGAGATGATAACGGTACCATTACAGAACAAGTAATTTTCAATGGTGGTAGCGGTAACTCTATAAACGACATTTCTAGATATGCCTCTAGTTCCCATAGCATAGGCTTACGTTACGCAAACCAGAATGGAGATAATTTAGGGGTAACCTCAGCAACGGTGACCAGTTTTAATACCGACGGATTCAGTTTAAACACCGATAGTTTTGCTGATGGCATAGTAGTAATTTTTGAAGCTTTCAAATGATAAAGAAACTATTTACTTTAATACTAATTTCAAGCATTAGCTTTTGCTATTCGCAAGCACCTACTGCAGGTGATCTTGTAGCAATTCATTCAGCTACTTTAGCTGAAATAAATGCAATTGTTAGTCCGCATGAAGGATCGTTAATCTACAATTCTGATGACAGTTTTCTGTATCAGTTTACAGGTAGTGCATGGCAAAAGCTTACCCCAGAGGGCAATGAAACAAAAATAATATCTGACGGAAATGTCAATATAGTAGGTACAGGTACATCGGCAGATCCCTATATTGTTTCTTCGATCAAACCTACGTTCACAACAAACCCTGATGGGTCTTTTACCTTTTCTAATGGTGTTGATCCAGATGTAAACTTTTTACCCACGGTACCTGGCAACTCCCCTATCGTTTCAAATTCTGATGCGGGTACAGGAAATTGCTCTCAATTCGGATTAAATGAAACAAGAAATGTAATTATTCAAGGTGCCTACTTTGATGGCGCATCGACAGTTGCCATTACAGGACAAACCGTAAATTCAGTAGTTATTAACAGTTCTTCTCAAATAACTGCAAATGTCACATCAGGTTCAAGTTATGGCAATTATGATATCTCAGTAACAAATAATGCAGGTGCAAGTACTTTAACCGGAGGTTTTGTTCTTCAGGCATCTTCAACATTGACAACTAGTGGTATTGCTATTGCAGATATGATATTAACAGGGTCAATGACCTATAATGGTATGCAGCTTAAAAAAACTGCCACTGCAGGTTGGAACGCTCAAGGGTATTCAACAACCAATGGCATCAGTGCTACCAAAGGCGGGCATTTAGACTGGGTTGCAGATCAATCTAACAAATATGTTATGATCGGCTTAAGTACGACACCATCTAGTAGCGCATCGTATACTAATTTAGATTATGCCATGTATATGGTAACTAACAGTAATATTCAGATTCGTGAAAACGGAGCTAGTTTAGGTTACGTAAGTGGTTATTCTGCCGGAGATAGGTTAACTATAAATATTGATTGCCTAGGTAATGTAACCTATTTGAAGAATGACATTGTTATATACTCTTCATCTAAAAAAGCAACTAACCCTTTGTATTTTGATTCTTCGTATCACGGTGTAGATGCATCAATTTCTAATATATCAATGACCTATTAAATCATGAAAATATTTAAAATCATACTTGGCTTCTTACTACTACAACATACCATTGTAGCGCAAGATGCTGTGCATAATTATGGTAATATTCAAATTCATGATGATGGTTTGGTTGGTTTTCATATGGATGTAATTAATAACGGAGCTTTTAATCAGAACAAAGGTTTAGTAGGTTTTTATTCTTTCGACAAAGCTTTAACAATATCTGGTGGATCTAATCCGGTATTTTATGATTTTGAGGTTGCAGTAGATAATGACCTTTATATTGATAATACGGTCGGCATTCAAAATAACGCAAACTTTATTGCTGGTGATATAGTTACATCAAGAGTAGCATCCGAAGTAAACATCAATTTTATAAATAATTCATTTTATACAGGGGAGGCAAATTTTACAAAGGCTGATGGTTACACTGGCATAAGCAAGAAGTCTGAATTTACGTTTCCTATAGGGCACTTTGATAAAATACGTCCTTTAACCATTGAATCAATCGGTTCTAACGATTATGCGAAATCTGCTTATTACTATGAAGATCCTAATACTCCGAGTGTATTTAGTACAAGTTTTAGCACATTTATTAAAGAGAACGAAGCCCTATCTATTAGCGAATATGAGTTTTGGCATTTAGAAAGTACCATACCTTCAAAAGTGACTTTAACTTGGGACGAAGAGAGTAATGCTTATTTGTTCGGAGAAGTCATTGAAAATATTAGAGTTGTAGGCTGGAGTGTAGATGATAAAATTTGGGTCGATTTAGGCAATACAAATGTTGATGGTAATTTTGCTTATGGTTCGGTAACTTCTGAAGAGTTTATACCTAGTGATTATGAGATCATTACTATTGGCGGTAATGCTGACATTATTGAAACACTAGATAACATTACTTTAGATAATTATTACATGACCCCTAACGGTGATGGCATCAATGACTTTTTAGAGATTGAAGGCATTGAAAATTCACCTAATAATACTTTACAAATCTATAATAGATATGGAAGGCTGGTATTCTCTTTAGATAATTATAGTGAGGAGTTTACAGGTATATCTAATGTAAATGGGGTAGTTTCTAGAAATACTGGTCTGCCCTCAGGTATCTATTTCTATATTGTAAACCTGAAAGATTTAAACTATAAACATCAAGGGTACTTATACCTTACGACCTACGAAGAAAATTAATCATTAATTCTATTAAGATTAAGATTCATTACTTTTACTTTATGATTGCATGATTTACAACTTTCAAAAGTTTTTCTCTTTTGGTATAGTTTGGCAAATCTTTTGCAATACATAACACAACATACAATTATGCAGAGAAGAACATTTATCAATAGAAGTAGTTCGGCAGCTTTAGCTCTTGCCCTTGCACCTAATTTCTTTATACAAGAAGAAACCGAGTACGGTATTTTAGAACTCATGGGTAAAGAAGATATCAAGTTATACGGTAAAGACATCAACCTTCGAAAAGAAGCTCATGATGCTTTTCTCGAAATGAAGAAGGCCGCATATAAAGATGGTATCGATTTAAAAATTGTTTCAAGCTTTAGAAGTTATGATAGGCAAGAGGCAATTTTTGAACGTAAATTTTTAAAATATACCGACGATGATGGCATGAACCCTACAGATGCTATTGACAAAATTATAGAATACTCTACCATACCTGGTACAAGTAGACATCATTGGGGTACAGATATTGATGTTGTCGACGGGTATAGAAAAGTAGATGGTGATGTTTTGGTACCACACAAGTATGAAGGTGAAGGACCTTATGTTGACTTTAAAAAATGGATGGATGAAAATTCTGAGACCTACGGATTTTTCTTAGTGTATACTGACGAAGCAAAAAGAAGAGGTTTTAAATACGAGCCATGGCATTATAGTTACGCTCCATTATCGATACCGATGCTTGAACAATTTAGAAGTAAAAATGTCGCTTCAATTATAATTAGAGAAGATTATTATGGGGCAGAACATTTTACTATGAACTTTTTAAAATCATACATTCAAAATAATATATTAGATATCAATAGAAACTTATTATAAGCATTTCGTACATTAGAGCCTGTACTATAACACATTACCATGAGAAGAGGAAGTTGGAAAATTAGAATATTTATCGGTTTGGCTATTGTTGCCTTTGCATTTATACAAAAATGTAGCAACACTGAAGAAAACCCTTATACCGGTCGATCCCAACATATTACCATGTCTTCTGAACAAGAAATAGCTATTGGTTTACAGAGCGCCCCAGAAATGGCACAACAACATGGCGGTCTTTACCCTGACCAAAGTTTACAGGCTTTTGTTGAATCTGTCGGTAATAAACTGGTTCAGAATAGTATTGCAAAAGAGACTCCGTACCAATATGATTTTCATTTATTGGCAGATGACCAAACCATAAATGCCTTTGCTTTACCTGGCGGGCAGTGTTTTATTACTTACGCCCTATTCTCTCAACTTAATGAAGCACAATTAGCCGGTGTTTTAGGTCATGAAATTGGTCATGTAATCGGTAGACATTCTGCTGAAAGAATAGCCGATAGCCAAACATGGCAGACAGCAACTATGGGTGCTACCGTTGGTGCTGGCGATATGGGTAGTATTTTAGGGAGCATTGGTCAGAATACACTGCTAAAGAATGGTCGTGGCGATGAATTGGAAAGTGATGAACTAGGAGTTCTATTTATGATTCAATCTGGTTATGATCCTTATGAAATGATTAAGGTGATGGAAATTTTGAAAGCCGCTGGCGGTCCAGATCGTACTCCTGAATTTCAAAGCACCCACCCTGACCCTGAAAATAGGATAGAAAAAATCAGAGAAGCCATAGACAAATACAAAAACCAAGGTTAATCGGTTTTTTTGTACACTTCATCTAGAGGACAATACTCAGTGCTAATATTTTTGTAGATTTGAGGAAGTCCCAAGCTTATTTTGCCATTTATGAATTGCCTTTATAGCTATGATTTAATCATAGAAGAACACTATAATGGGAACAATTACACATTTCAAAAACTTATACGTGCAGGCGTTTGAGAACTGTAAACCAATAGTTTTGGTTACATTTTTAAAGGTCTACTCAGTATTTTGTGCCCTAATGATATTTTCGGCACTGTATGCTTTTGTTGTGAGAGCAGCAAATGGATTTGATTTTTAACGCGTTTTACTCTTTTACCTGAACACTATTTGAAGTAGAATAACGTAGAATTAAAAAAGGGCTCATTGAAATTTCAATGAGCCCTTTTTATTTTCATAAAGATAAAACTATGAATCTTGCTTAATTACATCTAACACATCTTTAGCATTAGACATTTTCGCATAATCTTTTGCCGTATAACCTTGATCGCTTTTAATGTTAAGGTTTGCGCCATTTAATAATAAAACTTTAAGTACTTCTGCTTTATTATATCTAGCAGCATACATTGCCGGTGTTAAACCTAAAGACTTCTCATTAGACTTTTCACCTAAAGCCAATAAACTTCTTACTTGATCTACATCACCTTTTATAACAGCTTTACATAGCGAACTAATTTCGTCATTTACAGAAACAGCTATTGCTTCGTTTAAATTGATATAGTCACTATTATTTGCATAAACTCCTGTTAATGTAAACACACTAACGAACAACAAAATTGAGATTGATTTTTTCATAATATTTACGTGGTTTTGATTAATATTATTATTAATAACTTAAAATTAGGTATATAATTATATTAATAACGTAACTTTAAGAAAGATATAGTAAATATTTAACAATTAACAGATACTAAGAAATCCCTATGATCCAATTTATTTCAAAATTGGATCATAGGGATTTAAATTTACAAGTAGAAATGGTTTAAAATGGACTTAACTGCTTACAGCAGTTTCTATTAATTCGAGAGCCTCTGTTGCATTAGATAATTCGGCATAACGTTTTGCTGTATGCCCTTGGCTACTCTGCATTTTAAGATCGGCTCCGTTATCAATAAGCATTTCCAACACGGCTACTTTATTATAACGAGCGGCAAACATGGCAGGCGTCATACCTAAAGATTTCTGATTTACATCTTCGCCTAAATCGATCAACCGTTTTACAGTCTCTAAATCGCCCTGTATAACAGCTTTACAAAAAGAGCTAATATCTACTCTTGACACAAGGTCAATGTTATTCGTTGGTGCTAAAGTTTCATTTTCAGCAGCTAAAACAGTTGTTCCTATGGTAAGAGCTACCATAGATAATGTAAGGATTACTTTTTTCATGATGATTGATTTTTAATTGATGAGTACAATAGTGTACATTTAAAAGACGCCAGTTATCATTAATTGTTTCATCCTTTAACATTGTTATAACGAAACTTTAACAAACAAATCTTCACCCAAACTGAAAATATGTTGCGATACACCACCAAAATGAAAAAGGTCGGTAATCTAGTAGCTTAACTTGGCAGAACATAGTATTTTTGTACTCCTAAAACCTTATGAAGATGAACAAAAAAGTAATCTTAATGATATTAGATGGATGGGGTAAATCTCCTGACCCATCTGTATCTGCAGTAGATAAAGCCAATACTCCTTTTATAGATAGTTTATATACCAAATATGCTAATTCTAATCTTCTTACAGATGGTATGAACGTTGGCCTACCTGAAGGTCAAATGGGTAATAGCGAAGTAGGTCATATGAATTTAGGGGCTGGCCGTATTGTTTATCAAGATTTGGCTAAAATCAATAAGGCAGTTAAAGAAAATACCTTAAGCTCTGAGCCGGTTTTAAAAAGTGCTTTCGAATACGCAAAAAAGAATAATAAAGATGTTCATTTTTTAGGGCTTTTAAGTGATGGTGGCGTACACAGTCATACCAATCATATTAAAGGACTTATTGCCGCCGGTAAAGAATCTGGAGTTGAAAATATGTATTTACATGCTTTTACCGATGGTAGGGATGTAGATCCAAAAAGTGGAAAAGGTTTTTTAGAAGATATCGTTCATTTTGGCGCTGACAAAAACACGAAACTGGCTACCGTTATTGGTAGGTATTACGCTATGGATCGTGACAAGCGATGGGAGCGAGTTAAAGAAGCTTATGATGTTATTGTAAATGCAGAAGGTGAAAAATCGACTGACATTGGGAAAACCATTCAAAAAAGCTATGACAATGACATTACCGATGAGTTTATAAAACCTATCGTAATGACCAGTACAGATGGTACCCCTGTTGCTTCTGTAAAAGAAGATGATGTCGTTATATTTTTCAACTTTAGAACTGATCGTGGTCGAGAATTAACTCAGGTTTTAAGTCAGATAGATATGCATGAGCAAAACATGCACAAGCTTAACTTATACTATGTTACGCTTACTAATTATGATGAATCTTATGAAAAGGTTCATGTGGTCTATAATAAAGATAATATCGTTGAAACTTTAGGCGAGGTATTAGCTAACGCAGGTAAAAAGCAAATACGTATTGCAGAAACCGAAAAGTACCCACACGTTACTTTCTTTTTCAATGGTGGTAGAGAAGTTCCTTTTGATGGCGAATCGCGTATTTTATGTCCGTCCCCAAAAGTGGCTACATATGACCTTCAACCAGAGATGAGTGCTTATGAAATTAGGGATAAAATCATACCTGAAATTAAAAAAGGAGATGTTGATTTTATTTGCTTAAACTTTGCCAACCCTGACATGGTAGGTCATACTGGTGTTATG
The DNA here is from genome assembly GCF_045063795.1 of Maribacter sp. Asnod2-G09. Classification (NCBI taxonomy): domain Bacteria; kingdom Pseudomonadati; phylum Bacteroidota; class Flavobacteriia; order Flavobacteriales; family Flavobacteriaceae; genus Maribacter; species Maribacter sp. Asnod2-G09. The sequence continues at coordinate 204,101 of NZ_JBEFOA010000002.1, read as the reverse complement.
GAAGCTGCAGTTAAAGCTTGTGAAACGGTAGATGAATGTACAAAAGATGTTATTACAGCAGCTATCGAAAAAGATTACTCTGTAATTGTTATTGCCGATCACGGTAATTGTGAAACTATGGTAAATGAAGATGGTAGCCCTAATACTGCACATACCACTAACCCTGTTCCACTAATTTTAGTAGACAAAGATATTCACCATATCAAAGATGGTGTATTAGGAGATATCGCACCTACCATCTTAAAAATGATGGGTGTAGAAAAATCGAAATTTATGACCCAAAATTCATTGGTATAAATTTAGGTACAACCGAAAGTATTTTATTTTATGATTAAATTAAAAACAGCCGAAGAGATTGAGTTAATGCGCGAAAGTGCGCTTATTGTTTCTAAAACTTTAGGAATGATAGCCTCTGAGGTAAAACCAGGAGTTACTACTCTTCAATTAGACGCTATGGCCGAGACTTTTATTCGTGACCATGGTGCAGTACCTGGTTTCTTAGGTCTTTACGATTTTCCGAACTCATTATGCATGAGTCCAAATGCTCAAGTAGTGCATGGTATTCCAAATAATACCCCTTTAGTTGAAGGGGATATTATTTCGATTGACTGCGGTGCTTTGAAAAATGAATTTTACGGTGACCATGCTTATACTTTTGAAGTGGGAGAGGTTAGCCCAGAAATCAAGAAACTGTTAGAGGTTACCAAAAAATCGTTATACGTTGGTATTCGAGAATTTAAAGTTGGTAATCGTGTTGGTGATGTGGGGTATGCGATTCAAAAATTTACAGAAGACCATGGTTATGGTGTAGTTCGTGAATTGGTTGGTCACGGTCTTGGTAAAAAGATGCATGAAGGGCCTGAAATGCCTAATTACGGCAGACGTGGTAGAGGCAAGAAATTTGTTGAAGGCATGACGGTTGCTATCGAACCAATGACCAATATGGGCACAAAGAATATCAAACAACTCAAAGACGGCTGGACAATACTTACTGCTGATGGTAAACCAAGCGCTCATTTTGAACATGATGTTGCCATAGTCAACGGAAAACCTGAATTACTTTCTACCTTCAAATATATTTATGAAGCTTTAGGTATTGTAAGTGATGAAGAAGATGAGTTCACAAAATCTACCGTAAAAAGTTAGAAAATAAGGATGAAGAAAATTTTCAAATTTTTTCTTAACCTTGTTCCAAGGCCTGTATTAATTTCTTTGAGCTATATAGTAAAGCCTTTTTTTAAGGCTTACTATCGTGGCAACACCTATGAAGATCCTATTGACGGCAATACTTTTCGTAGCTTTTTACCTTACGGATATGAAAAACCACGTGAGAACGTGCTTTCACCTTCCACCCTATCATTAGAGCGCCATCGCCTACTGTGGTTATTTTTAAAAGAGGAGACCGACTTTTTCACTGCTCCGTTACATGTTTTGCATTTTGCCCCTGAACAAGCTTTCTATAAAAGATTTAGAAAACTTAAGAATCTAAATTATGTTACTACAGATTTAAATTCTCCTTTAGCAGACGTTAAGGCAGATATCTGCAACCTTCCGTTTGAAGATAATATGTTCGATGTAATTCTATGCAATCATGTACTAGAACATATACCAGATGACACGAAAGCAATGTCTGAGTTATATAGAATTCTAAAACCTGGTGGTTGGGGTATTTTTCAAATTCCGCAAGATTTGAGCAGAGAAGAAACTTTCGAAGACGATACTATAACCGACAAAGTTGAACGTGCTAAAATATTTGGTCAATATGACCACGTTCGAATTTACGGAAGAGATTACTTTGATAAATTAAGAGGGATAGGTTTTACCGTAGAAGAAATAGATTTTACCAAGCTCATGAGCCAAGAAAATATCAACAGGTATCGCTTAGCACCTGGCGAGATAATTCCGTTCGTAAAAAAATAGTTATTTCACTACAAGCGCTTTAAATCCTTTAGTCGAAAACTCTTTTGTCTCTCCATTCTCATCTAGATAAATAATATAAGCCTCTAGTCTTTTATTTTCTTCAACGAGCTCAAAAGCATCCTCTATATTCATTGCCATTAATGCTGTTGCATAAGCATCTGCAGTAGCACAGTTATCTGCCAATATAGTTACGGCAAGTGTATTAGATACTTGGGTATAACCGGTTTTAGGATTTACAGTATGCACAAACTTTTTACCGGTTTCTTCATCTATTCTAAACTTTCGATAATTACCCGAAGAAGCTAACGCCCTATCGTTTAAATGAATTAATATTTTGGTAGCTCTATTTATCTCCATTTCGGGATCATCAATGCCAACTACCCAAAGTTTATCTTTAATTGTATTTTTTCCTTTGGCTACTAACTCACCTCCTACTTCAATTAAATAGTTCTCTACACCCTTAGCATCTAACATGGCTGCAAGTCTGTCAATAGCATATCCTTTAGCAATAGCGTTAAAATCCAAGTAGATATTAGCCTTAGTTTTAACGATATGATTGCTATCATTCAAAGTAATCTTATCCAATCCAACAAAACTCAATAAGCTATCAATTTTAAGACTGTCCATCGAAATTTGACGTTCAGGACCGAAACCCCATGCATTCACAAGCGTACCTACCGTTGGATCAAAAAAGCCATTAGTTTCTTCGTGTATTGACTTAGATAACTCAAATACTTCTTGAAACATCTTATCAACAACAACAGTACTATCTCCTTTATTAATTCTAGAAATATCAGACTCCGGAATATAAGTGGAAAGCGAGTGATTAATTACTGCGAATACGGAATCAATATCTTTTTGCAAATCTAATTTCTCGCTAGAGATAGAAATTATACTATAAGATGTACCTAAAGCACCACCTACATTTTCATTTCGAAATTTAGTGTCATTATTCTTCTTACAAGATTGAAACAACCCTATTACGGCGACCAATATTAAAATATAGTTCTTCATAACTCTACTAAACCATCATAATCAACAATATACTCTTCATCTAAATACACAGGTAAATTGTGATCAGTAGCGTTAACCAAACCTACACCAGCATAAAAAGTAGTTGCTTCAAACTTAATAGCATGTTCTTTCATTTTAGTAAGGTCAGACATAAAGAAATCCATATCCTTTGGGTCACCAGGATATTCAATCGCCTTTACAACAACAAAGCGCATCTTCTTTTCTTTTGTACATACAAACTGCGGATTCTTTCGCAACTCACTGTTTACGGCTAAAAATTCAAACCCTTCATCTTCTAATTGCTTGCCAACAATATTCATTGCCAAATTATGAAGTTCTTGTTCTGTTAATACATGCATACTAAACTATGTTTTATAAAAAAACCGATACATTACATATCGGTTAGTTTTTATTATTTAAAAGACTTTAGGCTTATCCACCAAAATCATCAAAACGTATATGTTCATCTGGGATACCGAAGTCTTCACCCATTTTCTGAACAGCTTTGTTCATCAATGGAGGTCCACAGAAATAAAGTTCAATATCTTCAGGAGACTCATGAAGGCTTAAGTAGTTATCAATTACACAATTGTGAATAAAACCTACGAAACCATCACCAGGAGCATCAATATTCTCTTTTACCTTCCAATTATCCTCTTCTTGTGGTTCAGATAATGCTAAGTAAAATTTGAAATTCGGAAACTCTTCTTCCAATTTATAAAAGTGATCTAAATAGAATAATTCTCTTTTAGAACGACCACCGTACCAGTATGATACTTTTCTATTTGTTCTTAATGTTTTGAATAGGTGATATAAGTGAGAACGCATTGGTGCCATACCTGCACCACCACCTACGTATAACATTTCTGAATCTGACTCATTGATGAAGAATTCACCGTAAGGTCCAGAAATAGTACAATCATCACCTGGCTTCAAATTAAAAATGTAAGAAGAAGCAACTCCAGGGTTAACATCCATCCAACCATTTTTAGCACGATCCCATGGCGGAGTAGCGATACGTACATTCAACATAATCTCTCTTCCTTCAGCAGGGAAAGAAGCCATTGAATACGCTCTTTCAACCGTTTCTGGATTCTTCATTGTTAAAGGCCAAAGGTTGAATTTATCCCATTCTGCTTGGAATTTATCTGGAGTCTCATGTTCCTCAGGGTGAGCTGTAATATCAATATCAGCATACTTAACCTCACACTCAGGAATTTCAATCTGAATATAACCCCCAGCTTTGTAGCCCATATCCTCAGGTATCTCAACTACAAATTCTTTAATAAAAGATGCTACGTTATAATTACGTACCACTTTTGCAGGCCATTTCTTAATACCGAATACCTCTTCTGGAATGGTAATTTCCATGTCTTGTTTCACCTTAACTTGACAAGCTAAACGTGCACCATGGTTTAATTCTTTTTTAGAGAAATGCGGAGTTTCTGTAGGTAATGCTTCACCACCACCAGAAAGTACGTGACATTCACATTGAATACATGTTCCACCACCACCACAGGCAGAAGGTAAAAATACTTTTTGGTTACCTAAGGTTGACAATAATGATCCACCTGAAGAAACTTCAATTTTCTTTTCTCCGTTAATTGTAATGGTCACAGGACCAGATGGAGATAGTTTTTGTTTCGTAAACAGAAGCAATGCTACTAATGCCATCAACAGTATTAGAAATGCGACAACAGTTATTAGAATAGTTCCGCCTGTACTTGCAGCTAAAATCATGTTTATTTATTTACGTCGTTATAAGAAATTACCTTTTCGTCAATTTCTTCGTTCTTTTCTACTACTACTTCTTCCTCTATAGGTGTTACCATCTCTGGCTTAACAGACTGAATAACTTGCTCATTTGCTTCTTCAGCATCATCACCGCCACCAGTTAACATACCACCAAAACTCTGAAAGCCAATACCCATAAGACCAGTGATAATAAACGTAATACCTAATCCTCTTAAAGGAGCAGGAACATTACTATATCTAATTTTCTCACGAATAGCTGCAATCGCTAAAATTGCCAAGAACCATCCAATACCAGAACTAACACCATAATTGAATGCTAAGCCCAATGTTTCAATTTCTCTTGCTTGCATGAATAAAGATCCACCAAGAATTGCACAGTTTACTGCAATCAATGGTAAAAATATACCCAATGAGTTATACAAAGAAGGTGAGAATTTCTCAACTACAATCTCTACCAATTGTACCATTGTAGCAATAGTCGCAATGAATAGAATAAAAGATAAAAAGCTAAGGTTGTAATCTGCATACTCAGGACCTAACCAAACTAAGGCTCCGTCTTGTAATAAATACTTATCTAACAACCAGTTCATCGGTACAGTAACCGCTAATACGAATATAACAGCAGCACCTAAACCAACCGCAGTAGCCACTTTTTTGGATACCGCTAAATAAGAACACATCCCCAAGAACACGGCAAACACCATGTTATCGATAAAGATGGACTTAAAAAATAATTCTACATGTTCTAACATAATTTCTACTTAAATGTCTGTTTAATTCTCTTCTACTAGCGCAGGATTTCTTGAACGTTGCACCCAAATAATTATACCAACCACAATTAATGCCGCTGGAGGAATAATCATGAATCCGTTATTCTCATACCCTGTAGCATATAATCCTGTTTTCATTATTGGATCTCCCAATACAGGGTAACCAAATAAAGTTCCTGAACCCAATAACTCTCTAAAGAAACCAACGATAATTAGAATAACACCGTAACCTAAAGAGTTACCTATACCATCCAAAAATGAACGCCATGGTCCGTTTGCCAAAGCAAAAGCCTCAAAACGACCCATAATTATACAGTTGGTAATAATAAGACCTACGAATACAGCTAAGGTTTTACTTAACTCATATGCATATGCTTTAAGAACTTGATCCACAATAATTACTAATGTAGCAACTACAATTAACTGAACAATAATTCTAATTTTCGACGGAATGATATTTCTCATCAATGAGATAACTACGTTACCTGCACCTAATACGAACATTACAGAAATAGCCATTACCAAAGACGCCTTTAGCTCTGCTGTAATTGCCAATGCCGAACAAATACCTAATACCTGTATAGTAATAGGGTTATTGTCTGCAAGTGGATCCGTAATAAGATTTGCATCTTTTTTTGATAGTAGTGCCATATTACTTTGCTCTAATTGTTTCTAAATAAGGTTTATATAATTTAACGGTTTCCTTAATCATAGCAGAAACACCGTTACCCGTAATAGTAGCACCGGCTAAGGCATCTACTTCATTATCGTCTTTTGTTTTGTTCAAAGGATCGTTGTTACCTTTAGCAACAGCTATACCTGCATATTGAGTACCATTTAGAATAGTCTCTCCAGTAAAATCGTCCATGAAATAACGCATTTTAATGTTAGCACCTAAACCAGGAGTTTCACCTTTATGATCAAAATATACACCTTGTACTGTCATGGTATCATCTAAGGCAATGAAACCCCAAATAGCATCCCAAAGACCTTTACCGTACATAGGAATGATATAAAATTTCTTACCATCTTTCTCACCGATAAAAACTGGCAATTTATAAGGCTCTCCTTTTTTAATATTAGCCAATTGCTTTTTTAAGTCAATCAAATATGCTTCGTTATCTTCAGTAATCTTATCACCTTGAATAACCAATTGCTCTTTGATATAACTTGAAAACTCATCTTCTACTACATCTGTAGGTATAAAGTTTACACTACCAGCATCATCTCCATTTTCATTTACACCCATGGCATAAAGAATGTTCTGCTGTTTTTCAAAACGCTCATTTTCTTTAATGTTAGGGCGTAATGCTGAAGCCAAAAATGCAAGTATTGACCCAACTACCACAACCATAACAGCAGCAAAAACTACTGTATAAACGTTACTATCTGTTTTTTGTGCCATAATTAAACTGTTTCAGCTTTAAGTTCTTCTGCCTTACCATCTGAATCTTTTGGATAGATAGTTGCATTTTTTAATCTGTTCATTCTTCTTTTAATATTACCCCTTACAACATAATGATCAATTGTTGGTGCAAATACATTCATTAAAAGGATAGCCAAGAAAACACCTTCTGGGTATGCAGGGTTGAACACACGAATCATTACAGAAATAAATCCTATAAAGAAACCATAATACCACTTCCCTTTATTTGTTTGTGAACCAGTAACTGGATCAGTAGCCATATAGACAATACCGAATGCCAAACCACCAACGATTAAATGTTTCCAGAAATCGAAACTCATTAAACCATAAAACTTACTTGATTCGCCTACCCAACCAAAATCTACTACCTGATTGAATATTAAGCCCATTACCAGTGAACCTATAACAGCGCTTAGCATTATTCTCCAGCTAGCAATTTTTGTGAAAATCAGGAACAAACCTCCTAATAGAATTAGAAATGCCGATGTTTCACCCACAGAACCTGGTATAAAACCAAAGAACATATCTGAAACAGAATATGTCATTTCAGCTCCCTTATTCTGAGCTAAATACCCTAATATAGTTTCACCTGATATCGCATCAACGTTTGCGCCAGCTAAAATTTCTTCTGAACGTTCACGTGCTCCGTAAACCCAAACCTTATCACCACTCATCCATGTTGGATAAGCAAAGAACAAGAATGCTCTAATTGTTAATGCCGGATTAAGAATATTCATTCCCGTTCCTCCAAATACTTCTTTACCTATCACTACACCAAATACTACCGCAACGGATAACATCCAAAGCGGAGTATCAATAGGAACTATTAACGGCACTAACATACCGGTAACCAAATATCCTTCCTCTACTTCGTGACCTTTTATAACAGCAAAAATAAATTCTACTATAAGTCCAACACCATAAGAAACAACTACTAATGGCAATACCTTAATTATACCAATCCAAAAATTGTCCCAAGTAAGGAAATCATTCATTAAAGAAAAATCTGCCGGAAATCCGTTTATTGCAGAATAGTGTTGGTAACCTGCGTTGAACATAGAAAATATTAACACTGGTACCAGTGCCATTATTACCGTGTTCATTGTTCGCTTTAAATCATCTGCCGATTTTACGTGTGTACCACCTGCATGAGTAGTCTCATCTGGCGAAAACAAAAAAGTATGAAAGGCATTAAAGGCAGGAGCCATTTTCTTACCCTGATACTTCAGTTTAAGTTCGTGTAATTTGCTTTTTAAACTCATTTCTTATCCTATTTCTTTTTGCAATAAATCTAACCCCTCACGAATAATCTTCTGGTGTGGTTGCTTAGAAATACATATAAACTCAGTTAACGAAAAATCTTCTGGAGCTACCTCGTACAAACCTAATTGCTCCATTTCATCCAAGTCTTTTACCATACAAGCTTTTAACAATTGCATTGGAAAAATATCCATCGGAAAAACTTTTTCATAATGCCCCGTTACCACGAAAGCCCTGTGCTCTCCGTTAGTATTGGTATCCAAATCATATTTTTTGTTTGGCTGCATCCAAGAGAACGTTAATGCCCTTGTAGCCGAAATTTTATTAAAAACTGGTTTGTTCCATCCAAACAATTCATAATCATCTCCTTCTGGAATAACCGTTACTGTATTATTATAATACCCAAGGTAACCGTCTGGTCTACTTTTAGAACCTGTAAGCACGTCACCGTTTATAACTCTAAAATTTTCTTCATTTACACCACTAGCATACAAGAACGTAGAAATCTCAGCTCCTATTTTAGTTGAATAATATTTAGGCGCTTTAACAGAAGAACCTGCAAGCGCTATAACACGCTCTGCATTGAACTTACCTGTCAATAAATATTCACCTATAATGATTAAATCTTGCGGAGTAACCGTCCAAACCAATTCACCTTTATTAATAGGATCTAATTTATTGATTTGCGTACCTACCAAACCTGAAGGATGCGGACCAGTAACATTGTGCAACTCTACCCCCGTCATTGAAGACAATGGTGATTTACTAGACCCTACAGATACATGAACCTTACCTGGCGTTAATTTAGTTAATGCAGTAATTGCAGATTGTAATTCTTTTTCCTTACCCTGTAACACATAATCCAAATCTGCCTGTAAAGGCCCACTTGAATACCCAGAAATAAAAATAGATTTAGGTGTAGTATCAGGATTAGCGACTACATCATAAGGTCTCTGCTTAATAAATGGCCAACAGCCACTTTTCAACAGAACAGCTTTCAACTCTTCTTTCGATGTATTGTTTACATCTAAAGCAGCACCCGAAAATGCCTCTTGTGTTTTGTCTGCTAATATCTTTAAGGTCAAAATACGTCTTCTATCCCCTCTTTCAATCTCAATAAGCTCACCGCTTACTGGCGAAACAAAAAGCATGCTTTCCATGTTTTTGTTATAAAACAAAGGCTCTCCCGCTTTTACTTCGGCGCCTTGCTTTACCATCATTTTTGGGGTAATTTCGTGAAAATCACTTAACTGTATAGCGTAAACATTACTTAAAACAGCTTTTGAAGTAGTCTGTTCTGCGGTTCCCACCAGATTAATGTTGAGCCCTTTTTTAATTCGAATGTCTTTTGACATGTGCGTATAGACCTTTAGGTTATCAAAATTTGAGCAAATTTAAGTACAAAAACTTCGTTTTCATAATTATTGCCCCATAAATTAGACAATAGAACGAGGTATATTTTTTAGGCACCCTTTTTGTTTACCTTTACTTAAAAAAACGGGGTATAATGCGCATTTTCTTCAAACACTTTATTTGTCTATTATTTTTACAAAATTTAGCTGCTCAAGTTCAAGAAGAGTTTAATCCGCCTGAGAACATAAAATCTATAGTTTTTAAAGGCCCCACCGAAGATCAATTTCCCGTTATCAAAATAGGAGAACCTTTATACCTAGAATTCGATGATATTTTAGCCAATGAACAAGATTACTACTATAAGGTAATTCATTGCGATTACGATTGGACACCCTCTTCTTTATTAAAATCTCAATACTTAGACGGTGTCGATAATCAAAGAATTACTGATTACGAAAACAGTTATAGTACGCTACAATCATATTCTAATTATCAACTTACCATACCAAACGATAATGTTCGATTAAAAGTTAGCGGCAATTATCTTATCGAAATTTACAATAGCAACAACGACCTACAATTCTCAAGAAGATTTGTAGTATACAAAGACATTGTTGCTGTTTCTACTGCTATTAAACGTTCTAGAGATTTTAATTATATCAACGAAAAGCAAGTCGTTCAATTTAGCATTACCTCTGGTTCGTTACGTCTTATAAACCCGAAGAAAGAAGTAAAAGTTGCCATTCTTCAAAATCATTATTGGCCGACCGCTATCACCAACATAGCCCCACAATATACTTTAGGTAGCGAATTAGTATACAAATATGATCAAGAAACCGCCTTTTATGGTGGTAATGAATTTCTATTGTTCGACACTAGCGACCTTAGGGCACCAAGTTCACAAATTTCTAGCATTGATCTTACAGACCTTTATAATCATTATTTATTCGCTGATGATTTTAGAAACGACAAACCATATACCTATTTTCCTGATATAAATGGAGATTTTGTCGTTCGAACTTTACAAGGCGACAATGCCTCTAAAGAAGCTGAGTACACCAACGTTTATTTCAGTTTACCATACACCGAATACATTGCCTTAGATGATGTTTATATTTTCGGCAAATTCAATAACTACGCCCTCACAGACCAAAACAAAATGGTTTACAACGAAAAGAACGGTATGCTAGAAGCTACCTTAAAAATGAAACAGGGTTTTTATAATTACAAGTACGCGGTTAAAGGTGGCGAAAAAATTAAATTAAATGAGGTTGGCGGCAACTTCCATTTTACCGAAAACAATTACCTAGTACTTGTATACTACCGCAACTTTGGCGACATGTACGATAGTATTATAGGTATTGGTTCTGCCAATTCTAGAAATATCACCAACTAACTGTATATTTACGTTTTTCATTGATTTATGGAGAACAAACCAGCCGTTCAACCATCAGGCAGATTCAAACTAAAATATAGAGGCGTAGATTGTCTAAATTGTGGGCACCCTCTAGATTTAAGTGATAAATATTGCCCTAATTGCTCTCAAGCCAATAGTACCAAAAAACTCACACTTTTTGATTTTTTTGAAGAGTTTCTTGCGAATTATTTCTCATACGATTCTAAGTTATGGAAAACTTTAACCGCCTTACTCTTAAGACCAGGTAAAATAACACGAGAATATATTCGTGGCAAACGCCTGTCTTACACCAACCCTTTTCGCTTTCTACTGAGTTTATCTATTATTTATTTTCTAATTATCAGCTTTAGCAGCGAATTTGAGTCTTTTAATAAATTTGGCTACGAAACAAGAGAACCGATTATTGACCTTCAAACAGAATTTGATAAAATTGAATTTGAAAATGAAGAAGAACGGCAGCTTGCCCTAATTCAAATGGATTCGCTTAAAATAAATAGCTTTTTCAAAAATCAAATGAGCGATAAAGACTCTACTATTTTAGTAAATCCTAAGTCTTATTTTAAAGAAATTAATACTGAGGATCTAACGCGGCGCTTTCTTGGTAAAATTGACTTCTTCAACACCATTATTAAGCACGATACCATTTATTATTTTGAACAAGGCTTAACTAAATTTGAAATACCAGAAAACAAAGAAAATGAAATGGCATTTAACTTAGCCAGCAGTTTGGTTGATATTGAAAAACGACCCGGAACGTTCGTAAATTCTTTAATTTCAAAACTGCCTTTCACCACATTTTTCTTTCTTCCATTCTTTTCTATTTTCATTTGGATGGTCTATATCAGAAAAAAATACACTTATACCGATCATTTAATCTTTAGTTTCCACAATCAGTCATTATTATTTATCTTGCTCATTGTTAGCAATTTGATCAACGCGGTGTTCAATATTAGTAGCGAAGGATTGTTTATTTTAATATTCGCTATTTACCTTTACAAAGCAATGCGAAATTTCTATCAGCAAGGAAGAGTTAAAACGGTTATAAAATATTTTTTCCTAAATACATTATTTTTTATCTTAGGGAGTATAGCGATAACCATATTAATCGCAGCAAGCGTATTTACATATTAAATATGATGATAACACAGGTAACTAAAGGCATTAAAATTTCGGTTCAAACAACTTTTGAAGGCACGTTCTTTAAAAACTATAAAATGCATTATGCTTTTGGGTATACTATTACCATTGAGAACCAGAGTAAAGATGTTGTTCAGTTAACTTCTCGTCATTGGAAAATATATGATTCTTTAAACGAAATGGAAACCCTAGACGGTGAAGGTGTTATTGGTAAAAAACCAGTAATTCAGCCAGGGGAATCTCACACCTACAATTCAGGCTGTCTTTTAACTTCGCCAATAGGCGCAATGAAAGGTCATTACAATATGGTAATCATGAGTAATGCCGAAAAGTTTAGAGTTTACATTCCTACTTTTAAATTTAGCGCACCTTTCGCCCTTAACTAAAGTCTTTTTATAGTTTTTAGTCCACCACCCTTTTAGTACCTTTGTTCAACTTTTTAATTTAAAAAAATTAACAATGGGTAAAGGATTTTTTCAAGTTCCTACAGCATTTAATGAACCAATTAAAAGCTATGCTCCTGGATCTCCAGAAAGAGAAGCAGTTTTGGAACAATACAAAGCATATTTCAACAACACGGTTGATGTACCAATGTATATTGGTTCAGAAGAGGTACGCACAGGCAACACCAAGCCAATGTCGCCACCACACGATCACAAACACATTGTAGGTACTTATCATACTGCCAATAAGGAAAACGTTCAATCTGCGATCGATAACTGTTTATCATCTAGAGATGCATGGGCCAACTTAACTTGGGAGCAACGTGCAGCTATTTTCTTGAAAGCCGCAGAGTTAATTGCCGGCCCTTACCGTGCTAAGATTAATGCGGCAACCATGATCGCACAATCTAAAAATATTCACCAAGCAGAAATAGATGCTGCCTGCGAGTTAATTGACTTTTTACGTTTTAACGTAGAGTACATGTCTCAAATTTATGCAGAGCAACCAGATTCTGCCGAAGGTATTTGGAACAGAGTAGAATATCGCCCTTTAGAAGGATTCATTTACGCAATTACCCCTTTCAACTTTACTGCTATTGCCGGTAACTTACCTGCAAGTGCAGCTATGATGGGTAACGTTGTTGTTTGGAAACCGAGTGACTCTCAGGTTTTCTCTGCTAAAGTTATTGTAGATATTTTCAAAGAAGCCGGTTTGCCTGACGGAGTTATCAATGTTGTTTATGGCGACCCAGTAATGATTACCGAAACAGTATTGGCTAGCCCAGATTTTGCTGGTATTCACTTTACAGGTTCTACGCACGTATTCAAAGAACTTTGGAAGCAAATAGGAAATAATATTCACACCTATAAAACATACCCGAAAATAGTTGGTGAAACTGGTGGTAAAGATTTTATTCTAGCACACCCAACTGCTAACCCTAAACAAGTAGCTACTGCTATTTCAAGAGGGGCATTCGAATTTCAAGGTCAAAAATGTAGCGCTGCTTCAAGAGTATATTTACCAAAATCTACTTCTAAAGAGATTTTAGAATATGTTAAAGCTGATATAGCTTCTTTTAACGAGCCTGGATCTCCTGAAGATATGAGCAATTTCATTACTGCAGTAATTCACGAAGGTTCCTTTGACAAATTGGCGAAATATATTACCCAAGCAAAAGAAGATAAAAATGCTGAAGTATATGCTGGTGGATCTTTTGACAAATCTAAAGGCTACTTTATCGAGCCAACGGTTATATTAACCACAGACCCTAAATACACTACTATGGAAACTGAATTATTCGGACCAGTAGTTACTATTTACGTTTACGACGATAAAGATTGGAGCGAAACATTACAATTAATTGATGGCACTTCTGAGTACGCACTTACTGGCGCTGTACTTTCACAAGATAGATATGCTATTGACGAAGCTACCAAAGCATTACAAAACTGTGCAGGTAACTTCTATATTAACGACAAACCTACAGGTGCTGTAGTTGGTCAACAACCTTTCGGTGGAGCAAGAGCTTCTGGAACAAACGATAAGGCTGGATCAGCTCAAAACCTTTTACGCTGGGTTTCTCCAAGATTAATAAAAGAGACTTTTGTTACTCCTGTTGATTACAGGTATCCGTTTTTAGGATGAAAATAACTTTAAAGGCTGAATGTAAATTCAGCCTTTTTTTTTTGACATAGCGCTTCTTTTAGCTTACATTACAGGTATTGCATTTTACTTTTAACAACCTTAATACACTAATTATGAAAAAGTTACTACTCGCAGCATTCTTATTTACAGGATGCTTTTCTTACGCACAAGAAGAATTAACACAGAACACAATTAAAGCCGTTTTAACCGGAAACCAGTCTCAAGTGATACAACTTGCCGAAGCATTTCCTGAAGAAAAATATGACTGGAGACCAGCAGAAGGTATCAGCTCTGTTGGCGAAGCCCTTTTACACGTTGCAGGTGGCAATTACTTTTTAGCCTCTAAATTAGGATTTGCTCCACCAGAAGATGTAGATGTAATGAACTTAGGTAAAATTACAGGTAAAGAGAACATCATTGCAGCTCTTAAAAAATCTAACGAATTCGTTCTAGAAAATATTACCAATGTTGAAGATGGATCTTTAAACGAAGAAGTTGATTTTGGTTTTATGAAATCTAATAAACTAGGCGGATTACTAGCCATTATGGAACACAACGGCGAACATAAAGGTCAACTTATTGCTTATGCAAGAACAAACGGAGTTGTACCACCATGGAGTGAATAATCATTTTTACAAATACTAAAACGCCCATCGACAAATAGTTGATGGGCGTTTTTTTTGCTATTTAAGAAACATTAACATCACTTCAATACAATATCAATGTAAATTTAACGTTAATTAATTGTAAACTCAGGGTAATTTTCCGAAATTTGTACCTCACTAAAAATCAATTGCTTATGACTATCGATAGTATTAGATTACACATGACATGCATTCAGATCCATTCTTGGAATTATTTAAAAGAGTTTGCTCGTAAATACAAGAAGGCTTATTACAGTTCTTTTCTTCTGTAAAACTTTACGCTTACCCTTTATACTTTAACGGCAAATAGACCATTTTCTTTGTCTCAAAGAAATCTTCTTTAAAATAATCGGTCAAATTATAAATTTCAGCCGTTCTATAGTCTTTCAATTCCTCGTTTAAATCACCACCTTTCAAATACAATATTCCATTGCGAATAGGGTGTTGAGATTCCTTTTTGATTTTTCCTTTTATCCAGTGTACAAAAGTTGGCATCGCTGCCACTGCCCTACTGACGATAAAATCGAATTTACCCGGTATCTCTTCAACCCTAGCGTTTATGGTAGTTACATTAGTTAGTTGTAAACCTTCAACAACCTCATTTACTACTTTTATTTTTTTACCAATAGAGTCCACTAACGTAAAATGTACTTCAGGAAACAAAATAGCCAATGGTATACCAGGAAAACCACCACCTGTTCCAACATCAAGTATTGAAGCGCCATCTTTAAATTGTATGAATTTTGCGATACCTAGTGAATGCAAAACATGCCTAAGATAGAGTTCATCTATATCTTTTCGAGACACCACATTAATTTTTTGATTCCAATCTTTATACAATTCCTCTAATTTTCTAAACTCCTGTTTCTGATTTTCAGTTAAATTGGGAAAATTTTCAAATATGATTTCAACAGTCATGCGTATATTTGTAAATAGATAATATTAGTATTTTCACTGATGCAAAGATTTAGCTTTTAATTAAGCTATCAAACTATTATAGATTCAATTACAAAATATTAAGTAAAAGATTACTGAATTATGGAACAAAATACCATTCGTTTTCCAAGAACAGATTCTGCGAAGTTTTTTAAAACTTTGAACAGCAGAGTTAACGATTATTTTAAAACAAATAAATTAAAGAAAACAGGCAACTGGAAATTACACTTAAAAACTGTAGTTATGTTCGCTCTCTTTCTTGCCCCATATTTTTTAATACTAACGTTAGGTTTACCTAACTGGGCCAACATTCTCTTAACCATCGTTATGGGTATTGGTATGGCAGGTGTTGGCATGAACGTTATGCATGATGGCAACCATGGCGCATACTCTAATAAAAAATGGGTGAACAAATTAATGGGAAGTAGCATCTACATTCTTGCAGGCAATGTATACAACTGGCAGGTACAACACAATGTACTTCACCATACATACACCAATATTCATGAGCATGATGAAGATATGGAAGCGGGTAGAATTCTACGTTTCTCGAAACATGCAGAATGGAAAAAACACCACAAGTTTCAACATTTCTATTCCGTTTTACTTTACGGTCTATTAACATTCAACTGGGCGATTACGACCGATTTTCAGCAAATGTACAGGTACATGAAGCGTAAATTATCTTACGGCAAACTACCAAGCGCCACTATGAACTGGAGCACCCTTATTATTACAAAATTACTTTACATTACTATATGGATTGTTTTACCTATGTTGATTTTAGATATCGCATGGTGGAAAATCTTGATCGGTTTCTTTTTAATGCACTATGTTGCAGGAGTTATATTAAGTGTTGTATTTCAATTGGCACATATTGTCGATGATGCAGACACGCCTTTACCTGATGAATCCGGTACTATGAAAAATACATGGGCAATTCACCAATTGTTCACAACCGTAAACTTCGGTACCAAAAACAAGATTGTAAATTGGTTTACAGGTGGATTAAATCACCAAGTTGAACACCATATATTCCCGAACATAAGTCACGTACATTACACAAATATTTCGAAAATTGTGAAACAAACGGCACAGGAATTTAATTTACCATATCACGAGTATAAAACTACTAGAAAAGCTATAATTTCGCACTTTAAACATTTAAAAGAATTAGGCAAAGAGCCTACATTACAATACTAGAAATTAAGAGCAACCATGAGCAATCAACTTTCGGACAGAATTAACAGCGTTACACCGTCAGCTACTTTGGAAATGGCCGCTAAGGCCCGTGAATTAAGAGCAGAAGGCAAAGATATTATCGGTTTAAGCTTAGGCGAACCAGATTTTAATACTCCTGATTACATCAAAGAGGCAGCTATACAAGCGATCAATGATGACTACAACTCTTACTCACCCGTAGATGGTTACGTTGATCTAAAAAAGGCTATTATCACTAAATTCAAAAGAGATAACAACCTTTCATACGAACTACCACAAATTGTTGTTTCAACAGGTGCTAAACAATCTTTATATAACGTTGCGCAGGTTGTCTTAAACCCAGGTGATGAAGTTATTTTACCTTGCCCATACTGGGTTAGTTATAGTGATATTGTAAAGCTGGCAGATGGCGTACCTGTAGAAGTACCTACTTCTTTAGAGAACGATTTTAAAATGACACCTGAACAGTTAGAAGCTGCAATTACACCTAAAACAAAAATGTTATGGTATAGTTCTCCTTGTAACCCAAGTGGATCTATTTATAGCAAAAAGGAATTACGCGCTCTTGCAGATGTTTTAAAAAATCACCCGCAAATTATCGTGGTTAGTGATGAAATATACGAACACATCAATTACGGAGTTACTGCACATGCTTCAATGGCAGAATTTGAAGATATGTTTGATCGTACCGTTACTGTAAACGGAGTTGCAAAAGCATTTGCGATGACTGGATGGCGTATTGGCTATATTGGTGCACCTGCTTACATTGCTCGTGCAACAAATAAGTTACAAGGTCAAGTTACCAGTGGCGCAAATTGTATTGCTCAGCGTGCTGTAATTACTGCTTTAGAAGAATCGCCAGACCGTATTAAATACATGGTAGATGAATTTAAGGAAAGACGTAAACTTATTTTAGGTCTACTAAACGAAATTGAAGGTTTTAAATGCAACGAACCTGAAGGTGCTTTTTATGTATACCCAGATGTAACCGCTTATTTTGGTAAAACATTCAATGGCACAACTATCAATAATGCTTCAGATTTCTCCATGTATATTTTAGAAGCTGCCAATGTTGCAACCGTTACTGGTGATGCTTTTGGAAACGGCAATTGCATACGTATTTCTTATGCCGCGTCGGTAAAAGAAATCAAAGAAGCAATATCAAGAATAAAAGAAGCGCTGAAATAAACCTCAGCTATTCATAAAAAATAAAAAGTCCCTTCAAACGAAGGGACTTTTTTATGCTTTATAGTTTTACTAAACTTAAGTTCTTTTCCAAAAATATGGGGTCAATAATATTAGAACGGTAAAAAGTTCTAACCTACCTGCCAACATTAAAAATCCGCACCACCACTTTGCCAAATCAGGTAAACTATTGAAATTGCTTACAGGATTTAAACTCCCCAAAGCCGGACCAACATTACCTAAAGATGACGCTGCGCCACCTATGGCAGATTCAAAATCTAACCCCAAAAAGCCCAGCACTAATGCCCCAATAATAAAGAGCAGCATGTATAGCACAAAGAATCCGATTATATTATAAACTATTTTCTCTTTTACAGTCTTATTGTTATATCGTACAGGTATGATGGCATTAGTATGCAATGTTCTTTTAAACTCTAATACACCATTCTTTATAATCAACAAGTGACGCATTACTTTTATACCACCTGCCGTTGATCCTGCCGAACCTCCTAAGAAAAATAATCCGAAGAAAAACACAGTCAAGAAAGGTGTCCACTGTGTAAAATCTGCACTTACAAAACCTGTTGTTGTAATCACAGAAATTATTTGAAATAACGAATGCCTGAATGCACTTTCCGCCTTACCTAAAACCATAGGATACCCAGGAGTAAAATCTGTAATATTTGCTTGATAATATACTACTAAGGCTACTATTATGGTAAAGACAATGGTAAAACCGGCGTAGTACTTAAACTCTTCATCTTGTATTACTTTCTGAACTTTTCCTTTAAAAGCGAAATAACTCAATACAAAATTACTACCTGCCAGAAACATAAAGAATATGATGATATATTGAATAACAGGTTGATCATTCCAATGCGCTACACTTGCATTTTTTGTAGAAAAACCACCAGTAGATAGCGTTGCCATAG
This sequence comes from Maribacter sp. Asnod2-G09, assembly GCF_045063795.1. Classification (NCBI taxonomy): domain Bacteria; kingdom Pseudomonadati; phylum Bacteroidota; class Flavobacteriia; order Flavobacteriales; family Flavobacteriaceae; genus Maribacter; species Maribacter sp. Asnod2-G09. Next base: position 185,043 of record NZ_JBEFOA010000002.1, on the reverse strand, counting down.
CGTGATTTATTGCATCAAAAAATGACATTCCTGCTACTTGAAGCAAAATGGTTTCTGCTACCGTATAGCCGAAATAAATTAGCCACAAGCGTTTTGCCGTATCTGTAATTCTTGGGTGTAATTTATCTCCTGTAGGTCCTGGTGCTTCCGCAGAAAACAACTGCATACCTCCTATTCCCAACAAAGGCAATATGGCAATCGCCAATACGATAATACCCATACCACCAATCCAGTGGGTTAAACTTCTCCAAAACAAAATACCTTCTGGCATTGCTTCAATGTCATCCATAATTGAAGCCCCTGTAGTTGTGTAACCTGATATAGTTTCAAAAAAAGCATTTGTTACTGTTGGTATTGCCCCTGAAAATAAATAAGGAAGCATACCAGAAATAGACATCACTATCCACCCGAAGGTTACAATAATATAGCCTTCTTTCTGCTTCACTTCTTTTTTATGACCTCTGGTATAGTACATCATAAAAACACCTACAAACATAGTGCTTATAGATGCCAACGCTATACTTAAAGTAGCCCCGTCTTGATATACACCACTGACAACAGCAGCCAAAAGCATAAAGCCTCCATTGCAAAGCAACAGAAGCCCCATTATATGAATTATGATTCTTAAATTAAGCCGCATCTTACAGGAACATTCGTTCTATTTTTTGAATCTCGTTCGGCAAACAACAAACTACAACTCGATCTCCTTCTTGAATTTTAAATCCACCAAGTGCAATATGCCCTACACCATCTCTAACAACACCGCCAATAGTAGCTGCTTTCGGAAAATCTAGCTCCCTAATTGTTGCTCCGGTTACTTTTGAATTCTTTTTCACTATAAACTCTAAAATCTCAGCATTTAAATTATTCAAACGCATTAAGGCAACTACTTCTCCTTTACGTATGTGTCTAAAAATGTTATTAGCTGCTAATAGTTTTTTATTGATTAAAGTATCAATACCGATAGAATGAGAAAGCTGAAAATAATCCATATTCTCAACTAACGCTATCGTCTTTTTTATATACTTTGATTTTGCCACCAAGCATGACATAATATTCGTTTCAGAATTTCCGGTAACCGCAATAAAGGCATCCATAGATTCTAAACTCTCTTCATCTAACAATTCAACATTTCTACCATCACCATTAATTACAAGTGCATTTGGCAACTCATCTGCTAAATCAAAAGCTTTCTCTTTATTTTTTTCTATCAACTTTACGTTGAATTTGTTGGCACACAGATCCCTAGCTGTCTTGTAACCAACTTTACTTCCTCCAAGAATCATTACATTCTTGATTTCTGCTTTTTTCTTTCCGGTTAATTTATAAAGTTCATCTACACCTTTTTTTACAGTGATAAAATAAACTTGATCACCTTCTTTAAACACAGTATCACCTCTAGGTATTACAGTATACTGCGTACCTGTTCGCTGTAATGCAATTGGCATGAAGTGTAATTCTGGAAAAATCTTTGCAGCTTCTTTTACTTGCTTACCTACAAATGGTGCCGACTTAAGTAATGACACACCTACCATGATCAACTCTCCATCTTCAAACTCATAAGTATCATTAAACGCCGATTTATTTAAAAGCATCTGAATTTCAGTTGCTGCCAAAGCTTCTGGAGATATCAACTCATCGATACCTAAATCTGAAAATCTCAGTAAATCTTTATTCTTAATAAACTCGGTATTCGATATTCTGGCAATAGTTCGCTTACAACCTAACTGCTTAGCAAGCATGCAAAGTGTTAAGTTCGTAGTTTCCGAAGAAGTTACCGCAATAACCAAATCTGAATCTTTTACCTGAGCATCGTTTAATACCGCAATAGAAGTTGCATCGCCTTTTAAAACTCGTATATCTAAATGATTATCTGCGTAAGCAAGACTTTCTTTTTTAGAATCGATTAAGGTAATATCCTGTGATTCATAGGAGAGTAACTTGGCTAAATGAAAGCCTACTTCCCCAGCACCAGCAATTATAATCTTCATTTATTTTATTAGACCGCTATTTATCAAGCACTAATTTTCTTCTCTTAACTATCATATATACTTAAAAGTAGTCTTGAAATCTATAGCATTTATTATGGGGCAAAATTACATAATTAAATTAGTTTATTCTTTATTTTCAATTCTTTAACCATCAATGACCAACCTAAATCGTTAAAAAGGAATAAAGCATTAGCTATATTGTATATTTGCCAAAAAAACAGCTATAAAATGCCCCAAAAAGTTACTCCATACAAAGATTCTAACCTGGGAAAAAAGGAACAGGTAACTAAAATGTTCGATACTATTTCTAAAAATTATGACGGACTAAACCGCGTAATATCATTTGGAATAGATATTAAATGGCGTAAAAAGGTTGTAGAAATATTAAAAAAAGAAAAACCACAATCTATTCTAGATATTGCTACTGGTACCGGCGACCTTGCTATTGCCCTTGTTAAAACTGGCGCAAATAAAATTGTAGGTCTAGATATTTCTCCAGGGATGCTAGCTGTCGGTAAAGAAAAAGTGATCGATAAAAAACTTGATAGTACTATTGAAATGGTAGTTGGCGATAGTGAGAAACTAACGTTCGATGACAATTCTTTTGACGCCGTAACAGTTTCTTTCGGAGTAAGAAATTTTGAAACTCTGAATACCGGCATGGCCGAAATATTGCGGGTTTTAAAACCAAATGGCACGTTGGTTGTCTTAGAAACTTCTGTACCTACCAAAACTCCGTACAAACAAGGCTATAGATTTTATACCAAAAACATACTTCCATTAATTGGAAAATTATTCTCAAAAGATGATTCTGCTTATGGCTATTTAAGCGAATCTGCTTCTGTTTTTCCACATGGTGAAAACTTCAACAATATTTTACGCGAAATCGGGTTTATAGATGTAACGAATAAACCTCAAACATTTGGGGTTGCATCAATATATGTTGCAAAGAAGGCTAAAAAATAATTTTAGCATACTCACAATTTATATTTGACGTTTTACAATCGTAAACCAGGATATATGAAGAAGTGGTTTTTTATACCCCTAACGTTGTTGCTTGTTAATATAACAAGTGCTCAATTCAACGAAAGCCCCATATTGAATAAACAAAACGAAGATAAGAAACTCTTAAACTGGGGTTACTTCCTTGGGTTAAATCAATATGACTTTAAAATAGAATACAAAGAAAATGCCCAAGATATACTGGTCAGCAAAAGCTTTGGTTTTAATGTTGGATTAATTGGCGAAGTGCGACTTAACGAATTCTTAGATGTACGTTTTGAACCAGGACTACACTACGGATCAAGGTTAATGGGTTTCCCTGGCTTTGAAGATGAGCGTGATGCTATTCGAGAGGTAAAATCAACTTATATTAATTTCCCTTTACTATTAAAAGCGAGTACTAGAAGGTACGGAAACTTTAAACCGTTTCTTTTAGGTGGCGTATCTACCGGACTTAACCTAGGTAGTAACGAAGAAAGTCTTGACGACAACAGTTCTGGTACTTTTAGAATGAAAAAATGGGTTTACAACTATGAACTTGGTTTCGGTATTGATTTTTACTTAGAGTACTTCAAATTCACCCCTTCTATTCGTGGTGTTTTTGCCATTACCGACGAATTAGTTCCAGATAATGACCCTAATAGCCCTTGGACAGGAAACATAGAGTCCTTAAAAACGCGCGGAATTTTCATCAACTTCACTTTTGAGTAGCAATTAGCAATTAGCAATTAGCAATTAGCAATTAGCAATTAGCAATTAGCAATTAGCAATTAGCAATTAGCAATTAGCAATTAGCAATTAGCAATTAGCAATTAGCAATTAGCAATTAGCAATTAGCAAAAATTAAATTATTCGATTACCAACACCTAACTATCTTCTAATTTCATGAAGTAAAATTGCAGTTGCAGAAGCTACATTTAGGCTTTCTGTAGTTGCTTCGCCAAATTGCGGTATCGCTAATCTATCAGTGCAAAGTTTTGCTACTGCGTCAGAAACTCCTTTTCCCTCATTACCCATAATCATTATACCTTTTTCCGGTAACTTAGAATCGTTAACACTTACCCCCTCCATAAAAGTACCATACACAGGTAATTTTGTTGCAGACAAAAACACCTCTAGATCAGTATATTGAATGTTCACTCTGGTAATCGAACCCATAGTAGCTTGTAATACTTTAGCATTATAGCAATCTACAGTAGTAGTAGAACAAACAATATCAGTAATACCGAACCAATCGCAAAGTCTAATGATCGTCCCTAAATTACCTGGATCCTGAATTCCGTCTAACACCAAAATCCAATCAGATAAAATATTCTCTGTTTGTTTAGGGATATGGAATACTCCAAGATATCCATTAGGGTTCTTTAGACTACTTATTTGTCCTAATTCTTTATTTGATATTGCAGCTACCTGCACACCACTTACATCTAACCCGGTAGGCTCTACTGCAAATAGTTTATACACTTTAATGTCAGAATTCACGACTTCTTCCACTGTCTTTTTTCCTTCCACAACAAATAGTCCATGCTCATTTCGGCACTTTTTTTGCTGTAGACTTTTGATAAGTTTCAATTCACTTTTGACAACCATTCAAATAATGTATTTTTGATTTCTATGAGGATGGCACTTTGCTCCAAAAACAACATGGCTAAATTAAGCTTATTATCACTACTGGCAATAGTCTTGCTATCCTGCAACTCGTTAAAAAAAGTTGAGGACGACGAGTTCTTAGTGATTAAGAACTCCATTTATGCCGATTCTATCAAAGTACACAACGAAGAATTAGAAAGTCTTATCTACCAAAAATCAAATTCTACTGTATTAGGTTACCCATTAAGACTTAATTTATACAACTTAGCAAAAGAGAATCCTGATTCATCTTACAACGCATGGCTGTACCGAAAAGAAAATAGAAAAAAAAGGCTTGACAAGCTACTTTCAGAAAAGCAAGTAGAACGTTTGGGCGAATCATTTTTAGTAAAAGGTCTTAGCAACTGGCTTAAAGATATTGGCGAAGCACCAACAGTTTTAGACACTACAAAAACTAGGCTAAGTTTAGCAAAACTAAGCGCCTACTACCAAAGTAAAGGATATTTCACCAATAACACCACCTACGAAATTGATAGTGCCAAGCATAAAAAAGCTAAAGTAAACTACCATATTGAACTTGGTGACCCGTATATGATCGATTCACTTGGCAACAATATATCATCTACCGCTATAGATTCGTTGTACTTTTTAAATTCTGCTCAATCATTAATTAGAGAAGGGCAACAGTTCGACCTTAGCAATTTCAATGGTGAACGCGAACGATTGACAGGAATTTTTAGAAACAGTGGCATTCGTAATTTTCAAGAAAGCTCTATTACCTTCGATATTTTAAGAGATACTATTAAAGCTGAAAATGATCAGCAAATGAATATTACCCTAAATATTGGTGACTTAAAAACTAGAGGAGAAAATGAAGTAACTACTTCTGCGTATAAAGTAGAGAAGATTAATAAAATTAATATCTATACAGATTACCTTTCAACCAACTCTCAAGATTCTCTTTATACGATAGACTACCAAGATTACACTATACATTATTCAAAAAATTTTGATATAAAGCCCAAAACTTTGGCTAACGCCATCTTTTTCAAAAAAGACAGTATTTATAGAGATGTAGATAAAATCAGAACCTCTAGGCAGTTAAATGCGCTTAACGTATTTAAATATCCGAATATCATTTTTGAAGCCGATTCTGTAGGCAACAAAGTAAATACGAATATTTACTTGGCTCCAAAAACAAAGTATTCTCTTGGTACCAATTTCGAAGTTAGCCGCTCTAACCTGCGTCGTTTAGGTGTTGGTCTAGGCACTACCCTACTTATAAGAAACATTTTCAAAGGTGCCGAAAACTTGAGTATTTCTGCAAATGGATCTTACGGACTTTTAAGCAGCAATACTTTTGAAGCCAATTACTTTTCAGAATTTGGCGGTGACATTACTTTAGATTTTCCTAGAATATGGTTTCCGTTTGTTAACACTTCTAGAATCATACCTAATTATACACTACCTAAAACAAGAATTGCCATCGGTACAAATTTTCAGAATAATATTGGTTTGGACAAACAAACTCTTAATGCTGTTTTTGGTTATAATTGGGTACCTAGTGATTTCGTAAATCATGATATTGAATTACTAAATATTCAATTTGTCAGAAATGTCAATAGTAATAGATTTTATAATGTATACACAAATACCTATGAACTGCTAGATGATATTGCAGACTCTTACGAAGATACCACCTTATACCCAGAATTGGCAGAATATTTTGAAACCGGTGACAACGATGATGAATTAAATTTAATAATACCGTCAGGCACCACAGGTTTTACAGATGCTATTATAAATAGTGAAGTTAGCTCAACAACAGATGATTTTGATGATGTAAATTCTATTGAAGAAAGAAGAATAAGACTAACAGAGAATAATTTGATTTTTGCATCTAATTATACCTTCAACAAAACCAACAGAACCGGACCTATAGATAATTCGTTTTATCAATTTCGATGGAAAATTGAAGGCGCAGGTAATGTACTTTCTGCTTTTTCATCAATTATTCCGTTCAACAAAAATGATGACGACCAACTTTTAGTTTTTGGCGTACCATTTTCTCAGTATATAAAGAATGAATTTGAATATGTAAAATATTGGGACCTATCTCGCTCTAATGTATTAGCGGCAAGAGCATTTTTCGGTATTGCAATCCCCTATGGTAATTCTGACAACATTCCCTTTGTTCGAAGTTATTTTGGCGGTGGCTCGAATGACAACCGCGCATGGTTTCCCTATTCTTTAGGACCTGGAAGTGTTTCTGCAGTTAATGATTTTAATGAAGCAAACTTAAAACTGGCTTTAAATCTAGAATATAGATTTCCTATTGCAGGTGACATTAACGGAGCTGTTTTCGCAGATGCAGGTAACATCTGGAATGTGCTGGACAATGTAGAAGACCCTGACGCCACGTTTGACGGATTAGGCTCTTTGAAAGATATTGCCCTAGGTACAGGTATAGGCTTACGATACGATTTTACTTATTTTCTATTTCGATTAGATTTAGGCTTCAAAACCTATAATCCGGCTGAAATTCAGCCTAAACGTTGGTTTAGAGATTATAACTTCGCAAATTCCGTATTGCAAATAGGTATCAACTATCCCTTTTAAATATAATTGTTTTATTACTTTTGTTTTTCATTTTTTTTAGAAACAAACAACTACATAATTATGGCTCACAATATCAAACCGGGAGTTGCAACCGGAGACGAAGTTCAAGCAATTTTCAACTACGCAAAAGAAAAAGGATTTGCATTACCTGCGGTAAACGTTATTGGTTCAGATACTATTAATGGTGTTTTAGAGACAGCTGCAAGTTTAAATGCTCCTGTTATCATTCAATTTTCTAATGGTGGAGCTCAGTTCAATGCTGGTAAAGGTCTTTCTAACGACGGGCAAAAAGCAGCTATTTTAGGTGCAGTTGCTGGTGCAAAACATGTTCACCAATTAGCAGAAGCTTATGGTGCTACAGTTATTCTTCATACAGATCACTGTGCAAAAAAATTATTGCCTTGGATCGACGGTCTTCTAGATGCTAGTGAAAAACATTTCGCTGAAACTGGTAAATCTTTATTCAGTTCACATATGATCGATCTTTCTGAAGAGCCTTTAGAAGAGAATATCGAAATCTGTAAGGGATATCTAGAGCGCATGAGCAAAATGAACATGACTTTAGAAATCGAACTAGGTATTACTGGTGGTGAAGAAGATGGTGTTGATAATTCTGATGTAGATGATTCTAAATTATACACACAACCAGAAGAAGTTGCATACGCTTACGAAGAACTTTCTAAAGTAAGCCCAAAGTTTACTATCGCTGCTGCATTCGGTAACGTACATGGTGTTTATAAGCCGGGTAACGTAAAATTGACTCCGAAAATTCTTAAAAACTCTCAAGAGTATATTTCTGAAAAATATGGTGTTGAGCACAACCATATCGATTTCGTATTTCACGGTGGATCTGGTTCTACGGTTGAAGAAATTAGAGAAGGTATTAGCTACGGTGTTATTAAAATGAATATTGATACAGATTTACAGTATGCCTTTTTAGCAGGTGTTCGTGACTATGTTCAAGATAATAAAGACTACTTACAATCACAAATAGGTAACCCTAAAGGTGCAGATGAGCCTAACAAGAAATTTTACGATCCAAGAGTTTGGTTGAGAAAAGGAGAAACTGCTTTCATAGAACGTTTGAAAAAAGCTTTTGAAGACTTAAACAACGTAAATACACTTTAATAGTATAGGATAACCAAAAAATGGATGATATGACGGCTTGGTTTAAAAGAAAAGAAAAAGGTATACAAACTTCTACCGAAGAAAAGAAAGACACACCTAAAGGCTTGTGGTATAAATCGCCAACAGGTAAAATAGTTGAGTCAGACGATCTTGCAAAAAACTTTTATGTAAGTCCTGAAGATGATTATCATGTAAGAATCGGTAGTAAGGAGTATTTTGAAATTTTGTTCGATGACAATAAGTTTAGAGAACTTGATGCTAATCTTACTTCTAAAGATCCTTTGAAATTTGAGGATACCAAGAAATATAGCGAGCGTTTAAAAGCGGCACAGAAAAAAACCGGACTCAAAGATGCTGTCAGAACAGGATACGGAAAGTCATTTGGCAAAGACATCGTAATCTGCTGTATGGATTTTAAATTCATCGGTGGATCTATGGGTAGTGTCGTTGGTGAGAAAATTGCCCGTGGTATAGACTACGCCATTAAAAAGAAAACACCATTTATGATGATTTCTAAATCTGGCGGAGCTCGTATGATGGAAGCAGCGCTTTCATTAATGCAATTAGCAAAAACATCTGCTAAACTTGCACAGCTGTCTGAAGCTGGTTTACCATATATTTCTTTATGTACCGATCCAACAACTGGTGGTACTACTGCATCATATGCAATGCTTGGCGATATTAATATTGCAGAGCCAGGTGCATTGATAGGTTTTGCTGGCCCAAGAATTGTAAAGGATACTACAGGTAAAGATTTACCTGAAGGTTTTCAATCATCTGAATTTTTATTGGAACACGGCTTTTTAGATTTTATATCACATAGAAGAGATTTAAAGAAAAAAGTCAACCTATATATAGACCTTATTCAAAATAACCCTGTAAGATCAGAAAAAGCAATAGCTTGAAAACTTTAGCATGTACCATACTATCTTTTTGGTTTTTATGCTGTTCTACAGATAAAGAAGAAGTGCTCGTCGATGAATCAGATTCGACGAGCATTTTTGATTTTAATGCACAAGTTACCGAGGTAAATATCTCAGGAGAGTCAAATGCGTATACAATTGCCACTACAGTTTCTAGTCCTGATACAGGTTGTGACCAATATGCAGATTGGTGGGAAATTATAGATTTAGAAGGTAATCTTATTTATAGAAGAATTCTAACTCATAGTCATGTAGACGAACAACCATTTACAAGATCAGGTTCAAATATTCCGCTTGAAAATGACGACGAAGTTTATATTCGTGTTCATATGAATACTACAGGTTATGCATCTGCTGTACAAAAAGGGTCTATCGACAATGGATTTTCTGCCGCTGAATTAAGCTCTGAATTTGCTGAAGGCTTAGAGAAAATAGCACCATTACCTAATGGTTGTGCTTTTTGATTTAAATTATCAGAATATCAATTAAACATTTCAAAAAAAATCATACCTTTGCGCCCTGATTGAAAATCAATCATGTACATAAAAATCATTTAAATTAATATTGGAATGTATTTAACAAAAGAAGTAAAAGCCGAAATTTTCAAGAAACACGGCGGTAAAGCAGAGAACACTGGTTCTACAGAAGGACAAATCGCTTTATTCACACACCGTATCAATCATTTGACCGGTCACTTGAAAAGAAATCATAAAGACTACAATACTGAGCGTTCACTTGTGAAACTCGTAGGTAAAAGAAGAAGTCTTCTTGATTACATGATTAAAAATGATATTGTAAAATACAGAGAGCTAATTAAAGAGCTAGGTATTAGAAAATAATATTGCAAAAGGGGATAGCTAGCTATCCCCTTTTTTAATACTCCCGCCTTAGGAGGTTAAGCCAAACATATTGGCAAAGGCGAACAAAAAGCTACACACGGTTTTTCATTGGTCAACACAACAACACAACAACTCCGACCAGAGAATTTCAGTCGGAAAGACCATTGTTTAACAAATTTGCATTGCGCAAATTTTAATCGAATTTTATGATTCCAAAAGTATTTAAAGAGGTCATAGACCTTGGTGACGGTAGAGAAATTTCTATCGAAACAGGAAAATTGGCAAAACAGGCACACGGTTCTGTTGTTGTTCAATCAGGAAAATGTATGTTATTATGTACAGTTGTTTCCAACTACAAACAAAGTGATGTGGACTTTCTTCCACTTACGGTAGATTACCGTGAAAAATTTGCTGCTGCCGGTCGTTACCCAGGTGGTTTCTTCAAAAGAGAAGCAAGACCTAGTGATGGTGAAGTTTTAACTATGCGTTTAGTGGATCGTGTTTTACGTCCATTATTCCCAAAAGATTACCACTCTGAAACTCAGGTGATGATTCAATTAATGTCTCATGATGATGACGTTATGCCAGATGCAATGGCAGGTTTAGCTGCTTCTGCTGCTATTCAATTGTCAGATTTTCCATTCGAATGCCCAATTTCTGAAGCTAGAGTTGCTCGTGTAAATGGCGAATTCGTAATTAACCCAACTCGTGCTCAATTAGCAGAGTCTGACATCGATATGATGATTGGTGCTTCTGCCGATTCAGTTATGATGGTTGAAGGTGAAATGGATGAAATTTCTGAAGAAGAAATGACAGAAGCTATCAAATTTGCTCATGAAGCAATTAAAGTACAATGTGCTGCTCAAGTTGCATTGGCTGAAGCTTTTGGCAAAAAAGAAGTTCGTGAGTACCAAGGTGAAAGAGAAGAAGCTGATTTAGCTAAGAAAATTCACGATATGGCTTATGACAAAGTATATGCTATTGCTCAAGCAGGTTCTGCTAAGCATGAGCGTAGTGCTGCGTTTGGTGAAATCAAAGAAGAAATCAAAGCATCTTTCTCTGAAGAAGAGCAAGCTGATTTTGGCGGATTAATTTCAAAATATTACAATAAAGCTGAAAAAGCAGCTGTACGTGATTTAACATTAAACGAAGGTTTACGTTTAGATGGTCGTAAGACTGATGAAATTAGACCAATTTGGTGTGAGGTTGATTATTTACCTTCTACTCATGGATCTGCAATCTTTACTCGTGGCGAAACTCAAGCTTTAGCTACAGTAACTTTAGGTACATCTAGAGATGCAAACAAAATAGATATGCCATCTTACGAAGGCGAAGAAAATTTCTATTTACATTATAACTTCCCTCCTTTCTGTACAGGTGAAGCAAGACCTATTCGTGGAACATCTCGTAGAGAAGTTGGTCACGGTAACTTAGCTCAACGTGCCTTAAAAGGAATGATTCCTGCAGATTGCCCTTATACAGTTCGTGTTGTATCTGAAGTTTTAGAATCTAACGGTTCTTCTTCTATGGCAACAGTTTGTGCTGGTACAATGGCTATGATGGATGCTGGTGTAAAAATGAAGAAACCAGTTTCTGGTATTGCAATGGGATTAATTTCTGATGCTGATTCTGGAAAATATGCTGTATTATCTGATATTTTAGGTGATGAAGATCATTTAGGAGATATGGATTTTAAAGTAACTGGTACTGCTGACGGTATTACTGCTTGCCAAATGGATATTAAGGTAAAAGGATTGTCTTACGAAATTCTTGTAAATGCTTTAAAGCAAGCTAGAGATGGTCGTTTACACATCTTAGGTAAAATTACCGATACAATTTCTGCTCCTGCTGAAAGCGTTAAAGATCACGCACCTACAATGGTTACTCGTAGAGTTCCTAATGAATTCATTGGTGCTTTAATTGGTCCTGGTGGAAAAGTGATTCAAGAGATGCAAAAGGAAACTGAAACGACTATCGTTATAAATGAGGATCCTGTTACTGAAGAAGGTATTGTAGAAATTTTAGGTGTTGGTAATAAAGGTATTGATGCTGTTATGGCAAAAATAGACTCTATATTATTTAAGCCTGAAGTTGGTAGCGTTTACGAAGTAAAAGTTATTAAAATGCTTGATTTTGGTGCAGTTGTAGAATATATGGATGCTCCAGGTAACGAAGTATTATTACACGTAAGTGAATTAGCTTGGGAACGTACAGAAAATGTAGCTGATGTTGTAAACATGGGCGATGTATTCGATGTTAAGTATTTCGGCTTAGACAAACGTACTCGTAAAGAGAAAGTTTCTCGTAAAGCACTTTTACCAAAACCAGAAGGTTTTGTTGAAAGACCACCACGTGATGACAAACGTAGAGATGACCGTCGTGGAAACGATCGTAGTCGTGATCGCGATAGAAAACCAAGAAGAGATTAATACTCTTGTAAGTTTATAAAGTAAGCCCCGACATATATGTTGGGGCTTTTTTTATGCATTTCAACAGATTTATGAAGTTTTTTGCCTCCAATTGTAACATTCGGAAGATTTTTACGTATAAGTATATGCAGTCTATGCAAATTGAACTTAATTTATTTTAATGAGACAGCTTAAGATTACAAAACAGGTCACCAATAGAGAGACCGCATCTTTGGACAAGTACTTACAAGAAATTGGAAAAGTTGACTTGATCACCGCTGATGAAGAAGTAGAATTGGCACAACGTATTAAGGCAGGCGATCAGCGTGCTCTTGAAGAACTTACGAAAGCCAACCTCAGATTCGTGGTTTCAGTTGCTAAGCAGTACCAAAACCAAGGCCTTACTTTACCAGATTTGATTAACGAGGGAAACCTTGGTCTGATCAAAGCTGCACAGCGTTTTGACGAAACGCGGGGATTTAAATTTATCTCCTACGCCGTATGGTGGATCCGTCAATCTATATTACAAGCTTTGGCAGAACAATCTCGTATCGTTCGTTTGCCATTGAACAAAATTGGTTCTATCAATAAAATCAACAAGACTTTTGCTTTCTTAGAGCAAGCGCATGAAAGAATGCCTTCTCCTGAAGAAATTGCGAAAGAATTGGATATGACTGTTGATGACGTAAAACAATCATTGAAAAACTCAGGTAGACACGTATCTATGGATGCGCCTCTTATCGACGGTGAAGATTCTAACCTTTATGATGTACTTCGTAGTGGCGAATCTCCAAACCCAGATAGAGAATTATTACACGAGTCTTTACGTACAGAAATTGAGCGTGCTTTAGAAACATTGACGCCTCGTGAGGCAGATGTTATTCGCTTATACTTTGGTCTTGCTAATCAGCATTCTATGACCTTGGAAGAAATTGGTGAAACTTTTGACCTAACAAGAGAAAGAGTTCGTCAAATTAAAGAAAAAGCGATTAGACGTTTAAAGCATACTTCTAGAAGTAAAATATTAAAAACGTATTTGGGTTAAAACTCAAAGCGTTCAAGTTATAAAAATTACACGTTAAATATTCCTTAAATTGGCAATATTGGCATATTAGTTGTAATTTTAACGGTAACAACAGTTTATCATGACTGTTCGTTTTTTGATTGATGAATAAACTCCGGCTGATTACCGGAGTTTTTTCATTTATAATAGTTTCTACTGGAATTTGAAAAACTAAGTATCTGTTTGCTGATACATACCCTAAAAAATCTTTCCTTATCTTAGAGTATCAACATTAACCTAATGAAACATACAGCACTAATTCTAATGAGTTTCGCGCTGTTCAACTCTTGTAATACCAAAAAGACTATTACTGATTTCAATAAATACCCTACCCCTATAAACGAAAACCTTTGGATACAATATACCGAAGATGCTACGCTCTTTAAACTTTGGTCTCCAAATGCTGAAGAAGTAATTTTAAGACTTTATAAAAATGGATATGACGCTACTGTCTTTTCATACTATAACCTGACAAAAGAGCATCAAGGTATTTGGCAAACAAAAGTAGATGGTGATTTAAATGGCATCTATTACACCTATCAAGTTAAAATTAATGATTTGTGGCTAGATGAAACTCCAGGAATTTACGCCAAAGCTGTAGGAGTAAATGGTAATAGGGCAATGGTCTTAGATATGGAATCCACCAACCCGAAGGCTTGGAAAAAAGACTCATCCCCTACTCTTAATAAATACAATGAAGCTATAATTTATGAATTACATGTTCGTGACTTGACAGTTCATCCGCAGTCTGGCTCATCACTACCTGGTACATACTTAGGGTTAGTAGAAGCTGAAACTAAAGGTCCAAACGGAGTTGCTACAGGTATTGATCATTTAAAAGAACTAGGTATTACCCATGTGCATCTTTTACCCACTTTAGACCATTACGCTATTGATGAAACTAATTTAGACACTCCACAATTTAATTGGGGTTACGACCCTAACAACTACAATGCTCCTGAAGGTTCTTTTTCTACCGACCCCTTTAATGCAGAAGTTCGCATTAAAGAGTTTAAGCAAATGGTAAAGACTTTTCATGATAATGGTATTGGAGTTATTTTAGATGTCGCATATAACCACACTGGCAAAACAGAAGAATCTAATTTTAATCAAGAAGTACCTGGTTATTATTATCGCCATTGGGAAGATGGTTCTTATTCCGATGCTGCTGCCTGTGGAAACGAAACTGCATCAGAGCGTGCTATGATGCGAAAATTCATGATTGAATCTGTCTTACATTGGACGAAAGAATATCATATTGACGGATTCCGGTTCGACCTCATGGGCATTCATGACATTGCAACCATGAATAAAATTGGTGAAGCTGTTTTAGAAATAAATCCTGATGCACTTTTATATGGGGAAGGATGGACTGCTTCAGATTCTCCGTTACCGGAAGAAAAACGAGCCCTTAAAGAACACATGCAGCAACTTCCAAAATTTGCTGCTTTTAGTGATGATTTACGTGACGGATTAAAAGGTTCAGTTTTCGAAGATGAAAGTTTAGGTTTTGTTAGTGGCGCTAAGAATACAGTGGAATCTATTAAATTCGGAATTGTAGGCGCAACTCAACATCCTCAAATTGAATATGAAAAGGTAAATTACTCAGATGTTCCTTGGACCTTAGAACCATGGCAATCTATCAACTATGTTTCTTGTCATGATAACCATACCTTATTTGACAAACTTAAAATTTCAAGACCAGACGCAACATTAGAAGAATTAATTGCCATGGATAAATTGGCAAATGCTATTGTAATGACCTCACAAGGCACCCCATTTCTTCATGCTGGATCAGAAATGCTTCGTACAAAAAACGGAGAACATAATTCTTACAACCTACCTGATAGCATCAACCAAATAAATTGGAATTGGAAGAATGACCACAAAGAAGTATTCGACTACTATAAAAATCTAATAAAGCTAAGAAAAGAGCATCCCGCTTTTTATATGGCTACCTCCAATCAAGTAAGAGAACATTTAAAATTCCAAAATACTAATAATAGTCTTGTTTCCTTTACATTAGAAAGTAACGCAAACGAAGACAATTGGAAAAACATTTTAGTGATTTACAATGCATCAAACGAAAAAATAAATTATAAAATTGATGGAGTTTGGCAAAAGGCTGTTTCTGGTAGTACCTTTGACTTTCAAGGGCTGCATTTATTGAAAGACAGTATTGAAGTACCTGCGCTATCTATGTACATTGCATTTCAGAAATAATTGTAAGTCTATAAAATTTTAATAAAACATGAGTTCAGATTCTCAACCTAATAATCCGCTTCATGGTATTAAACTAGCAACGATACTTGAAGAACTTACAGAAAAGTATTCTTGGGAAGATTTGGCTGGTCAAGTTGATATTAATTGCTTTAAAAGTAATCCGTCTATAAAATCAAGCTTAAAATTTTTACGTAGAACTCCTTGGGCTCGAGAAAAAGTTGAACATTTATACTTACAATCCTTCAAAAAATAATGAGCCTAAATATAGTACTCATAGAACCAGAAATACCTAATAATACAGGTAACATCGGCAGATTAGCTCTCGGAACAGGATCTACATTACACTTGGTAAAACCATTCGGATTTGAACTTACTGATAAACGTTTAAAAAGAGCGGGACTAGATTACTGGCAACACCTCAATGTTATTATGTACGAGAATATTGATAAATTCTTTGAGCAACATAAGGACAAAAAAATGATATTTTTTTCTGCTACGGCTACTAAAAATCATTGGGATATGGATTTTGAAGATGATATGTTTCTCATTTTCGGAAAAGAATCTGTTGGCTTACCTAAAGAATTATTACAGCAAAACATCGAAAATACTTCCAAAATCCCATTGTATAGCGAACACATTAGAAGTTTAAACTTAGCCAATGCTGTAGCCATTACTATCTACGAAGGTTTACGACAAATAAACTTGAAATAACTACTTTCTTTTGATAACTGAAATCGTAAACATTGCTAAAAACTGCTAACTAATCTATTGGCAGTAAAATTTAAGTTGCACTAATTTTCCTTTCCTAAATCAAAAATTTCAATCTAGTTTTTCAATTAAAATACATCACTTACCAAATTCCAAATAACATAAGCTCATATTACCTATATCATAAAAAATCATGATGATATTACGATTCTATCATTCATGAAAAAATATTCAAATTAGTCCAGATATTAGGTTTCCCCAACTTCCCGTTAAAATTTGAAAATCATTTAATTATAGTAGAATAATTGATTATTTTCAAAGTGAAATTCTTTTATTTCACGATTAGAACCAACCTAACTTCCACCTTATGAATACGAAAAAATACTACCTATTACTTGCATTTACATTGGTCGCTTTTAGCACCAGTTTTGCACAAAAAAAATCTAAAACAAATACTGCAACCATAACTCCAGAATTCTATGAGAATTTAGAATGGCGTAATATCGGTCCTGTACGTGGCGGTCGTTCTTTAGGATCTTCGGGCAGTCCAAGTAGGCCTAACGAATATTATTTCGGTGCAACAGGTGGCGGACTATGGAAAACTACTGATGGCGGTAATGAATGGGAAGCTGTTACAGATGGTCAAATTACAAGTTCTTCGGTTGGTGCAGTGGCGGTCGCAGAAACCAATCCTGATATTGTATACATTGGTATGGGAGAAGTACAATTGCGCGGCAGTATCACCCAAGGTGACGGAGTTTATAAATCAGCTGATGCAGGTAAAACTTGGACACACCTAGGGTTAGAAGAAACTCAAGCGGTTTCTAGAATTAGAATTCACCCAACAAATCCTGATATAGTTTATGTTGCCGCACTCGGTCACCCATATGGTGATAACGAACAACGTGGTGTTTTTAAAAGTACTGATGGTGGAAAAACTTGGAACAAGACATTATATGTAAGTGATAAAGCAGGTGCCGTAGATTTAATAATTGACAGAAATAATCCTAATGTTTTATATGCTAGCACATGGCAAGTTCAAAGAAAAGCATGGAAAATGTGGGGCGGTGGTCCAGATTGTAAACTATGGAAATCTACTGACGCCGGTGAGACTTGGACAGATCTTTCAAAAAACCCTGGTATGCCAGAAGGTCCGTTAGGTAAAATCGGGGTAACAGTTTCTCCAGCAGATTCTAATCGTGTTTGGGCCGTTGTAGAAGCTAACGAAGGTGGTGTTTTTCGTTCAGACGATGCCGGTAAAACTTGGGAACGCACTAATGATGAAAGAAAACTGAGACAACGTGCTTTTTACTATTCGAGAATTTATGCTGATCCATTAGATAAAGATATTGTTTACGGACTTAATGTTGATTTTTGGAAGTCTACTGATGGAGGCAAAAATTTTGATACAAAAATTAAAGTACCACATGGCGATAATCACGATTTATGGATAGACCCTAACAATCCTGAGCGTATGATTTCTTCAAATGACGGTGGCGGTGTTGTTAGTATCAATGGCGGAAAATCTTGGACAGAAGAAGATTACACTACTACTCAACTGTACCATGTAATGACAACGAACGATGTGCCCTATCATGTTGCTGGTGCACAACAAGACAATAGCACTATTGCCGTACCAAGTGATGGCTGGGGACATATGCAGGCTCGTGGTCAAGGAGATGGCTGGGCTTACGCTGTTGGCGGTGGTGAAAGTGGCTGGATCACACAACATCCTACAGACTTAGATATTTTTTATGCCGGTAGCCAAGGAGCACTTTTAACTCGTTATGATAGAAGTAACGGACAATCTAGAGATATTCAAGTATACCCACGTTTTTTCTCTGGTGAACCCGCTAGTGCCTTACCAGAACGCTGGCAGTGGACTTTTCCTATTATGTTCGCTCCAAAAGATTCTAACGTGATGTACACATGCTCTCAACATGTATGGAAAACTACAGATGACGGACAGTCTTGGGAAAAAATTAGTCCAGATTTAACGTATGCAGACCCAACTACTTTAGGTAAAACTGGTGGTATTATCACCATGGATATGAACGGACCAGAAATTTACGCTACCGTATTTGCTCTTGCGCCTTCTAACCACGACATTAATACAATATGGGCTGGTTCAGATGATGGTAAAATACATATTACTAGAGATGGAGGAAAAAATTGGGCAGATATTACTCCTAAAGATTTACCAAAATTTTCAAGAGTAAGTATTATTGATGAATCTATTCATAACCCAGGTACACTTTATATTGCAGCTAACAGATACCAAGTTGATGACAGACAACCTTATGTTTTCAAAACACATGATTACGGAAAAACATGGACCAAAATTATTAACGGAATTGAAGATGGTCATTTTGCAAGAGCCGTACGTGAAGACCCTGTAAAAGAAGGTTTGCTATTTTTGGCTACTGAACATGGTGTATATTTCTCAATGAATGATGGTGAGCTATGGCAAAGTCTTCAGTTAGAACTTCCAGATACTCCTGTTAGAGATTTAGTCATTAAAGATAATGATGTCGTATTAGGTACACACGGAAGAGGATTCTGGATCTTAGATGATATTCAACCAATCAGACAGTTTACTCCAGAAATGGCAAAACAAGATGCTGTTCTATTTAAACCTACAGATGCGCTTAGAGGTTTAACAAATGCCTCTATTCAATACTACTTAAAGGAACAAAAAGACACCATTACTTTTGAAATTTATGACGCTCAAGATAAATTAATCAACACCTTTACCGGTAGCAAACCGAAATATGAAGTAGACCCTAACATTCCTTATTGGCTAAAAGGCGGATCTACAAAACCTACCACAGCAAAAGGAATAAATACGTTTACTTGGGATATGAGATATACTGGCGCCACCACTTTTGACGGTATGATTATTTGGAGCGCAAGACCTGCTCGAGGACCAAAAGCTCCATTAGGAATTTATAAAGTGAAAATGAAATCTGGCGATTATGAAAAAACATATGCCTTCGAAATAAAAATGGACCCCAATCTTAAAGGTATCACCAAAGAAGATTTAAATGAGCAGTTCGAACTTTCCAATAAAATTATAGGTAAAACTACTGCAGCTAATGAAGCAGTGATTAAAATTCGTGAAATTAAAAAATCACTTATAGCTGCGAAAGAAAGTATTGATACCAGCAAATATAATAGTATGGTAACTCCATTTTTAAATGATTTATCAGAAGTTGAAGAAGCATTGTATCAAGTAAAAAACCAATCAGGTCAGGATCCTTTAAATTTCCCTATTAAGCTCAATAATAGATTAGCTTCATTACGTCGCAGTGTTGAATCTGGCGAAGCAAAACCAACCAACGGTGCTTATAAAGTTTTTGAAGAACTATCTGCAGAGCTTAAAGTTGAACTTGATAAACTAGATAGTATTTTGAGTAAATACAAAACGAAAATAAATCCTATACTAACTAAAAATGGTGGTTCGAAGATTGATTAAATGATGTTAAAGCAAAAGCTAAAACACAATTAAAACGAATTACAAATACGTATTTTTGTAATGAACAAATAAGGTTTATTCATATGAAAAAGGCAAGTATAGCGCCATCACTTTTAGCAGCAGACTTTGGAAATCTACAACGTGATGTTGAAATGGTAAATGCAAGTGAAGCGGAGTATCACCATATTGATGTTATGGACGGAGTTTTTGTTCCAAACATATCTTACGGTATGCCGGTTGTAAAAGCAATTCAAAAACATGCTACAAAACCTTTAGATGTACATTTAATGATTGTAGACCCTGATAGATATCTTGAAGAGTTTGCTAATCTTGGAGCTCATATATTGACGGTACATTATGAAGCGTGTACGCATCTACATAGAACTATACAAGCTATAAAGGCTTTGGGCATGAAAGCTGGTGTTGCTTTGAATCCGCATACTAATGTTATGCTTTTAGAAGATATCATTCAAGATATTGACGTTGTTTTAATTATGAGTGTGAATCCGGGTTTTGGCGGACAATCATTTATAGAAAATACATACGATAAAATCAAAGCTACTAAAGCTTTGATCACAAGAAAAAAATCATCAGCTCTTATTGAAGTCGATGGCGGAGTTACAACTGCTAATTCAAAGAAATTAATTGAAGCAGGTGCAGATATTTTAGTTGCCGGAAGTTTTGTATTTAAAAGCGCCGATCCAATTAAATCTATAAAAGAATTAGAAGGATGAAAACTGAATTTGATATGGTCATCGTTGGTGGTGGACCAATAGGAATTGCATGTGGCTTAGAAGCAAAGAAAAACGGACTCAGTTACCTTATTCTAGAAAAGGGTCCGATTGTGAATTCCCTGTTTCACTACCCAAGTAATATGCAATTTTTCTCTTCATCTGAAAAATTAGAGATTGACGAAATACCATTTATAAGTAATGAAGCTAAACCTAAACGAGATGAAGCTTTAGAATATTACAGACGAATTGTAACCTCTAATAAATTGAATATAAACCTTTTTGAAAAGGTAGAAAATGTTCAAAAAAATGAAAATGTTTTTACAATAATTTCAGATAAGGCTACTTATATTTCAAAACAAGTTGTTGTTGCTACTGGTTTCTATGACCTACCTAATTTATTAAATGTACCAGGAGAAAATTTAGAAAAAGTAGTGCACTATTATGACAACCCACATTATTATTCTGGTCAAAAAGTGGCGGTAATTGGAGCTAGTAATTCTGCCATTGACGCGGCACTTGAATGTTATAGAAAAGGTGCTGAAGTATCCTTGATTATACGTGGACCAGAAGTTGGTAAACGCGTTAAATACTGGGTTCGACCAGATATCATTAATAGAATTGAAGAAGGTAGCATCAAAGCTTATTACAACACAACCATTAAATCTATTTCTAAAGATTACATTAACTTAACCACACCAGATAGTGATGTAGCTATTGAAAATGACTTTGTTTTAGCATTAACAGGATATAAACCTAATTTTAATTTTTTAGAAAAACTAGGTGTCAATATAAGTAATGACACAAAGAAATTACCAGAGTATAATCCAGATACTATGGAAACGAATGTAGCAGGTCTTTATTTAGCCGGTGTAATCTGCGGAGGGATGGAAACCCACAAATGGTTTATAGAGAATTCAAGAATTCATGCAAAAATGATTGTTAAGAATATTATTTCCAGCACTATAACTACCTCGTAATTAACTGATATATTGGTATTAAAAGTGGTCACGATAATAGACAATTTTTAAAAACGTTATATTTACTTAATAACAAAACCAAACCCTATGATTTTCTTCGGTACCGGATCAGCAAATCTTGATTCCGTAAAAACAAGAAATATTACTTGTCAACACTGCAACAATCAAGATACTATTTACATTAATATTTACAGAAAGCATGCGCACGTATTTTGGATTCCAATGTTTCCATTAGGGAAAAGTGGTAGTTCTTATTGCACTCATTGTAAAGAGACCTTATCTCCAAAACAAATGCCTGAAGCGCTTAAAATGCAATATAAAAAGATTAAAAGTGAAGCGAAAGGACCCATATGGCAGTTTTCAGGACTTTTAGTTTTAGCTCTCTTAATTGGGTTTGTAATTTATTCTAGCGGGAAAGACAAAGAAAATACGCAGCTATATTTATCAGCTCCGGCTGTTGGTGACGTATATAAATATAAAGCAGATAATGGCAGTTACTCTACGATGAGACTTGAGAAAGTAACTTCAGATAGTTTATACCTTTCTTTAAACGATTATGAAATATCAAAAAAATCTAGACTTTATAAAATTGATAAAGAAGAGAACTATTCTGAGGTAACCTATGGGTATTCAAAAAATGAAATTTCTCAAATGCAGAAAGAAGGTATTATTTTCGATATCAATAGAGATTAAGATTTATTATAAAAGTCAGATTACCAATAAATCTACAATGCTTATTGAAAACAAACTAAAACCTGAGAAGTTAACTTCTCAGGTTTTTTTTATACATACTACCGTAAACTCAAATTTTTGTTAGCCTTCAAAATAAGGATTTACTTATAAAATCTACAACTACACTTATCAATTAAAAGATATAGTATAAGTGATTCTTTTATACAACGTCATTGATAAAATTTTAAGGAATATTTTAAAACTCGAAGTAATTGAACAACTATCATTTCAACTACACTCCCAGATTTATATCTAACTAAATTTGATTTTATGTTAACTATATTCTTATCTAAGTTCTCCCCTTCTTAAACATATCGCACTATATAAACAATACAATCGATATGAAGTCTCTATCATAGATAGAGTTAGTTAACTGTAGAAATGATTATTTTAAAATTGGTAGTAGTAGTAGTAGTAGTAGTAGTATTAGTGATGATGTTCGTATTTCTATACCCTTGTCATTGGGCGTTTATGGAGCAGGGTCTGTTGGATTTATGGTATAAAAAAAGCCCCTTACATTTCTGTAAAGGGCTTTCGAAAAAGGCGGCTACCTACTCTCCCACTTGGTATAGCAGTACCATCGGCGCAAACGGTCTTAACTTCCCTGTTCGGAATGGATTAATCTTCCTCGTTTGCGGGGTGCAAATGTACACACTATTCTTAATAACACAAGCCTTTTTGAAATAAAAAAAACAAAGTTTTTTATCCTCAGCATAACAGCATGATTTACCGTACGTTAGAAACAACGAAATTCACATAAAAATTGAACAACAATGATTACCTCAATACACATTATAGCCTTCCACTATTAAACTGGTTTGTGTTTCTCAATTTCAAACAGCATTAGATACTCAAAAAAGAAGTTTCAACTAGTCATTATATTACATATTAAGACCTAAAAAAAGTGTAAACAACATATAATAGTGTAGCAATTTTAATATCTATACTCTTACTACAGTAAAAAACATAAGCAGAAAAAAATTGATTTTAATTGTTACTCATATATACTACATAGAATTCTTGCAACTTGAACTTGGTATATCATAAATCAGTAACTATAATCATCCGTTTTAATCTCTACTTAAAAAGAGTTCTTCCGATACTATCTATACATACTAACACGATTTTCAATACACACGACAATAAAAAATAAAAACCACATCATTAATAGTCCATTCGACACCTAAGCTCTACCTATATAAATAGGCAAGACCAACTCACCTCATTACAATAATCATTAAAACACAAAAAAGCCACACCTTTTAAGATGTGGCTTTAAAACCTAGTGACCTCGAAGGGATTCAAACCCCCAACCCTCAGAGCCGAAACCTGCCTGCCGGCAGGCAGGTCTGATGAGCTACATTAATTGTTAAGAATACTCTTTAAGTACTCGCGACCAATACCAGATTTAAAATATTTTTCTCTAACCCTTGCCTCTATTCTAGTTTCAAATTCTTCATTATAAACTAAAACCCAAGGAAGAAACCCCTTAGTTGATTTGTTCTTACCCAAATTATGCTCTTCTATTCTTTTCGGAAGATTATTAGTCATGCCTTTATAAAAACGACCATCAACTTCACTTCTTAAAATATAAACGTAAAACATAATTTAAAATAAAAAGGTCCTGCAAAAGCAAGACCTTAAATTTAAATGACCTCGAAGGGATTCAAACCCCCAACCCTCAGAGCCGAAACCTGCCTGCCGGCAGGCAGGTCTGATGAGCTACATTAATTGTTAAGAATACTCTTTAAGTACTCGCGACCAATACCAGATTTAAAATATTTTTCTCTAACCCTTGCCTCTATTCTAGTTTCAAATTCTTCATTATAAACTAAAACCCAAGGAAGAAACCCCTTAGTTGATTTGTTCTTACCCAAATTATGCTCTTCTATTCTTTTCGGAAGATTATTAGTCATGCCTTTATAAAAACGACCATCAACTTCACTTCTTAAAATATAAACGTAAAACATAATTTAAAATAAAAAGGTCCTGCAAAAGCAAGACCTTAAATTTAAGTGACCTCGAAGGGATTCAAACCCCCAACCCTCAGAGCCGAAATCTGATGCGCTATTCAGTTGCGCCACGAGGCCATTATTTTATATTCAGTGTTCAATTAGCAATCAGCAAAATTGAAAATGCCCTAATACTAATCTATGTTATGCTAATTTCTTCTTTACAATTGTTGATATTAATTTACCATCTGCTTGACCGGCTAATTCTTTAGAAACAATCCCCATAACCTTACCCATATCCTTCATTCCTGAAGCACCAGTAGCATCTATAGTTTGAACGACTACTTTTTCTACTTCTTCTTCTGTAAGTTGTTCTGGCAAAAATTGTTCTATTACCGCAATCTGTGCTAATTCTGGATCAGCAAGATCTTGTCTTCCTTGTTCTATAAAAATAGCAGCACTGTCTTTTCTTTGTTTTACTAACTTCTGTACTATTTGAATCTCATCATCTTCAGTTATCTCATCACCTCCACTAGTGCTCGCTACTAATAAAGCAGATTTAATAGCCCTAAGTGATTCTAGCGCTACAGCATCCTTTGCTTTCATAGCCAATTTCAACTGCTCCATTACTTTTTGCTGTAAACCCATTTCATCTATATTTTGGTCTGCAAAGATAAAAAAATAAAACCCGAAAACTAACTTAGTTTTCGGGTTTAAAAATATTGTGAGACTATTATTAGTCTACATTATCATGTAAAAATGAGTTATTAGAACGCAACTGTATATCGTCATTACTATCTCCACTTAATGATGTTCTAGAAATCTTCTTTTCTCGTGAACTTTCGATCAAATCAACACCTTGTCTTTGGTATGCCGGTTTCTTTTCGTCATAACTAGTAGGTGCATTGTTTTTGAACTTATAATTGAAATCTTTCAATTTTCTTCTACGTTCATCTGCTCTATCTCTCAATAACTCTTCAATCGGCGTTTCCATTGGATCTAATTGTTCCTCTGGGTGCGCTTCTCTTTTTGGAGCTACGGTCTTTCTCTCGAATACCAACTCGTCTTCAATAATTTTAGGCTCGAACTCTTCTGCCTTAGATTTTGCACCAGTCAGCTTACTTTCTAACTGCATGTAGTCATCTAAACTATAGCGTTTTTCACCATTCTTATTATACTCTAATACTGGTACAATTTCGATGCTTTCGTTAACATCAATATCTTTTACTTCATCATGTAGATCAAACATGATTACATTTTCTTTTTCTTCCTCATCTCTTGAAGAACTTTCAAAACCAACTGTAAATTGATCATCTTCTTCTTCGACTTGTATCTCTTCTGGTTCAACTACTTCCAAATCTCTAAAAGATGTAGGCGCATCTACGATAACAAAATCCTCTTCTGAAACATTTTCCGCTAGTACTTCCTCGTAAAAAACATTGAAATTTTTAATATAGTTCGTTGTAGGTATCAAGTCAAAATCTTCTTCCTCAACGAACTCATACTTTTTTACGGGTTTGACTTGTTTTACCTCCTCTTCCTCATCGTCCATTTCTAAAGTATGAACCGTTTTTTGGTTCGATAACAACATTGCCTCTGCACGTTGTCCTTCCTCCAAAGTATGTATGATTTTCTTTGACTCAGTATTTACTATATCATCTTGTTGCTCAATATTAAAACCTGTAGCAATTACCGTTACAGCAATAGCTTCGCCTAAGCTCTCATCTTCACCAACACCCATAATGATGTTTGCTCCGTATCCTGCCTCAATTTGAATATGATCATTGATTTCACCAATCTCATCGATAGTAATTTCTTGAGCACCAGAAACGATCAATAACAATACATTTTTAGCACCTTGAATTTTATTATCGTTCAATAACGGAGAATCTAATGCCTTCATGATTGCTTCATTAGCTCTTGCAGAACCAGATGAAATAGCAGAACCCATAATAGCAGTACCACTATTAGATAGTACTGTTTTAGCATCACGTAAATCTATGTTTTGTGTATAGTGATGTGTAATAACTTCTGCAATACCTCTAGCAGCAGTTGCTAATACTTCATCAGCTTTAGAGAAACCAGCTTTGAAACCTAGGTTTCCGTATACTTCTCTTAATTTATTGTTATTAATGACGATCAGCGAATCGACATTATTGCGTAATTTTTCAATACCACGTTGTGCTTGTTCAACTCGCATTTTACCTTCGAATTGAAACGGCATAGTAACGATACCGACAGTAAGAACATCCATTTCTTTTGCAAACTTGGCAATTACGGGAGCAGCACCAGTTCCTGTTCCCCCACCCATACCTGCAGTAATGAAGATCATTTTAGTAGTTGTATCCAACATACTTTTTATCTCTTCCATACTTTCCATGGCAGCTTGTTCACCTACTTCAGGATTGGCACCAGCACCCAAACCTTCAGTTAATGACATGCCTAATTGTATTTTGTTTGGCACCGGACTATTGTCTAAAGCCTGAGAATCTGTATTGCAGATTACAAAATCAACTCCGTTAATTCCTGCTTGGAACATGTGATTAATGGCATTACTACCACCGCCACCTACACCAATGACTTTTATAACGTTGCTTTGATTCTTTGGTAGATCAAAGGAGATATTATCAAATTCGCTGTTCTTACTCATATTCTAATTATTACTGGTTATGTATTCTCTTGTGCTATGCTTATTACTCTGCGTTATCTAAAAATTCTTTCAATTTTTCAGACCACTTATCAAAAACAGATTTTCTTTCTTTATGCAGGTTCGGGCGTGCTACTGCTTCGGTATCTCGCTCTGCATACACCAACTCCTCTTCTTCCTGCTCAAGTTCTTGTTCTTGTAAAATTTCTTCTTGCGTTAATTTCAACTTCTCTTGATTTTTAATGGCATTCATTAAAAGTCCAACAGCTGTTGCGTATAACGGACTAGCAACTTCTTCATCAGAATCGCCTGCTAGGTGCTCGTTAGGGTACCCGATACGAGTATCCATACCTGTTATATATTCTACTAATTGCTTTAAATGCTTTAGTTGGCTCCCACCACCTGTTAACACGATACCTGCAATCAATTTTTTCTTTTGTTCTTCGTGACCGTAGTTTTTGATTTCTACATAAACCTGCTCGATAATCTCAACTACACGTGCATGAATTATTTTAGAAAGATTTTTTAAAGAAATTTCTTTTGGCTCTCTACCACGTAAACCTGGTATAGATACAATTTCATTATCTCTATTCTCTCCTGGCCAAGCTGAACCAAATCTGGTTTTCAACAACTCTGCCTGTTTTTCTATAATCGAACATCCTTCTTTAATATCTTCCGTAATGACTCCGCCACCGAAAGGTATTACCGCAGTATGCCTAATGATACCATCTTTGAAAATAGCCAGATCAGTTGTACCACCACCTATATCGATCAATGCTACACCTGCCTCTTTTTCTTCTTGACTTAATACTGCATCAGATGACGCTAATGGCTCTAATGTTATATTTCCTAAATCTAACCCTGCACTTTTAATGCAACGACCTACATTCTTTATAGAAACAACTTGACCAACTACTACATGAAAGTTAGCCTCTAGCCTACCACCATACATACCAACAGGCTCGCGTATTTCAGCTTGACCATCAACTTTGTATTCTTGTGGTAAAACATGAATAATCTCTTCACCCGGTAGCATAATCAATTTGTGCACTTGATTACATAGTAAGTCTACATCTTCGTCGCCGATTACTTCCTCAGAATCTTTTCTGGTGATGTAATCGCTGTGCTGTAAACTTCTTATATGTTGACCAGCGATACCCACAACAACAGATCCAATTTTAAGACCAGAATTTGCTTCTGCCTCTTCAACCGCCTGCTGAATAGATTTTATGGTTTGGGTAATATTATTTACCACACCTCTGTGTACACCTAAACTTTTGGACTTACCGATACCCAAAATCTCAATTTTACCATACTCGTTTTGCTTTCCGATTATGGCAACGATTTTCGTTGTTCCAATGTCTAAACCGACTGAATATTTAGTTTGTTCCATTTTAATTATATTTTAGTGCACACCACCTGGTTATTGAATTCTAAACTTACTTCTGCATAATCCTCCAAGGTTTCATCCTTGTTCGCTTTGGCATAAAATGCCTTAAAATTGCTAAACTTGGCCTCTAAATCTTCAATACCGCCTATGTTCACAACAAAATTGTTAAGCCTTAATCGTAACTGATATTCTTCTTCTCCTTTAATGTGAATACCAATAACAGATTCACGAAAAAAATCGTCCATATTTATATGTTCCAATATGACATAGACATCTTCAAGGCTTTTACCACTGATATTGCCCGTTATGATGGGAACTCTTGCTGAATGATTATTTGAAAGCGGCATTCTCTTTCCTTCATCGTCCAAATAGAATTTTGAATTCCCCTCAATACGTCCTATTGGCTTACGTTGAACTATTCTCGACGTCAGCTCACCATCTATTGTTAGATAGACTTGTGCACTTTTTACCATTTCATTGGCCTCAAGGGCCTTTTCTACAGTATTCAAAACTATATTTTCTTTAGGCACATTATCAAGGCTCCCGTAATTTTGTATTAACAATTTATTAACCGTTCCTTCGGTGAGGTATAAATTTTGATCCCCAACGAATTCTACCTTCATTCCCGTAACATTCTTGGCGCTATTACGCTCATTCGAAAAAGCATATAACCCCATGATTACTAGAACCAAAGCAGCTAACTTTATAAAATTCCAATTAACCTGCATACGACATTTCTTTTTTTATTTTCACCACTTCTAAACCTATATCTCCAGCTCCCATTGTTAGTAAAACTTCAGGATCTTGTTTTTTTATCTCAGAAAGGATTTGTTCTTTTGAAATTAATTTTTTATTACTACTTGTCACCTTCTCCAATAACCATTCTGCCGTAACTCCTTCAATCGGCTCTTCTCTAGCCGGATAGATATCTAACAACAATATATTCTCGAATTGCGATAAGCTTTTTGCGAACTCATCTGCAAAATCACGTGTTCTTGAAAACAGATGTGGCTGAAAAATTGCCAACACTTTTTTATTCGGATGCATTTCTGCAACTGCTTCAAAAACAGCATTTATCTCTGTTGGGTGATGTGCATAATCATCAATAAAAATGAAATCATCACTTTTAATCTGATACGAAAATCGCCTTTGCACTCCTTTAAACGTTGCTAATGCCTCTGCAAGGCGATGCGGCGGGGAACCTGCTTGCATCGCCATTGCGAAAGCTACCAAACCGTTCAACAAATTATGTCGCCCAGGTTTACTAAATTCAACCCCTTCTAGTTTGAGGATAGGGGTCTCCAAATCGAATATGTAGGTGCCATGTTCTATTTTTATGTTCCGGATGCAATAATCCGAATCGTCTTCTATACCATAGGTCAACCCTTCTAAAGGCAAACCATTACGAACAAATAGTTTACCACCCGGTTTTAAGCGTTTGGTAAAATCAACAAATGTTCTTTCCAATTCTTGCGCATCACCATAAATATCAAGGTGATCAGCATCCATAGACGTAACACACGCTACATTTGGCGTCAACTGCATAAATGAACGATCAAACTCATCTGCTTCGACTACCGAATAGTCTGTTCCTTCTAAAAGGAAATTACTATTAAAGTCTTCTGAAATTCCGCCTAAGAACGCTGTCATTTTTACTCCTGTTTCTTTTAACAAATGCGCCAAAATACTAGAGGTCGTTGTTTTACCATGTGTACCGGCAACCGCCAAACAGAAAGAGTCTTTGGTAATTAAACCAAGTACCTCTGAGCGTTTCTTAATCGTGAACCCATTATTTAAAAAATACTGATATTCAGAATGACTAGAAGGTACCGCTGGCGTATACACTACCAAGGTATGCGCTGCGTCATTCTTATATTCATCTGGCACTGTATCAATATCATCTGTATAGTGAATATCCATACCTGAACTTGCCAATTCTTGTGTTAGCGGAGTCTCGGTTTTATCGTACCCTGCAACCGCTTTATCAATGAACGCAAAATAACGCGCCAAAGCAGACATACCTATGCCCCCTATGCCAATAAAATACACCCTATGTATTTGCGTTACGTTCATTTTATTTGATCAATTTTTCTATTTCATCGCAGATATCAGATGTTGCATTTGGTAATGCCAACGACTTAATATTCTTTGATAATTCTTGTTGCTTTTCTGCGGATTTAAATACAGATTCAAACTCCGTTTTAAATGTTGTATCAAGTTCTTTCTCCCTAATCATAATTGCAGCATTATGACCAACAAGGGATAATGCATTCATGGTCTGGTGATCTTCTGCTACAACTGGCGACGGAATAAAGAATGTTGGTTTCCCAACCAAACACAATTCTGACACCGCACCTGCACCTGCTCTTGAAATGATAAAATCTGCAGCTACATAAGCTTTATCCATCGAGTTTAAAAAAGCATGTACTTTAATATTCTCTGACTGATGCGATTTGTAGGTTTCGTAATACCCATTTCCACATTGCCATATCACTTGCAATCCTAATGCCTCAAAATATTCTAAATGATCAGCTACCAACTGGTTGATGCGTCTTGCCCCTAAACTTCCACCTAATACTAAAAGTGTTTTCTTATCGGCATTCAATTCAAAATACTGTAAAGCTTCATTTTTAGTAGCTTTCAATACCACCAAATCTGAACGTACAGGATTACCTGTTTTTACAATTTTATCTTTCGGAAAAAATTTCTCCATGCCATCATAGGCCACGCAGATTTTTTTCACTTTGTCTTTTAATAGTTTATTGGTAATACCAGCAAAGGAATTCTGTTCTTGCAATACACAAGGTATACCCTTAGTGGTTGCCATTTTTAACAACGGACCACTAGCAAAACCACCCGTACCAATTACGGCGTGTGGTTTAAACCTCGATACGATGCTATTTGCTCTCATTAAACTACTTATCAATTTTATTGGAAAAAGTAGATTTTTAAGGGTCAGTTTCCGCTGAATTCCCGTAATCCACAATCCTTCTATTTTATACCCTGCTTGCGGCACTTTCTCCATTTCCATTCTATCCTTCGCCCCTACGAACAAAAACTCCGCATCAGGATATCTCCTTTTCAGTTCGTTCGCTATGGCAATGGCCGGATAAATATGTCCGCCAGTACCTCCTCCTGATAAAATGAACTTATAACTGCCCACTTAAAATCTCTAAAGGGTTCGTTTCATCTATATCAACATCATTGCCAGAAGCACTCTCCTGCGCTATACTTTTATTACTTGCACTTAAAATGATTCCTATTGCCAAACAGGTCATCCAACTAGAGGTACCACCACTACTGATCAATGGTAAATTCTGTCCCGTTACCGGAAATAATTCTACCGCAACCGCCATGTTTATCAGCGCTTGAAAAACAATAGGTAATCCTACCCCTAGCACTAATAATTTGCTAAAGATCGATGCACATCCGTTAGCGACGACCACTATCCTAAACAACAGAAACAAGTAAAATAACATCAAAATAAATCCACCTATTAAACCATATTCTTCAACGATAATCGCATAGATAAAATCTGATGAACTCTGTGGCAAAAAGTTCTTTTGCACACTTTTTCCCGCTCCTTTACCCATTACTCCACCTGTGGCTATGGCTATTTTTGCTCTTTCTATTTGATAGGTTCCTTCTGAATCTTCAGGATTAGAGAAACTATCGATCCTGCTCATCCACGTATCTACCCTATTTGGAAACAAATCTGGAAATGCTTTTGCCGTTAGCACGAATATGGACAAGCACACTATTCCCGTTCCTATAATGCCCAATAAGTATTTCATAGGATATCCTCCTAAAAAACATAATACCATGACCATAGAAAATACTATGGCTGCCGTTGAAAAGTTCGCTGGCAATATTAACGCCACTACAGCAAATACTGGCAACCACAATGGAACAATGCTTTCAGTAAACGTTATTTTAATATCTCTAACCTTAGAGAAATAACGCGCTACATATATCATTAACACTACTGCCGCCAAGTTAGAAGGCTGAAAACCAAAACCTACCAATGGCAAACGGATCCAACGACTAGCATTGGTACCACCACTTGAAGTACCTTGCGCCAATACAAATATGAGCAATACCAACACTATGGGCAGCGCTATCATGGATAACCCCTTAAAAAAGTGTGTAGGTATCTTATGTACCCCGTATATAATTCCAAAACCTAAAAACAACAGTATGGCATGTTTTACCAAATGACCAACTGGCGTACCGCTACCTACTACATAGACCAAATTACTACTGGCACTATATACTGGTAGAAATGAAAATAAGGCCAAGAGTGCCGCAATGGCCCAAATAGCTTTATCTCCTTTTATGTTTTGAAATATATTCAACACCTTATAGGTTCTTTACACAGTTCTTAAATTGATCTCCGCGATCCTCATAGTTCTTAAACAAATCGAAACTTGCACATGCCGGTGATAACAAAACCGTATCACCACGCTCTGCAATTTTATAAGCCACTTTCACAGCTTCTTCCATAGCATATGTTTCTACTAATAGATCCACGGCATTACCAAATACATGCTTGATTTTTTCATTATCCTCACCCAAGCAAATAATCGCTTTTACTTTTTCTCTTACCAATGGCATTAACTCCATGTACTCATTGCCTTTATCTACACCACCTACGATCCAAACAGTAGGTGTTTTCATGCTATCCAATGCGTAATAAGCAGCATTTACATTTGTTGCTTTTGAGTCATTGATATATTCCACATGATGTATTTTCAACACCTTTTCCAAACGGTGGGGAGCCCCTTGAAAATTAGAAACACAAGCTCTTATCGTTTCCTTACGGATACCGACTAATTTAGCAATTGTTGCCGCTGCCATTGTGTTCTTTACATTGTGCTGACCTTCTAAGGCCAAAGTGTTCTTCGTCATGCTAATAGTGTCTGTTGTTGTTTTTATTATAATCTCGTTTTGTTCTATAAATGCGCCTTGTTCAAATACTTTATTCAATGAAAAGGGTATTAACTTTGATTTAACCGGGTGCTTGTTCAGCCATTCTACCAAAACCGTATCATCTGCATCATAAATCAAATAATCGTTTTCGTCTTGGTTTTCTGCAATTCTAAATTTAGATGCGATATAGTTTTCAAACTCATACTCATACCGATCTAAGTGATCTGGTGTAATATTCGTAATCACGGCAATGTGTGGTTTAAAATCCACTATGCCGTCTAATTGAAAACTGCTGATCTCAAGCACGTAATACTCAAAATCATTCTCTGCAACCATTTTCGCATAACTATCACCAATGTTTCCTGCCATACCCACTTTTAATCCGGCGTTTGCCAAAATGTGGTTGGTTAGCATGGTAGTCGTTGTTTTTCCATTGCTACCCGTGATACCAATGATTTTTGCATCGGTGTATTTTGATGCAAATTCAATCTCTGATATTACAGGAACACCTTTCGCTACCAACTGCTTTACCAAGGGTACTTTGTCTGGTATACCCGGACTCTTCATTACCAAATCGGCTTTTAGTATGCGGTCTTCAGAATGCTGTTCTTCTTCCCAATCAATTCCAAAATGTTCAAGAACGTTTTTATACTTCTCTTTAATTTTTCCTTTATCAGATACAAATACATCGTATCCTTTTTTCAATCCTAAAATGGCTGTCCCTACTCCACTTTCTCCTCCTCCAAGAACTACCAATAATGCCATTATCTAATTTTTAAGGTCACTACAGTTACAATTGCCAATAGTATACCTACAATCCAAAAACGGGTTACGATCTTACTTTCATGGTACCCCATTTTCTGGTAGTGGTGATGTAATGGAGACATTAAGAATATACGTCTACCCTCACCAAATTTTTTCTTTGTGTATTTAAAATACCCTACTTGTATCATCACTGAAAGCGACTCCGCAAAGAAGATTCCACATAACACCGGTATCAATAATTCTTTACGTACTATTATTGCGATTACAGCAATTACTCCACCAATAGTCAAACTACCCGTATCACCCATAAATACTTGTGCCGGGAATGCATTGTACCATAAGAATCCAATCAAGGCTCCAGCAAAAGCGGTAATGAATACCAGTAACTCACCTACTCGTGGTATGTACATTATGTCCAAATAATCAGAAAAAATGATGTTACCAGATACTAAGGCAAAAATGCCCAACGTAAATACAATAATTGCGGATGTACCTGCCGCAAGTCCGTCTATTCCATCGGTTAAATTTGCGCCGTTAGATACTGCAGTTACAATCAAAATGATAATTGGTATAAACAGTAACCACGCATATTCTTTTGCTCCATCGCCTGCCCATGATATTAGACTACCATAATCAAACTCATTATTCTTAAAAAAAGGTACTGTTGTCATGGTCGACTTTATCTCTGCGCCTTTTACTTGTTCTACCGTGTAGTCTTTAGTAATGATTGTTTTATCATGATCACGCATGGTCACCTCTGGGTGAAAATAAAGTACTGCACCTACTATTAGCCCTAATACTACCTGACCTAAGACTTTAAACTTACCTTTTAGACCTTCTTTGTTCTTTTTGAATACTTTGATGTAATCATCTAAAAAGCCAATTGCCCCCATCCACAACGTGGTGAATATCAATAGTATAATGTAAATATTCTCTAACCTCGCAAACAACAATACCGGTATCAATGTGGACATAATGATAATAACTCCACCCATTGTTGGCGTACCTGCTTTTTGCTTTTGACCATCCAGACCTAAATCGCGAATAGTCTCTCCTACTTGTTGCTTTTGTAGAAATAGAATTACACGCTTACCGTACACTGTTGCAATCATCAATGAAAACAGAATAGCCATTGCCGCACGGAATGTGCTGAACTGAAACAGCGAAGCTCCAGGCAACTGGTATTGTTTTTCTAAATATTCGAACAGGTAGGTTAACATATAATCTGTATTCTTTGCTACTAAGCCTTAATTATTTCTCTAAGCTGTTTAAAAGCTCTTTTACTATTTTAAAATCATCGAAATCTATGCGTACGCCGTTGGTTTCTTGGTAGGTCTCATGACCTTTGCCGGCTACTAATATGATATCGTTGTCATCTGCTAGTTGGCATGCAGTTTTAATTGCCTGCTCTCTATTCTCAATGGATAAAATCTTTTTTACGTTCTGAGGCTCTACACCTGCCTCCATTTCTGAAATAATTTCAGTTGGCGACTCCGTTCTCGGGTTATCAGAGGTGAAAATGGTCTTGTTACTCATCTCTGATGCGATATTACCCATTACCGGACGCTTTGATCTGTCTCTATCGCCACCACACCCCACAACGGTGATGACGTTTTCATTTCCAGTTCTCAACGTGTTGATTGTCTCAAGCACATTTTTTAGGGCGTCCGGCGTATGGGCATAATCAACTATAGCCGTAATTTTTTTCTTTGATATATAATATTGAAACCTTCCGTCTACATTCTCCAACTCACTCAACAAGCGAAGGGTTTCTAATTGCTCCAAGCCTAATAAATCTGCTGTCGCAAAAATCGCCAGCATATTGTAGGCATTGAAATGACCTATTAATTTTGTCCATAGCTCATGGTCATTGATTTTCAATAACTGACCGTCGAACTGATTTTCTAATATCTGAGCTCTATAATCTGCATAATTCTTTAAGGCGTAGCTTGCTTTTCTAGCCTTTGTATTCTGCAACATTACCAAGCCGTTTTTATCGTCTACATTGGTTAATGCAAATGCCGTTTTCGGCAATTGATCAAACAATATTTTCTTAGTATCGCGGTATTCTGCAAATGTTTTATGATAGTCTAGGTGATCGTGAGACAGATTCGTGAAAATTGCCCCTTCAAACACTAAACCTTCGGTTCTTTTCTGGTGAATACCATGAGAACTTACCTCCATAAAGCAATACTCTACACCGGCATCGTTCATCATTTTCAAATGCTGATTGATCACTAATGCATCAGGAGTAGTATGTTTTGTTGGATAAACCGTATCATCTACCATAATTTTAATGGTGGACAACAAGCCCACTTTATATCCTGCTTTTTTAAACAACTGATATAATAAACTAGATACCGTGGTTTTACCATTGGTACCCGTAACGCCTACTAATTTGAGATTCTTAGACGGAGTACCGTAATAGTTAGAAGCCATCAAAGCCAATGCCTGATTACCACTTTCTACCTGTACATAGGTAACATCATCGATCATGTCTGCTGGTAATTGCTCACAAACAATTGCTCTAGCACCTGCAGCGACTACCTGATCAATATATTTATGACCATCGGTCAACGTACCTTTTATAGCTACGAAGGCATCAGATTTTTGAACCTCGCGAGAATCAAAACGAACTGATGCTATATCACAAGAGGTAGTACCGCTAACAGCAGTAATACGCACTCCATATAATATGTCCTTTAAATGCATCATATTAATTCTAATACTATTTTTTTGACAGACTTTAAATCTGTGCCTTTGGTGATAGATTGGTTTTTCACCTTTCCATTTCCTTTTACCTCTACTTCAATACCCAAATTCTCAAGAATTGCAACCGCATCCATACCACACATACCTTTTACATTAGGTACTGCCGAATACTTTTGCTGTGCCGCCTTATAATATCCTTGGTGCGAATCTTCATTTTTGGCTATCAACACATTTTTTACATCTACCTCACTTGTTAAAGGTGATGTCGCATATACTTTTTGTGCTACAGACTTAAATACCGGACCGGATACATCTGCACCATAATACCCAACACTTTTGTCTGGCTTATGGATTACTACGATACAGGAGTACTTTGGATCATCTGCCGGAAAATATCCTGCGAACGACGAAATGTATTCGTATTTCGATTTATCCTTAGATACATAGTTAGTCTGGGTAGTTCCCGTTTTTCCTGCCATTGAAAAATTATCGGAGTACATACGGTGACCTGTACCATGCTCTTTCTCTACTACATTCTTTAATATCTGCTGCACTTTCTTTACTGTAGATTGCGAGCATATTGCAGAATTCAAGACTTTTTTATCAAACTTCTCAATTGTCTTGTTCCACTCTTTTACTTCTTTCAACAATCGCGGCTTTACCATTTCGCCATCATTTGCAATAGCATTATAGAATGCCAATGTTTGTAGTGGCGTCATAGATACTTCATAACCATAAGCCATTTGTGCCAATGAAAGACCTGACCATCCTTTATCACCTGGGTAACGCAATACAGGTTTACCTTCACCAACTACAGGAAGCCCTAATTCTTTATGAATACCCATACTCATTAGTCTGTTCACATATTTCTCTGGGTCATTCTTATACCCTTCATGTATCATTTTAGCAAAGGCTACATTTGACGATACTTCAAAAGCTTCAGACATAGTAATTTTTCCGTGTCCGCCACGCTTGGTATCTCTAATGGTATGCTTATATAATTTCCAAGCTCCTTTTTCGGTATCGATTACGGAACTGGTATCTATTACATTATCCTCTAAAGCAGCCACCAAATTCACCAATTTAAATGTTGAACCTGGCTCGTGAGATTCACCAATAGCGTAATTTAAACGCTCGTAATATTTACCTTCTGAGGTCTGACCTAAATTAGATATCGCTTTTACCTCACCGGTTTTCACTTCCATTACGATTACCGTACCGTGGTCTGCTTGATATTTCTCTAACTGACCCAATAATGCATGGTGCGCTATATCTTGTATATTAATGTCTATAGTAGAATACACATCATAACCATCTTTTGGTTCAATGATATTATCATTACCTATAGGCTTCCACTGTCCTTTTGCTATTTTTTGCTTTAAGCGCTTTCCAGAAATTCCTCTTAGATATTCTCCAAAAGCACCTTCCATACCTACACGAGTGTAGTATCCGTTTTCATCTACACGCTCATACCCAACACTACGCTCGGCAATTTTACCTAACGGATGCTCTCTTTTAACATGCTGCTCAATGATGAGTCCGCCTTTATACGCTCCCTTATTCAATAGCGGAAACTTCTTTACCGCCATGTATTCAGAATAATCTAGGTTACGCACCAGCAATGCATATCTATTTTTATTCTCTCTTGCTTTTCTTAAAACCTGCTGATAGTGAGAAGATGTTTTACCGAAATTCTTAGCCAAGGCATCTGCCAATGGTTTTACATTTGCTTTAAAATCTTCGCTGCTAACGGTTACGGCATCAAAACGAATGGTGTATTTAGATACTGAAGTTGCCAAAAGGCTACCATCGTCAGAATATAGATTACCTCTATTCGGCTCAATGGTAAACATACGCTCGGTACGCGTATCTGCCAATGCTTGGTATTTTTCACCGTCCACTACTTGTATAGAAACCAGTTTAAATAACACCGCACCCGCAAAGAGCACCATGAAACCCGCCACTATGTAGAGCCTTTTTAATATGCTTTTATCTGTTGCCGCCATTATTCCTCAACATTTAAAGATTTCACCTTAATTTTCTGTGGGGGATTCTCTGAAGGAAACAGTCCTTTTTCCGATATTTTACCGGTAATGCTCGATTCTAGTTTTAACTGTTGCACATCTGATCGCATATCTACGAACTCGTTTCGCAACTCTTTTACTTCTTCATTTAATAAAGCAATGCGGTGTACTTTTTGATCGGCGCTATGAGAGCTACTGATCATTACCGTTGCCAAAAACGAAATGAAAATAATAAACAGCCAATTTTTAGGGGCGTCACCGCTCACCAAAAATTTACCCTTTAATAGGTCTAATACACCCGTTTTCACTTTATTTTTCGCCATTACGCTCTGCTATTCTCAATTTTGCACTACGTGCTCTGTTATTCAATTTTATTTCTTCTCTAGTCGGCACTATCAATCCACCAACCTTTTTTAACGGCACATCTATATTGCCGTAAAAATCTTTTTCTGGTTCTCCGTCAAACTGACCTGCTCTTATAAATCTTTTTACAAGCCTGTCTTCTAAAGAGTGGTAGCTAATTACACTTAGCCTTCCTTTTTCATTCAATAAACCTGGAGCCTGCTCCAAGAACTCTTTGATCACTTCTATTTCTTGATTCACCTCTATGCGAATCGCTTGATATATCTGTGCCAATATTTTATGCTGCCTATGTTCCGGCAAAAACTGCTTCAACACTGTTTTCAATGCATCTGTAGTTTGTATCTCCTCTTCTTCCCTACTGGCAACGATTACTTTTGCCATGGCGTTCGCGTTTCTGATATCGCCGTACTCGAACAACACTTTACGCAAGTCATCATATGAGTACTTATTCACCACCTCAAAAGCAGATAGTGTATTGCGCTTGCTCATTCGCATATCCAAATCCGCATCAAAACGTGTAGAGAATCCTCTTTCCGCTTGATCAAACTGATGCGATGACACTCCGTAATCCGCAAGAATACCATCTACCTTCTTTATGCCATAGAACTTTAAAAACTGGGTGATGTATCTAAAATTCTCCGCTATCAGCGTAAATCTTGGATCACCTAATGTATTTGCTTGCGCATCTTCATCTTGATCAAAGGCATATAACCTACCTTCTTTGCCCAATCTTTTTAATATCTCTTTAGAGTGACCGCCACCACCAAATGTCACATCTACATATATACCATCTTCTTTGATGTTTAAACCGTCTACCGATTCTTTC
Source organism: Maribacter sp. Asnod2-G09 (assembly GCF_045063795.1). Lineage (NCBI taxonomy): Bacteria > Pseudomonadati > Bacteroidota > Flavobacteriia > Flavobacteriales > Flavobacteriaceae > Maribacter > Maribacter sp. Asnod2-G09. The sequence goes on along the minus strand of NZ_JBEFOA010000002.1, from coordinate 145,023 downwards.
AGTAATACAGGATTATGATACATCTCCACTTGGTTTTTCACCTAACATTACACGCTTTGCCAACTTCACCTTCTCTTCTTTCGTTGCGTTTATAGATTCATCATACGCCTTCTTGTCCCAGATCTCTAATCGTTTACCAATTGGTGCAATGACCACTTCTTTGGTAATACCACCTAATGAGATAATGTCTTTAGGGATCAATAATCTACCGGTAGCATCTACTTCTACTTGACGAAGCCCCGCAGTATACATTCTTATGAACTGTAGGTTTTCTTCATCGAACCTGCTCTTTTCGTTCAATTCTGCCATTACTCTGTGCCACTCGTAAGCAGGATATAATTCTAAACACTCGCTCAAATATGATTTTTTGATGAAAAAGCCATCTTTTAGGATCGGAGCCACTTGATTGCGCAGCGCGACAGGGAGCATAATACGCCCCTTAGCATCAGCTTTGCAGTTAAATGTCCCAAAGAAAAAGATGTCCAATTTGGTTGTGTTTAGTTTATATAACTCAAATATATAAATATTATTACCACATTTTACCACTAAAAACCACTTTGTTAATAAATTACCCCACTTTTGAACACGTTTTTGCACTTCATCGGATTTTATGGGATAATTTTCCCACTCAGCCCCTAAATCTTGAAAAAGTGAATTCTTTAAGTTTCTTGTGGTCACCTTATCGAAAAGAGTTGTTTGCTATTCTCGGTAATTACCTATATTTGGACAATTACTGATGAGTAGTGCGCATGGAAAACGAATTGATCAACGACGGAGGATTTAAGTATATTGAAAAAGGCGAAGGAAAACCCATTATTATTCTACACGGATTAATGGGCGGACTCAGTAATTTTGAGGGAGTGAATACTTATTTCCCTCCTAAAGGTTACAAAGTACTGATTCCTGAATTGCCCCTATACTCAATGCCGATGTTAAAGACAACGGTAAAGAATTTTGCCAAATACCTTAAGAAATTCATTGACTATAAAGAGCTGGACGATGTAATTCTGTTAGGCAACTCTTTAGGTGGCCATATTGGTCTTTTACATACTAAATTATACCCTGCCAAAGTAAAAGCTTTGGTGATTACCGGTAGTTCTGGACTTTATGAAAGCGCTATGGGTGACGGTTACCCAAAACGTGGTGATTATGAGTTCATTAAAAAGAAGGCACAAGATGTTTTCTATGACCCGGCAGTAGCTACCAAAGAAATAGTAGATGAAGTTTTTGCTACGGTCAATGATCGTGTAAAATTGGTGAAGACCTTGGCAATCGCTAAAAGTGCTATTCGCCATAACATGGCACAAGACCTACCTAGCATGAAAACCCCTACTTGTATTATATGGGGAAAAAATGATACGGTTACTCCGCCAGACGTTGCAGAACTGTTCGATGAGCTTTTACCTAATTCAGATTTATTTTGGATGGATAAATGCGGACATGCACCTATGATGGAGCACCCAGACCAATTCAATACCATTCTTGATGAGTGGTTGACGAAAAACAATTTCTAAATACCCTACGGATGAAAATAAAGTCGGCCGACTTTGTAATGAGCAACTCTGATGTTGCCAAATGCCCTAAAGAGCCTTTACCCGAGTACGCCTTTATTGGTCGTTCTAACGTGGGTAAGTCTTCTTTGATCAATATGTTGACCGAGCGTAAAAGCCTGGCAAAAACATCTGGCAGACCTGGTAAGACACAATTGATCAACCATTTTAAGATCAATGAAAATTGGTTTCTGGTAGATTTACCCGGTTACGGTTATGCACGTGTTTCTAAAAGAGATAAAAATACCTTTCAAAAATACATCACCAATTACTTTTTACAACGAGAGCAGCTAGTGTGTTCTTTTGTACTTGTTGATATTCGCCATGACCCACAACCTATAGATATGGAATTCATGCAGTGGATGGGTGAAAACGGAGTACCTTTTGCCATTATCTTCACTAAGGCAGATAAATTAAAACCGAAAGCCATTGAGCGCCAGGTGAAACAATATCTGGACAAACTTTTAGCAGACATGTGGGAAGAAGCACCACCACATTTTGTAACCAGCTCTAGCCACCGTAGCGGTCGTGATGAAGTACTGGCGTACATAGATGATATCAACGAGAAGTTTTTCGAGGCAACTAAAAAATAGTTGTTGGTTGTTGGTTGATGGTTGTTCGTTTTTTTTAACGCTGCGCGTTTTTTGTTTTAAGTACAAAGTACATAGCTGTTTGTGTTAGTTTTTTGTACTTCGTAATCAGAGCTGTTCGCTTTGTGCTATTCTCTTTACACTGCACATCCACTACTTAATACTTTGTACTTATTACTTTGTACTCTTTAATTACTTACGACTTCATACGCTGTACTTATTACTCTTTAAAACCGAAATATCACTTCAAGCGCAGTCGAGAACTTTGGAACACGAATCTCTTCGGCTACGCTCAGCGACCGAGTAAGCTTTACGACCGAGTGAGACCAACAACCATCAACCATCAACCAAGCGTGACCAACAACCAAATACAGAACACACCTTCAACAGATTGCCACGTCGCGAAAAGCTCCTCGCAAAGACGAATATTAAAATCTCTCCGTCATAGCGAGCAAAGCGCGGCTATCTTTTTGTTTGGAACACGACACCCATCTCGTAAACGCATTGTCAGTTCGAGTGATTTTAGCATGAGTGCAACGAAAGCCTAAAATTGTATCGAGAACCCTTGCGTGTTCCAAACCTGTTCTCGATACCCTCCTTATCGGCGGGCAAGCAAATATCTCGTACCTCGAAATTCACTCGAACTGACAGTGGTACTCACTAACGAAAACAACTGAAAACTGAAACTGCTTACTGCCTACTGAAAACTGCCTACTTCACCAATAAGATCTTCCACTGTCTCCATAGCATTCAACTTCTCGGCAGACACCAACACCTCTAGGTCATGATCTGTTTCTACCAATATAATAGGATAGGTATACTTATGCCCAAATTTGCTTTTATAGTTTTCTTGGAATTCGTCTTTATGAAAGAATTCTAGCTCGTAGCCTTTGGCTAACAAACTTTCCCTAAAACCTTTCCACTGTTTGTTCTCGGTAAAACTGCCATAGGTTAAACTGCAGAGATTACAGTTATAGGTAGCTGGGTTGATAATTTTATGGGCGAAATCTAGCATTTTACTGCCGGTATCGCTATTGGCATTATAGATAAATAGAATTCTCTTTGACATGACCTTTTGGTCGTAAAAATACCCAAACCATACATAATTTTCAACCAATTATGGTTTCCCGTAATGGAGAGTGATATGTTAATTGTAGGTTTATTCTTTAGTGGTATATTAGAAGTGTAATTACACATATTTCTGAATATAGAGGAATATACGTAGTTGTGCACATACACCATAGTTGTACTGCATTAAAAAACAAACTTTATGAATAAAAAATATCCGAAAGGTTCTGAATGGAGAAAATGGGACTTACACGTTCATACACCTTCCTCGATTTACCATAGATATGGTGCAGATACAGAAGAAACTTGGGGAAAATATATAGAAGATTTAGAAAATTTATCTTCTGATTTTTCAGTATTAGGAATCAATGATTATTTCTTCATTGACGGCTATGAAAGGCTTGTTAAGGAAAAGGCTATTAACGATAAACTTAAAAATATTGACCTTTTATTACCTGTAGTTGAATTCAGAATTGAAAAATTTGCGGGAATCGATTTCGGACAATTAAAAAGAATCAATCTACACGTCATTTTTTCAAATGAATTACCCATAGAAACTATAAAAAGTCAATTTTTACAAACTCTTGAACAAAGCTATTTCTTAGAAAATGGAGAACAATGGACAAGAGCAATAACAAAAGAAAGCGTTCAAGAACTTGGTGCAAAAATAAAGACTACTGTTCCTCCTGAACAATTACACAAATATGGCACTGATTTAACAGAAGGATTCAATAATTTAAATGTAAAAGAGGAAAAGATTTTTGAAGCATTACAAAAAGACTGTTTTAAAGGAAAATACCTCATTGCAATTGGAAAAACAGAATGGGGAGATCTAAAGTGGACTGATGCATCTATTGCAACTAAAAAATCAATAATTAACAAAGCGGACATTGTTTTTACGGCTTCTGAGTCAATTGAAGCTTTTCATAAAGCCAAATCACAACTAACAGCTCAGCAAGTAAACGATATACTTTTGGATTGTAGTGATTCGCATTATTTATCTACAGAAACTGACAAGGATAGAATTGGTAACTGTTTTACTTGGATTAAAGCAGACCCTACTTTTGAAGGATTAGTTCAAATATTATATGAACCAAATGAGAGAATAAAAATCTCTAATAGCAATCCAAATTTAGAATTTGATAAACCTTACATCTCAAATATCACAATTAATGATGATGTAAACGTATTTCAAGATGAAGAAGATTTAAGTTTTTCGAAAAATGAAAGCATACCATTAAATCAGAACCTCGTTGCAATTATCGGAGGACGTGGAGAAGGAAAAAGTATGCTTACAGATTATTTAGCTAGTAGTTTTATAGGTCAAGAACATTCTAAAGAGGGTGATTTCAATAAAAATGGTGTTGTTAATTTATCATATCACAAGTCGAATCAAAGTGAAGAGGATATTATAAATTTTGACTTGACAGATGATAAAAAAGCTGTTGATTTCATTTACATCAATCAAGGTCGTCTAAAAAACTTAGTTGAAAAGAAAGACAAGCAATTCCAACTTGCAAATTCAATCAGACGATTAGCCAAACTAAAGCAACCAGAATTTAATACAGAGTTAGACAAGAAAATTCGTGAATCGATTAATGAGTATCACGAATTGGAGAGGTTTTTCGAGCATAAGGATGAGGATAATAATTTAATAAATTCAATAGAATATTTAGAAATTCAAGAAAAATCAATTAAAGATTTTATTAGCAATATTACTACTAGCGAAAATAAAGATAAACTTGAAAAATATTCAGAGAACTTAAGACTTAGAAACAACTTAAACTCTAAGCTGAAGGAATTATTGGAGTTAGAAAACGAACTTAAAAATGCTATTGAAGAACTCAATTTAAAAATCATCAAAACAAATGGAGATTTAAAAAGAATATCACTTATTGAATTGAATTCTTTACAAAAACAGTTTGACGAAATCAACAATTGGAAAGGTGAACTCGAAAAAGAAATAGCATCTATATCTGTTACTATATCTGTTGTTAAAGAGGAATTTAAGGATTACAAAGGTGACCTAACAACGCTTTTAAATGACATTGATAAATTTCAAAAAAGCTTATCTGAAATTCGTGAAAACATCGCTGTATCAAAAACTAGAAAAGAAAGACTTGAAAGTTTGAAAATATCAATTTTCGAAACGACAGACGATTCTATTTCATTAATAGACAAGATGAAGCTTGACTATGACAACCAAGTTCTTGAACTTATTAAAAGTTGGGATGAATTTAAGGATGTAGATTCAAAAGACACCTTAAATCCCTCTCAAAAATCCATAATGAAAAATCTTTTAACTGACCTTGAAATTGAGGTTAAAGTAGATTTTGATGTCTCAAAATTCTATGATGAAATATATCATTGCATAGATGGAGCAAAATGGAGAATTAAAGGAAATAAAGAAGCTCAAAAAAACTCCTTCAAAATTCGAGACTTAGATTCGTTTTTTGAATTTCTAAGAAAAAGATATCTTGAATTTTATCAGAATGATGGAATTCATAGTAAAACTTTTAAAAACAAACTCTTTGACGAACTAGAAAGGAAAAAGTATTTAAAAGTATTTCCGATTTTGAAGTACAAAGGCAAGGATTTAAACAAAATTTCTGTTGGACAAAAAGGAACTGTTTATTTAAAGATGATGCTAGCAACTGAAGCGTTTTCTAAACCAATAATTTTTGACCAACCAGAAGATGATTTAGATAACGAATTTATTATGCAAAACCTGATTGGGCTTTTCAAGGAATTAAAGCAATATAGACAAGTGATTATTGTTACTCATAATGCAAACTTGGTTGTAAACGCAGATGCAGAACAAGTTATTGTCGCTTCAAATCTTGATGGAAAACTTAATTACTCTAGCGGGAGTCTCGAGGATAATGAAATAAATTCTAAAATCTGTCAAATCCTTGAAGGTGGTGAAATAGCATTTGAAAAAAGAAGAAATAAATATCAAAAAATAGGATAAATAACGCAGTACAACAATGTATATAAAAAAATAGGCGAAACAGTAATAAAATAACGGTTTTTAGTTCGTATCAAAGTTTGTGCTTAACCGAAAGTTTAGTGCTCTGAAAGCACCTTCTTTTCAATAAAAAAACACTACAAAGTATTTTAAATTAATTATGGCATTAGCTAAAGAGTACACAAAGCATATTTTTTGCATCGAATCTGAGTTTGATAATGATTTGAAACACGAATCCACTTCAAAATTCATGCTTGAGCAAATGCAGAATCTTCATGTAAATAAATTAAAATTTATTTACAGAAAATGTGCAACCAAAGCAGAGTTAACACATTACTTCAAAAAAATGTCATTAAAAAAATACAAGGACTATTCCATTATTTACTTATCCCTGCATGGCAAATCAAACAAAATTTGTTTAGATAATGAAGATATTGACTTAATTGAGCTTGCAGAAATTGTGGGTCCAAAATCTTTATCTGATAAAATAGTTCACTTTAGTTCGTGTGAAACAATCAAAATTAGTAAGAAAGAATTAAAAATTTTTATAGACAAAACCAATTCATTAGCTGTAAGTGGCTTTACTAAAGAGGTTAATTATGTAGAAGCGCTTGCTTTGGAAATGTTATTTTTTAATTTGTGTCAAGAATACAAGAATCTTAAAAGTCTAGAAAACAAAATGAGTGAAAATTATAGTGGTATAATTAAGAATACAGGATTTGAAATAATTCAAAGGAATTAGAAATTTAAATACTTTTCTTTTGAAAAGTATTTAAATTTCTAATTACCTCATTAATCGTATACTTCGTAAAAATTAATCAGCTTGAAATACCAACTAATTCAAATCCTTAGTTTTATTAGAACAAAAGAGAAACCATCCATAATTAGTGTTTACATAGAGCTTTCCAAAAAAATAGTTTTCCCTAATTTAAAATCATAGCTTCTTTAAGCTTTTTAATTTCAACACAAGACAACTAATCAATTACAAAAACGTTAGCTATAATTCAAAAAAGCATAAAAAATGGCAAATAGAAGTTATTTATATAATCTTGATTTCAATAGACTAGATAGAGCAAAGACTCCAGAAGATTCTGTATTAAGTGTGTCTGAATATGCTTATGAAATTCCATTGTCTTTTAAGATATTATTGAGCAACGATACTTTAAACAGCAAATCTGTTCTATGGGATTACGAACACCCCATAACTATAAGTGGTGACGCTAATAAAGGAAAAAACAGTCTTTTTAAATTTTTGGACAGATTACAAACGTTGCATTTATTTGAACCCAAGTACCTTAAATCTGAAATTGAAAAAACAAAACAGTTTTTCAACGACAATAAATTCGATTTAAAATACTTCTTTCTTGAAGGTGGGGAATTGTACGAAATGGGAAATGAACCATTTGAAGAGCAAAACCTTGAAGTTTTTAATGAAATAACGCAAATAGAAAAAACTATTGAAAATTTCATAAAACATGTGGAGTCCGTAAACAAGGAAATAGCGCATTTGGTATCGCAAAGAAACCAAATGACAAAGAAAGGTTGGTTCAAGAAATCAGTACCTGTTTTGTCAGAGAAAGAAAAAGCACAGATAGAGAAAACAATTCAAAATAAACAAATTGAAAAAAGAGCGCTGCTAGGAATTGATAATTGGTCAACAATACTTTATTTTCAGTTCGACAAATAAAAAATACTTCCCACAAAAACAAAACATGGAACAACAAGGTTCAGATATCATTGAAAATAGATACAAGAAATTTATAAAAACGGTTTGCGACACAGACATTGTTTATGCACTACAAAATCATGAAGGTTTTGCCACTTCAGCTTCTGCGCATTATGAAAATGAACGTGGTAAACCTGTTGACATACTATGTTTTTGGGGAGAAGGCGCTAGAGCTAAATCTTGCACCATAAACCATTGGAGCAACTACCAAATTACCGAAATAGCATTAGTAGATTTTATAGAAAATTGGGGTGTAGGCATGGAAAATGACGGCATATTAGCTGGTATTGAATTCGACCAAAACATGTTTGGCTATGAAGCCAAACCTTTAGATTTAATTCTTGCCTTAGTTGCTGAAATAAAAGCGACCAATAAAGAACTACTGCTGCAAAAATTTGAAAATCTTACTGATTTAGAAGAACAGGCGAAAGAGGCTAATGGGTAATTAATTACTGAGCGTATATCCTTGATTTAAATTAGTATTTTAAACTTAGTTATGTGTTTATTTATATTTAAGAATGTTTAAGTATTAGTTTCAAAATGGAGAAAGAATTAAAACCTTTATGGAGTAAGATTTTCAATTTCGATTGGAAATTTGGACTCTTTTTAATTCTTCTCATTTGTATTCCACGTTTTATTTTAGTCTTACATGGCAATGAAATTGCTAATATGCAATTTGTAGGTATACTTATGCTTGTAATGGCTTTTTTACCATTTCTATTGTTAAGTAAGTACGGCAGAAGAAAAATAGGGATTCACAAACCCACCAATTATAGCTGGCTAATTATTGCTTTGCTTTTCGGTATCGCTTTTAGCATTTTACTGTACTTCTTAGGAGATACGCTTTATGGCAACACATACCAGAACTGGTACAAATACATTGCCAAATCTTATAACATTCCCAAGGAAATTGACGCGCAGAATAAACTAATTATGTTTGGTATATCCGCATTCATTGGTATGTCATTTAGCCCCATTGGAGAAGAACTATATTTTAGAGGTATTGTACATTCTAGTTTTGCAAATTCCGTAGGTAACACCAAAGCTTCTATAATTGACAGCTCCGCTTTTGCCCTAGTTCATATTTCGCATTTCGGACTTGTTTTTCATAACCAACAATGGGAGTTTCTACTACTACCGACGCTGATATGGGTATTGAGTATGTTTGCCGTTAGTATTCTATTTTTCGTTTGCAGAAAACGTTCTGGCTCTATTCTAGGAGCAATAATATGTCACTCCGCTTTCAATTTAGGAATGACTTATTGTATATTCTACCCATTAACAGGGTATTGAAACTGACTTCTACTACATATATAGGATTAATAAAAACAAAAATCTAATTTGAAAAATAAATTGAATATCCTCTTATTTACTAGTTTCCTTCTAGCTGTAGCTGTTTACTTCTGGGCTAGCTCCCTACATAGTAAGCAAGTTGGAAAATGGCGAACTTATATTAGAGTTAATAGTTGAGTCATAAAAGAAATCAGATCTAACAACGTTTAATCATTACCAAAAAATTCTTTTTAAAAACCAACCACATGAAAAAACCACTAATCTTAATAGCATCTATATTTCTATTCTTTACATCCTGTAGCGAAAGTAAACCTGCAAAATTTGAAAGAGACGGAGTTTCAATAACCAGCCCAACTGGTTGGGGAATTACTGATGAAGAAAATATAGATGACCTCGGGTATTATTTATCTGTCGAAAAAGATGGTTTTGATTCTAGCGGCATTATAACCATAACTTGGGTGAATGGTGAGATGGATTTAAATGAATGGGTAGATATATATAAAGAAGAATTAGAGAATAATATCATCTATAAAAATTCTAAGCTCAATTTTAAAAGTGTTGTTGACGGTTCATTTAATGATATAAATTCTACTTCTTTAAACTTTACGGCAAGTATTCTAGGCTTAGATCATGAAGGCGATATTCACTTCTTTTATGAAGGTGATAAAACTTTTGCAATTCTAATACAACAAGCGACGGAAGATAACGCCACAAATAAGCCAGGGTTTGATTTGATCGAGAAGAGTTTTAGAGTTGAATAAAATAATAGTATAATTCTTAAATTTAAAAAAATACTCCATGCTACACCTCATCGTCGGTAATACAGGTTCAGGTAAAACAACCTATTCAAACGAACTAAAAAAGAAAACCAAAGGTGTAATTTTCTCTATAGATACTTGGAACAATACCCTATTTCTACCAGACAAAACTGAAACCGACGGATTAGAATGGTTTTTAGAACGTATTGAGCGGGCTGAAAAAATGATTTTAAATGTGGTTGCGCAATTAGAGGAATCTGATACCGATGCCATTTTAGACCTGGGCTTATCTAAATTTAAACACCGAGAAAAGTTTAGAGCTTTTGCAGCATCTAATGGGTTCGAAATTAAACTTCACTTTTTAGATATTTCAAAAAATACCAGATGGCAACGTGTACAACAGCGCAACACAGAAAAAGGAGCTACGTTTGAGTTTGAAGTTAGTCAAGAGAATTTTGACTTTATGGAAACTTGGTTTGAAAAACCTACCGAAAATGAACTTATTGGTAGTGTTGTTATCACCGAATAACACTAATTTTGCCCTCCGCATTTTTTTGTGATTACTATTTATTAAACCACAGTTTCAACCAACCCAACCACTTGAACGTAAAACATACTTTCGTCAACTTTTTTCTTAAATCGAGCAGCAAGCACGAATGCCATGAGGTACTTAGCAAATGGAACTCTTACTACACTGCATTAACAGAAAAGCACCAAGAGTCTTTTGTGGTGAGAACTTTGCTGTTTTTAAATACTACAAAATTTGGCGCTACAGAAGGTTTTGAACTTACTACCGAAATGAAATTGGTCATTTCTAGCGCATTCGTTCAGATTACCTTTGGTTTGAAACAAGATGTTCTAAGCATTTTTAAAACCATATTTGTTACTCCGACTTCATATTCGTACACCGGTAGAGATGTTTTGTATGATGGTGATGTAAATACCGTTACCAAGCGTGTAAACTTGTCGTGGCCTGCCGTAGAAAAAGGATTCGTTATTACCGATGACGGATTAAATATTGCCATACATGAGTTCAGTCATTGTTTAATTATTGAAAATGCCAAAGGCTCGTATTTTTCGAAAGCATTTAAAGATGCGGACCTCAACGCTTGGAAAGAACTGGCTACTAAAAAAATACCACTTATACGTGAAGGTAAATACACCATTTTTAGAGACTATGGCGGCACTAACTTAATGGAGCTTTTTGCTATTGCGTTAGAGACCTTTTTTGAGCAACCGCACGAGTTCTACTCCTACTCGCCTACTTTTTACCGCACCACCGCCAAAGTGCTAAAACAAGACCCTAGAAACGGGAAAAATCCGAAGTAAACTTCTATCAGGCATTAAAATCTCGATTATCAAGTAAAACAATACTAGAAGTATTGCGTTGTGCTTCATAGTACTACAAATAAAATAGATATTCACCTTATGAAGAAATCGCTACTTTTTATCGCATCACTATTATTTATATTAACTTCTTGCAAAGAAGGCTCAGCTGATAAAACAGAACGCTCTGGCGAACCAGATGTGTACAATGTGGAAGACGACGATGCGAAAATGAACCAGGCTATGATAGATGCCAAAAATTCTATCGGTGATTTTAAAGAGGCAATAACTAGCGAGAATCCTAATTTTGAATATTTCACTATTAAACAAAAATTCGAAGCCGATGGTGGTGCCGAACATATTTGGGTGGGCGATATTCAATTAATTGACAATACTTTAATGGGAATTATTGCCAACGAACCGGTTTACACCAACAAAGTTCAATTGGGCGATACCATTACGGTAAACAACGCCGATATTAGCGATTGGATGTATTACGACGAAGGCAAAGTAGTTGGTGGTTTTACCATTCGTGCTATTCGCAACGGATTATCCCCTGAAGAACAAGCACAATTTGATGCTGAGAACGGACTTATATTTAAATAGCCACTTCTTTTTTCACCATTCACCATAGCGTAACTAGCTGTTTTTTAATGAAATAAAAATGTACATTGTAGTTGACAATCAAACCAATCTACACCGTATGGAAACTATCAAAAAAACCTCGAAAGGCATCTTGTGGACTTCTTATATTCTACAAGGCATTGTTATTTTTATGCTCTTAATGGGTGCTGTAAATAATGTTTTGCAAACCGAAACGGCTGTTAAAGGAGCTGTAGAAATGGGCTATCCTTCAGAATATGTCATGGCATTAGGCATGATTTTGGTAGTATCTATAGTACTTTACACCATGCCGAAAACCATGTTTATCGGTGGTTTGCTCATAACCGCATGGTTAGGGGGTGCAGTGGCTACTCATGTAATTCATAAAGACCATATGACCTTAACTATTTATCCGGTTATTTTCGGTGTTCTTGTGTGGGTAAGCGTTTTACTCAGAAATAAAAAGTTGCGAGCATTGCTTTAAAATCAACAGTATTTTTCAATTCGATATCTAGTTATCGACTTGGTATGAGAAGTGTCATAGTTCTAGTTGCTGTTCATTACTACTTTTGAAAAAAAGTACGATGCAAAAGATATCTTTTACCGAAAATTTAGATTTTAACGATTCTAAAATTGTTACTAAAGTGCTTATGGAAACTTCGTTTTCTAAAGAGATTCGAATTGTAATGAAGAACGGGCAACTTATGAAAGAGCACAAAGCTCCTTTCCCTATTATAGTGCATATCGTACAAGGTGAAATTGAATTCGGAGTGGAAGGTGCTCATCACACCCTAAAGCAAGGAGATATTATTACCTTAGCCGCAAATGTTCCGCACGACCTTTTAGCGAAATCCGACAGTATTGTTCGACTTACACTTTCAAAACAAGATGCAGCTGAACGGGTAGAAAAAGTTGTTGCCGATTCTTAAAAACAGACCATGAGCGAAATTACCAATAGAGAAGATGTTAGGGTATTGGTGCATACTTTCTACGATAAAATTAGGCAGAACGAAATGCTTGGTCCCATTTTCAACGGACATATTACCGACGAGCAATGGCCTACCCACTTAAGCAAACTCACCGATTTCTGGGAATCGAACCTTTTTGGCGTCCGAACTTTCCGTGGGAGTCCGTCTAAGGCACATGTCAATGTTGATAAAAATCTTAAGCATACTATCTCACAAGACCATTTTGCACAATGGCTACAATTATGGTTCGAAACCATCGATGAGCTCTATGAAGGCGAATTAGCAACTAGAGCAAAAGATATGGCGCGAAGAATGTCAACAGGGCAGTATATTCATATTTGGCAGAGTAGACCGGAGAATCAGTGATTATAGTTGATTTGTGTTTAGTAGGCAGTATTCAGTAACAGTATTCAGTATCAGTTGGCAGTATCAGTGTTCAGTGTTCAGTTGACAGTGGGTTAGTGTTTAGCTAGTTCTAGCTATTGGCTATTGGCTATTGGCTATTGGCTATTGGCTATTGGCTATTGGCTATTGGCTATTGGCTATTGGCTATGTAAACAATTTAGCTTAGCTAAATACAAATTAAAAATAAGTCTATCATCTATACTCTATTTTCTAACTTCTAACTTACAATACGTACTTCATACTTTGTACTCTTTACTTAATACTTAATCTAAACAGTCTCCCATTACCGAAGCGAATATGCCAAATCTATTTCGTAAATTGAACGTGAAATAATTTGCTAATTTTCAATACTATGGATTTCCTATCCCCTACCTATTTTTTTGATTATGAAAGTGACGAGATTCAAGACTTGGTTTCTGAATTTAAAAATACTTCACTCTCTGAGAAAGAAATTTCTATTGCACTATACAACAAAGTACGTGATGCATGGCGATACGACCCATACAGCTTAAGTTTCAATAAAGAGAAATACCGAGCCAGTGAAATTGCAAAACGCCCAAAAGGGCATTGTATTGATAAATCTATCATATTAATCGCAGGACTTCGTGCCCTAGGTATACCCGCTAGAATTCATTTGGCGAAAGTTAAAAACCATATTGGCGTAGAACGATTAATAGAGAAATTCGGGTCCAACGAACTTACGCCCCATGGCATGGTAGATGCTTTTATAAATGATAAATGGCTGAAGCTCTCCCCTACATTCAATGCATCGTTATGTGAAATGCTTAATGTGGCTCCTTTAGATTTTGACGGTGAAAATGATGCTGTTTTACAAGAGTTCAGCACAGACGGAATACAATTTATGGAGTATCTAGAAGACTACGGTCATTTTGAAGATGTACCTATGGAATTTATGGAACGGAATGCACGCGAGCATTACCCCAATATTTTTGATACCGGAACCAACCAGACGGAGTTTCAACTGTAGGTTTTAACAAACTTTAATATTCAAAACTTCGCCAATCTACTTTACAGATTATTTTTTATAGTACATTCGATGGAAAATACAATTCCCTTGAAAAAATTCATTTTTACTTTATTTATAGCATTCTCATATTCATTGGCCTTTTCCCAAGAACCAATGCAATGGACGCCAGATTACGAATTACAACTGAGTGACTACCAATCTCCCGAATCGGAAATCGACTCTACGCTTACCTCTTATTCCATCTATTCAGGCTCTAAAATAGATTTCAGTTTTAATATGAACTCGGTTTCTTTCATGTTCACCAAAAACTTTAACAACAAAGTAAAAGCTATTTTTCAAAAGAACGTAGCTGTTTTGGTTGCTCCAGATTCGTTAACCGCAAATCAGCTGCTACAATTTGGACGCTATGATTTTGATTTGGTAGAGCTGTATTCTAGAAAAATACGCAAGAAAATCTACGAAGAAAAAGGTGCTTTTAGCGACGCTAGTTTATTTCAACCTATTTTCAATGAGCTACAAGAGGAAATGAACACCGTAAGTGCCCAAGTCTTTAAAGCCACCGATTTTGGGAAAGATGCTGAATTACTTCAAAAAGAACACGGTAAAGTCATCAACGAAATTAATTCGCTATCTGATTTTTGTATGACGTGCAAGCCTAAGAAGAATAGGAAATGAATTAGCAATTAGCAATTAGCAATTAGCAATTAGCAATTAGCAATTAGCAATTAGCAATTAGCAATTAGCAATTAGCAATTAGCAATTAGCAAAAGTTAAAAAATGAAAAATGAAAAATGAAAAATGAAAAATGAAATTTCTTTTAGAATAGTTTTGTTCTTCTAGCAACCAGATTTCAATGTCGCGAAATTCTCCTCGCAATGACATATACTTTTTTACTTAATACTTACTACCTCTTACCATATACCTTGTACTTAAAACCTCCCAATACAACTCAGCATCCAAAACCTACAATTCGGTTATATTGTTTAGTTTCATGATTGTGATTACTCCATCTTTGGGTAACATAAAACCAACCGACCATGGAAAATATCATCGAAATTTTTATTTATATACACGCCTTTTTTGGCGGTGTGGGGCTAATCACCGGTATTGCAAGTATCATTGTTAAAAAAGGAAGACTAAACCATAAACGATTGGGCAAATGGTTTTCTTGGTCTATGATTATAAGCTCTGCTATTTCTTTGGTGGTGGCTAGAATGCCCAATCACATCAATACCTTTTTATTCCTGATCGGTATTTTTACCATTTACATGGTATTGGCAGGTAATAGAGCGCTTACATTTAAATCTGTTAAAAAAACAAAAGCAAATTTGACCGATATACTAGTTTCAGCAATTATGGCTGTTTGCGCGCTCTTAATGATCGGCTTTGGTACTACCGGACTAATACAAGGTTATTCTCACAGTATCCTATTTCTAGTATTTGGTCTAACCGGCCTCTTTTTAACCATTGGCGACTACAAACTATTTAAGACCACATTAGAAAACAGAAAACTTTGGCTCATAAATCACTTAAGCAGAATGTTAGGTGCTCTAATAGCCTCGGTTACTGCATTTATAGTTGCAGGTATGCACCAAGACAATCTGTGGGCATGGCTTACTCCGTCCGTTTTAGGAACTGCCTATATTATCTACTGGATTAAAAAAACTAAAGGAAAAAAGAAGTTAAAAACAGCTTAATCTTTTTCTTTAAGATTTAGGTTTTCTGCAAAGTAATCACAGAAATCTTTCATCGTAGAAGTCATTTTATCGTCTTGTGTCGCCTTTAAGAAAGTGTCGGTCAAAGAAACTAAAGTCTGATGAAAGAATGTTTTCATTTCATCAACAGGCATATCTTTTGTCCACAAGTCAATTTTTAACGACTCTTGGTTCTTACTATCCCAAACGGATAATAACATTGCCTTGGCCGCTTCATTTTCTATACCACCGTCTTGTGCAGACCAGTTTAATGTTTCCGGAATTCTATTCTCATCTAATCCTACGCGCAGTGTAATTTCTGAAGTATGTAAATCTGCCATCTAATTTCTCGGTTTGTAATTTGATTTCTTAAATATTTCTTCCGCAGGCATCGGCATTAATTGCATCATGCTTACATCATTATTTTCCATAAAGGCACGCACTATTTGCCAACCTACGTAACGACCCAATTTACCTGGCGATTCGTTGTCTAATTCTAATCCGAATTTAGAAAACGGTGCAGGTTCTAAAAATCGCTGGTTCAATTTATTATCGGTACTATATAAATATTCGTTCTCAATAAAATTTCTCCACATAGGCTCTTCGTTCGCAATTGCCCAGTCTATTTCTTCTTGAGAATATCCTATCTTTTTACCATCGGTAGCCTCTGGCATCAATTTATCTTTCAGGTATAATTCTTTACCGAAATAAACCATTCGAGCAAGATATGTACGGTCTCTAGGTCTTGGTACAACTTGTTTTGCAAATGCACTAGCGACATCGCTCACTAAATAATTGCGATCTAAAGACTGTGCTATGTAACGTTGAAAGCCGCCATAATACTTATGCTCAGAACCTAAATAATTATCAAGACTGATAAATAATAAACTATCGGTTAAAATGATTCTATTATTATAATCAACATCATTGGTAACGGTAAGTACTTTTGGCACTTTGTATTCTGGAAAATAATATTTGATGTGTTTGAACAATTGTACCAACCCTTCTTCTTCATCTTCAAAACTACGGAAGGCATTACCCACCTCTTGAAACAATTCTATTTGAAGGGAATCTTGCATCTTAGCGATCCAAACACTATCTGGTGCCGGAAACAAGTACGGATACGTTTTTCGCAATGCCGGTAATCCCTTTTCGCCAGAAGCGGCAAACTCACGATCAAATCGCGAAATTTTTAGGTCTATCGGTATCGCAGCTATCTCTTCGGCTACCTTATCACTATCATTACAGCTAGAAAGAATGAAAAAAACTGATAATAGTATAAAAATAGGTTTGACCTTGGTAAGTATTTTACAATACATTTTATTATTCACAGTGTTCAACTTATTTTTAGGGCAAAGTTAATTGATTTTACTAAATAATTAGAGCGGTATGCAAACGGAAAAGGTAATTGAGCACATTGTTAATTGGTTAAAGGATTATGCCACAAACGCAAAACAGAAAGGTTTTGTCATTGGTATATCTGGCGGAATAGATTCTGCAGTCACTTCTACCCTATGTGCAAAGACAGGTTTAGACCTTCTTTGTTTAGAAATGCCAATTCACCAAGCCGAGAATCAAAGCGATCGTGCATCTCGCCATATTGAGTGGTTACAAGAGAATTTTAAAAATGTAAAAAGACAACCGGTAAACCTTACACCGGTTTTCGATAGTTTGGTCGCTACTTTACCAGCTGTTGATAATGAAGAGGACAGATTTATGTCTTTGGCAAATACACGAGCTCGTTTACGTATGACCAGCTTATACTATTTTGCAGCACTTGAACGCTACCTTGTAGCGGGAACTGGTAACAAGGTGGAGGATTTCGGAGTAGGTTTTTACACCAAATACGGAGATGGCGGCGTAGATTTGAGTCCGATTGCAGATTTAATGAAAACCGAAGTTTATGCCATTGCAAAGGTTTTAGGTATAAACGAAGAGATAATCGGCGCTGCACCAACTGATGGATTGTGGGGCGACGATAGAACTGATGAAGATCAAATTGGTGCTTCTTATCCTGAGTTAGAATGGGCGATGAACATGAAAGACGAGGGTAAAACAATTGAGGACTTTGAAGGTAGAAAAAAGGAAGTTTACACTATCTTTACAAGACTGAATACCATGAACCAACATAAGATGTTGCCAATACCTGTTTGTGAGATTCCAAAACAGTTAAAATAACAACTCAACTAAGAATCAAGGTATTAAATCGAAAATAAAGCCGAAAATTTTACGTTAGAAGTAAAATAATGCAACTTTGACTTCTAATTTAGAATTTTAAGCCTTACATTGCATGTAGTCTTTTCAGACAAAAAGGTTCCAAAATCTATATAAAAAAATAATTAATGATCAAAGTTTTAATAGCGGATAACCACCCTATCATAAGAATGGGAGTTAGGAAGGTTCTAGAATCCGCTGAGGGATTTGAACTGATCGATGAGGTAGCTACTACCGAAGAACTTTTTGAAAAACTTAAAGACACAACCCCCGATGTAGTCATGCTAGAAATGGATATTCCTGATGTTAATGGAATAGCGGCATTACGCAGAATTAAAAAAGATTACGCGGACGTAAAAGTCCTTATGTACAGCGGTCAATCTGAAGATGTTTACGCCTTAAGTGCCATTAGAGCTGGTGCTTTCGGATATTTATCGAAATCATCTGGTGTAGAATACATTACTGCAGCAGTAACTAAAGTAAGTGAAGGTAGCATGTTCATAACAAACGAACTTGCACAACGTCTTGCTTTCGATGAAGGAACTAAAAAACCAAGAAGGTTCTTTAGAAAATTATCAACTAGAGAAATAGAAGTACTAAAACTTTTAGCTAGTGGTAAACGTAACAAAGAAGTTGCATTAGGTTTGAACCTAAATGAAAAAACAGTTAGTACCTATAAAGCTCGTTTAATGAAAAAATTAAATGTAGATAACATGGTAGATTTATTACAACAGGCAAAAGCCTTAGAATTGTACTAAATTCTTACAACTGAATAAAATAAAAAAAGACCTGCTTTTAGCAGGTCTTTTTGTTTTATGACATCTTCTCAATATTAAGATAACACCCTATTTAATTTCTTATTCAGTAATTTATTCAACTGAATGTAATTCATAATCTCTTCAAGAACTTCTCTATGATCTGTCGTAGAATCTTGCGTTGTATTTTGCAAAGTATTCATTCTCTTTTTAATCAAAAAACAACGTAACGTCAATATCGTCTCACTTACCAACTGCGCAACACCTATTTCTTTACTCTTCGGAAAAATCTCTTTACGCTCCCAATCATGTAACATATACCGCTCCTCTTCCATTAAAATAGAAGAAATTTGGTTTGCCATTTCTTGCTCTAGCCCATTGACAAAAGTAGTAATTGAAAATTCTTCTTTTTCATTTAAAGCTTCGATTAATCTAGCATACATTTTACGAAAATCTTCATTCGCCAATTCTATTTCATCTTCTTGCAGATCCAAATAGATTTTCTCGTATACCTTAATCTCAGACAACTCTGGCTCTAACACCAAATCTCCGGCATCATTTTCTTTCAATACCAGATCTTCAAACTGCTCTTTAAGATTACCATATAGCATAAGCGATTCAATAATTTTTCGCTCTAGCAAAAACTGTACGTCAACTTTTTCTTCTTTTTCTTGATCTGTATTACGAACAACATCAAATGCTTTTTGCTCTTCTTTTGGAGGTGCTTGTACATTCTTCTCTTCTTTCTTACCAATTTGAGCAAGTGTGTTGTACAATACATCCTCAGATATATTCATGATCTGGGCACACTCTTGTATGTATATCTCTTTTTGAATATGATCGGGAATCTTGGCAATACTGTTCACGATATCCCTTACCGTATCCGCTCTTTTTATAGGGTCGTTATTTGCTTCTTCCACTAGAAGCGATGCCTTAAACTGAATAAAATCTTTAGAATTGTCATTTAGATAGGTCATGACATCTTCTAAATCATTATTCTTGGCAAAACTATCTGGATCTTCACCTTCTGGAAATGTACAAACACGCACATTCATACCTTGTTCCAAAATAAGATCTATACCACGTAGCGATGCTCGTAAACCTGCCGCATCACCATCAAATAATACCGTAATATTTTTGGTCAATCTATTGATGAGCCTAATTTGCTCGGGAGTCAATGCCGTACCACTTGAGGATACTACGTTATTAATACCGCGTTGTACAAATTGAATTACATCGGTATACCCTTCTACCAAATAGCAATTATCTTCTTTAGCGATAGATTGCTTAGCATGGTAAATACCGTACAGCACCTTACTCTTATGGTAGATGTCACTTTCGGGAGAATTCAGATACTTGGCCGCCTTTTTATCGTTCGTTAAAATACGACCGCCAAAACCAAGTACACGACCACTTAAAGAATGAATAGGAAACATCACCCTACCTTTAAATCGGTCGAACTTTCGTGCCCCATTCGGGTTATTTGGATCTTCCTTAACTATCGTCAATCCTGTTTTAGCAAGGTATTCTAGTTTATACCCTTTATCTAAAGCAGCTGTTGTAAATCCGTCCCATTGATCTAGGCAATACCCTAACTCAAATTTCTTGATGGTTTCATCTGTAAAACCACGTTCCTTAAAATAGCTAAGTCCTATTGCCTTACCCAACTCTGACTCCCACAACATTTCTTTAAAATACGTTTGGGCGAATTCAGACACCAGGTACATACTCTCACGTTCGCTAGCTTGTTCTTTTTGTTCGTTAGATTGTTCGGTCTCCTCTACTTCAATATTATATTTCTTTGCTAAGTATTTTATAGCCTCAGGATACGTAAAATGCTCATGCTCCATTAAAAAAGCGACTACATTACCGCCTTTACCACTACTGAAATCTTTCCAGATTTGCTTTACAGGTGATACCATAAAACTTGGTGATCTTTCATCAGAGAAAGGACTAAGTCCTTTAAAATTAGATCCCGATTTTTTCAGCTGTACAAAATCACCAATCACCTCTTCTAAACGAGAAGTTTCATATACTTTATCGATGGTAATTTTTGAAATCATATTCCTCCCTTAGTCCCTCCAAAGGAGGGAAATAATTTTGTGTAAATTAGAACATCAAAAATAGCAATAATGATTCTATTCTTTGGCACTAGACCAGGAAAGCCCGAAACTAAAAAACTTTTTAACAGTACATGTCCGTATTGCCAGCAACGCGGGACTTTAATCGCTATTACCCAAAAGAACTATTTTCATATATTTTGGATCAAGCTTTTTAAAATATCTAGCACGACTACAATAGAATGTAGTCATTGTAAACGTGGCTATTATAAGAATGAGTTTACTGAAGAGATGAATCGCGAATTATCTAATACAAATAATTAGCTGTAGTAACCGGTTTTTACACACGGCACCACAGCTAATTTGATTAATGAATTTCTTATTTAAAGGTCGAAACGAAGACCTAACGAAATGTTTCTTTGCTCTACAGCTGCATCTTTAAATATAGGATTCAAATCATATTTTACATACAATAGAAACCCGTCAACACCTGCATAAGCACTTAAGCCGTAAATTAAATCATTGGTATTATAACTACGCTTCAACTTGTCTTTTACATTATCACCGTCAAGGGTGTATTTTAATTTTTGACGTGTACCTATATTAAATCCGCCATAACCACCGACTCCTACTCTAAATTGATTTTTTAATGAGTACCTCATCTTTTTTTCGCTTGTACTCTGCTTTGATGGTCCAAACTCGAAATGCATAGGAAAAACCAGGTTATCCATTCTGAATTTCGACTTATCTAACTCATAATCGAACTCCTGAAGTTCTGATTGTCCGTTTTCTAGTGATACTAAATACTGATTATCCTTCGGTTTTAATCCGTTAAACTGAAAAGAGAATCCGTAATTGAATCTTAAGAAATTCGTATTTTTAAATACTCTGGTACGCCATTGCCATCCCATTTCAAAAAATCTACTACCTCCTATTTTATATGGCGAATCGTTTAAAGACTGACCTTCAACTATTGCATTATTTAGACCTAATGCAACCACCAAATCTGAATATGTTCTTCTGTCATAAATTGGTTCTCTTCTATTCTGATTTTCATTTAATCTAAAACCGAGTAGCTTTCCTCCATCACCATCATCATCTCCAAAACCGATTTGAAAAGCAAATTTATAATTCAAGGTATCTAATTCTTTCACCTCTCCGCTGTTCCTTTCTAGTAATGAAATTTTATTATTGATAATAGCAATTCTATCTTCAATATTTAACGCATGCTTTTCAGCAGCTTTCATTTTCAAAGCATCTGCCTCTTCTTGTGTGATTTCAGCATTAGCTAACTTTTTAGAAATAGCTGCTATTTCAAATTTCAAAGCTTCTTTCTCTTGCCTAGTAATACTAAGTTTTTGCTCTTTTAAAGTATCTATTGTTTTTTGATAATCTTCTTGCGCTACTGAATTTTGCACTATAAGAAGTGTCAGCACCAAGATTAAATACATTGTAATTGTTTTCATTTCGATTTTGATTTTTTTGATGAATAAAACTCCGCTCCCTGTCCCTATAAAATTTATAGAGATGAAGGATAAAACGATTTGTGTTTGATTAATTATTGCGGTCTGCCACTGCAGTTCGCACTTTTATAAAACCGGCTTTTAAAGAATTAAAAATTTGGTCTCGGAAAGATTGATCAAGTTCTTCTTCAACCTCTGTCAACAAAGCCATTGCATCGACAGATTTATCTGTATTAAATATTTTATCTCTTAATATCTCATCTTGAGCACGTTTCAACAACGAATCTACTTCTGCATCGGTAACCTTACTATACTGCTCTAAAACATCTATTTGAGCGACTATATCGGCTACTTTAGAATTTATAATTTCGTCTGACACTTCTAATTTAGAAGTAGATTGGTCTGCAGATACATGTTCAACAACTGCTATTTCAACGGCATCATTTAAAGTTTTGTTCTCTTGTACTTCTGGTATTATGTACTCTTCCTTTTTAACAGTCGTACTTTCTGTTTTTGTATTTGTTTCGACAATAACCACTTGTTCTTCTTGAACTGGGTCTCTAGTGATTACCTCTTCGACCTTATCTTCGTTTTCTATCTCTACCAATTCTATTGGTGATTCGTTCAACTCATTTGCTCCACTAAAATAAAATAATGCAACACCCAACAACACTATAATGCTAGCAGCAACACCAATCCATAAATACACAGGTTTATTCTTAACATCATCATCTTTTAACTCTGATGAGATTTTTGACCAAGCATTTTCTGACGGATTAATCTCCCGCTCTTGTAACTTGGTTTTTATATGTTTTTCGAATTTATCGGTTTCCATACCCTATAATATTTTGTTGCCTTAATTGTTCTTGAAGCAATTTTCGGGCTTTTAATAACTGTGTTTTTGAAGTGCTTTCGGTAATTGAAAGCATTTCTGCGATTTCTTTATGCTTATACCCTTCTACGGTATACAACACAAATACCATTTTATAACCTTGCGGCAAAGCATCTATTAATTGTTGAATATGCTCGGTATCTAAATCGGTACTTTGCGATATTTCTTCAGATTGATTCTTCGCATAAACCTCATCATCATACACCACAAACTGCTGCTTTCGTAAGTAAGAGATACTTTCTCGAATCATAATCCGCCGCAACCATCCTTCAAAACTACCTTCGAACTTGAACGTATCTAGCTTATTGAACATTTTCAGAAAACCTTGTACCATTACATCCTCCGCAAAATGAATATCTTTTATATACTGACGGCAGACACTTAACATTTTTGGAGCATGTTTTTTATACAAACGCTCTTGCGCATCGCGATTACCCGATGTTGCTTTTTTAATGAGCTGCTTCTCGTTTTTATAAAAAGGTATAATTTTCAAAATATTGGTTTGGTCTTCTATTAGCATAGACGCAGAAGAAGAGCATATAGTTGCCTGAAGATAAACAAAAAATAAAATTAAATTTTAAAACACTGAAATACAGTTATTTAAAAACAACAAAAGGAAGGATATTTTTTTGACGGATTTACTTTTTACGATCAACTACGTAATTCACCATCAACTCTAAAGCACTTTTATACTCAGAATCAGGATACGTACTTAGCAGTTCTAACGCTTCATCTCTATACTGTAACATTTTAGTTACCGCATAATCCAATCCGCCTTTTTCTTTTACAAAAGCGATAACTTCTTTGACGCGTTTTTTATCCTTATTGTGGTTTTTAATGGAATTGATAGTCCAGCTTTTCTCTTTTTTGGTACAGTGGTTTAGCGCATATATTAATGGCAAAGTCATTTTTTGCTCTTTAATATCAATACCGGTTGGCTTTCCTATTTGTTTAGTTCCATAGTCAAAAAGGTCATCTTTGATCTGAAATGCCATACCGCAAAGTTCTCCGAATTTCCTGAAAGTTTCTACATCTTCGCTTTCGGGCTTTACTGAACAAGCACCGAGAGAACAGCATGCTGCAATTAACGTTGCCGTTTTTTGCCTGATAATATCGTAATAGACATCCTCAGTGATATCTAGACGCCTTGCTTTCTCTATCTGTAATAATTCGCCCTCGCTCATTTCGCGAACGGCGACAGAGATAATTTTGAGCAAATCGAAATCTTCGTTATCTATGGATAATAAAAGGCCTTTAGACAGTAAATAATCGCCAACCAAAACGGCAATCTTATTTTTCCAAAGGGCATTTATTGAGAAGAATCCTCTGCGTTTATTGCTTTCATCGACCACATCATCATGAACCAATGTTGCCGTATGTATCAATTCTATAACCGAAGCACCACGGTAGGTACGCTCATTCACCTCTCCGTCATTCAACAGTTTTGCTGTTAGAAAAACGAACATAGGACGCATTTGCTTCCCCTTGCGATTTACGATGTAATGGGTGATTCTATTGAGTAGCGCAACCTTAGAGGTCATTGAATCTCTAAACTTAGATTCAAACAGCTCCATTTCCTGATAGACAGGTTCCTTTATTTGTGCTACTATTTTCAGTTGCTCTGTATTAGAACGGCAAAATTAGTCAAAAGCAAGCAGTTAACAGTACTCCGAGAAGAGATAATGGTTTAAAGGGATTGGTTGTTGGTTGTTGGTTGTTGGTTGTTGGTTGTTGGAAAGAAATAAGTTCAAGTTCAAAAATGCTTTTGGCTTTTGGCTTTTGGCTTTTGGCTTTTGGCTTTTGGCTTTTGGCTTTTGGCTTTTGGCTTTTGGCTTTTGGCTTTTGGCTTTTGGCTTTTGGCTTTTGGCTTTAACGCTTCGCGTTATTTAGTATTAATATATTACGTTAAGTAATTGCTATTGTAATCCATATTACTTAACACTTTGTATTGTTTAAGTTTAGCTTTGCTATATGCAACTCTCGTAACAAGTCTATTTTCTATACTCTATTTTCTCTCTTCTAACTTAATACTTTGTACTTTCCACTTCGTACCTCGTACATTATACCTTATACTTCTAACTTTTATTCGCCAACTGTCCACATGCGGCATCGATATCCTTTCCTCTAGAACGACGAACGGTTACTACTATATTATTCTTCTCTAATGTATTAACGTAGCGATCTATGGCTGCGTTAGAGGCTTGTTTGAACTCGCCATCATCAATAGGGTTATATTCTATTAGATTTACTTTAGATGGTGCGAAACGACAGAAATCTACTAAGGCATCTACATCTTTTTGAGTATCATTAATTCCGTCCCAAACTACATATTCGTAAGTAATTCTACTTCTTGTTTTCTCGTACCAATACACTAGCGATTCTCTTAAATCGCTCAAGGTAAACTTGGCATTAAACGGCATAATTGAAGTTCTGATTTCATCAACAGCAGAATGTAAAGAAACTGCCAATTTGAATTTCACCTCATCATCTGCCATTTTACGAATTAACTTAGGCACTCCGGAAGTGGAAACTGTAATTCGCTTTGGAGACATCCCCAATCCGTCAGGAGAGGTAATCTTATCAATTGCCTTTAATACATTGTTATAGTTCATTAACGGCTCTCCCATTCCCATAAAAACAATATTGCTCAATGGTCTTTCGAAATACAAGCGACTTTCATTGTCTATAGCAACTACTTGATCGTATATCTCATCAGGATTCAGATTTCGCATACGCTTCAATCGAGACGTTGCACAGAACCTGCAGTCTAAACTACAACCCACCTGACTAGATACACAGGCAGTTGTTCTTGATTTAGTTGGAATCAAAACCGATTCGACAATTAAATCGTCATGCAAGCGAACGGCATTCTTAATTGTACCGTCACTACTACGCTGCATAAGATCTACCTTAATATGGTTGATTACAAAATTAGCTTCTAGCATTTCTCTAGTTTCTTTTGATAGATTTGTCATCACATCAAAAGAATACGCCGCTTTCTGCCATAACCATTCATACACCTGGTTACCACGAAAAGCTTTGTCACCGTTAGAAACAAAGAATTCTCTAAGCTGCTCTCGCGTTAGTGCCCGAATATCTTTTTTCTTTATTTCTTCCATCTTTTTAAAGGTAGGTATTACTAGTGATAAAAATCCCGCTTTCTCAATATGTGATAAAGCGGGATTTTATTATTTTGTCCTTTTTAGAAAGGATGTATTTTGAACTTATATAATCAACATGGCATCACCATAAGAATAGAACTTATAGTTTTCCAGTATCGCTTCTTTATACGCTTTGTTCATTAAATCATGACCCATAAATGCAGATACCATCATCAATAAGGTTGATTTTGGTAAGTGGAAATTGGTAATCATAGCATTTGCGATGCTAAAATCATATGGAGGAAAAATGAACTTATTTGTCCAACCTTCATAAGTATTCAAAGTATGCTTCGATGAAACCGCACTTTCTAAACCTCTCATTGCAGTTGTACCTACAGCACAAATACGACGCTTTTCTCTCTTAGCATTATTAACAATATCTGTAGCTTTCTCATCAATAAATAGCTCTTCGCTATCCATTTTATGCTTAGAAAGATCTTCAACTTCTACTGGGTTAAAGGTACCTAAACCAACATGTAAAGTTAATTCAGCAAAATCAACACCTTTAATTTCTAAACGCTTTAATAAGTGTTTAGAGAAGTGAAGACCAGCTGTAGGAGCAGCAACTGCACCTTCATGCTTTGCATAAATAGTTTGGTAACGACCTTCATCTTCTGGCTCAACATCTCTTTTAATATACTTAGGTAACGGCGTTTCACCTAGCTCTCTTAGTTTTCTTCTGAAATCTACATAAGCACCATCATATAAAAAACGTAATGTTCTACCTCTAGATGTAGTATTATCAATAACCTCAGCTACCAACGTTTCATCATCACCAAAATATAGCTTGTTACCAATACGTATTTTACGTGCCGGATCTACAAGAACATCCCATAGACGTTGCTCTTCGTTCAACTCACGCAAAAGAAAAACCTCAATACGCGCACCTGTTTTTTCCTTATTACCGTATAAACGAGCAGGAAAAACTTTAGTGTTATTCAAAACCATAACATCACCTTCATCAAAATAGTCGATCATGTCTTTGAACATCTTGTGCTCAATTTTTCCGGTCTCTCTGTGGATAACCATTAATTTAGACTCATCTCTATTTTCAGATGGATGCTCCGCCAATAATTCGTCTGGAAGCTCAAAACTAAAATTTGATAATTTCATGTAGCTGTTATATTTATTGTAGCAAATTGCGGCTGCAAATATACAATCTGCAGATAGGCCTTGTCAAGTAAAACGTTAATTATAATTCTTTTATACTGAAATCTAGCTGTTTTAGGTCGTTCCAAAAATCAGGATAAGACTTAGAAACCACCTCTGCATCATTCACAAAAAGAGTAGTTTTCATTGCTAATGGAGCGAAAGCCATTGCCATTCTATGATCGTTATAGGTATCTATAGCTACATCTGCGTTAATTTCAGACGTTGGCACTATAGTAAGTGTTTTATCTGTTACCGAAATATTCGCTCCCAATTTTGAAAGCTCTGTATGTAATGCTTCCAATCGATCGGTTTCTTTAATTTTTAGAGTGTGCAGACCGGTTAAATGACAACCAACTCCTAATCCGAAACAGGTAACCGCAATAGTTTGTGCAATATCCGGAGCATTGGCTAAATCGAATTCATTTGCTGCCAATACTTTTTTATCGGTCTTTTTTAAGGTGACTTTATTCTCACCAAAGGTAGTTTCTACACCGAATGCAGTATAAATATCTGCAAGCACGCTATCACCTTGTAAACTTTTCTTTTTATAGGCAGATAAGGTAATTTCAGTACCTGGAGCTGCAAGTGCACAAATACCATAGAAGTAAGATGCCGAACTCCAGTCAGATTCTACCACCAAAGTTGTAGGTACTACTTTTGCTTTCGGTGAAACTTTAATCATATTACCTTCAAAAGAGGTTTCCACACCTATTTCTTCAAGCAATGCCAAAGTCATTTTAATATAAGGTACCGAAGTAATTTTACCGACCAGTTCTAATTCTAGTCCGTTTTCTAAACTTGGTGCAATTAATAATAAAGAAGAAATGTACTGACTGCTCACATTTGCAGGCAGACTTACTTTATCTTTTACAATTCGTTGGCCTTTAATTTTTATAGGGGGAAACCCTTCATCTTGTACATAAGTGATTTCTGCTCCTAATGTTCTTAAAGCTTCCACAAGAATTTTAATAGGCCTTTCGGTCATTCTTTTAGATCCGGTAAGAATTACATCTTTACCTTCTTGAGAAGAGAAATACCCTGTTAAGAAACGCATTGCCGTACCAGCATGATGAATATCTACAGTACCCTCTGAAATTTCCAATCCTTTTGCCATTACCTGGGCATCATCAGAATTTGAAATATTTTCAATTTTAATATTTGGGTATAGTGCCGCCAATAATAAACTACGGTTAGATTCACTTTTAGAACCTGTAATAGTTATAGTATCTTTTAATTGATGATTTGACGGACCGGTTAAGTGAAGTTTCAAAGCGTATGGTTTTAAAAATAGAACGCCAAATATACGCCTATTTCAACTTTTTATTGTTGTGATGACGGTCATGATCACGCTTTGTTTTTAAATCTAACTTTTTATCAAAAGCTTGTTGTAAATCGATACCTGTCTGATTCGCCAAACACAATACCACAAACATTACATCTGCCAATTCTTCGCCCAAATCTTTGTTCTTATCAGATTCTTTTTCGCTTTGCTCGCCATAGCGTCTAGCAATAATTCTAGCGACCTCGCCTACTTCTTCTGTCAACTGCGCCATATTGGTCAGCTCATTAAAGTAACGAACGCCATGTTCCTTGATCCAGTTATCTACTTCTAGTTGTGCGTTTTCGATATTCATTAATCTTTATTTTTAGTATCAATTAATATGGTAACCGGTCCATCATTCAACAATTCTACCTTCATATCTGCCCCAAATATGCCTGTACCTACTTTCTTATCCATTTTAGATTCTATGGTAGCAATAAAAGCTTCGTATAGTGGAATAGCTACTTCTGGTCTTGCTGCTTTTATGTATGATGGGCGATTGCCTTTTTTAGTACTAGCGTGTAGCGTAAATTGACTAACCACAATTGCATCGCCTTTTGTAGCTAAAAGTGACATATTCATTACTCCGTTGTCATCATTAAAAATACGAAGGTTGACTATTTTATTCGTAAGCCAATCGATATCGTCTTGTGTATCTTCATTTTCAATGCCGATGAGTATTAAAACACCTTGTTCGATGGCGCTAATCTGTTTTCCATCAACCGTTACACTAGCTTTGGAAACGCGCTGTATTACTGCTCTCATTTTTTCTCGTCATGTATATCTACCCTATAATGCTCATCTTCGCCTTTTATCATCTGCAAATAACTATTATACCTACTCCATGCAATATCGCCAGTTTCTAATGCATCTTTTACAGCACATTTTGGTTCGTCTACATGAATACAGTTATTAAATTTACAATGTTGTTTCAGCTTAAAGAACTCTGGAAAATAGTTCCCTATTTCCTCCTTTTCCATATCTACAATTCCAAATCCTTTTATGCCGGGTGTATCTATTATTCTAGCATTAAAACTTAAATCGAACATTTCTGCAAACGTAGTGGTATGCTGACCTTGTGCATGCTGCTGAGAAATTTGTTTTGTTTTAATATCTAAATTAGGCTCTATGGCATTTATTAGTGTCGATTTACCTACCCCAGAATGACCAGAAAACATAGAGGTCTTACCTACCATCATTTCTTTGACCTTATCTACATTTTTACCTGTGGCTGCCGAAATCCCTAAACAGGTATAACCGATATTACGATATAATGCAGCCAAGAATTTAATTTCATCTAGCTCTTCAGGGGAGTAAGTATCCACCTTATTAAAAAGTAAAACCGCAGGTATTTCGTATGCTTCTGCCGTTATCAAAAAGCGATCTATAAAAACTGGGTACGTAGGCGGATTATTCAATGTAACCAATAAAAATACCTGATCTAAATTTGCAGCTATGATATGTGTCTGTTTTGATAAGTTTACAGACTTACGAATAATATAGTTCTTGCGTGTTTCAATTTCATTGATAATACCAATGGTATCATCGCCAATTGTCTCCACTTCAAAGTGAACGCTATCGCCAACAGCAACGGGATTCGTACTTTTTATTCCCTTTATTCTAAACTTCCCTTTTATTCTACATTCATAGAAATCACCATTTTCTGCCTTGACAGTGTACCAACTTCCCGTAGATTTATAAACAATTCCTACCATTTATCCAAAATACCTTCCTTTTATACAAAGTAACTGCTTTAAATATAAAAATTAACATAAATTTGAAATTAGAACTATAACATTAAATAATAACCAAATACAAGAAAATGAAATTCATTAAAAAATCATTGCTGATGCTAACATTATCAGTATTTACTTTTGGGGCTGCCCAAGAAACTATCACTAACGAATCTGTAGTACAAATGGTTGAACTTGGTTTTGACGACTACATGATCATCGATAAAATAAATACTTCTGATGTTAAGTTTGATGCCTCTATTACAGCGCTTGGGCAAATGAAAAATGCCGGTGTTTCTTCTGAAGTATTGTCTTTAATCATGGACAAGTCTAAACAAAACACCATGTCTAAAACTGGTATTTATTATACCGATGCTAATGGTGAAGATAAATTAGTACAACCAAGTGTATTCTCTGGTTCTAATTCTAACCAAGTTGCACAGAAATTAGTTTCTGGTTTAATCAACGCGAAGAAAAAAGCACAATTACCAAAAACACAATCTAACAACGTTATTCGTCAAAGTCAGCCTGAATTCACTTTCATCTTTGACCCTAGTGTAACTCAAGTTGATAACATGCAAAACAACCAAGGTGGCGATACAGGTATCTTTAACTGGTGGTTTAGAATGGCAAGCAACCCTAACGAGTTTGTTTTGGTAAAACTTACCGTAAAAGAGAAAAAGAATCTTAGAGAGGTTATTACAGGAAAAAGTAGCTGGATTACTAGCAGTAGTGGTATAGACCCTAAATACGCGCTTAACTTTGCTATTGAGGAAATTGAAGGTCACAAATTTAAAGTAACTCCAGATTCTTTAGAGCCAGGTGAATATTGCTTTATTTATCAAGGTCAAGTACCTCAAGGTAGAGAGAACCAATCTGTATTTGATTTTTCTGTTCAATAGAAAACAAAAACATATAATTTAATTAGACCCGATGCTTTTAGCGTCGGGTCTTTTTTTTTGGCTACTGGTTTTCTACTAGATTTTTGTAATGGTTAAGTATCATTTTACAATGACATAAAGGGTATTTCTTTGCTACTTATGCTTTACCTGCTACTTTCACTACACAAAATTCAATCATTTTAAAAAACCATTATCATGAAAAATATTATTTTATTCTGCTTTTTATCTAGCATAGGTTTAACAACATTGACCGCACAAGAATATAAAGTTATTACGAGTGTAGAATCTATTGTACCTAGTGGACTAGGTCGATCTCGAATTATAGATGCAAATGCTGATAGAGATTTTAAGGAATTTACATCTGAGCAAACCGAGGAAGATAATACCCGAAACAAATCTAAACGTGGCGATATTAGAGTTAAGGATTTTGAAGAAACCAAATTATTGAACTTTTATAATATTGCTGGAATTCGTTTTCAGAATATTGCTGCCAATGATGCACTTATCTCCTCTAAACTAAGTGATATGGCTGCGAATGGATGGGAACTTGTTTTTGTCACCAGTGGTGTTGAAGCAGATGCCGGAAACACTGACGGACAAGGTATTTTCATTACCCGATACATATTTAAAAGATAAAAAATAGCATAAAAAAAGCCCGATATTTACCAGGCTTTCTAATTTATATTTGTAAAACTATTGCGCTAAGTTAATCTCAACGCGTCTGTTTTTCTGTCTTCCGTCTTTATACATGTTCGTAGCAATAGGCTTGCTTTCTCCATAACCTACAGATGTTAATCTAGCTGCAGAAATACCTCCGTCTATTAAAAATTGTAAAACAGCTTTCGCTCTTTTCTCTGATAATTTTTGATTCGTAGCTTCAGAACCTACACTATCAGTATGACCTTCTATGGTGAAATTAGCATTTGGGTATTCGTTTAAAATACTAATAATATCAACTAAAACAGGTGTAGATTCATCTTTTAGAGTCGATTTACCTGTCGTAAATAAAATTGTTTTGGCATACTCGTTCAATGACTTTTGAACCTCAGCGGTAACTACTGGCTCAGGACAACCCTTATTTGCCACAGTTCCCATTTCATTGGGGCATTCATCATCTTTATCTATAACTGAATCGCCATCTGAATCTGCCCAAGGGCAACCGCTGTTTTCTACCGGCCCGGCTTCGTCTGGACATTGATCTTCATTATCCATTAAAGTATCTCCGTCGGTATCCATCCATGGACATCCGTTGTTTTCTGCTGGTCCTGCTTTATCTGGACATTGATCTTCATTATCTAAAACAGTATCTCCATCAGTATCTCCCCAAGGGCAACCGTTGTTTTCTATTGGACCTGCTTTTTTAGGACAACCATCTTCTTTATTTGGTATTCCATCACCATCAGAATCTTTAGGCTGACCGTAATATACCGGCACTTTTAAACCTGCATATACATCTGCACCTTGAATTTCATTTTTTGTAAATGTAGAAATCAATGAACCTGAACCTATATAAAGTGGACCCGCTCGTAAACCTGCACCTACTTGTAGACCGCTATACTGATAGCTACTTACCGGTAAATAGAAGCTAAACCACTTGCTTTCAAAACGAGGGGTCAAAGAAAATACATTTGCAGTTCTAAGGTTATTCTCGCCTGCAGAACGCATAGATAAATCGGTATTGAAGTTTAAATAAAAATGATTCTTGATATTCCAATCTGCATTAAAATGTAGTGCAGTTGGCAAACCAGCTTTTAAATCTTCAGAAGCTTGAGTAAACGTATATAGATTTTGCAAATCATCAGAATCTTCAATATTATCATAATCATCTTGGGTAATGGTATTATTAATATTGTACGTATCTACCAAACTACCTTTGTAATTTACCGACCCAATATCTGTCAGTGACAAGCCAAATTTAAGCTTGTACTTATTCTTATCTTTCATTACTGTTTTCTCACCGTCAGCACCAGTTACCTCATAATCTTTATAGTCTGGTCTCCACTCATAAACGAAACCTAAATCAAACCCGAATCCGTTTGCATCTGGCACCTCATAGTCATAGTTGTCATTATCATAATCATCTGCACGACCATAAATTAAGTCGCCAGTAGATTCTAATGTTCCAATAGTAGAGCTATTTGGCAATGTTGCACCATCTGCATCATAATCAATAGTTACATTTCTACCGGTAACATACGCATTACCAAATCCTTTTAAATATTTTAACGAAAGACCACCTTTTAAAAAGTGCTCATCTTTATTCATTAATTCTTGAGCGTAAGTAATACCTACTTCTGCCCAGCCGTGACCAGCCGCAAAGAAATCTCCTTCATTTACTATAAAATCTTGACTTTCATCAATACTATCATCTAGATCATCAATACTTTCGCCATTAAATTCATTACCGGTAACAAAACTTCGTGCTCTGGTAAATACCGCTATCGATGATGTTCTACCTACGTTGAACATAAATGACGGACCTAATACATCTACATTGCCCGAAAAATTGTTATTGTCTGAAAGCGATAATATAGCGTCATCATCATACTCAAAATCACTAGATATTAAATCTGAATACCCTACACCAACATAGTCATTGGCAAGAAAACCACTTATACCAACTAAATTGATATCTGTTTTAAAACGGGAATCAGCAATATTCGCTGGGTTAGAAATTACCCCGTTTACCCCACTATAATTATCGGTTAAATAGCCAATATAAGATTGCGCTTTTACTGATAGTGAAGCAACGAACATAATGGCAAATAATACTACTTTCTTCATACTCTAGGTTTGGTTAAATTGGTTCTACACATGCCTAACGACACACAATTAAGGATATTGTAAAAACGTAATACTTTTCTTACTGTTTAAAAATTTGACATAAAAAAACATCCGCATAATACGGATGTTTTGTTTTTATAATGTTAAGCGAATCTTAAGCGTTTACTATCTTCTCTTGGTGATTAATAGACTCTTGGTGAATAGCTTTGAACATACGAAGAACAAACTCTTCACTTAGTCCTTTGCTTTCCCCTTCTAAAATCATAGCACCTAGAATTTGATTCCATCTATTAGACTGAAGAACCGCAACGTTTTTTTGCTTTTTAAGTGCTCCAATACCATCAGATACTTTCATTCTTTTACCTAATGTCTCTATTATTTGATTGTCAATAACATCAATCTGAGCTCTTAGGTTACTTAATTCAGAATTGTATTCAGCTTCTGGATCACTCTCTTTTCTAATTTTAAGATCTCTCATGATTTGAATCAATTTCTCTGGTGTAACCTGCTGTGCAGCATCACTCCATGCGTTATCTGGATCATGGTGAGTTTCAATCATCAATCCGTCAAAATTCAAATCTAAAGCTGTTTGAGATACATCAAAAATCATATCACGCTTACCAGTAATATGCGATGGATCGTTGATTAATGGTAAATCTGGAAATTTGTTTTTGAAATCAATCGCCATTTGCCACTCTGGTATATTTCTATACTTTGTTTTCTCATACGTTGAGAACCCTCTGTGTATTGCGCCTAATTTCTTTATACCTGCAGTATGCAATCTTTCGATACCACCTAACCATAAAGCTAAATCTGGATTCACTGGATTCTTCACCAATACGATCTTATCAGTACCTTTTAAGGCATCTGCTAATTCTTGCATGATAAACGGACTAACAGTTGATCTTGCACCGATCCATAACAAATCAATATCATGCTCTAATGCTAACTCAACATGCGCACGGTTTGCAACCTCTGTCGCAGTTTTCATACCTGTTTCAGCCTTTACCTTTTGAAGCCATTTAAGACCCAAAGCGCCTACACCTTCAAAATTTCCTGGGCGAGTACGAGGTTTCCAAATACCTGCTCTGTAATAATTTACATCGGTATCTTTTAAAGAATGTGCTATACCTAACACTTGTTCCTCTGTTTCCGCACTACATGGCCCTGCTATTACTAGTGGATGGTCTAGGTGTAAATCATCCAACCATGTTCTCATTTGTTTTGAATTTTCCATTTTTACTTATTCTATTTCTTGTTTAACGGTATTTCTTTTTAATATTCCTTTAATCTTATTCGTATTATTCATTTCATTATAAATGCCCTCGTAATCATCTTTCTGCAACATTTCTTTAAATGCCGTAAGATTTTGAATGTACTCTTCTAATGTCTCAACTACATTCTCTTTATTCTGTTTAAAAATTGGAGTCCACATGGCTGGCGAACTCTTTGCTAAACGTACCGTACTTTCAAATCCACTACCCGCCATATCAAAAATATCGCGCTCGTTCTTCTCTTTTTCAATCACTGTTTTACCTAACATAAATGAACTTATGTGCGATAAATGAGAAACGTAAGCAATGTGCTTATCATGAGCAATAGGATTCATATACCTGATTCGCATACCAACTGCCTGAAAAACTTTCAAAGCTCTTTCTTGAAGCTTAAATGCTGTTAATTCTACCTCGCAAATAATATTCGTTTTGTCTTTGAATAAATTATTTATTGCTGCAGACGGACCAGAAAATTCTGTTCCTGCAATGGGATGGCATGCCAAAAAGTTTCTTCTCTTAGGATGATTCTCTAAAACCTTACAGATTAAAGATTTGGTCGACCCCACATCAAAAACTACACAGTCTTCATGAACAGCATCTAATATTACCGGAAGCTCTGTAACCATAACATCAACAGGTATACTTACAATGACCATATCTGCTAATTGTAAATCTTGATAGGTAGCCGTCTTATCGATTATACCCAAAGACAATGCCTCAGCTAAATTTGCTTCATTAGATTCTATGCCATAAACGGTAACATTGTCGACTGCCGACTTTATGTCTTTCGCTAAAGAACCTCCTATTAAACCGATACCTATTACAAATACATTCATTATTAAAGCTACGCTTTAGTTATTTTTCTTTTAACTAATCAAATCTTTTAATTGCTTCTTTTATTTTGTCTTTTGTGATACAAAGAGAAAAGCGAATATAACCTTCGCCATTACTACCAAATATGGTTCCTGGAGTTATGAACAAATCTTTTGTATACAATACATTATCTATAAATTCTTCTGATGACACACTGCCTTCTGGTAATTTTGCCCATACGAACAAGCCAACGGCATTTCTATCAAAAGTACATCCAAGCGTGTCTGCCAATTCAAAAATCAACTCTCTACGCTCACTATATACTGCATTCAAGTTCTCGAACCATTCATCGGTACTTTCTAATGCTGCTATGGCTCCTTTCTGAATTCCGTAAAACATACCAGAGTCCATATTACTCTTCACCTTTAAAATAGCATTGATATGCTCTTCGCTACCTAATACAAAACCTACACGCCAACCGGCCATATTAAAGGTTTTGCTCAATGAATTCAATTCTAAACACACCTCTTTTGCATTCGGTATACTCAATATACTCGCAGGTTCGTCATTTAAGACAAAACTATACGGATTGTCGTTTACTAATAGAATATCATGCTGCTTCGCAAAGTCTACTATTTTCACAAACTGCTCTTTAGTTGCCGAAGCACCTGTTGGCATATGCGGGTAACTCAACCACATGATCTTTACCTTAGACAAATCTTGCTTCGCCAATGCTTCTAAATCTGGAAACCAGCCATTATCTTCAGTCAAGTCATAGTAAGTAGGCACTGCGCCTACCAAATTAGTAACAGAAGTGTACGTTGGGTATCCGGGATTAGGAATTAAAACCTCATCTCCTTCATTCAAAAAAGAAAGGCTAATATGCATTATACCTTCTTTTGAGCCCATTAATGGTAAAATCTCAGACTCAGGATTGGCGTCTACATTAAACCTCTTCTTATAAAAATTAGCAATTGCACCTCTTAACTGAGGTAGCCCTTGGTAACTTTGATATTGATGTGCACCATTTTCTAATACCGCGTTCTGTATTGCATTCAATACTTCTTGAGACGGAGTCAGATCCGGACTACCAATACCCATATTTATGATTGGTTTACCTTGCGCCATTAAGCCACGCACCTCTCTCAACTTTTTTGAGAAGTAGTATTCCTGTATGGTATTTAACCTTTCAGCGGTACGTATCATTGTCTTACATTTTTATATTCACCTAAAACTTTAAAGTCTTCTGCCATGATGTCCAATAGACTTTTTGCTTTCACAAAGTCTTTATATTCAGTAAAAGTAACATCAACAAAAAAGGCATATTTCCACGGCGTTTCTATTACCGGTAATGACTGAATCTTTGTCAAATTCAATCTACAATCACTCATGACATTAAGCACAGCAGCTAAACTTCCCCGTTTATGGTCGGTTATGAACCGTAATGAAGCCTTTGTAATATCAGCTTCTGGCAACTCATTATTTTTTGTTTTTACAATGATAAAACGAGTGGCATTATTTTTAATGGTCTGTATGTCGTTCGCTACGATGTCCAACCCATATAATTCTGCCGCGACTTGAGGTGCAATAGCGGCTACATGCTTTAATTTCTTCTCTTGAATACGTTTAGCCGTCTCTGCTGTATCAACATCTTCTACCAGTTTTATATGTGGATATTGTTTAAAATATTCTTTACACTGCAACAATGCCATAGGGTGAGAACTGACCTCTGTTATATCTTTAATCTTCTGTCCCTTCAACATCATTAAATTATGATGGATATTTAAATAATACTCACCTATTATGTGCAAGTTATTATGATTGACCAATGCGTAATTCGGTATTATTGAACCGGCAATGCTATTCTCTATAGCCATAACACCTTGATCCGCTTCATTAGATAATAACTTGTCTACCAAGGCATCGAAAGAAAGGCATTCCACCAACTCGATATCATCACCAAAACAATCTTTTGCTACCTGATGATGATTGCTTCCTTTAATTCCCTGTATGGCTATTTTTAAACTCATAATTCACATTTCAACTTACCGCAAAACCCTTCTACTACGTTCAGGGTGATTTCAATTTTTGAACAAAAAAAAAGTTCCGATATATATCGGAACTTAGATTCTATTTTATATTTAAAATATACTACAACAGTCCCGTACCTCTCTTAAAAAAGAAGTAAAAATAAAAACCGTTCCAGAAATATTGTTTTGTCATTGTGCTTGTAAACTTTGGCTAATGTAGTAATTATATTTAAAAATGGATGTTTTCCGTTTTATTTTTTTAAAAAATTCAATTTCTATCTCAAAAAACGAAGGTTTTGTGTTAAATTTTTAAACTTCTTACCATCTAAGTGCTATACCTAGTCCATTCTCATTAGCTACCGGCTTTAGTTTAAAAACCGTTTTTTTATCAAATTGCTTGTTGTAAGCAAGTATAGCTTTTTTTCTTGCCTTATAAGAGCCATTTAAAAATATAATTGCAATTATACCAGAGCCAATACCACCTAACAAAGGACCAATTGCCTTTCTACCTTTATCTCGATCGCTTACAAAAGGGTCATTATTAAATAATTCTGCCGACCCCCAAGCTACTCCAACAATTTCTCCGACCACAGCAATAGTCGCAATAGTCTTTTTTGCATCAGCTTTCTTCCAGTCGCTATAAATGTGATCATTTTTAGAAAATAGATCTTTTACTTCCTTCTTGGTAATTTCCTTATCGTCTTGATAATACTCCATACCCCATATGCCCGTAAAAGTAGTAATCTCTTGCGCTGAAACATTTACAGCCATTATCAACAG
The DNA here is from genome assembly GCF_045063795.1 of Maribacter sp. Asnod2-G09. Lineage (NCBI taxonomy): Bacteria > Pseudomonadati > Bacteroidota > Flavobacteriia > Flavobacteriales > Flavobacteriaceae > Maribacter > Maribacter sp. Asnod2-G09. Next base: position 105,752 of record NZ_JBEFOA010000002.1, on the reverse strand, counting down.
TATAATTAAACAACATTTTGCCCTCATAACAATTACTTTAAATTTGATAATCTTAATAGCGTTTAAAAGTTATTTTAATTGTGTATTGGGCTGATAATAAAAGGGAATAGTCCACGTAAACTCTTTTACATCGCCTAGCGTTTTTGTTACCACTAGAGTATTCTCTCCTTTTTGCAACAATTCTTTATCTATAAAACCGACAATACCAAATTGCTCAGATACGGCATGATCTTTCTTAAGAAAATCAATAACTAATGGTGCGCCATTGAGCGCAACCTTATGATATTTTTCATAGCAGTCAAGAAAATATTTACGACTATTCAGTCTGTTCTTCTCATTACTCAAACTCTCATCTTCAATAAATTCACCACATGTATCTTTTTGGTAATTACGCTCATGATGAAATACGGGAATAAATAATTTGACTGTTTCACCTTCAATAATATCTGATTGTATTTGAGGAGTCAGCAAAAACGATTCATCAGGGTTTTGGTCACCGTAATAGCTTAAGTACATCAGATTAACATCATGATCTTTTGGAAAAATCAAATGAGGAATATTTGTGTCTTGAATTTTTATCAAAGACAAAAGCATACCTGATGCAAAGAATAATAATACTAGATACACTAACGACTTTTTCTTTTTGAAGTTGGACCCAAACACCATAGTTACTTGAAGTAAATTACGGTATAGAGGACCATAGGTGACCATTGATGTTAACTTAACCAATTTAAACATCCAAGTTTGCACCCATACATTCGCCTTATACTTTTTTAAATTTCCAATGACACTAAAAATCATTTGTAACACAAGAAGACCTGAAATTATAAATAAAGGTATTAACAGTATGTAACTCGGGACATAATCTAATAACAAATTATAAATCAGCATATAAATACTTAAAAACAAAGACATGTAGGAGTAAATCAATAGTATAGTAAATGCCGAAGAAAAAATTACACTACATAATTCATCTACCTTATGAATAGTATTTTCTTGCTTTGGCAGTATCGATAAAATCTTTTCTGTATAAATTTTAGAGTATACACTATCTTCAACACTATAATCAGGAAAGACCGAGTTCAAGCCTACCAAACCAATCCAATAAGCTCGCAAAATAAAGTGGATGACAAACATCGATACCAGAATACTAATAGCCAGCAAGCCTAAAAAAACAATCATATATCCGTAAAAATATTGCTCAATAGGTAATAAATCTATGTATTTATTGGTGACCCATTCAATCAACCCGAAAAGTTGAAATGTACCAAAAATAGCAATTGCAGAAACTAGCAATTCTGCTTCCCAACTTTCTTCTTTAAGTCGTTGAAGCCATTTTATATTCTTTTTATTATCTAAAACGGGAGTTGTTTCTGGTGGTAAGCTCATTGTTTATTATAATCTCAATGGTTGTCGAGACTAATATACCCTTTCTTTAAAACTTAAAAAATGTTTAGACCATTAAGCGTTACCATCCTTAAAAAAACAATCAATTATTGCATCTAGCTCTTCTTGTATTTTTGGGTCGGTACAATTAATCATTATTGAAAAAACAAGTTGCTCTTTAGGGTAGACAAAGAAATTAGCATACCCTCCTACTCCATTGCCAACGTGCCCAAAGAACTTTCTCCCTTTTGCATCTTCGCTTACTTGCCAACCTAAACCGTAGTACGTAGAATTACCATCAACTTGCTGAGCAGTTAAAAATTGATTTAAAATTGCTTCTTCGATTTTAACTTTATTATCTAAAAATGCTTGTCCAAATTTTGCGATATCTTCAGAGGTAGACAAATAACCTCCACCTGCTAATTTGTAAAAATTATCTACAGGAATTGCCTTTCTAAATCCTGACATACTCTTTGTGTAAAATGTAGCAACGTTGTTTTGTTCTTTGGATGTAGAAATATCATTTACCTCAAGAGCATCAGGATTTTTACTACTGCTCTGTGAGTCTGACTCATAATGACATTCGGGACAAAAAGTAGAATTCATCCCTAGCGGATTCAGCACCTTCTCTTGCACATATTCTTCAAACGGAATTCCGCTTGCTTCTTGCATTGCAGCAGAAATCATTGTCAAGTCAAAACTATTGTACAAATATTCGGTACCTGGTTCATAAACTAAAGGATCATTCTTGAATACCTCTAATCCTTCTTTGATGGACAAAGGTTTATTTAATCCATATTCCTTGCCTTTATAAACTCGTATACCTGCGGTATGGCTCGCTAATTGTCTAATAGTGAAATCCCATTCTTTCTTAGGGTAATCTGGAAGATAAGTATAGAAAGACTCCTCTAAATCAATCATCCCATCTTGTACCATATGTGCTAACGCTGTTGCTGCAATAGGCTTTGAGACACTGGCTATTCTAAAAATAGATTTTTTAGGATGTACAAACTGTTTACGCTCAACATTAGCATAACCATATCCTTTTTGAAAGATGGTTTTCCCGTCTTTTAATACGGTAATTGCAATTCCGGGTACTTTATCTTGTTTTATAAATTGCTGAAGTAGGTAATCTGCTTTTACCAATCCTGTTAATTCTGTATCATCCACCAAAATACGTTTAGCAGCAAATACTTTTTTTAGATATTTGAGTATAGGGTTCATTCCACAAAGATCAAGCGTCCGTTATACAATTCTTCAACATCCACTGTTGCCGGTCGGTTATAACTCTGCAAGTCTCCCGTACCTCTTAAAACTCCGGTTAAACTTTCTTGCGGATTTACTAAAATATCATTTGAACCCCTATGGTTAAAATTTACCCGCTGGGTTATCAATTCTTCTGCCTCTACCCTAGAATAACCTGCTGCAATGCTAATATTGAAGCTTTCTGCTCTGCCCTTTAACTTAAAATATGATATTCCGTTGCTTGTCATACTTAAACTAGAAACCTCTAATTCTAAATTAAATTCCCCATCTGTAGTTTCTGCTTCTGGATCTGTAAAACTTTCTGATAGCAAGCTTAAACTTTCAAAAGCCAGAACTCCGTCACTTTGAATAGGAAAACCGGTACTACTACGAATACTGGTTAAATTTGGAGTGGTCACATAAACTACCGTGGTACCATAATCACGTACATAATTACAGTCATTTGTATCTGTAAGCAGCAATCGCCCATCTTCCACAACTGCAGCTACTTCATTACGCAAATTTTCACCGGTTTCAATTTCTACTTTTTGTGTATCTCCTTGTTTAATAACTAGAGCTACATTCTCAAAAACTGTTATTGAAGAGAACTCGGCAACCGAAACTTCTTGTCTCGTAATCTCACCAGCACTTTGAAAACAATCCGAAGCATTTTCAGAATCACAAGAGCTCAATGAGAATAATAAAACGAATATAGAAGATAAGGTCAAAAGACCTTGACCAATAACTGTTCCCTTAAAGCTTATTTTCTGTTTTCTATTTTCTAACATCATATTTCTACAATCTTATTCCTATCCCGAATTCTACTGCTTCTGCCTTTGCTCCGTGAGATTTTAAGGTAACTGCCCCATATATCTTTTCTCCAAAATAGCGTTTTAGCCCTACACGTAAGTATGTACGCCCTTCAAAATCAAACGGATAATAAACATAATAACCGAACTGAGAAATTACCGACGTTCGATTTATGAACAACTCATGCCCAGCAAATACACCTACTCTTTTATAATCGTCATCTGCATCAACACCATTTTCTGGAAAAGCTATACTTTGATAGCGAATCAACTCCTTTAAAAAATTAGAGAAATAAGCATCTACCCCAAATTGCAACGCACTTTTTCTTCCTACCCTTTTATCGGCATAGGCAGAGAGTACAACAAACCCGTACTGACCAGAATCAATAACATCACTTTCATTTATACCTGTTCTTAAAGCAAAATTGTAACGCAAAAGCTCTGTTACTTTTTCTTTTTCGCGATGTATATATTCTATTTCTTTACCTCCATCTAAATCGTATACCACACCGGCATTGAAAGCCAAGGTATTGGTCGAGGTATTTGGAGCCCTAAAGTTGGCATTTGAATAATGTATTACAGAAACACCCGCCTTAAACCCTAAGCCTTTTATAATATTCTCTTTATGATAATTGAACATTAAATACGTAGAACTTAATACGTCTGATCCGTATGCGTTATTTCTAAAATTAGTTACTTTATCATACGGGTTAGTAGCATAAGAGACCCCTTGCCCAACGCGAAGCTGCACATTACGCTTAAAAAGATAAAAATTATAATGCGCGTAGAGTCCGTAATTATCACCCAGGGTGTTATTATTAGAATTCTGATAAATGAAAGAATACCCAAAATCAGGATAATTATATAACTCTTCCCATGCATTTAAGCCATAGGTTTTTCTATTGTAACTCAAAATTACGCCCGCAGGGTGAGATGTGATTAAATGTGAAATATCTGGATTATGTAAAATTATAGACCCGTAAAACTGACTAGCATCAAGGGTATACTTTTTTTGCTCACCAGATTCTTGTGCGAAACAACAACTTACTGAAATCAGTAAAATGGATAGAAACTTAAAATTCATTGGGGGCAAAAATAAGTACTAAGTACGAAGTACCATGTACAAAGTACAAAGTTCTTTCTTACAAATTATGTGTTTACAAAAATTACTATATCACTTCGAGTGAATTTATGAGGTACGAATAATTTTTTATCGAGAAGCTGTCATGTTCTAAAGGTTTTCGATACATTTTTACATCTCCGTTACTCTACGATATAAATACACTCAAACTGACTATTTAGTTATCCAACACTAGAACAACGCTTCTGCTATCGCCTTAATATTATCGGATTTACCCATAGAATAGTAATGCAATACAGGCACACCAGCAGCTTTCAGCTCTCTAGATTGCTGAATTGCCCATTCTATACCTACTTTTCGCACATCTTTATTTGTTGCACAACCATCTACCGCTTCTATTAAATCTTGCGGCATATCAATTCTAAATACCTGTGGTAATAATTGCATATGTCTTTTAACTGCAATTGGTTTTATACCCGGAATAATTGGTACGGTAATTCCCATACTTTTTGCAGCTTCTACAAACTCAAAATATTTTTTATTATCGAAGAACATTTGTGTTACCACATAATCGGCACCTGCATCTACTTTCTCTTTCAATCGTTTCAAATCTGATTGTAATGAAGGTGATTCTAAGTGCTTTTCTGGGTAGCCCGCTACACCTATACAAAAATCGCTACAGTGTTCGCTTTCTATGGTTTCATGCAGATACTTACCACAATTTAATTCTTGAATTTGTTTTACCAAGTCAATCGCAAAAGGGTGTCCGCCATCGGTAGGTTCAAAATATTTTTGCTCGCTACGGGCATCACCACGTAAAGCCATTACATTTTGTATACCTAAATAATGACAATCTACCAACATGTACTCGGTCTCTTCTTTTGTAAAACCACCACAAATTACGTGAGGTACCGTATCAACGTCATATTTATGCTGTATAGAGGCACAAATACCCACCGTACCTGGTCTCATACGTGTAGTCTTCTTATCTAAAAGACCCTCTTTTTTAATATAAATAGTTTCTTCACGAGATGTGGTCACATCAATAAACGGAGGTTTAAATTCCATTAATGGGTCAATATTATTATACAATTCTTGAATATTTTTACCCTTTACCGGAGGCACTATTTCAAATGAAAAAAGTGTCTTTCCGTTTGCATTAATGATATGGTCTGTTACTTTCATATGCTATACTATTACTCTTTTTGTGAGCAGACCTCAATGAGGCATTATTAGTTATAATTTAATTATTTTGGCGTTCGAGCGGGCTTTCAGCTCTATTTTTTCTATTTATATTTCATTCATTCATCTTGGTGAACATCAGTTTAAATAGAAAAAGATGCCGCTTCAATCCCTAACGCACTAGTCAACTATATTCGGTGCCAACCATCTTTCGGCATCCTCTAATGGCATGCCTTTTCGTTCGGCAAAATTTTTAACTTGATCATCTTTTATTTTTCCTAATCCGAAATAACGTGCCTGCGGATTTCCAAAATAATACCCACTTACAGATGCTGCTGGCCACATAGCCAAACTATCCGTCAGTTCAACACCAATAGTCTCTTTCACTTTTAAAACATCCCAAATGGTCAATTTCTCTAAATGATCAGGACAAGCAGGGTACCCTGGTGCAGGACGAATTCCCTTGTAAGATTCCTTAATTAAATCTTCATTGCTCAACTCCTCATTTGAAGCATAGCCCCAGTGTTTCAGCCGGACTTCCTTATGTAAATATTCTGCAAAAGCTTCTGCCAACCTATCTGCAAGAGCTTTTACCATAATGGAATTATAATCGTCTAAATCCGCTTCATATTTCGCCGCTAATTCTGCAGTACCAAAACCTGTAGACACACAGAAGCAACCCATATAATCTTGTTTCCCTGATTCTTTCGGTGCTATAAAATCTGCCAGAGCATAATCTGCTACACCTTCTCTACGCTCTAATTGTTGGCGTAAGGTTCTAAAAGTATACTGCTCTTTATCTCGCCCTTGGACTGCGTTCAAGGTGACATCAATATCGTCATCGTTGACGGAGTTTGCAGGAAAGAGTCCAAAAATACCTTTTGCCTTTAATTTCTTCTCAGAAATAATGGTATTTAGCATTTCTTGAGCATCTGCAAATAACTCAGTTGCTTGAACACCTACAACATCATCAGTTAATATTGCGGGGTATTTACCATGTAATTCCCAACTTCTAAAAAATGGAGTCCAATCTATAAAAGGCAGCAAAAGATTTAAATCTAAATCATCAATTACTTGAATACCTAAGGTATTCGGTTTAACTATCTCAGACGTTTTCCAATCTATTTTAAACTTGTTTCTACGTGCCGCAGAAATAGGCTTATATGTTTTGCTTGATGAACGATTTAAGAACTTCTCCCTAAATACATCATAATCATCTTTAATACTCTTTTTGTAACCTTGTGATGTTTCTTCTTTAAGTAAATCTCCCACAACGGTTACCGCCCTAGAGGCATCGTTTACATGAACTACCGCTTCACTGTACTGAGTATCTATCTTTACAGCTGTATGCGCTTTACTTGTTGTAGCACCACCAATTAACAGTGGAAATTTAAATTTCTTACGCTCCATTTCTTTTGCTAAATGAACCATTTCATCTAGAGATGGCGTAATCAATCCGCTAAGTCCTATTATATCTACATTATGCTCAATAGCAGCTGCAATTATTTTTTCAGGCGGTACCATAACCCCTAAATCAACAATCTCATAATTATTACACGCAAGCACTACACTTACAATATTTTTACCAATATCATGAACGTCGCCCTTTACGGTTGCCATTAAAATTTTACCTGCACCCTTATCATCACCTTCCTGTGGATTAAGCAATTTCTCTTCTTCAATATATGGTAATAAATAGGCTACCGCTTTTTTCATTACACGGGCAGATTTTACCACCTGTGGCAAGAACATTTTTCCGCTACCGAATAAATCACCCACTACATTCATACCGGTCATTAAATTACCTTCAATAACCTCAATTGGCTTACTTGCGGCAAGCCTAGCTTCTTCTATATCTTCAATTATATATTGATCTATACCTTTTACCAAGGCTCGTGTTATTCTATTTTGTAATGGTTCTTCTCTCCATGATAAGTCTACCTTACTTTCCTTTGTTTTCCCAACTACAGATTCTGCAAAATCAAGCAAACGCTCTGTTGCATCGTCTCTTCTATTCAGAATAACATCTTCAACACGTTCTAATAAATCTTTAGGAATATCATCATAAACCTCAAGCATACTAGGATTTACGATACCCATGTTCATACCTGCTTTTATAGCATGATATAAAAATACCGAGTGCATTGCCTCACGAACCGGGTTGTTACCCCTAAAAGAGAAAGAAACATTACTTACCCCACCACTAACACTGGCATGTGGCAAGTTTTCACGCACCCATCTTGTTGCTTCAATAAAATCGATGGCATTCAGTTTATGCTCATCCATACCTGTAGCAACAGGGAAAATATTTAAATCGAAAATAATATCTTCTGGCGCAAAATTTACTTTGTTCACTAAAACATCATACGAACGCTTGGCTATCTCAATACGTCGGTCATAATTATCTGCTTGACCTACCTCATCGAACGCCATGACAATAACCGCCGCACCATATCGCTTTATCAATTTGGCATGGTGTAAAAACTGTTCTTCTCCTTCTTTTAAACTGATAGAGTTTACCACACACTTACCCTGAACTACTTGTAAACCCGCCTCAATAATTTCCCATTTAGAGCTATCAATCATAATGGGAACACGAGAAATATCTGGCTCGGCAATAACAAGATTCAAAAATTTGACCATGGCTTCCTTACCATCGATCAAACCATCATCCATATTAATATCAATAACTTGGGCTCCATTCTCTACCTGCTCTCTAGCAACAGCTAATGCCTCTTCAAACTTCTCTTCTTTTACAAGACGTAGAAACTTTTTTGAACCAGCAACGTTTGTCCGTTCACCAACGTTGATAAAGTTAGTTTCGGGAGTGACTATCAGGGGTTCTAATCCGCTTAATTTTAAGTAGCGTCTTTCGTTGTTCGTACTCATAATTCTTATTCTATTGGGAAACCGTCACCTTTCTAGGTTCATATTTAGCCACTACCTCTGCTATCGCCGTAATATGCTCAGGGGTTGTTCCACAACAACCACCTACTATATTAACTAATCCTTTTTCTGCGTATTCTTTAATTTGTTCTGCCATTTGATCAGGAGTCTCATCGTACTCTCCGAATGCATTTGGTAGTCCTGCATTGGGGTGTGCCGAAACCGCATGCTCACTTTTGGTTGACAGTACCTCTAGATGCGGAACCAATTGATTCGCACCTAAAGCACAATTAAACCCGACTGATAAAATCGGAATATGAGATATCGATATTAGAAATGCTTCTGCCGTTTGACCAGATAACGTTCTACCTGACGCATCGGTAATGGTACCACTCACCATGATTGGCACATCTATATTTCTTTCTTCCTTGACCTCTTCAATAGCGAACAATGCCGCTTTTGCATTTAACGTGTCAAAAATAGTTTCTACCAAAAGTAAATCTGAACCACCATCTAATAAGGCTTCTACCTGTTGTTTATATGCAATACGTAACTCATCAAAAGAAACCGCTCTATACCCTGGGTCATTTACATCGGGTGACATACTCGCTGTTTTGTTCGTGGGACCGATACTGCCAGCTACAAAGCGTGGTTTATTCGGTTCCTTCTTTGTGAATTCATCTGCAACCATTTTAGCAATGCGTGCAGATTCATAGTTCAACTCGTACACCAAGTCTTCCATATAATAATCTGCCATTGCAATGGTCGTACCTGAGAATGTATTGGTCTCTACGATATCGGCACCTGCCGCGAAATATTTACGGTGAACCTCAGCAATTGCCTCAGGCTGTGTTAACGATAACAAATCATTATTACCTTGTAATGGGTGTTCCCAATCTTTAAAACGTTCTCCCCTAAAATCTTCCTCAGTAAATTTATGGCGCTGTAGCATCGTACCCATGGCACCATCTAATATGAGAATTCGCTCTTTTAAAATTTCTTTTATATCCTTCATTTTACGTTGTAAAAGATTCTACATCCAATAAAAAACTAATTCGAAATCAAGTAAGGAAAGTTAGGCTAGATGCCTTTTCTTAAGTTATCTGTCTTTGGTAATGCTATTTAAAATAACACATTCTGCACAAGTAAGCAGAATAAAGATAGAATGTAGCACCTTCTTTTCCATATTAGGAAAGGGTTGCCAAGGTTTCAATGGGTCTAGTCCCTCCACCTTTCTTGATAACGTTTCAATATATTTATGAACTAATTGCAAAGTAACGGCACAGTATGCTCTAATCCAAAACTTCAATCGTTTATTTAGTTCACGAAATTCTAGGAAATTGTCATAAAAAAACCTCTGAATCATTAAAGAATCAGAGGTTTCTGCCATTTTACTTAAGTATTTTATGCTATACTCTGTACTACTTCTTTCTTAGCTTCTTTCTTAGAACCATCAAATCCTTCGACTCCGCCTACGGTAGTATACTTCATTACATATCGTTTACCCGGATTGATTTGTTGGTATGCATACTGACACATTACCGCAGCTTCATGGAAACCAGACAATATCAATTTCAATTTACCTTCGTATGTATTGACATCTCCAATAGCATATACACCCGGTATGTTTGTTTGATAATCTTTTGCGTTGTTTACCTTAATCGCATTCTTATGAATATCTAAGCCCCAATCGCCTATCGGACCTAATTTAGGTGATAAACCAAACAACGGAATAAAATTATCTACTTCTAAATAGGTATCTTCTTTTTCTTTATCTGTGTGCTTAATTACAACAGCCTCAAGTTGATCTTTACCGTGTAATTCTTTAACCTCAGCTTTCGTTATCAATTTGATTTTACCCAACTTAGCTAACTCAGCTGCTTTTTCGACAGAATCTAAAGCTCCTCTAAATTCATCTCTTCTATGAACCAAAGTTACCTCTGAAGCTACATCGGTTAAGAATATAGCCCAGTCTAAGGCAGAATCTCCGCCACCAGAAATCACTACTTTTTTGTCGCGATACACTTCAGGATCCTTAATCATATAAGCAACACCAGTATCTTCAAAATTTACAATATTTTCAATAGGTGGTTTTCTTGGCTCAAAAGAACCTAATCCGCCAGCTATAACAACTACTGGAGCATTGTGCTGTGTTCCTTTATTTGTTGTCACTACGAATGAACCATCTTCTAATTTATCTAATGTCTCTGCTCTTTCACCCAAAGTAAATCCTGGTTCGAAAGGTTTAATTTGTTCCATTAAATTATCTACCAAGGTACCCGCCAAAATTTCTGGAAATGCCGGAATATCATAAATAGGTTTCTTAGGATATATCTCTGAACACTGTCCACCTGGTTGTGGCAATGCATCTATTAAATGTGTTTTTAATTTTAATAATCCTGCTTCAAACACCGTAAATAATCCGGTTGGTCCCGCTCCTATAATGAGCATATCTGTTTTAATCATAATTTTCTTTTTGGTAAAAAGTAATTAGTAATCACTTTTCAACTTCTTTTAATTTCACTTCAACTATGTACTTTATACTCTTTACTTAATACTTTGTACTTTTTATACTTCGCTTAACCTAGCATTCTCTTGTGAATACTGGTTTTTAGCTTCTACTAATGCTTCGCGATGCTTTACCACTTCACCAATAATAATAATTGCAGGATTAGAAAGGTTTTCTTTTTCCACCACATCTACTATGGTTTCAATCGTTGAAATCCCAACTTTTTCATTCTTTCGTGTACCGTTTTGAATTATAGCGATGGGCATCTCTGATTTACCCTCACCTTTAAACAGTTCTACTATTTGTGGGAGTTTTGACATTCCCATCAATATCACCACTGTTGCGCTACTTTTTGCAGCTAAAGCAACATCTGTTGATAGCTTATGTTCTTTCGTAGTTCCTGTAATTACCCAAAAACTTTCTGACGAACCTCTTTTGGTAACTGGTATATTTTGATATGCTGGCACACTTAAGCTTGATGAAATACCGGGCACCATGGCAACTTCTAATCCGTGAGAAGCAGCGTACTCCATTTCTTCTGAACCACGACCGAATACAAACGGATCTCCGCCTTTTAACCGTACTACATGTCCCGCAGATTTTGCCCTGCTAACAATTAGTTCATTTATTTGTTCTTGCTGATAGGCATAACATCCTTTTCTTTTACCCACAAAAATCAATTCTGCATTTTTTGCGTAGTCTAGCAACTCTTCATTTACTAAAGCATCATATAAAACTACATCGGCGTTTTCTAGTGCCTTAATTGCTTTCAGAGTGATTAGCTCTATATCACCAGGTCCTGCACCGACAACAGTTAACCTCCCCTTATTTTGCAAGGGAGTATCAACTATTGAATTGATTGTTTTTTGATTGGATAGATTATTGGTATGCATATTATGCTTCTGCTAATTCTTGTTCTCTAAATTTTGCTACTGTCTCTAAAAACACCTTAGCATCTTTTATATATGAGGCTGCAAATTCTTTTGTTGGTTCATTCTGATTCAATTGAAGCACCAGTTTTTCGAATCCGCCTGCAACGGCAATTCTTCCATCGGCAACAAACTTCTCATCAAAATCTTTAATGATACTTACATGCGTATTCACTTTTGTATTCTCTGATGTTAACATCGCTTTCGCTGAATTCACCATAGAAGAATATGCATGATAGATACTTGCTGACCACTTTTCAGCATCGAACATATCTTGTGCATTTTGTATTTTCTCTTCGCTTTCAAAGAGAAGTGTCGCTATTAAATCAATCACCACACCTGCACATTCACCTACACCGATTGCTTTTTCATAACGCTCTGTATTTCCCCAGTCTATAAAATCTTCCGCCGTTAAATCATCTACAGATGATAGTGGCGTTAGAAAATCGTAGAAATACATTTGCCCTTTTTCTGCGTAGTAATCTGGGAACGACAATTCGCCACCGTTAGCATCAAAATCATTTAAGATTAAACGCAATGCTTCAGGTCCTCTTTTACTTGGCACCTTTACTACTTTATCAGCAAAACGACCTTGACCGTTACCATCTGTGCTACCACCTAACAATACTTGTAATGCTGGAGCAACTAATTTATTTTTTGTACGAACGGACATTCCTTGGAAACCAATATTTGCCATGTTGTGTTGACCACATGCGTTCATACAACCACTGATTTTTATAACAACATCTTCGTTATTGATATAATCAGGGTATTCTGTTTTTATAACTCTTTCTAGTTCTTCTGCAATGCCAGTACTGCTGGCAATACCTAAGTTACAGGTATCTGTACCCGGACAAGCAGTTATATCTAACGCTTTGTTATATCCTGCTTCTGCAAAACCTAATTTCTTTAATTCCGTATAGAAAAACTCTATGCTTTCTTCTTTTACGAAGGGAATTAAAATGTTTTGACGAAGTGATAAACGAAGCTCACCTGCTGCATATTTCTGCACCAAGTTGGCTAATAAACGTGCCTTGTCGGTATAGAAATCGCCTAACAATACTTTAATACCTAAAGCAACATATCCAGGTTGTTTCTGAGGAACAACGTTCGTTACTTTCCACTTTTCAAATTCTTTCGAATCTGCTATTTCTACTTTAGGAACTTCTAATTGTGAAACTTTTACCTTCGGATAATCTTCTGGATCAATAGGAAACGTATCGAAAGGAACCGCCGTTTTTTCTGCAGCTAACAATTCTTTGAATCCGTCCAGACCTAAATCTTTCAACAAGAACTTCATTCTTGCCTTTGCTCTACTTTTACGCTCACCGTAGCGGTCAAAAACGCGTATAACGGTTTCCATTAACGGAATAATTTGATCGGCAGGTAAAAAGCTATATAATTCATCGGCATGTCTTGGCTGAGAACCTAATCCGCCACCTAACATCACTTTAAAACCTATTTCTCCATTTTCTATTTTAGCGATAAAACCTAAATCGTGCATGTATGAAAGTCCTGTATCAGCATCACTTGCCGAGAAAGAAACTTTAAACTTACGTCCCATTTCTTGAGAGACCGGGTTTCTTAAAAAGTATTGAAATAATGCATGTGCATATGGCGAAACATCAAAAGGCTCATCTACATCTACACCCGCAGTTTCACTAGCCGTTACATTACGTACGGTGTTACCACAAGCTTCTCTTAACGTGATATCGTCTTTCTCCAATTCTGACCATAACTGGGGAGTCCTGTTTAAATCTACATAGTGAATCTGAATATCTTGACGCGTAGTAATGTGTAATCTACCTGTAGAATATTCATCAGACACATCGCAAATACGCAACAATTGCTGAGAAGTCACCTTACCGTATGGTAATTTGATACGGATCATTTGAACCCCTTCTTGACGTTGTCCGTATACACCACGAGCCAAACGCAGGCTTCTAAATTTCTCTTCATCTAATTTGCCGCCATGGAACTCATGAATCTTGCGTTCCAATTCTAAAATATCATTCGCAACTACTTGATTCTCTATTTCTGTTCTAAAACTCTGCATCGTTAGGTATTAAGTATTCAGTACTAAGTACTGAGATAAATTATTACTATATTTTGCCTATAGATTTTATAGACTTAATGAAAACGGTCAATATTAAAATCGACCTTTTATATTTAACTAATGAATCCCGCTCCTACGGTACTATTAGATTTTGTGTCTATCAATATAAATGAACCGTTTGTTCTATGATTTTTAAATTGATCGTAGAAAATTGGCTTATTTAAACGGAAACTTACTTGGGCGATATCATTCATACCCAATGCATCTGTTTCTGAATCGATACCTGAATAATCAGGAGCTATCTTATGATGTACTTGTTCTACTTTTGCCAATACTTTATTGACACCATGTTGTACTATATATTTATTTCCAGCAGCTAACGGCAATGAATCCATCCAAGAAATAGTAGCTGTAAATTGCTTATCTACGGTTGGTAAATCATCAACCTTCACTAACATATCACCACGACTTAAATTAATTTCATCGTTTAACGTTATGGTAACCGATGATCTTCTAGATGCTGTTTTATATTTTTTATCGTGGAAATAAATTTCTTTTATAGTTGAGCGCGTTTGCGATGGAAGTGCTACAACCTCATCACCTACACTTAACTCACCACCGTATACTTTACCAGCGAAACCTCTGAAATCGTGGTGCTCATCTGTCTTCGGACGGATAACATATTGCACCGGGAAACGTGGCGTACCTGCATTGAAAATATCTTTTCTATCTAACGCTTCAAAATGTTCCAACAAAGTCGGACCTGTATACCAAGGTGTCTTGTCTGTTTTATTGACTACGTTATCACCTTTCAATGCACTTACCGGAATGAAGGTTATCTTCTGATCTTGATAATCTCTTTTCGCCATCAATTCCTCAAAATCAGCTTTAATAGCGTTGTAAGTTTCCTCAGAATAGTCTACCAAATCCATCTTATTAATAGCTACTACTACATCTTTAATGCGTAGTAAATTATTAATAAAAAAGTGTCTGTTCGTTTGTTCGATTACGCCCTTACGTGCATCAATCAATATAATTGCCGCTTGAGAAGTAGATGCACCTGTAACCATGTTACGGGTATATTCTACGTGCCCAGGGGTATCTGCTATAATGTAACTTTTCTTTGCCGTAGAGAAATAAATATGAGCCACATCTATAGTAATACCCTGCTCACGTTCTGCTACCAAACCATCTGTTGCCAAAGAGAAATCTAAATAATCGTATCCCTTTTGCTTACTGGTTTTTTCTATTGCTTCTAACTTGTCGCTGGTCAAAGATTTTGTATCGTAAAGCATTCTCCCTATCAAGGTGCTTTTACCATCATCTACACTACCTGCCGTTGCTATTTTTAGTACTTCCATTTTTATGCTGTTAGCCCTTAGCTTATAGCTTTAGACTTTTAATATTATTGTTATTGCTAGCAGGTAATTATTAAACTGCCTACTGCTACTGAATACTGCTTTCTAAAAGTACCCTTGTTGTTTTCTTTTCTCCATTGCAGCTTCCGAACGCTTGTCATCTATACGTGCACCTCGTTCAGAAATAGATGAATCTCTAATTTCTTCTACTACTTTATCAATAGATTCTGCATCTGAAAGTACTGCTGCGGTACATGACATATCGCCTACCGTACGAAAACGAACCAATCTTTCTTCTACAACCTCATCTTCTTCTCTGAATACGATACCGTCTTCTGCAGACCATATCATACCATCTCTTAAGAAAGTTTTACGTTTGTGTGCGAAGTAAATTGACGGAATTTCAATTTGCTCTTCTTTGATATAAGACCATACGTCTAATTCTGTCCAGTTAGATATTGGAAAAACCCGTACATTCTGACCCAATTCTATTTGTCCGTTTAACATATCGAACAACTCTGGGCGTTGGTTACGCTCATCCCACTGTCCGAAATCATCACGAACAGAGAAAATACGTTCTTTAGCACGTGCCTTTTCTTCATCTCTACGTGCACCACCGATACAAGCATCGAACTTAAATTCTTCGATTGCATCTAACAAGGTTGTAGTCTGAAGGCTATTTCTACTTGAGTATCTACCTGACTCTTCTTTTACCTTACCTTGATCGATTGAATCTTGCACATTACGCACAATTAATTCCAACCCTAACTCTTCTACCAATCTATCTCTAAATTCGATAGTTTCAGGGAAGTTATGACCTGTATCAATGTGCATTAATGGGAAAGGAATTTTCGATGGCCAAAATGCTTTTTGCGCCAAACGAACCAATGTAATGGAATCTTTTCCTCCTGAGAATAAAAGAACCGGCTTCTCGAACTGAGCGGCAACCTCCCTAATGATATAAATTGCCTCATTCTCAAGTGCATTTATATGGGCAGTATCTTTTAAAAGTTCTTGGGAAGGCGTTACTTCCAATTCCGTACTTGTATTACTCATTCTATATTTTCTTAGATAAATTATCTTATTCTTTTCTAAAACTGCTGATTAACTATGCAATCCGCATTCTCTATTTTCTAACACCTTAGTTGGGTCAAAATAGTTATGCTCGTTCGGTAGCTTATATTTTCTTAAATAGGCATCTAATTGTGTATCGTTCCAGTGGTAAAACGGACTCACCTTTAATACGCCATCTTTGCTTAGACTTAAAATATCTAAACTATCGCGGTGTGCAGTCTGCCCTTTTCTTAGGTTCGTAAACCAAACATCTGGCTTAAATTCTGCCATAGCTCTTTTAAAAGGCTCCAACTTTACTTGCTCCGTAAATAACGCATGTCTTGGATCATCAATTTGCGGAATACCCATAACAGCATCTCTATGCGCAGTAGTTTGTTTTGGTACAAACAATTTTACGTTCAAATTCAACTTGTTGATTATCTCATCTGCATGTTTGTACGTTTTCGGAGTATTGTAACCCGTATCGCACCATACTACAGGAATATCTTTTTTCACACCTGATACCGCATGTAAAATAGCTACTTCATATGGTCTGAAGTTTGTTGTTACTACGGGAGTTTCTGCATGCTTTACTGCCCAAGAAATAATTTCTTCTGGCGGTATACCTTTAAATTGAATGTTCAACTTCTGAACTTGTGCTTCTGTCAATGCCATAATCCTTTTCTTTATTATTTACCCCACTTTACTAAATTCCAAAAACGCTCGTGAAAGAAATACAATATCATTTTTGTTACAAAATCTATAGAGGCTATTGATGCTGCTACCGAAAACTCACCTGTAAGTATATAAGATATGATTAACGTATCTACCGTACCTATTACTCTCCAACTGAAAGCCTTGGCAATACTACGAATTGGCTTTTCAGATGTTTTATCATCTTCATACGTAGTTTTGTTTTCCTTTTTATTTAATATAAGTTGATCTGCAATCATCTTTTACTCAATTTTTATTACCCTACTAATTTAATAGAGTTTTCAAAAATAGTATTATTTTCCAAAGTAGTCGCCCATATTTTAGATAAATTTCATTTACCCTATAGATTTAGTAGATTATTAACAAAAGAGCATGAAAAATTAATATTTCGCAATGAATTGAGTTATTGCAAAATAACGATTTGATAAAATGATGGAATTTATGAGATGATATCCTTTAGTGTATTGTTTCGATATACATCTAACGCACTATCACGCACTTGCAGCATTAGCTTATGAACTGAACAGGTGTTTTCATCGGGACAGTCATCACAGGTTTCGTAGAAATTAAGACTTACACAAGGCACCATGGCAATTGGTCCTTCTAAAACTCTCATAACATCTGTCATAGATATTTCTTCGGGAGATTTTATTAAATAATAACCACCTCCTTTGCCTTTTTTTGAACCTAAGAATCCTGTTTTTCTTAAACTCAAGAGTATACTCTCCAAGAATTTCTGGGAGATATTCTCTTTCTCAGCAATTTCTGAAATTTGAACTGGTTTCTTATCGGGTTGTGCCGCTAAGTACGCCAGTGCTTTCAACCCATATTTTGTCTTTTTCGAGAGCATGATGCTAAGATAGCCAAATAAAAAATATGTGTTAAATACTTGAACCAACAAAACGTCGTTATACAGTCACAACCATTAAATTAATTATGAAAAAAGTATTCTTATTATCGATTATCACAGTTTTTACTTTAGTCTTCATATCTTGTTCTAATGATGACGATGGCGCAGTATCTAACGCAACTGAAGAAGAAGTTGTAGGCACA
Organism: Maribacter sp. Asnod2-G09; assembly: GCF_045063795.1. Taxonomy (NCBI): domain Bacteria; kingdom Pseudomonadati; phylum Bacteroidota; class Flavobacteriia; order Flavobacteriales; family Flavobacteriaceae; genus Maribacter; species Maribacter sp. Asnod2-G09. The sequence goes on along the minus strand of NZ_JBEFOA010000002.1, from coordinate 87,491 downwards.
TGGAACCTAACAGCACTTGAAGCTACCGATGGTAGATCAGATACGACTATTGAAGGAACCACAATTCCTGCTACTTTTAAAGCAGTAGGTAAAGATTTTCAAACTATTGTCACTTTTTCTGAAGATCCTCAGGTAGTAACTAGCGAAGGCTCTTATACTACAGTTTTAAGTACTACTATAGCAGGAGAAAATGACACACAAGAGCAAGAAGGCGAAGACTTTTTTGCATCTGAAAAATGGAGATTAGATGGCAGTACGTTATACTTTGGTTCTGGCGAAGAAGAAATTGGCTACACTATTGTTGAACTTAATGATTCTAAAATGTCGCTTCGTTACGAGTTAAACGAAACTGTTGAATCGTTCTTCGGTACTTCTACTGTTAGCGCTACTTACAACATGACCTTAAGTAAATAAATATAACATTTATACATACTAAAATGCCCGGTACATACCGGGCATTTTTTGTTTCATATATATTTCAATTACCCTAGTGCCTGAGTAATATCTGCTATAATATCATCTATATGCTCTAGCCCTACCGAAATACGAACTGTACCGTCAGATATACCTACTGCAGCGCGTTCTTCTACACTTAACTTACTATGAGTTGTAGATGCTGGGTGCGTTACTATTGTTCTAGAATCTCCTAGATTGGCAGAAAGTGATAACAGTTTTATTGAATCGAAAAACTCTCTACCTGCATCTAATCCTCCTTTTACCTCAAAAGCTACTACACAACCACCCGCTTTCATTTGCTTAATGGCTATCTCATATTTTGGATGCGATTTTAAGAACGGATATTTTACCCAATTTATATTTTCATGTGCTTCTAAATACTCCGCCAGTTTCAAAGCATTTTCGCAATGTCTATCTACTCGTATCGCCAATGTCTCTAGACTTTTAGATAACACCCATGCATTGAATGGTGATAAAGCGGGACCTGTAATTCGAGAAAATCGATATACTTTGTCCATCAATTCTGCACTACCTACCGTAATACCTGCCAATACTCTTCCTTGCCCATCCATTAGTTTTGTACCTGAATGAATGACCAAATCTGCACCAAACTTAATTGGCTGCTGTAAATATGGCGATGCAAAACAATTATCGATAACCAAAATCAAATTGTTCTTTTTCGCAATCTTACCCAACTCCTCTAAATCTAAAACATCTACACCGGGATTCGTGGGAGTCTCTGCATAGATAATTTTTGTTTTCGGAGTGATTAAACTATCTATTTCTTCTAATGCATCTATCTTGAAATAGGTATGGTCAATATTCCACTTCGGGAAGAAGTTCGTAAACAACGAATGCGTAGAACCAAATATGCTTCTTGCCGAAAGTACATGATCACCACTATCTAATAATGCCGCTAATGTAGAAAAGACTGCCGCCATACCCGATGCAAATGCAAATCCGCTTTCGGCACCTTCCATTTGGCATACCTTATCTATAAATTCAGTTGAATTCGGATTCGAGTATCGTGAATATATATTACGATCTTTCTCTTCTGCAAACGACGCACGCATATCTTCAGCATCTTCAAACACAAAACTAGATGTCAAATACAACGGCACAGAATGCTCTAAGTTCTCTGTACGCTTAAGTTGCTGTCGTATAGCGTTCGTTTCAAATTTATTGTTGTTTTTGTTCATTTTATTCTTCTAAACTATTTTTCAAATAGAATATAGAAAAGAGAGAACAGAAAATAGATTCTTATCTAGTTTTCTAATAACACTTCAATCTAATCTCTTTATTCTATTTTCTAACTTCTCTTTACTACCCTTTCTCCGCAATTCTCAATATATCTCCAAATACACCTCTTGCGGTTACTGCTGCACCTGCTCCTGCACCTTGAATTACTAACGGATTTTCTCCGTAAGACTCTGTATATATTTCTATGATGGAATCTGACCCCTTTACTTGCCCTAAGGCACTTTCTTTTGGTACAGATATTAATTTCACATCTAATACTCCTTTTTCTTTTTGAAGGTTACCATGTAAATCACCTACATAACGTAACACGTGATTTGGCTTCTGATTCTTTTTAATTTCATTGAATTTAGCATCTAACACATCTAAATTCTCTAAAAAGAAAGCCACTTCTCCGTCTTGCAATTTCTCTGGAATCAAGTTGTCAATATTTATATCTGCAAACTCATTATGCAAATCTAATTCTCTTGCTAAAATCAACAACTTTCTACCGACATCATTCCCTGATAAATCTTCACGAGGATCCGGCTCTGTAAAACCTTGTTGCATCGCATCTTTTAAAATGGACGAAAATGGCACATCTGCTTCCGAAAATGTATTGAATATATAACTCAACGACCCTGAGAACACTCCTTTTATTCTCGTAATATTTTCTCCGGATAAATGGAGTAATTTTATGGTATCAATCAATGGTAAGCCTGCACCAACATTGGTTTCATACAAGTATTGCTTTTGATTTTTCACCAACTCTTCTCGCAATAGCTGATAAAAATCGTATCGTAAGGTATTGGCTATTTTATTGGATGAAACAATATCAAATCCGCGTTCTACGAATTCAAAGTAATTTGCTACAAAATCTTTACTTGCCGTATTATCAATAACTATCAGATTCTCTAAATGATGACGTTTTGCAAAATCAAAAACATCTTCAACTTTATACGCCTTTCCTTTTTGCTTTAGATTCGCTTTCCAGTTTTTGGTGATTCCCTTTTCATTCAACAAAATCTTTTTAGAATTGGCGATTCCAAATACACGCAAATCTAATTTTTTACGATCCTTAATTGTTTTTGCAGATTTCAGAATTTGATCGATCAATGTCCCGCCTACATTCCCATGTCCGAAGACAAGAATATTTATCCTTTTACTAATACCAAACACCTGTCCGTGCATGACATTTACCGCCTTGTGCAAATCAGATTTCTTCACCACCAAACTCACATTATTACCTGATACCGTGTTATTGAACAGCAACGGCACAATCTGGTTTTTAATCAATGCGTTAAACGGATTATGGAACGTACTTAAATCTTGACCGACAATAGATATAATTGAAACATCATCTATTACCGTAATCATATTCACATCTTTAGATTCAAAATCATTACTGAATTCATTCTCTAAAGCCAATTTTGCTCTTTTCGCCTTGTCTTTCTTCACCACAAGACCGATTCCCCTTTCCGAAGAACCTTGAGAAATAATACTAACACTAATATTACTTGATTCTAATGCCTTGAATATTCTAGCATCTACACCCACTTTACCTAACAAGCCGCGACCTTCAATATTAATCATGGCCACATCTTCAATTACAGAAAGCGACTTAATACCTTCTTTGCTTGATTTTGCACTGATCAATGTGCCTTCATTATCATCGTTATACGTATTCAAAATACGAAGCGGAATGTTCTTTTCAATTAGCGGTATAATCGTTTTTGCATGCAGAATTGTTGCGCCAAAATTAGCCAACTCATTCGCTTCTTCATACGAGAGATTTTCTAGCTTTTTAGCTTCTGGCACATAATCAGGATTCGCAGTATATATTCCGTCAACATGTGTATAGTTCTGTAATTCTTCAGCATCTAAAAAATTCGCCAATAGAGCTGCAGAATAATTACTGCCATTTCTACCTAAAGTAGTTGTCTCTCCATCTAAGGTAGATGAAATGAAGCCCGTAACAACAGCTACAGTATCTTTCGGTATTTCAGCAAACTTCAGTAATACCTGTTCTTTTGATTCTGGCTCCAACACCTTGGCATCACCAAATGTATTGTCGGTCTTTATCACCTTACGTGTATCTACCAGTACTGCATTGATGCCTTTACCTATCAGTAATTTAGTAACCAATTTTGCAGAAATCAACTCGCCATAAGCAAGTACCTCATCTTTAATTTTAGCACTGTAATCTCCTAATAAAGAAACTCCTTCATACAACTTTGCCAAGCCTTTAAATTCTGCTGACAAGCTGATATTTTTATATGTATGCTTCTGATATTTTTCTAGCGCTACAAAGTCCGACTTATAGTCTTTTCCCTTTGCAGCTTTCTGCAACATATCTTCTAACTGATCTGTAGCTTTTTCCCTAGCGGATAAAACAATGGCAATGTTCTCATCGTTCTTTACCTTATTGGCAACGATATCTAAAACACGCTCTAGTCCTTCTCCATTGCTTAGGGACTTACCACCAAACTTCAGAATCTTTATTTTCTTGATATTACCGTTGGTATTAAAAATACCACCTAGCAATTTCTCCATTTGATCGAACTCAATCAAAAAGGCATCATGCCCATGTAACGATTGTACTTCGCCATAGGTTACGTTACTCTTCGCTTGCGCCAACTGCTTAAACGTATCTTTGTTTTCTTGTGCAGTAAAGAACATATCAGAATCGACACCTATAATATGAATATTGGTGTCACTATTTTGCAGTCTGATGAAATTCTCATCTCCACCTCTAGTGACATCAATAGTCTTCAACAGCTGATTCATCAATTTATAGGCTGATAATTGAAAACGCTCTTGTAGCTTATCGCCATGATGCATTAACCAACTTTCTACATTAAAGACCTTCAGCTCTTCATTTGTACTTCTTTTAAAGCGCTCTTTGAAGGAAGCGGGAGTTCTATAACATAACATCGCATGCATACGTGCATCGTGCACTGGTTGTTTTGAGTTTACCAAAAATTGCTCTTGAATCTGACAATTGGCAATTAACCAGTCGGTCGATTTCCAATCAGATGCTACAGGTATTAAATGCTCTGTCAATTCTGGTTGCAATGCAGCCATTTCCCAAGCGATACCGCCACCTAAAGACCCACCAATCAAAGCAAACAAACGATCTACTTTCAACTGCTGTAAGCCTAACAAGAACATTCTTGCTACATCGCCAGCTACAAAATCTTTATAGTTTTCAATCACGAACTTATCATGGCCGTTACCGGGAATATTGAATGCCAAAATGGTATACTTCTGGGTATCGATGCATTTTCCCTCTCCAATAAGTGCAGACCACCAACCGTCTTCACCAGTAACATTAGAGTTACCCGTTAACGCATGGTTCACCAAAATAATTGGTGCCGTGTGCAGCTCTTTCCCAAATACCTGATACGACAATTGAATATCTTGCGAGGTACCATTTAAGGTCTTGTATTTTTTAATCTGTAATTGATGTAACATCTATTTCAAAATCAATTTGTGGCTTCGGCTTCGCTCAGCCACCTTCTTTATAAAATTCATGAATATCGATCGTTGAGCGGAGCCGAAGTGTACGTTTGCTTCGTGTTTGTGGCTTCGGCTAAGCTCAGCCTCCAAAATTAAAGACTGCCAAAAGCTTGTTCTAAATCGGCTTTTAAATCTTCAATATCTTCTAGACCAACAGATAAACGTATTAGGTCTTGACCTACACCAGCACTTTCTTGCTGTTCTGCCGTCAATTGTTGGTGTGTTGTACTTGCTGGGTGAATAATCAATGATTTGGTATCACCAATATTCGCTAACAATGAGAATAACTTAGTAGCATCAGTAACTTTTTTTGCAGCATCGAATCCACCTTTAACGCCAAAGGTAACCAATCCGCTTTGTCCTTTTGGTAAGTATTCTTTAGCCAACTCGTTGTATTTGTTACTTTTAAGTCCTGGGTAATTTACCCATTCTACTTCTGACCTACCTTCTAACCATGTAGCTAATTCTAATGCATTTGCACTGTGTTGCTTAATTCGAACTGGTAACGTCTCTAAACCTTGAATAATTTGGAATGCGTTGAACGGACTCAATGCGCCACCGAAATCGCGTAAGCCTTCTAATATTAATTTGAAGGTAAATGCTGCTGCTCCTAATGCTTCGCTATATACCAAACCGTGGTAACCGGCAGATGGCTCTGTGAACTCCGGGAATTTTCCGTTGGTCCAATCAAACGTACCTGCATCTATAATTGCTCCACCTAATGAAGTTCCTTGTCCGCCGATATATTTTGTTAATGAATGAATTACCAAGTTTGCCCCGTGTTCAATAGGATTTAATAATGACGGAGTAGCCACTGTATTATCTACAATAAATGGTACACCCGCTGCTTTTGATTCTTTTGAGATTGCTTTTAAATCCAACACATCTAACTTCGGATTCCCTAAAGACTCCACAAAAAATGCTCTTGTATTATCTTGTACTGCTTTTCCGAAATTTTCAGGATCAGAAGCATCTACGAAGGTTGTTGTAATACCTAATCTTGGAAGGGTAACATTCAATAAATTAAAAGTTCCACCATATAAACTGCTAGATGCCACTATGTGATCACCCGCTTTCAATAAAGTCAATAAACCTGTTGAGATTGCAGCCGTACCTGATGCAAAAACTACCGCTCCTACTCCGCCTTCTACTGCAGCCAACCTGTCTTGTAGAATTTGATTGGTAGGGTTGTTCAGTCTTGTATAAATGAAACCTAATTCACCTAGTGAAAATAAGTTTGCCGCATGGTCTGTATCGTTAAATACATACGATGATGTTTGGTAAATAGGCACTGCCCTTGTACCACCATTGGTAGTTGTGTCGTGACCTGCGTGTAATGCGTTTGTTGCTAATTTGTGATTACTCATGATTTTGTTGTTTTTAAAAATTGTTAATCCTAAGGATATTAAAAATTAAAAGCCAAACCTTGACCAGCATACTATGCGGGTAGGTAAAATCAAAAAGTTATAAGAAAGTAATATCGATGAAAAATCGTTTACTGTTATCCATCCCCTAAGGGTAGAATGTAGCACCTTCTTTGTATTGAACAAAGGGTTGCTAAGGTTTCAAAGGGTCTAATCCCTCCACCTTTCTTGATAACTATTCAATAAGTGTTTGAACTTTGAGTTAGCAAATATAAGGGCAGAAGATTCTAATAACCTAGTATTTTAAGAAAAATATATAATTTGAGGTTGTGTTGTTATTTTTCTGCGGGTTTCAAGGAAACGAGAAACCTCATCAGCTACGAGGTTCTCGATATACTTTTGTCCTAATAAAAAATTAGGTCAAAAGCACTCGAACTGACATTTTTTCCAACAACCAACAACCGACAACCATCAACCAACAACCATCAACCAACAACAATCAACCGACAACCAACAACCAACAGCCAACAACCAGAAACTAATCGATCATACCAGCACTCTTGTACTTATTTATATACTTCTGATCTTGCTCAGGAGAATCTTTGTAGTATTTTCTCATTTCTACTAAATCTGCTGTCAACTTTTTAACCGTAGCTGCATACGCTGGATCGTGGTACACATTGTTCATTTCCTTCGGATCATTTAATCTATCGTATAGTTCCCATTCGTCAACATCATAATAGAAATGTACTAGCTTAAATTCTTTATTTACAATTCCGTAATGGCGTTTTACCATATGTACCGACGGATATTCGTAATACTGATAATACACCGCATCTCTTGTCCACTTGTCTTTATCTCCTTTCAATAACGGAATCAGACTCTCGCCTTGCATATCACTTGGCGGCGTGATGCCTACCGCTTCTAACATGGTTTGTGCAAAATCTAAATTCTGAACCATTTCATTTTCTACAGAACCTGGTTTTACCACATTTGGCCAACGCACCAATAACGGAGTTTTAAAAGATTCATCATAAATAAATCGCTTGTCGAACCAACCGTGCTCTCCTAAATAAAATCCTTGGTCAGAGGTGTAAATAACTATCGTATTTTCTGCCAATCCGCTTTCATCCAAATAGTCTAATAGCCGACCTACATTATCATCTACCGAAGAAATACTACCCAAGTAGTCTTGCATATATCGCTGGTATTTCCATTTCATTTTCTCAGTATCGGTCATCTTTGGCCAATTGTCATAGAAGAAATCGTTGATGGAATCTAAAACCGGATCATACAACGCCTTTTGTTCTGCCGTAGCACGGTTATATGGACCATAAAAACTATTCGGAAATTCTTCTACCACAGGTAATACTTTGCCTTCCATTTTAGCTAAAGTTTCCGGTCTTATTTTGCTGTCATGACTATACATCATGTGGGTTAACAAATTCATTTCTGCAGTTTTCGCTGCAGAACCTCTATTGCTATAATCATCGAAAAGCGTTTCTGGTTCTGGGAATGTTTTCTGTGTAAACTCCTTAAATTTATCTGGTCTTGGCCACCATGGTCTATGCGGTGCTTTGTGCAAATACATCATCATAAATGGTTCGTCATCTGCAGCCTCTTCTTTTAACCAATCTAAAGATACATCTGTGATGATATCGGTAACATACCCTTGCTTGGTAATGGTATCGCCATTGGTAACAATGAAATCGGGATTGATATAATGCCCCTGACCCGGAAGTATCATAAACTCATCTACCCCTTTAGGGTTGTTACCAAAATGAAGCTTACCAAACATGGCTGTCTTATAGCCGTTCTCTTGAAATATTTGCGGAAAAGTGACTTGCGTAGTATCGAACGGAAAATAATTATCTACTTTTCCATTGATATGCGTATGCTTACCTGTCAATATTGTTGCTCGTGATGGTGCACAAATGGAGTTGGTAACACTCGCATTTGTAAACAACATTCCTTCTTTTGCCAAACGATTAATATTTGGTGTATTCAACAATTTATCATCATACGCGCTAATGGCTTGGTAGGCATGATCATCTGACATGATGAAAATGATATTAGGCTTCTTCTTTTTACTTTTTTGCGCTTCACTACTAATTGGTAACAGGAAAAGTAAAGCTGCTATGGTTAGGATTAGTTTATTCATTTTGGTTGTTGTTTGGTGAGATTGATTGGTGTTAAAAATGAAAAAATAAAATATTAGTGTCTATTTTAATTAGTATCTCATTCACCTTCAAAAAAATCGTTATCAAGCTCTTTAACTTCATAAACAGTTTTAATTTGAACACCTACATTATACTGATGCATTAAATCGACCAATTTGGCACCATCAATTAAAATAATTGAATGATGAGCTTCCCTTGCTTTTTTAGTAGCCCCAGAATCAAACGTAGAAGTTGTGATAAAAACTCCTTTACTAGTATCTCCACTCATGGCTCCTATAAAGTTCCTAATATCTTTTTCCCTTACTTTGCTTTCGTTATATCGTTTAGCTTGTGTATAAATTTTCTCAAGCCCTAGCTTATCTTCATTTATTATGCCATCGATTCCACCATCACTTGATTTTGAAGTTTCAATAAAATCTCCGTAGCCCATTTTTTTAAGAAGTATAAGAATTACCTTTTCAAAGTAATAAGGGTCTATTTCTTTTAACCTTTCTAATAGCTCAGTTTTAACTTCTGTTTCAATTGTAGAAAATCCCGAATCTATTAAATCTTGAGGAGTTGCATTTTCGACGTTAACCGAATCAATATCTACTTCATCTTCTTTTTTACTATTAACAGATTCTCGATGATTTATAAAATCCGAATCATTTTGAAGCTCGCTTAAACTTAAACTTCCACGTTCAAAAACCTTTTTACCTTTATCAGTTATTTGTACAAAACCTCTTTTGGGGTAAGATAAAAACTTTGCCATTTTAAGATAAGACTTACCCCACAATATCCTATCTAATAACACATTGGCACCTGAACTAGTCTTTTTATTTAATAAATCTATAGGTAATTCACTATAATATTTATCCCGAACTCTTGAAGCTAATTCTCTACTATTTAAAGAATCGACATTGCTTAAAATTTCCAATATTGGAACAAAAGTTTCATGATATTTTGGTAATTCCATTCAATTCTTAATTTTATTTTATACAATATGAATCTATTAAAATACACCCTACTCCAAAACAGAAAACTCTATACTAGAATCTGTAAACACCGTATGAGTTTGAGTTTTAAAGTCAGACTCATCTGCCTCGAAGATATTATCTACGTAAGTCTGCGGATTCAAATCTATTAACGGAAACCATGTGCTTTGTACTTGCACTTGTAGCTTGTGCCCTTTTTTAATGGTATGGAATACATCTTGCAACTTAATAGTAACATCTGTTTTTTGGTTCGCTACAAATGGTTCTGGTTCTGCAAAGCTATTTCTAAATCTACCTCTTAAGACTTCGCTACGTACCATTAAATGATAGTTGCTCATTCTCAAATGGTCTTGCATGCCTTGGTAAGCAGGTTCATCTGCTGGGTGAACGTCAATGATTTTAACGATCCAATCTGCGGCTGTACCTGTGGTTGCTACTTTTAGCTTCGCTAAAATGTCTCCTGCCAAAGTCATATCATTCTCCATCACTTCGGTTTCAAATACCAATACATCGCCACGACGAGCCGCAAAACGCTGATCGTCTGTCATGTATTTTCTCGGAGTAAATACCGTTTTAATATCTTCTGAATACGGAACCGGTTTTTTAATATCACTGATAAACTTCACCTCTTCAACTGCTTTTGGCTCAAAGGTCAGTTCTTGATTAGGAGATAAGTACATATCTTTTTTTACTACGCCTGCTGGTGGCCAGGTATCATAAGTCTTCCAATCTTTTCTACCGGTATCAAAAACGTATGCTTCCGGTAATCCGCTATTTTTATCTCCATTTCCTTTTAAGAAATGGTCAAAGAATTTGGCCTCTATATGCTCTTGAAAGAATTCTGAAATTCCGTCACCGAAGTAATAATTACCCACAATATTCTGACCTTTTCTTCTTGCCCATCCGCCGTGATCCCATGGTCCGAAAACTAAAGTGTTGTAATTATCGGCATTGTACTTTTCAATATTCTTGTAGGTCTCTAATGGTCCGTATAAATCTTCGGCATCAAACTCACCTGCAACAACCATAGTGGCAACAGTTGGTTTTACATTTTTTAAATGCTGAATCAAGCCTTTACTCTGCCACATTTCATCGTAATTAGGATGCTGCTTTAGCTCGTTCCAGAAATAATCATCGGTTACTCCTTCTTTTGCCATACGTGGCGTATCGGTCGTTTCGTATTCAAAGAAACGGTCTAGGTTTTTCAGCGGACCTTCATCTAAAAAGAACTGGTACTGATCTTCGGTCGGTAAATCTGGTAGTGTATACCATGCCGTATCTATAGGTTTATCGCCATCTGGTCTCGGAGTACCGAATAATGACGTTGCTCTAAAATAACTCAGTAAATACGCTCCGTTATGGTGAAAATCATCAAAAAAGAAATCGGCTATACTCGCCTGTGGCGATGCTGCTTTTAACGCTGGGTGTGCATCTACAACTGCGTATGTTGAATAGTAACCAGGATAGGAGATTCCCCATATACCCACATTACCATTATTGTTTTCTACATTATTTACCAGCCAGTCAATCGTATCATACGTATCTGAACTTTCATCGATATCTTTTTCAGATTTTTTATCGGGATTGAAAGCACGCATGTTCTCATAATGACCTTCGCTTAACCAACGACCACGAACATCTTGATAGACGACAATGTAGCCATCTTGCATCATATGAATATTCGGAGCAATTTTTGTTTTGAATTCTCCTTCTCCGTATGGTTGCGAACTATAGGGAGTTCGTTGCATGATAATCGGATATTCTTTTGAAGTGTCTTTTGGCGAATACACCGTAGTGTGCAGTTTAATACCGTCACGCATGGTGATATCGACTTCTTTCTTCGTGTAATTGTCTGCAACGTAGGTATCAGAAACTTCTGCGTCTGCTACTTTAGGTGCTGTTTTTCTACAGGAAACAAGCACTGTAGCTAGTAAAATAAAGGTAAAAAAGTGTTTGATGGTAATCTTCGGCATGTCTTAAGAATTTGAATTCTTAAAGCTAAGAAAGTTTACTCGATTTTTGAAGATTTATAGATAGGTAGACACAGGAAAATTTTGACCTATGGAATAACTAAGTTGAAGTTTATCAAATTACATCATAGATTATCAACTACGCTATTCAGATTAATAGACGGACTCAATATAATTTGAAAAATAAACGGTGCTATTTAGAAGGGGAAAATGTTTCATAAATGCTATCAGACGACAGCATTTATGAAGCAATTGTGAACAAGATTATACCATGAACAACTTTCTAACAAGCATAAGTATGCCTGAAAAAAAATCTCCTTTATATTCTTGAACAGTAGTTTCTTGGAGTAATTGTTTTTTCATTAAGTTAATGTTTAGTGTGTTGGAATTTAATCAGAAAAAGGAATTAATGCAACTGTTTTTTCAGATTTTTCAATTTCAAAATCCGAATAAATTTTCACCGAACGATATTCGGTTTTGTCTGCATCTAAAACAACATACTCAGAAATTAGGTCGGTTTCTTTTGAGCAAGATTGTAATATTACGCAAGCTAAAATAGCTAGAGAAATTCTGTGGGTTAATGACATGGCATTCGTAGGTTAAGTTATTACTTTAATAGGTTTTTCAAAGATTCGATACCCTTTAACAGTGTTAAATACAAGCTGACTTTTGGGGCTTCAACCTGAACTAAACGTTGTCCGTTTTTCGTTTGTACTAGTAATATATATTTCATCTTTTGTAGGTGGCGAGATTTGGGATTCTCTAATTATTACACTTCAAATATATGTAATCCTTTTCCTACAAAATAGATTTTGTGGTCAAACCATCTTAAGTTGTTGTGAAGGAGTGTTAATTCGCTTGTGAGGTAATTTCAAAACAAAAAAAAGCCCCGTGAAACACGAGGCTTTTATATTCTAATCATTTGAAAGACAATACTTATACTACATTAGTCATACTTTCTAACAGCAATGTATTTCGACTGTACTCAATATGACATATTGAAATATCATCTCATCATAAACAGCTACTTCGCTTCGCTAGCAATGACGTTATAAATTAAACGCTGACTTTATCTCTGCTACTTTATCTAATTTTTCCCAAGTGAATAATTCTACTTCTTTTTCGATACGACCGTTATATGGCGATTCAAAAACCTTAGTAACAGTTGTTGGCTGTTTACCCATGTGGCCGTATGCAGCGGTTTCTAGGTAAATTGGGTTTCTTAGTTTTAAACGATCTTCAATAGCAAAAGGTCTCATATCAAATAACTGCGCTACTTTCTTTGCAATATCACCATCGCTCAATCCTACTTTTGATGTTCCGTAGGTATCTACATAAATAGAGGTAGGCTCTACCACACCAATCGCATAACTAACTTGCACCAAAATCTCAGTTGCTACACCTGCAGCTACTAAATTCTTTGCTGCATGACGTGCTGCATAAGCTGCACTACGATCGACCTTACTTGGGTCTTTACCACTGAAAGCACCACCACCGTGAGCTCCTTTACCACCGTAGGTATCAACAATGATCTTACGACCTGTTAAACCGGTATCGCCATGCGGACCACCGATTACGAATTTACCTGTTGGGTTAATATGATACTTGATCTGATCATCAAATAATTTCTGAGTATCTGCAGGCAATTGCGCTTTTACTCTAGGTATTAATATTGAAATAATGTCAGACTTAATTTTCGCTAACATTTTTTCATCATCTGCATCAAAAGCATCATGCTGTGTAGAAACTACAATAGTATCTATACGTATTGGCTCATTGGCATCTGAATACTCTATAGTAACCTGTGCCTTAGCGTCTGGTCGTAAATAAGAAATCTCTTTATTCTCGCGGCGCATTTCTGCCAATGTATGCAGAATTTTGTGCGAGATATCTAAAGCTAATGGCATGTAGTTCTCGGTCTCGCTAGTTGCGTAACCGAACATCATACCTTGATCACCAGCACCTTGCTCTTCTTTTGAACCACGGTCAACACCTTGGCTAATATCTTGAGACTGCTCGTGTATCAACGATATTACTCCGCAAGAATCTCCGCTAAACTGGTATTCTCCTTTTGTATATCCTATTTTATTAATGACTTCACGGGCAATGTTTTGTACATCTAAATAGGTATCACTTTTTACCTCACCTGCTAATACAACTTGACCAGTGGTTACTAATGTCTCACAAGCAACTTTACTTTCTGGATCAAAGGCAAGAAAATTATCTAATAATGCGTCACTGATTTGATCCGCAACTTTGTCCGGATGTCCTTCACTAACAGATTCTGATGTAAATAAATATGGCATAACAATCTTTTTTTTTCAAAGGATTTGAATGAATGCCGAAAAGAAGTATGATGCGAAGTGATATCAACATCAACTGCTTTAGCATTTTTTTCGCTTTATACCCTAAGGCTAAAACAGAGGTTGCAATCAGTCAAATCCCTCCTCACTTTTTTAATTCAGATGCAAAAATAGAAAAAATGTTCTGTTCAATTCTTAATATGATGTTATTTATTGACTCAATTAAAAGATTTGATAATTCTTACTCTAAATCTGCTAGAATTAAAGATCATACTTCACAGACAATAATACATACCTAGGTTGTACAAAATAAGCTTGTGTACTAAAGAATAATTCGTTGGTACTATCTCTATTTAATGTAGTAGTGTTTAATAGGTTTGTTCCTTTAATACCATATTCCCAACGGCTATCTTTCTTTTGATATGTTAGGTCAGATTCTAAAAAACTATAAGTATTAGAAATGGTATCGGCATCATCGGTATAATTGTAATAATCATAATCTACCGTGAATATGAAGTTCTTTAAAAAACTGGCATCAAAACGAGCATAAGGTCTGCTCGTATAAAATGTGGTTTGTAAATCTCCATTCTCGTAATTGTTTACCGTATACCTATAGCCTAATTCTAAATTAGGAGCGTCTTTGAAATTGGTAGAAAGCGCTGCATTATAATTCTGTGTTAATGAATTTGATGTTCGTTGCGCGTTGTCAACCAAGTTGTTTGTAGTAGACCAACCCAAATTACCTTGTATCGATGCTTTTATTTTACCGAACGTACGCTCATATTTTCCGCTTGCGGTTAAAGATTCATCATCAAAATTAGAATTGATAGTACTACTTACTCTATTGATGCCAATAATATTCACGCCGCTTTTTAAAGCATCTATTCTTTTGGTGTATGCTACATTCGCAAAAATATTGGTAAAGTTGAACATATTGAAGCTGAAGAAATTTAGAGACAAATTATGGTTCAATGAACTTTCTAAATCGCGATTACCACTATACAACGAATTGTAATTATTAAGCACATAACCTTGCGCAAAATTACTGACATCTGTAAACGAACGGGTTACGCGATAATTAAAACGAAGATTCTCTGATTTCTTTAGCTGGGCGTTAATATATAAGTCAGGCAGCAAAGACGTTAAATTATCTTCTACCACTGTACCTAATTGTTCATTCTTAACATTGAACTGATGTAGCGTAACACCAGGGTTAAAAGTGAATATCCCCGAAATAACTTTGTAATGTAAGCCTGCATATACATCAGATACGTGGAACGCTACTTCATTACCAAACTCATCGCCGCTCATATTTAAAACAGACTCATTATCTAATATCTGAAATATGTTTGAATTGAAATTCTGATTACTCTGTGTAGTACCTAAGGTTAAATTAATATTGCTTTTACTCCCCAACACCCTATAATAATCTACCTTGGCATCGACCTTATTGGTCACGACACTTTTTGCCTGATTGATATTATATAAATCTTGATTTTCATCTACAGGGAAAATATCTACAAAGGCAAATTCGTTACGTATTGCTTCATAAAACGGATCTTCATCAGCGTATAAATATTGTGCCTCTACCGCAAATATGTTCTTTTCGTTTAAGGTGTAGTAGATATTTAAATTCTGATTTACAGATAAGGGTTTCTGCTTTTTCACCTCATCAATTTGATCGGTAATGGAAGAAATGGAAAGTACGTTAACTTCCTCTCTATCATCCGATTGTTTCAAAAGTGCATCAAAATCTAACTGAAAATCTTCATTAGGTTTGTATTTGGCACTCAATTTTGCCAAACCTAAATGTACGGTTTGGTCTGTATTGGTGGTGGTGCTTTCGATATCATTACTGGCAATATATGATGTGGTTCCTTCAGATTTCATGAGCGTACCGGTGTAAGAATAAATTCCGAATCCGCTTAAATCCAACCCTTCCATCGGAGCATAACTGAAATTAGCCGCTGCAAATTTGGTGTCAATATCATTTGCCCTATTATTCTGTGCCGAAGAAAGTCCTAATGCATCGGCACCTGTAGAAATGGAACTACCTCCCCTGGAATTCAAGTTTCTGAATCCGCCTGTAAAGTTTCTATAATCGTTACGGGTAAAAGGTACTTCACCTATATTATTTAAATCGGTGATGATATTAATACTGTATTTAGGACTGTAATAAAATAACTTCGGATGCGCCAAATACCTATCATCAGGACCATAACCTGCTGTTAGCTCTCCAAACCAAAAATTCTTTTTCCCCTCTTTTAACTTTATATTTAAAGCTACATTGTCATCGTCATTAGTCAATCCTTTCATTTGAGAAACTTCATTGAAATTACGTAACACCTCTACTTTACTTAAGGCATTGGCAGGAATATTCTCTACCGCCAACTTCGTATCGCCATCGAAAAAATCTTTACCTTCTACCATGATCTTACTCACGGTCTTACCCTCTACTTCTATTTGACCATCATCGTTTATCTCAATACCGGGAAGGTTTTCTAAAACGTCTTTCAACTTCTTTTCTGTACCAGAAACAAAGGCATCGGTATCATAAACTATAGTATCTCCTTTTACAGAAACCGGCATTTCATAGGTTACATCTACCTCATCTAATTGTGCCGCTTGCTCTTGCATTACAATATCTTTGACGGCATCTTGCTCGCCGGCAGTAAATGTGAACGATTCTGGTTTAAAACCGAGATAACTCACTTTTACCGTATACTGCTCCCCTGTTTTCAATTTCAATTTAAAGAGTCCCGCATGATTGGTAATTCCGTACGATTCTAAACCTTGTGTTGCAGTATTTATGGCAATAACGTTCGCCATATCTACACCAACGCCCAAGCTATCTTTAACAGTACCTGATAACGATATTTCTTGAGCCGAACCAATCGTTGCCACTAGTAGCAATAAGACTAAAAGCACTTTATTTTTCATATGATAAGTGTAAAAAGAAATGAATTATGAAGAACTAATTTTAGTTTGGTCTACCGCCACCACGACCGCCACGGTTTCTAAAATTCTCACGCATTTCTTTCATCTTCTCTTGAGAGATTTCATCATATTCTGCCTGCGTTACTTTCTTGCCTTTACTTGGCGCTTTTATTTCAATTTTCTCTGAAGGGTTCATCGTAATTTCAGAGCAAACGATAGTTGTAATATCATCATTTACGGCGAGTATCAAACCTGGTAATCCCCAATACAATCCTGGACCTTGATTAATAGGCACTTCAGGAGTATACCATGCTACAATCTCCACTTCTTTTATTGTGAATTCTTCCACTTTATTCTCCTCCTCTTTATTTTCTTCACCCCTACCCGGTCTTCTGAAAATAGCGCTCATATTTGGTCTTTTGATAGTCTTTGTAGCTGTTGCCTTAAAAGCAGTATAATTACCTATTTTCTTAGATTCGCTACCCATTTTCCACGCTAAGGCTTCTAATTCATCATCGATCAAGAAAATTTTACCCAGTAATTCATTCTTTATCAAATACCGCTGATCTTTTATATTCTTATATAAATCTCCATCTGTACCAGCCATTCCACCAAAGCGCGGACCACGACCGCCACCTCTTTCACCTGGTTGTTCCAGTTTTTCTTCCTCTTTATAAAAAGATGCTGTTTTATCAAAAGTGAGCACAAAAGTTTTTTCATTAGCCTTTTTTATACGCTCCATCATAGCTTTCTTTCGGTCTTCTGGTATATTTCTATTACCAAAATCGAAATTTACTTGAGTTTTACTCTGATATACTGCCTTACCTTGAAAATCTTGTGCTTGCGCGGTAACACCTGTAAAAACAATTGCAAATGCTATAAACCAATTAAATCTTTTCATTTTCTAGAATTAAATATAGAAGTATGACATTATTTTTCGCTTTTGGTTTAATCGATATCTGTTAATAAATGAATTCAGGTAATTATTTTTATGCCATACAACAAATATGTTTTTACTTCCTGTAGTTATCTTGTATCTTGTACCATCAGAATCTTATTCTGAAATAAGAACACAACCATTAATCAATTTAATTCTATGCACATAGCAGTTGCCGGAAATATCGGTGCCGGAAAAACAACCCTAACTAGATTACTTTCAAAACATTATAAATGGGAAGCTCATTATGAAGATGTTGTTGAGAACCCATATTTAGATGATTTTTACAATCAGATGGAACGCTGGAGTTTTAACCTTCAGATATACTTTTTAAACAGTAGGTACCGCCAAATTCTTCAAATTAAAGAAAGCGGTAAAGAAATAATTCAGGATAGAACTATTTATGAGGATGCGCATATTTTTGCACCCAACTTACATGCTATGGGTCTTATGACCAATAGAGATTTTCAGAACTATTCTAGTTTATTTGATTTGATGGAGTCCTTAGTCGATCCGCCAGATCTTTTAATTTACCTACGTAGTTCAATCCCTAACTTGGTGAAGCAAATTCACAAGAGAGGTAGAGAGTATGAAAACACGATTTCAATTGACTATTTAAGTCGATTGAACGAACGTTACGAAGCTTGGATTCATGGATATGAAAAAGGAAACTTATTGATCATCGATGTAGACGATTTAGATTTTGTTGACAACCCTGAAGATTTAGGTAGCATACTTAACAAAATTGACGCTCAAATTAACGGTCTATTTTAAGTTCACTTTCGCAAAGCTCGAAACCAATGGAAAATTTTGAAAAAAAAGCGACTCGCTTTCTTCAAGATGGAATTCCGTTTTTATTCATTATTGATTTTGAAAATTCAGTAAAACAGGTTTTTACTTTTGAAGAAGCTGCAAACGAAAACATCTTCTTCAACATCAAAGGCAATGGTAATGATGAAAATCTTGCCAAAAATAATCTTGAAGGTGTCGATTTTGACTTAAAACCAACAATGGTTTCTAAAGAAATTTACGCGAAAGCTTTTAACACCGTTAAACAAGAACTAAATAATGGCAATAGCTTTTTGCTAAATCTTACATTCCCTACTGCTCTTAAGACAGCAATAGATTTACATGAGATTTATCAAAAAGCCCATGCGCCATATAAGCTTTTTTACAAAGACAAATTCGTTGTTTTTTCGCCGGAATGTTATCTCAAAATAAAGAACGGAAGCATTTTTTCGTACCCAATGAAAGGTACCATCAGCAGCAATGTGCCGAATGCTGAAGAATTATTATTGTCGAATAAAAAAGAACTGTACGAGCATAATACTATCGTGGATCTTATACGGAACGACCTTTCTATGATTGCCAAAAAAGTAAGGGTCAATAAATTTAGATTCGTAGATAAAATTAAAAAAGGAGATCAAGAACTATTGCAGACCAGTACCGAAATTCAAGGCGAATTACCTGAGAACTGGAAAGATAACTTTGCCTCTTTATTACTAAAAACACTACCGGCAGGATCCATAAGCGGAGCGCCAAAAAAGAAAACTTTAGAAATTATTTCTAAAGCAGAAATCGCACCACGTGGTTTCTATACCGGAATCTTTGGAGTCTTCGACGGAAAGCAAATCGATAGCGCTGTAAGCATTCGATTTATAGAAAAAATAAACGACAAACTTGTTTACAAAAGTGGCGGTGGCATTACTCACTTGAGCGAGATGGAAGAAGAATACCAAGAACTTTTAGAAAAAATATATGTACCCATTATTTGAATCTGTTTGTATTGAGAATAGCCAAATTAAGAATGCAGCATACCATGAGGCTAGATTCAATAAGTCTTATTTGCAGCAGTATAAAACCCACCCAACCTATACGTTGTTCGATGGCATACATCTAACAAATTTAGACGACACCTTAAAATATAAGTTGCGCATAGGTTACAAACAAAATGGTACTCGCTACTCTATATCTGAATATGAAAATAGCATAGCGACCTCACTAAAATTGGTGAGCGACGACACCATTTCTTACGCCTTAAAAAAGAACAATCGCAAAAAGTTAAATGCCCTTTTTTTACAAAGAGA
This sequence comes from Maribacter sp. Asnod2-G09, assembly GCF_045063795.1. Taxonomy (NCBI): domain Bacteria; kingdom Pseudomonadati; phylum Bacteroidota; class Flavobacteriia; order Flavobacteriales; family Flavobacteriaceae; genus Maribacter; species Maribacter sp. Asnod2-G09. The sequence goes on along the minus strand of NZ_JBEFOA010000002.1, from coordinate 67,528 downwards.
AGAAGCTGATGATGTATTGATTATTAAAAACGGACTAGTTACAGACGCATCTTACTCAAACATACTTTTCTTTGACGGCAAACAAATAGTAACGCCCACTACTCCACTACTTGAAGGTACTTGCAGAGCAAGACTTTTAGCTATAAACCGTATTGTCGAGAAATCTATTTCGGTAGCTGAGCTACAAAATTTTGAAAGTTTTCAGTTGATCAATGCTCTCAATGACTTTGATGAAAGCAGGTGGATTCCCATTGAAAATATTAAGAAGGATTAAAACTTAAATGAATCCGTTTTTTTTGGCGTGGTCTATAGCTTCTGCTGTTTTATTGACCATTAAGAAGGGAATATCCTTAAAATCTACAAATAGATTTTCTATTCTCCTCATTCGTTTTGAGTGATTTACACTTCGTAAATAAATAGCTTTTATTCTACCAGGAAAAAGTGTGGAAATCTCCTGGTAAATATCCCCATCTTTTTCACCACTATCGCCGATTAGTATAAATTTTAAATCTGGATAGGATTTTAATAAGTTCGATATCTCTTTCTGTTTCTGCGGCTTCTCATCACTTTTCGTTCTCACTTTAAAGCTCGCCATACTACGTAATAGAATAGGTCCTTTGGGGAAATTATTCGTTTTTAAGAATAGCTCAAGATATCTATACAAATTCCACGGACTATGACTTACATAAAATATTGGGTTTGCTTCATTACCTGTTTTACCTTGGTGTAGTTTTGTGTAAAAATCTGAAGTTCCCTCTAACTGTAATCGCTTGGTCGCTCGTTTGAACATGGTATTCAAAATCACTTTCCATTTTAGCGAAGAAACTACGCCTGTATGCAGAATAGTATCATCAATATCGCTGATAACCCCAAACTTGGCATGCTCACTAGGTATCAACATCTCACCCGGAAAACGGTTCTGTAGAATTATCTCTCGTTTTAAATTGGCTTTGGTAAATGACAAATCGAATGTTACCCAACCTTCTTCATTTGCTAATTTTTCGAGTCCCGATATATTCTCATCAATTAGATAATACCCGTCTCCGTCAGTGGTTCCTTCAACTGTTTCACCATTAGAGAAGGTGATTTTTAAAGGCGCATTTTTAATTTCATCGGTTTCAAAACGCTTCCAGGTATTCTTCATCAGATTGAAAATGCCTTTCTGATCTAAATCGATATTTTCATCTTCAATAGCTCTACCCCTAACATACAAGCGACTAGTGCTTCCGTATGACTGAAAGTTGATGATTTGAAGTTTATCTTTTTTGAAAATACCCATGGCCTTAAAATTACGGTCTTTCAACAACCTTTAAAATTTTTATTTCAAGAATTATTGATTTTACCACCTATAAGCAATTATTCTAAGTGCCTGTTTCAAATGAATGTCTCTTTCACTCACTCAAAAGCAGCGTTAACTCATTACTCATTTCATAGCCTTTAGGTTTACCATAGTTTTAGACAAGCAAATAAATAATAACCCTACTTGTTTATGCAAGTCTAAAATTCAAATATTATGAGACCAAAAAAGAATCCACAGAAAGACCTGAACAAAAAGAGCGGAATGTTCTTTGTAATCGGATTACTATTAGTATTAGGTATGGTATACACCGCCTTAGAATGGAAATCATTTGACCCCATCTATGACATTGATGTTGCCATGAACGATATTGACCCCTCTATTGAAGAAGAGCCTACTGTTTTTCAATTAGAAGTAACTCCACCACCTAAACCACCAGTTTTACCAACTGAGATAGAAATTATCGACGATGATGACCCAACTGACGAAACTGAAGTTATCGCCATCGAAGTAACACCAGATACCGAAGTTATTGACATGTCTGATCTTGATGTTGAAGAAGTGCCTGAGGAAGTAAAAGTAAACTGGATTACCATTGAAGAAATCCCAGTTTTCCCAGGTTGTGAAAATGAAAAAGATAAAAGAGCTTGCTTTAATGACATGATGCAAAAACATATCAAAAAAAACTTTCGTTACCCAGAACTAGCACAAGAGATGAACATTCAAGGTAGAGTGAATACTATGTTCATGATAAATAGTGATGGCACTATTGGCGCTATTCAAAAAAGAGGTCCGCATGATGTATTAGAAAAAGAAGCGGTAAGGATACTATCAAAACTGCCAAAAATGACTCCCGGTAAACAAAGAGGTGCTGCCGTAAAAGTATCTTTTGCCATACCGATTACATTCCATCTACAATAGTTCAATAAACAAAAAACCATCAGCAATGCTGATGGTTTTTTTATAATGTAAGCGTGAAATTACTGTTTATTAATCTCCACTTTTTCTATAGTAATTTCTGTAGCGGTTCCTTTCTTTTCAATTGTTGCATTTTCAAATGCTTGCAATTGTGCCTCAACCTCTGCTTTTGTACCATTATAGACTATTTCTTCAGTAATAGATTCACCATTTACCGTAGTAGAATAGGTAACAATAGCTTCCGCCAAATCAGCACTTTCTACATTCATTTCTATTGTAACCTCTTTTGTATCATTTAATAATGCAACACCTTCTTCTGCATGACCTCCTAATATTGGTGCAATTACCAAACCGATCAAGCAAGTCAATTTAATTAAAATGTTCATTGAAGGACCTGAAGTATCTTTAAACGGATCACCAACAGTATCACCAGTTACAGCTGCCTTATGAGCTTCTGAACCTTTATACGTCATTTCACCATTAATCTCAACCCCTGCTTCAAATGATTTCTTGGCATTATCCCAAGCACCACCGGCGTTGTTTTGAAAGATTGCCCATAATACACCCGATACGGTAACACCAGCCATATAACCACCTAACATTTCTGCAATCGCCAATTTGTTCATTCCGAATAGCATAGGAACGAATGCAATGACCAACGGAAAACCTATAGTTAATAAACCAGGTAACATCATTTCTTTCAAAGAAGCTTTTGTAGAGATAGCTACACATTTATCATATTCTGGCTTGCCCGTACCTTCCATAATACCAGGTATCTCTTTAAACTGACGTCTAACTTCCTGCACCATTTCCATAGCAGCTTTACCAACAGCATTCATTGCCAATGCAGAGAATACTACCGGCACCATACCACCAACAAATAACATTGCCAATACCGGAGCTTTAAATATGTTGATACCATCAATGCCCGTGAAAGTCACATAGGCAGCAAATAATGCCAAAGATGTTAATGCTGCAGAAGCAATAGCGAAACCTTTACCTGTAGCCGCAGTTGTGTTACCTACAGAATCTAATATATCTGTTCTTTCTCTTACGATAGGTTCTTGCTCACTCATTTCGGCAATACCACCTGCATTATCAGAAATTGGTCCGAAGGCATCAATCGCCAATTGCATAGCTGTAGTTGCCATCATTGCAGAGGCGGCTAAAGCAACACCGTAAAACCCTGCAAATGCATAAGATGCCCAAATAGCACCTGCGAACAATAAAACTGATGGGAATGTAGAAATCATACCCGTTGCCAAACCTGCGATAATATTCGTACCCGCACCTGTTGAAGATTGCTGTACAATTTTTAGGATAGGAGACTTCCCTAATCCTGTATAATATTCTGTTACTGAAGAAATCACTGCACCTACTACTAAACCTACCAAAGTGGCATAGAATACACGCATTGAAGATATTTCCAAAAGTCCTTCACCAAAAAATTCCATTTTCATGGTTTCGGGCAACATCCAAGTAACCAAACCAAAACATGAGATTGCAACCAAAACAATTGATGTCCAGTTACCAATATTCAAAGCACCCATTACCTCAGCTTCTTTGGCATCGTTACTTTTTATTTTTACCAACATGGTACCGATGATAGATATAATAATACCTGCACCCGCAATTGCCATTGGCAATAATATTGGTCCGATACCACCAAAGGCATCGGTAATATTACCACCCATATCTTTAATTACATAGTTACCCAAAACCATAGCTGCCAAAACTGTTGCTACATATGACCCAAATAAATCTGCACCCATACCGGCAACATCACCTACGTTATCACCAACATTATCGGCAATTGTAGCTGGGTTACGTGGATCATCTTCTGGTATACCAGCTTCTACCTTACCTACTAAATCTGCACCTACATCGGCTGCTTTGGTATAAATACCGCCACCTACACGAGCAAATAGTGCAATAGACTCCGCACCTAAAGAGAAACCTGCAAGGGTTTCTAAAACTATTGTCATATCCATAGTCGATGTCCAAACACCGCCCATAAAAAACTGAAAGAATACTATAAAGAATATCGTAAGTCCTAATACCGCTAAACCAGCAACACCAAGTCCCATAACGGTACCACCACCAAAAGATATTTTTAATGCATTAGGCAAACTTGTACGTGCTGCCTGTGTAGTTCTTACATTAGTCTTGGTTGCTATTTTCATACCTATATTACCTGCGTAGGCAGAAAATACCGCTCCAAAAATAAATGCTATTACAATTAGCCAATGTGTTGTTGGCACTACGAAAGAAACGATTGCAAGCAGAATACTTACAACGACCACGAATATAGCCAGAAGCCTGTATTCTGCACTTAAAAAGGCTAGAGCACCTTCATAAATGTGATCTGATATTTCTTTCATTTTTCCATCTCCGGCGTGTTGTTTCATCACCCAAGATCTTTTAATGCCCATGTAAATTAGGCCTAATACTGCCATAAGAATTGGCATGTAAATCATCATTGACTCCATTTAATCTATTTGTTAGTTGTTAGTTCGACTAATGTAGTAAATTAGAATAGAATAAAAAAAGCCACTTTTTATTAAAAAAAGTGGCTCAAATGATGTAAAATATTATTTATATTACAAAAGTGCGCTTCGCTTTGTGCTCACTATCATCATATCTCTTAACACATTCGTGGTAAATTTCGATTGCTTTAGCAGCATCGCTCCACCCGCCTGTATCAACTTTTTTCTCTTCTAAATCTTTATATACTTGAAAGAAATGTTCGATTTCTTTTAATCTATGCGGATTCAAATCGCTTATATCATTGTTATTGCTCCAGATTGGATCTGAAACCGGTACACAGATAATTTTCTCATCTGGACCTTTCTCATCTGTCATGTGAAATACACCTATAGGTTTTACTTCCATCACCGTCATTGGATATGTAGGTTCTGTTCCCATTACTAAAACGTCTAATGGATCTTTATCTAACGCTAAAGTTTCAGGTATGAATCCGTAATCACCAGGATACATCATTGAAGAAAACAACATACGGTCAAAACGAATTTTATGTAAATCAAAATCGTATTCGTATTTGTTTCTGCTTCCTTTCGGAATTTCTATTAAAACATCAAAGGTTAAGCCTTTTGCTGCTGCCATATTAAAAATTGTTTAATTTATAGTTTCTTATGAAACGTTACTAAGTTGTTATAATTGTAAAAATTAATCGAATTAAAAGACAAATCCAAACGTACCGGTTACACCGAACTTTCTTGCATCGGGATTTTCTAAATAATTTCCTCTAAAATTGAAATCTAATCTGAATACCTTAAAGATATTTCCTATTCCGAAAGAATATTCATAGTATATTTTTTCTGATGGTGCACGTAATGGTGTATTCACTGTTGCTGGCGCACTTAACGCTATATTTTCATCAGACAAATCTCCCCATACTCCACGAACAGCTACTATTTCCCTTAAATTATATTTTCTTAAGAACGGAATTCTAGAGAAAAAGCGACCGTTAAAGTTATGTTGCAAATGTACCGCCGCATAGGTATCTGTTACAAATTCATAAAAATCTAAATTTGGGAATGTGCCATAATTAGAGAAAAAGGTTTGGTTACCAGGCACTACACTCAGCAGTCCTAAAGGAACCTCTCCAAATGTTTTACCAAGCTCTACGGTACTCAACAATCTACCAAAACCCCCTAATTGCCATGGTTGACTATATGAAAATTGGAGTTTACTGTAATCGAAATCACTATTCATTACTCCCTTAGTTCCTTTTGTATAATTCAATAATATAGTACTATAGGTATCATTGACATCTCTGCGTTCAACACCGAAACCTATCGTTTTCTTACCCGGAGTATAGAGTACCAATGCATTAAAATCGAACTGACGTATTTCTGATGAAACCCCTGTTGGAGATTCTGGATTTACATAATCTAAACTAAAATCACCGGGTAATGCAGAACTCAATGTTCTAAACGTACCACCCACAGATAGTTTTAAATTGGTTAGTGGTTCAATTTCAAAATTTAGCGCACTTAAATTAATATTCGTTAATCTATTATTTGCACCTACCGTTAATAATGAAGAAGATGCAATACTTCGACCCAAAACGTCATTAGTTGCCGTTAGACTAACACCAAGTTGCTCTATATCTCTACGGTTACCACCAGAAACGATTAATCTGCTATTTTTATCTAGCAGCATTTTACCCGCCAAACCGTGTTTGAACTTGTGGTCTTTGAATCCGTATGCCGTGTATCCTTCTACTCGCCAAAGGTCATTTTGACCATAGTATGTTCTTGCCCCAAGTCGCACTCTTGCGCCTTCTGCAGTATTGTATCCGAAGAAATCATAAACAGAGCCTAAATCTAAGTTCCATTTATCTACCTCTACATAGCCAGATCCTAAAATACTTACAAAATTATAATAGGTTTTAAATTTGGGTACGGTTTTAAGGGTGTCGAGTAACTTATAAATACCCTGCTCATCTTTATTTAAACTCTCTAACCTGTTCTGTTCCCAAAAGGCATCATCTTTAATAATCTGGGTAACGTCTAACGGGTTTCTATCTTTTTTATAGACCTCTCTCGGCTTAACCTTATTGAACTCGTAATTATCATAAACACTGGTTCGTTTACCATACAATCCTTTTGATTCTTCTTTTTTGTTGAAACTGAAATCACTCAACATATAATCGCGTTTCAAAAGAAACACAGAATCATTCATTACTTCAAAATCTTGCTCAATATAGATTTCTTTTACCCAGTTTATGTTGGCACTTTTTGTAACCTGAAGATTAATATTTTTCACCGCCCAAGTAGAATCATTTACCCAAAAATCTCCTTTAAAGGTCAATTCGTTTTTACGACGTGGATAGTATACAATATTATAACACCATTTATTATCTATAAAAGCACTATCTCGAAGGGCATAATTATACACATCTACGCCGGTTTTTGATAGCGGACTAGTGAAACTTTTATCGAAAAATTTCAGGTAATTATTATAGACATCATACTCTTGATATAAGTCTTGTACAAATGCTATAATCGCTTGATTGTTTTCGAATCCGGAATTCTTATTTCCTAAAACTTCCTCTTTCTCTTCTTTAATTTTGTTGTCTCCATAAACTTTAGAAAAAGTCTCGTTTAAGAAAATTGGCAAGTAGGTTTTACCTGTTATACGAGAAGTATCTAAATCTTGAAAAACAAATTCAAGCCCTTTAAATACCTTACTTTTTATAAGTGCACTATCAATAGTATTTAAATCGAACTCTACCTTTTCATACTTATCAAAAGCGTATTGATCGAACTGCCGAACACCGTTCTGGCGTTTTTTGGACCAAATTTTTCGAAGAATATCTACCGCAGGATTATTCTTTTTAGATTGCTTACCGGCTATCAACACCACTTCGTTCAACTGCTCTGCAGCTTCGACCATGGTTATTTTTAAGTCATAGGCAACTTTAGAATCTAACCGAAGTTCGTAATCTGTATAACCGATAAAAGATATAATTACTGTAGGGTATTCGTTTTCAGACTCTAAATAAAAGCGACCATCATCATTTGTAATGGTACCTTCTGTAGAATTTTTAAAGAATACATTAGCAAAGGATACAGGCTCACCCTGCTCATCAATGACAATACCACCAATTTTGGTCTGACCTTGAGCTATGAACATACATAGACTTAAGAATATGAAAATTATCCCTCTCATTAAAATTCGTCGTTCAATAAAAAATTTTGTCGCAAATAACATGCTAATAAAAAAAGCTTCTCCAGACTTGGTCGGAGAAGCTAAAGTACTTTACAAAAGTAAATCTTTTATTTGTATAAAACTCTTTTAACAGCTTCAACCACATCTTTATGATTAGGTAACCACTCTGCCAATAGTACTGGAGAATATGGTGCCGGTGTATCTGCTGTATTAATTTTAACAACTGGTGCATCTAAATAATCAAATGCATGTGCTTGTATATGATATGTAATTTCCGTTGCTACATTACCAAATGGCCAAGCTTCTTCTAAAATCACCAAACGGTTTGTCTTTTTAACAGATTTCAAAATAGCTTCGTAATCTAAAGGTTTTACTGTACGTAAATCGATAATCTCACAGCTAATACCTTCTTTTTCTAATTCATCGGCAGCTTTATCAGCTTCTTTAATAATTTTACCAAAAGAAACGATAGTAACGTCTTTACCTTCTCTACGAATATCTGCAACCCCTAATGGAATAGTATAATCACCTTCTGGCACTTCACCTTTATCACCATACATTTGCTCAGACTCCATAAATATTACAGGATCATTATCGCGTATTGCAGCTTTCAACAATCCTTTTGCATCTGCTGGGTTAGATGGTACGACTACTTTTAAACCCGGACAGTTGGCATACCAACTCTCAAAAGCTTGTGAATGCGTCGCCGCCAATTGACCTGCAGAACCCGTAGGACCTCTAAATACTATAGGACAAGGAAATTGCCCACCAGACATTTGTCTGATCTTAGCAGCGTTATTTATAATTTGATCAATACCTACCAACGCAAAGTTGAAGGTCATGAACTCTATAATAGGTCTATTACCGGTCATAGTAGAACCAACTCCTATACCAGCAAAACCAAGTTCTGAGATGGGAGTATCAATAACCCTCTTTGGGCCAAACTCATCCAACATACCCTTGGAAGCCTTATATGCGCCATTATATTCCGCTACCTCTTCACCCATCAAATAGATAGATTCATCCTTCCTCATTTCTTCGGACATGGCCTCGGCTATTGCTTGCCTAAATTGTAGTGTTTTCATGTATGGTAAATATTATTCTTTGTTATACGCTATAAAGCAAGCAAAAATATGAAATATAATATCAAAAAATAGACTGCCAGATTTAAAAAAAGTTATAAAATTTACTATGCATGCATAGTAAATTAGGATTTAAATAGCTATCTTCGTCACCATTGATATAAAGTTTTTTAAACATGAAGATATTAGTTTGCATAAGTAATGTTCCAGACACTACGTCTAAGATAAATTTCACAGATGGCGATACAAAATTTGACACCAACGGTGTACAGTTTGTAATTAACCCGAATGATGAATTCGGTTTAACAAGAGCTATGTGGTTTAAAGAAAAACAAGGTGCTACAGTACATATAGCTACTGTTGGCGGCCCAACCGTTGAACCTACAATGCGTAAGGCACTTGCCATTGGCGCAGATGAAGCTTTTAGAATCAACACAGAACCTACTGACGGATTTTCTGTTGCTCAACAACTTGCAGAAGTTGTTAAGAACGGTGGTTACGATTTAGTAATAGGTGGTAGAGAATCTATTGATTATAATGGTGGTATGGTACCAGGTATTTTGGCTTCTTTAACCAATATGAATTTCATCAATTCTTGTATAAATCTTGAAATTGACGGAAACAATGTTACTGCCGTTAGAGAAATCGATGGTGGAAAAGAAAAATTAAGTAGCTCTTTACCTTTAGTTGTTGGAGGTCAAAAAGGTCTTGTTGAAGAAAGTGATTTACGTATACCTAATATGCGTGGTATTATGATGGCGAGAAAAAAAGCATTAACCGTTGTTGAACCTGTAGATGCGATCAAAGCTACCGAAGACAAAAAATTCGACAAACCAGCTCCAAAAGGTCAAGTTAAACTTGCCGACAGTGTAGATCAATTAGTTGATCTTTTACATAATGAAGCAAAAGTCATTTAATAACCTATATAATAGGTAATCATTAAAAACAAAAAAGATGTCAGTTTTAGTATATACAGAATCAGAACAAGGAAAATTTAAGAAGAATGCGTTCGAGGTTGCCTCTTATGCTTCTGCAGTTGCCAAAATGATGGGCACAACTGTTACCGCAATAGCTTTCAACACTACCGAGGGTGAATCTCTTGGTGAATACGGAGTTTCTAAAGTAATGAACGTTAAAGACGGCTCATTAGAAACATTTAACGCTGGTGCTTTCGCAGCATCTATCGCCGAAGCAGTAAAAAGCACAGATGCAAAGGTTGTTATTTTGAGTTCAAGCACAGATACAAAGTATTTAGCTCCTTTATTAGCTGCCAAACTATCTGCTGGTTACGCACCAAATGTAGTTCAGGCGCCAGATAGCACTGCTCCATTTGCTGTTAAGAGAACTGCTTTCAGTAATAAAGGTTTTGCACACACTCAAATAGATACAGATATTAAAATAGTAGGTGTATCTAATAATGCTTTTGGTGCTCACGAAAACAAGACAGACATTTCTGTTGAAGAAATTAGTGGTGCTGCAGATGCTGCTATAAATGATACCAAATCTGTTGAAATAGATAAAGTTGTCGGTAAAGCTACTATAGCAGATGCCGATATTGTTGTTTCTGCAGGTAGAGGAATGAAAGGACCAGAAAACTGGGGAATGATAGAAGAACTTGCAGATGTTTTAGGCGCTGCAACAGCTTGTTCTAAACCCGTATCTGATCTTGGCTGGAGACCTCACGGTGAGCATGTTGGACAAACAGGAAAGCCCGTAGCAAGTAATCTTTACATTGCCATCGGTATCTCTGGAGCGATACAACATTTAGCAGGTGTAAGTGCTTCTAAAACAAAAGTTGTCATCAATAATGACCCTGAAGCACCTTTCTTTAAAGCTGCTGATTACGGTATTGTTGGAGACGCCTTTGAAGTAGTTCCTCAATTGATTGAAAAATTAAAGGATTTTAAAGCACAAAACGGGTAATTTTTTGTTATTTTGTGCCCCTTAAAGGGCTGTTCGTATAGTTGGAACCCCAAGTATTCGAACAGCCTTTTTTAGTTAAAAACCTATGAGTCTAGTACGATTAAAAATAAAAGGTATCTCTTACAGCCAAACTCAGAACGGAGCTTATGCTCTTATTTTGAATGAAGTTGAAGGCGACAGAAAATTACCTATAGTCATTGGCGCTTTTGAAGCTCAATCCATAGCAATTGCGCTGGAGAAAGAGATAAAGCCACCAAGACCACTTACACACGACCTATTTAAAAATTTCTCCGACAGGTTTGATATTGTAATCAAACAGGTGATTATACATAAATTGGTAGATGGTGTATTTTACTCTAGCATTATTTGCGAAAGAGATGGTATTGAAGAAATCATAGATGCAAGAACTAGTGATGCCATTGCCTTGGCATTACGTTTCAATGCCCCTATATTCACCTATAAGACTATTTTGGACAAAGCTGGTATTTTCTTGAAATTCTCTTCTAAAGAGAAAGATCAAAAAGATAACGATGATAGTATTATGGTCGATGAGATTTTGCAAGAAGGGGAAACTATAGAAATAGAGTCTGGCGCAAGCGATGGCTACACAGAACTTACTATAGATGAATTGGAAGCAGAATTAAAAAAGGCAGTCACCAACGAAGACTACGAAAAGGCGGCAAAACTAAGAGATGAAATCTCTAAACGTAATTGATTAAATAGATTTGCATGAAGAATTGGGGTTGGGTTGTATTTATATGTGTTATTTTTTCGTTTTCTGCTTTTTCTCAAGATGTTGGTATTCAAGATAGCTTATCTACTTTAACACCAAATAATATCGTTAAAGATATTTCCAAACCTGTAGATCAAATAGTTCCTGTTGCAGGGTTTTCCATTCACAGTTTATGGAGGGGAATTTTAGGGATGGTTGCCTTAATCTTTATATCCTACTTATTCAGTTCTAATAGAAAAGCAATTAATTGGAAAACAGTTGGTATCGGTCTTTCAATACAACTAATCATCGCTATTGGTGTATTAAAAGTAAGTTGGGTTGAGCAAATTTTTGAATCTATAGGAAAAGTCTTTGTTAAGATATTAGAATTTACAACCAAAGGAAGTGAGTTTATTTTCAAAGGCCTTGTTTCGGACATGGATACATTTGGCTACATATTTGCTTTTCAAGTATTACCAACAATCATTTTCTTTTCGGCTCTAACTTCTGTATTATTTTACTTAGGTATAATACAAAAAGTAGTCAAAACCCTTGCTTGGCTTCTTTCAAAATCTTTAGGTATTTCAGGTGCTGAGAGTTTAAGTATTGCCGGTAATATATTTTTAGGGCAAACAGAAGCTCCATTATTGATCAAGCCATATTTAGAGAAAATGACAAAGTCTGAAATTCTATTGGTAATGATTGGTGGTATGGCAACACTAGCTGGTGCTGTACTTGCAGCATATATAGGATTTTTAGGTGGAGATGATTCCGAATTACGTATAATCTTTGCTAAACACCTTTTAGCTGCATCTGTAATGGCTGCTCCTGGTGCCATAGTAATTTCAAAAATACTATACCCACAAACCGAAGAAATAGACACAAATGTAGAAGTATCTACTGAAAAAATAGGCGCAAACATATTAGATGCAATTGCCAACGGAACAACAGAAGGTTTAAAATTAGCGGTTAATGTAGGGGCAATGCTATTAGTATTTGTTGCATTTATAGCTATGATTAACGGTATATTCGAATTTACAGGAGATTTAACAGGATTAAATCAATGGGTAGCAAATAATACTAGTTTTGAAAAGTTTTCCTTAGAAGCAATTTTAGGAACCATATTCGCTCCATTAATGTGGATAATAGGAGTTGCAGATGAAGATATTATGCTCATGGGGCAACTACTAGGCATTAAACTTGTTGCCAGTGAATTCGTTGGATACACTCAACTTATAGAGCTAAAAAATATGGCAAGCACTACACACTTTACCTATAACAAATCGGTAATAATGGCAACGTTTATGCTATGTGGTTTTGCCAACTTCGCTTCTATCGGTATTCAAATTGGTGGTATTGGATCACTAGCACCAGGACAAAGAAAGACTTTATCTGAATTCGGAATGAAAGCTGTTCTTGGTGGTTCTCTAGCATCATTACTTTCTGCAACTATTGCAGGTATGATTTTAGGGTAAATGCCCCCTAACCCCCAAAAGGGGAAATCCAATTCATACGTTGATAATTATTGATAACTGAGAAGTTATTCTACTGTTTTACATATCATCTTTCTTTATTTTTGAAGTAACAATAATCATTACTCCGCAAGAGAACTACATATAGGACTCAGGGAGCTCTATTCTTATGAAACAATATCACGACTTACTTAATCACGTATTAACTGAAGGAAACCAAAAAGGTGACCGCACAGGAACCGGAACTAAAAGTGTTTTTGGGTATCAGATGCGTTTTGACCTCAGCGAAGGTTTCCCAATGGTGACTACTAAAAAATTACATTTAAAATCTATAGTGTATGAACTACTTTGGTTTTTAAAAGGTGATACCAATATTAAATACCTACAAGAAAATGGTGTTCGCATCTGGAACGAATGGGCTGATGAAAATGGAGATCTAGGTCCGGTTTATGGTCATCAATGGCGTAATTGGAACGATGATGAAATCGATCAGATTAAAGAAGTAGTTCATTCTTTAAAAACCAATCCTAACAGCAGAAGAATGTTAGTATCTGCTTGGAACCCTAGTGTATTGCCAGATACTTCTAAATCATTTTCTGAGAATGTGTCTAATGGCAAAGCAGCTTTACCACCTTGCCATGCATTCTTTCAGTTTTATGTTGCCGATGGTAAATTATCTTGCCAATTATACCAACGTAGTGCAGATATCTTTTTAGGTGTACCGTTCAATATTGCATCTTACGCATTGTTTACCATGATGATGGCTCAGGTATGTGGCTATGAAGCTGGCGATTTTATTCATACTTTCGGTGATGCCCATATTTATAATAATCATATGGAGCAAGTTGAATTGCAGTTAAGCAGAGAACCTAGAGCATTGCCTAAAATGAAAATGAATCCGGAAGTGAAAGATATTTTTGATTTCAAGTTCGAAGATTTTGAATTGGTAGATTATAATCCGCATCCTCATATAAAAGGGAAAGTAGCTATTTAAACTATGAAAATAAAAGCATCAATTTTACTTATCGTTTGTACTTTCATTTCAATGAATTGTTTTTCTCAAGACGATTCTATTTATTTTCCACAAGAAGAAATAATAATTGATGAGTGTGCAGATGCTTTAGATAAAAATGAATGCTTAAGTCTTAAAATTGAGGAAGAGGTACTTGTTATTCTTGAAGATTTATTCAAAAAAAGGAATCAAGAAATTGATACGTTAAAAACAAGAATCACTTTTGAATTAAATGATTTAAATCAGATCAATGATGAAAGAATTCATTCTTACATCAACGATAAAAAACTGAATAAAAAATTCACTAGAGAGCTTAATCAAAGAATTGCTGAATTGCATGTTTTAAGAGTCGATAATAAAAAAACCGATAATTACAGACCAAATTACTTTTTGAATTACGATTATTCAACTAGCAATAATAAATTAAACAAAATTCCCTTAGATAGTAATAGTACTTTTAAAGGTGGCACTATCGAAGAAACACCACTGTTTCCAAATCAACCAAGAGTTAATGCCCTAACAGATAGAAGAACCTTTAATTCACTTATGCAACAGCATATTGGTTCTAACTTTAATTATCCTAAAGAAGCCATAGCAAAAAGGGTCAGCGGCAGAGTAAGCATCATGTTCACCATTGACAAAGAAGGTAATGTTGGTGACATTAAAACAAAAGGTCCTGCACCAATTTTAGAAAACGAAGCTCGAAGAATTATTTCTCTACTACCAAAACTTCAACCTGGTCATCAGAATGGTGCACCTAAAAAGGTACCATACTCCATTCCCATTAATTTCAAGCTTTAATAGTATCAATTTCTTAATTTATCAGGTTAAACTCAATTGATCATTTTTATTTAACTTTCCATAAAAATTGTTTTCATGGTCAGTACTGATACGTTCTTAGATTTCTTTTTAGAAACCAGAGAGCACACCGAGGCTATTTGCAAGCCTCTCGAAATTGAAGATTATGTGGTACAGCCTATCATAGACGTCTCCCCTCCAAAATGGCATTTAGGTCATACAACTTGGTTTTTTGAAGAGTTTATTCTCAAAACATACGAAAAGTCTTATACGGTTTTTGATGAAGATTTTTCATTTGTATTTAACAGCTATTACGAAACCGTAGGCAAACGTGTGGTACGCGCAGACCGAGGTAATTTGTCTAGACCTTCAGTAAAAAAGGTTTACGAATACAGAAATTATGTAACTCAAGCAATGAAAAGCTTGCTAGCATCTAATGAAGACAGCACATTATTAGCCGTTCTAGAAATTGGTATACATCACGAAAAGCAACATCAAGAATTACTACTTACGGATATTAAATATATTCTCGGGAACAACCCGTTACTACCTAAATACTCAGGTACTTTTAAAGAATTCACCATTGAGAAAGATGCTCAAAGCTGGATTTCTATGAGCGAAGGTATTTATGAGATAGGTCATAATTCTACTGACTTCTGTTTTGACAATGAATTAGGAAGACACAAAGTATATCTTCATGATTATCAAATATCGAACAAACTCGTCACCAATGCCGAATACATTGAATTCATTAAAGCAGGCGGATATAAACGTTTCGACCTTTGGCATGCCGCTGGATGGGATTGGGTACAGCAAAACCAAGTAACAGCGCCATTATACTGGCACGAAATAGATGGAATATGGCATTACTATAGCCTTAATGGATTAACTGAAGCTGATTTAGACGCGCCTGTTACCCATATTTCTTATTTTGAAGCATTTGCCTTTGCTCAATATAAAGGATGTCGCCTACCTACTGAATTTGAGTGGGAAGCCGCTCAGCAACAATTTAACTGGGGACAACGTTGGGAATGGACAGAAAGTGCCTACCTGCCCTACCCTAATTATAAAAAAGTTGACGGAGCTTTAGGCGAATACAACGGTAAATTTATGGTCAACCAAAAGGTACTTAGAGGTAGTTCAATAGCTACACCTACCAAACACGCGAGACATACCTATCGCAACTTTTTTCCAACCGATTTAAAATGGCAGTTTACCGGAATAAGGTTAGCCAAATAAATACGACAGATTACGTATGCAAGACACAAAAACTACGCGCACCAATATAAGTGAATTTGAAAAAGAAGTTTATCAAGGCTTGACCGACAACCCTAAGCACTTGTCGTCAATGTATTTTTACGACAAAAAGGGAGATAAGCTTTTTCAAGATATCATGGCAATGCCAACTTATTATCTTACCGATTCTGAGTATGAAATTCTTAAAAGCAATAAAGAAGAAATCTCAAATCTGTTTACCGGTTTTGGGTCATTTGACTTAATTGAACTTGGTGCTGGAGATGGTAAAAAGACCAAAATTCTATTAAAAGAGTTCAGCGATCAAAAAATCAATTTTACTTATGTACCCATTGACATAAGTGACAACGCATTAAATCAACTACAAAATTCAATTGAAAAAGAACTACCTGAAGTACAAGTTCAACCTTTTCAAGGCACATATTTTGAAGCACTTAAAGAAATAAACAATCGTGAGAACAGAAAAATAATTTTGTTTTTAGGTTCTAATATTGGCAACTTAGAACATGAGCAGGCAGTTGTTTTCATGAATAAGATCCAACAGCTAATGCAACCTGAAGACCTCTTATTTATGGGGTTTGACCAAAAGAAAAATCCGCAAACGATCTTAGATGCCTATAATGACAAAGAAGGTGTTACCGCGGCATTCAATAAAAATGTTCTTGCAAGAATAAATACCGAACTAAATGCAAACTTTGATTTAGAGCAGTTTTTACATTGGGAAGTCTATAACCCCGAAACAGGAACCGCTAAGAGTTATTTAGTTTCAAAAATTGAACAGACAGTACAAATTAAAAATTTAGAGCTAAACGTCAATTTTAAGCAATGGGAGACCATACACACCGAAATTTCACAAAAGTACGATGATGAAATAATTACTTGGCTTGCGAAAGAATCTGGTTTAAAAATGACGACTTCGTATGAATCAACAACATATGGTTATAAAAACTGTGTCTTTAAAAAAGCTTAGATGCTACTGCCAAATAGTATAAAAAAAGCCTGCTATTCAAAATAGCAGGCTTTCTATATTTCAGTATTATTTCTTTTACAATTCTAATACAGCATTCTCAGAACCAGCGAAATCATTCCATTGGTAACGATCAGCCTCACCATCGTTTACATATTCTCCGTCAACAATGTATTTGAATTCAAATGAGTTCTCTTTTGGAAGATCAAAAGTCCCTTTAAAAGAACCGTTCTTTTGTTTCTTTAGCGCGCTTTTTTTAGCATTCCAGTTATTGAAATCACCAACTACAGCTACTTTCTTTGCATCGTCTGTAGGTACTGTAAAAGTAACCTTACATACTGGCTTAGTTTTTAAATATTTTTTCGCAATTGCCATGATATTAAGTTTAATATTCATGGCAAAACTAGCATAATAAAATACTCATTTACAACACTTAAGAGATTTTTATCAAATCCTTAATATTTATGCTTTTTATAGATGTACAACGAAATTTAATCCTACATAATTACTTAATTGTGAATAGCTACTTTCCTGTTTTTAAGATTTTTACAATTGCATCTATTTCTGCTTCGGTATTATAGAAATGAAAACCTAAACGTACTCCGTCACCTCTTTGTGCGCAAAACACGTCATTTTCTATTAGTTTCTGATAAGTAGCTTCGTTTGCTTTGATATTAAAAATGGTACTATGCTGATTTCTCCCCACAACCTCATCAGATAATAGTCCTAACTTTTGAAATTCTGACTTTGCCTTTTCTGATAATTTACGATTGTGTTCTGTTATTTTATCCATCCCTATTCTTTCAAAAAAATCTAGAGAAAACTTTAAACTTCCAAAAATTAGCGATGACAGATGGCCTGGCTCGAATTTCTTAGCAAATCTAATTTCATCTTTTTTATCAAAATCTCCGTCGGCAGCATTAAAGCCAATATTATTTATTGCGAACTCATTTTTAACCTGATCCGAAAACAACATAAATCCGTTACCATAACCAGCCAATAACCACTTATAGGCACTAGCACCTAAAACATCAATACCTGAGTTATCAAAGTCAAAGCTAGTACTACCACAAAACTGGGTACCATCTACCATGATGATTAAATCAGGATGCTGTTTTTTTAAATCTTTCAAAAAACCTAAATCAATGGCAAAACCATCAAGCCACTGCACCAAGCTTAAAGCAAGTACATCAATTTTCTGATTTGATATTGTTTCTTGAATACGCTCTTCTAAATCAACAGACATAGCTATATAGGAAACCTCAAAATCTCTATTCTCAAAACTCCAATTAAGAGAAGGGTAATCATTCTCAACAAGTAGCACCTTTTTCTTAGAATTCAATCCTTCCAACAACACATTAAGTCCTGATGAAAAATTGCTAACCAATGCTACGTTCTCTCGTTTACAATTAAAGAACTTACCAACGCTTGTACGAGTATCTGAAATCACTTTTAAAGATTGCTCGCGCATATCGCTACCATCTATTAAAAAGTCTAGATCATGCTCTTGTCGCCATTCTAACAAAGAATCATATAGCAAACCATACACAGCGGTGTTCGCATAAATACCTTTTCTTAATACCGGGAATTCTTTTCTAAATTTTTCCATTGATTATAGCGTATAATACATTTCCTGTATCTTTATACCAAAGATAGGAAGAGTATGTTTTCTAGAAATAAAAATACCTCCAAATTAGATTTAGAGCAGCATGAGCTATTAGAGAATGCTCAAAAAAGGGTTAAACAAAAAAAACGCCTTTATACACATTTCGTAGTTTTTTTAGTTGGTAGTGTTTTCTTGGTGCTTATCAATAAAATATTAAAATACGGACAAGAATATAATTGGTTCGTTTGGGCAATTACCTTTTGGGGATTTCTTTTTGTTCTACACATTTTCAATGTCTTTGTTACCAATAAATTTATGGGTAATGACTGGGAACGTTCACAACGTGAGAAATTAGTGGCGAAGCAAAAGAAACGCATTGCCGAAATGGAAAATGAAATTGAACAGGAAATAAAACTACCTACCGCAATTGAATCCGAACCTAAAAAAAAACTACTTTGAGCACACTTATAATAATTGCTGCGGCAGCAGAAAACAATGCCTTAGGCAAGGACAACGATTTGCTTTGGCATTTGCCAGATGATTTTAAAAGATTCAAGAAATTAACGTCTGGTCATAAAATTATAATGGGTAGAAAAACATATGAAAGTTTCCCTAAGCCACTACCAAACAGAACTCACATCATCATTACCAGAGATAAAAACTACTCGGTAGACTATGATGAATGTATTGTAGTGCACTCATTAGATGAAGCTATAGATTTAGTAGACAATGAAATTGCCTTTATAATTGGTGGCGGAGAAATTTATAAGCAAGGTGAAAAGCATTCTGACAAAATAGAACTTACCCGTGTGCATGCTACTTTTGAAGATGCCGACACTTTCTTCCCCGAAATAGATGAGAACTATTGGATGCTGACAAACCAAGAGTTTCACCCAACGGACGAAAAACATAAGTTATCATTCACTTATTTGACCTACGTTAAAAAAAAGAATACGCTTAAAAGTCTTTAAAAGAAACTGTATGATTAGGCTTAGCAGATTCTAAAATCGAAGCAAGCACTTTTTCATCGCCATTTGTATAAAATTGATGTAAACCCTGTTGTGTAGCACCTGTCAACAATTCATTTTTCTCTAAAACTGTTTTAGTTTGTCGGGCCACCGCCTGACCAGAGTCTATTATAGTTACATTTTCTGGTAGCATTTTTTTCAATAGCGGAATTAAATATGGGTAATGCGTACAGCCCAAAACAAGATAATCCATTCCCTTTTTAAGCATAGGTTTTATATAACCTTCTAACAACTGGTATAACTCATCGTTTTGAAGATTTCCGTTTTCAATCATCTCTACTAAACCGGTGCCTCGTTGTTCTAACACGGTTATACCGGCAGCATGATTTTTTGAGGTACTATGAAATAGACTACTAGATAAAGTTCCCTTAGTAGCTAAAACACCCACAATTTTAGTTTTGGTATTTATAGCCGCAGGTTTTAGTGCTGGCTCAATACCTATAAAAGGCACATTATAGTTTGTCCTTAAATAATCAATGGCGTTTGTCGTTGCCGTATTACAGGCAACGACTATAATTTTACAACCTTGGCTTAATAAATATTCAGTATTCTTTATACTCAGCTCTAGAATTCGTTCTTCAGATTTATCGCCATAAGGAGCATTCTTACTATCTGCCAAATAAATACAATTTTCATTAGGTAAAAGCTCTTGTATTTCGCCCCAGATAGATGTGCCGCCAATACCAGAATCGAAAATACCTATTTGCCTATCGTCCATATTATTTAAACACTTCTGTTATAGGTTTACCTGTTGTTCCGTTCGGAAAAGATATACCTAACAATGCTGAAATGGTTGGTGCAATATCAGGAATCTCTGTTCTCTTAACTGTAGAACCTGGCTTAATACCCATACCATAAAACAATAACGGCGCATGTGTATCATAAATTTGTGGTGAGCCATGTGTAGAACCTGTAGAACCGTAAGAAATAAATCCTGGTTTAAATACTACTAATACATCACCCGATCTCTTTTGATTATAACCATTTTGTAAGATATAAGGAATACCATGAGTGTAATTTGTACCCCACATTTGATTCGCAGTATACACTCTATCTATTGCATCATAACCTAAATATTCTTGTGCAATTTCAACTTGTACATCAGCTAAACTCAGGTCTAGATTTTTTACAATTTTATGATCTAAGAATATTTGATTGTTAGAAACGTTTTTAATGATATCTTCTGTACCATACTTGTACTGTAGAAATTCGCTCAATCTTTTTTTATTAGCAGCTGTATCTACGTAACCAGCCGGTATTTTTTCACTTTTTAAATACGTAGGAACCTCAACAGCCGCATGATCAGCTGTCAAAAATAAAGTATACTCCCCTTCTCCAACATTCTTATCTAATGCTTTGAACAAACTTTCTAAATCTGCATCTAACCTTAAATAAGTATCTTGAACTTCTTTAGAATTAACGCCGTACATATGACCAACATAATCGGTACTTGAAAAACTTACAGCTAGAAAATCTGTAATATCGTCTTTACCCAAACCCTCTTGCTTCAATGCCTCAATAGCAAAATCTGCAGTCAATGAATTACCAAAAGGTGTTGACTTTATAATATCAAAATCTTTTGTTTTATCTAATAATGCAGGAGTGTTGTGAGGGAATGAAGTTGTTGATTCCCCTTCAAATTTTCCTTCAAAAAGATTATTATCGGTTCCACTCTCTTTATATTCCTTAATATCTTTTAACGTATTCCATTCTCTTTTATAAGATTGTGCCGTACCCGATGAATTAAAATCATTAACCCATTTTGGAAGTTGACTCATGTAATAAGAACTTGTTATCCAATTACCTTCATCTGCACCATGAAACCAATAAGCAGCATTCGCAGTATGCCCACCAGGTAAAACCGCACCTCTATCCTTTAAGGCAATCGCAATAGTCTTTCCTTGCATTTGACTATTTAAACGCAATTCGTCTGTTATAGTGGTAACATCCATACGGTGAGGTGACATTTGTCCAGCATCTGCCGTTGTCCCTACCGATGTATAGGTATCATCACTGGCACAATACACACTTGCATCGGTCTCTTTATCGTACCAATTATTACCTATTATACCGTGTACCGCAGGTGTAGTACCAGTATATACAGATGTATGCCCAGGTCCGGTACTTGTGGGCGCATAGTTGAAGTGGTTGTTTTTACAATTGAACCCTTGCTCTACAAGTCTTTTGAATCCATCATTGCCAAAATGATCGTAAAAACGTGTTATATAATCATAACGCATTTGATCTACTACAATACCAACGACCAATTTTGGCTTAACCCTTAAAAGGTCATCATTTGTATTTTCCTTATTTTTCTTTTGAGCATTTAAAGCGTTCACCAATAACATCGTGCTTACAAATAAAGAAGCAACAAAATATTTTTTCATTTTCATACGGATAGGATTGTTACACAAATGTAAAATAATTTACATCTTTAAAGATTAAACGGAGGTTAAATCAGGTCCTTTATTGTTATTTTTACGGTAAGAAATATATTTTAAATCAATGAACTATTTAGCATCTGTAGGGAGCTATGCAATTATGATCCGCGAGGTTTTTAAAAAACCTACGAAATGGAGAATAATGAAGTCTCTTATATTCAAGGAAATAGATGAGTTGATTTTTAGCTCATTGGGCATAATCATATTCATTTCCTTTTTTATAGGTGCCGTTGTAGCCATACAAACCGCACTCAATCTTACCAACCCATTAATACCGCGAAATTTAATTGGTTTTGCAACGCGGCAATCTGTAATATTAGAATTTGCACCAACTTTTGTATCTATAATAATGGCTGGTAAAGTAGGATCTTACATTACATCTAGTATTGGTACCATGCGTGTAACCGAACAAATAGATGCTTTAGAGGTAATGGGTGTTAATTCATTAAATTACTTAGTATTCCCTAAGATTATTGCAATGCTTTTTTACCCATTCGCTATTGCAATTTCTATGTATGTTGGAATATTTGGTGGATGGATGGCCGGAGTTTTCGGCGGATTTTTAACTAGCGAAGATTTTATAACAGGATTACAATCAGATTTTGTTCCTTTTCATATTGCATATGCTTTTGTCAAAACCTTGATTTTTGCTTTTGTGATCGCGACTATACCATCTTTTCATGGATTTTATATGCGCGGCGGAGCTTTAGAGGTAGGTAAGGCAAGTACAACCGCATTCGTTTGGACAAGTGTTGTAATTATCATACTTAACTACATATTAACCCAACTTTTATTAGGATAATGATAGACGTACGAGACATACATAAATCTTTTGGCGATGCACATATCCTTAAAGGGGTTACGACTACATTTGAAAAAGGAAAAACTAATTTGATCATTGGACAAAGTGGATCTGGTAAAACCGTTTTCCTCAAATGTCTTTTAGGATTATTTATTCCCGAAGAAGGCGGTATTGCCTACGACGGAAAATTGTATGCTGATCTTTCTGATGATGAGAAACGCGATTTAAGACAAGAAATGGGCATGGTATTTCAAGGTAGCGCCCTATTTGATAGTATGTCGGTTGAAGGCAATGTAATGTTTCCTCTAGAAATGTTTACCAAGCAGTCTAAATCTGAAATGAAAGACCGTGTAGATGCTGTTCTAAAAAGAGTTAATCTAATTGATGCACATCATAAATTTCCTTCTGAGATTTCTGGCGGTATGCAAAAACGTGTGGCTATTGCTCGTGCGATAGTTATGAATCCGAAATATCTTTTTTGTGATGAACCTAATTCTGGTTTAGACCCTAAGACTGCTATTCTTATTGATGACCTTATCAAAGAAATTACCGAAGAATATAATATTACTACGGTAATTAATACTCACGATATGAACTCGGTAATGCAAATTGGGGAAAAAATAATTTTTCTTAAAGACGGACTTTTAGAATGGGAAGGGACTAAAAACGAAATCTTTAAAACTGATAATGAAGCGGTAACTAATTTTGTTTATTCATCTGATCTTTTCAAAAAGGTACGCCAAATGTATATTCAAGAACAAAACTAACCTACTCTGTAGGTACTTCTTTAATCTGAATATTCTTATTACTCAATCTTAGACGTAACCAATCTTGTAGCTTGCTCATATCTTTAACCGTTTCTGCTCTTTTGGCTTCCTTTTTCCAAGTGACCTCAAATAATGGTATGCTATCGGTTTTAGCAAAATCTGTTGAAATTAAATAAGCATAACCTATTCGCTCTAAATTTTCATAATTCGTTTTCGCCTCAAGACTAATTTCTTTAAAAGGAATTTGATTTGATGAAATCTGGTTTAAACGCATCAATTCAGTTTCTAGAACCTGTATTTTCTCATCTTTACTGGTTAAAATACTTTTCTGAGATTCATATAGTTCATTCACGTATTTAAGCTCATTTGCCTCATCGCTTCTAGAACCTTGAACAACAGCAAGCTCAGTACCGTTTAATTGTTTATAATCTGCCATTTGTGTACGCCACGTGGCAATTACATTTTCAGGTATACCTTCGTTACCCATAAAAAACAATTCTATTTTAGAATTACCTTCATCATCATAAACCACCTCACTAAAATCTCTTAAAAATTTACCTTCTCCAGTAAATTGATATGGCTGTATTTTTTCTGTAATAAAAGCTTCTGCATCCCTATTGAACAATGATTTTTTAAATACATTGTAAAATGTAAATCCTGCAGGTATCATTACTAAAACAGCCAACAAAGATGCCAACCTAGCTATTAGTTTTCTTCGTTGCGAATTTACGTAACGAACCATGGGAAATTTCAAGAGCTTTATTACCAAAAAGGTCGCCAAGGCTATAAAAATAGTATTGATAATAAACAAGTACATTGCCCCCCTAGCATACTCCCAATTTCCAATAGCTAAACCGAATCCTACTGTACATAAAGGCGGCATTAATGCCGTTGCAATTGCAACACCAAAAATAACACTGGCTATAGTACCTTTTTTAGCACGGGCTATTACTAATGCCAAGCCACCAAAAAAAGCTATTAATACATCTCTAATATCTGGCTCTGTTCTAGCTAAAAGCTCTGAAGACTCATCTCTAAGCGGAAAAAAACGATAGAACAAGTATGCTGTTATCACACTTAAAACTACCATTACAGCAAAGTTCTTCAATGATCTTTTTAAGGTGTCAATATCATTAATTGCCACTGACATCCCTATTCCTAGAATAGGTCCCATTAGTGGCGATATTAACATGGCACCGATTACTACTGCAGTAGAATTGGCGTTAAGACCAATAGATGCTATAAAAATAGAACAAATCAAAATCCAAGAAGTATGCCCCTTAAAAGGAATATCGGCAATAATAGCTTCTTTCGTCGCCTGCTGATCTGTGTTGGTTCTAATATCCAACAGCTCAGAAAGAAACGTTTTAACACTACCCAAAAGACCTTGAAAATCTTTTTTTACTTCCTCACTACCACTACCCTCATTACTGTTAGGGGTAATGTTATCTTGATTAAGATTGTTCTCCATATTTAAGCGAATTCATCACCAAAGGTATCTTTTACCTTATTTAAAACTTGTTTGATATCTTGTTCTTTGGTCTTTGGGTAGATCAAAAGTACTTCATCTTTATCAACTATGATATAATCATTTAGTCCGTCTACAACAACAACTTTACCAGCTTTAGACCTAATCATGTTACCATTAGCATCTTCCGTCAATACTTTAGCATTTACTATAGCATTCTTATTCTCATCTTTATCAAGCTTGTCGTATAACGAACCCCAAGTACCCAAATCATTCCAATCAAAAGTAGCTTCTTTTACATAAATAGCTTTTGAATTTTCTAAAATAGCGTAATCGATAGATATATTTTCAGCTTTCGGATAGTTCTCTGATATAAATTTCTTTTCATCGTCTGTATTATAACACACTAGACCATCTCTAAACAAGGCATATTGTTTTGGCTGAAAGTTTTGAAATGCGTTAACAATAGTTTTTGCACTCCACATAAATATACCTGCATTCCATAAAAAGTTACCCTGTGCTAGAAAATCTTTAGCAGTTTCATAGTCCGGCTTCTCTCTAAACTGATTAACTTTTTTAATAGGTGCTTTATCTTCCTTATTATATTCTATATACCCAAAACCTGTATTAGGGAAAGAAGGTTTTATACCTAACGTACACAAAACATCTTCGGTTTCACACTTTTTAAAACATGCCGTAACATCTTTTGCAAATGCATCTTCATCTTCGATCCAATGATCACTTGGTGCCACGATCATAACTGCATCTTCATTCATTTTCTGAATCTTCATGGCAGCATACAAAATACATGGTGCTGTATTTCTCATTGCTGGTTCAAGAACTACCTGTTCTTGTTTCACCATTGGTAATTGCTCTAACACCAAATCATTATAACGTTCATTGGTAAGAATCAAAATATTCTCGGTAGGCACAAATTTATTTAGCCTTTGAAACGTTTTCTGTATAAGGGTATCTCCTGTACCCAACATATCATGAAATTGCTTCGGATTCTCACTTGTACTTATTGGCCAAAATCTTGATCCTACTCCTCCTGCCATTAAAACGGCATAATAATTTTTGTTCATGTCAGCTTTTTATTAATTCTACTTCAGCATTTGGTTGAAATAAAAACATCCTACCTGAGGATAATTCTACACATTCGTAACGCTTAGTTCGTTTATTACCTTTTTTAAAAAGTTTACCATTATGAATACGAAACACACACCCTATTGGTAATTCGTAAACGTAAGTTTTTTCCGATTGTTGTTCATCGAAATGTTTTAAAGCAATAGATAGTTGAGCATCAGTACTACTACTTGCTTTCGGATTTCTGAAATGCCTTGCCAATAAAGGCAGAAGTTGAGATGGAAAAATCTCTGGTCGTATAAATGGAAGCATTAAATGTTGAAACGTTTTTTTCCACTCTAAACCATGTGGCTTAATAGTACGACCGTATTTCTCAAATGCTATTAAGTGTGCAATTTCATGAATTAACGTAATTAAGAATCTGTACTTGTTTAGAGATGCATTAACCGTAATCTGATGATTACCGTCTTTTCGAATTCTATAATCACCATGCCTAGTAACACGTTCATTCACGATTTTTAAATGCACCTGACTATCTTTAATTAGTGCATAACATGGACCAACAGCCAATTCAGGAAGATATTTAGCTAACGTTTCTTGCATTCTTAAGGTGTACTACTACTTACTTGTAAAATTTTACCATTATACATTTTTTGCCCTTTTAAAGCAAAATCCATTATATACTCTGCCATCTCTTTGGCACTCACAGGAGCCTCATAACCCGGAAATGCTTCTTCTAACATTTCTGTTTGCACCGCACCTAAAGCAAGTGCATTAAATGCCGGACCAGTTTCTTTGAATTCTTCCGCTAATAATTCTGTTAACGTAAGTACCGCTCCTTTACTAGAACTATATGCCGAAAGACCTGGGAATTTAGCACTACCCTGAATACCGCCCATTGAACTAATGGTAAGCACATGAGCATCTTTACCCATAAATGGAATAATAAGCCTTGTCATAGCAGCTACACCAAAAACATTTACTTCATATACCGCCTTAAACTCTTCTTCAGTCAACTCTAAAAAAGGTTTGTTTATCAACTTGCCGGCATTATTTATAAGCGCTATAATATTAGCATTTTTCTCTTTTAAATAATTAAATAGATTATCTCTGTCTTCAGCCGAGGACACATCAAAAGAAAATGCTTCGATATTTTTATGATTTATACTTTTAATCGGTTTATCATTTCTAGAAAGCGCCAAGACCTTATAACCAGCATCGGCTAGTAACTTACTTAATTCGAAACCAATTCCCCTACTGGTACCTGTTACAATTACGTATTCCATTAATTATACTTTAATTCTTTTACCGGTGCATTAATAATACCTTCTAACATCGGCACTGATTCATTTACTATTGTTGCCATAAATTCATAATCCATCAACGATGCTTCATCACCTACTTTATGGTATTCACCGAAATTTGTAAAATCAAAAGAACTATAGGTTTGAGATGGCACATTAAACTCATCATGAAAAGGAGCATTATCTGATCGTCTGAACAAATTAAACTCTTTTGCTTTCGGCAGAAAACCTACTAAATTTTTAGCTGCATAGCCATTACTAACTTCTGCTAAATTTGATAGTTCATATCCTGTTAAATATAGACTATGGCCTTTATCTACCATTGGCACGCCTACCATTTCAAAGTTCAACATTGCGTACAAATCAATATTTTCAGTTTTTAATTTTTTCGCTAAATGCTTTGACCCTACCAAACCTTTTTCCTCTGCTGTAAATAGGGCGAAAATTATACTGCGTTTGTTATTTTTATGTTCACCAAAGTACTTTGCAAATTCTAAAACAGTTGTAGTTCCTGAAGCGTTATCATTAGCTCCGTTCGCAATTTTATCATTACTATCTCCACTAATCAATCCTAAATGATCGTAATGTGCTCCTATTAGAACAAACTCATTTTTTAGTTTTTCATCAGTGCCTGGTAAAAAACCTATTACATTATAAGCTACACCATCACTATAGTTCTCTAATGTATCTTTATATGATGTAAAATATGGTTGTATATTATTATTCTCGAATACATTCTGAATATAATCTGCTGCCATCGCTATACCTCCGCTACCTGTATCTCGTCCCTGTAATTTATCCGAAGTTAAAAACGTCATTATTTTTTCAATATCCCCTGGTAAAGTACTCCCTTTCATTTTTGAAGTTGTCATACCTACTTTATCCTCCGTTTTTTCAACTGTAGATTCAGACAAGACTGTGCCTTTCTCTCCTTTCGGATTTGTAGGATTCAGAACCATTGATTGATCCACTTTTGCGCCACCACAGCTAAGAATTAAAGTACTTAGAAGTACAATACTTATATATTTCATAACAACATCAAATTTAGAATATAAAGATAAAAAAAAGCATCCCGATGAAAGGATGCTTTTCTAATTCTATTTTTAAAATCGATTTTCTATGCTAACATAGTAACCGGATTCTCTACAAAATATCTTAATGTCTGAAGGAACTGAGCTCCCACAGCACCATCAACAGTTCTATGATCACAAGCAAGTGTTAACTTCATTGTATTACCAACAACTATTTCTCCGTTTTTAACAACTGGTTTTTCAACAATAGCACCAACTGAAAGTATAGCTGAATTTGGTTGATTGATGATACTTGTAAACTCAAGTATACCGAACATTCCTAAATTTGATACCGTAAATGTGCTACCTTCCATCTCTGAAGGGGCAATTTTCTTGTTACGTGCTTTACCCGCTAAATCTTTAACAGCGCTACCTATCTGTGTTAAACCTAATAAATCTGCATGTTTTACAACTGGCACGACCAAACCTTCATCAACAGCTACAGCAACACCCATATGTATATGCTTATGATACTTGGTAGTATCTGCACTCCATGAAGTATTTACTTGAGGATGCTTTCTAAGTGCCATTGCACAAGCCTTTAAAACCATATCATTAAATGACACTTTGGTATCTGGCAAACTATTGATCTGAGCACGAGACGCTTTAGCATTATCCATATCAACTTCAATAGTCAAATAGAAATGTGGAGCGTTAAATTTAGAATTACCCAATGCTTTGGCAATTGCCTTACGCATATTAGAATTCTTAACCTCTTCTGTACCCTCTTCACCAGATGGCAATGCCATAGAAACTGGTTGAGCAGCAATTGCGCTATCTGCCTTTGCACTTGTGGCAGCAACTGGTGCAGCCGTTTTACTTGGTGTATAGTTCTCGATATCTTTCTTAGTAATTCTACCGTTATCACCAGAACCTGAAACATTAGCTAAATCAACACCTTTGTCTGCCGCTATTTTCTTAGCTAAAGGAGAAGCAAAAATTCTTGCTCCATCAGCAACTGGCTTAGAAACTTCTTTACTATCAGATGAATTTGAAGATTTCGGCGTTTCTTTTTTGGTTTCTTTTGCAGCACTTTTCTTACTACTACCAGACCCACTACTTAAAACAGCATCTACATCGGTACCTTCTGGTCCAATAACTGCCAAGACAGCATCTACAGGAGAAGATTCTCCTTCTTGTATTCCTACATATAATAACTTACCATTATAGAAAGACTCGAATTCCATAGTAGCCTTATCAGTTTCGATCTCTGCTAATATGTCACCTTCCTCAACATCATCACCTACTTTCTTTAACCATGTCGCAACAGTACCTTCTTCCATGGTGTCGCTTAAACGAGGCATTTTTATGATTTCGACTCCCTCAGGAATTTCACCACCACCTTGCGCTTCTTCATCTTCTGATGTATCTTCTGCAACCGGACTATCCTCAGACGATTCCTCTGCTGAAGCTGTTGAACTACCTCCACTAATTAAAGCAGAAATATCTTCACCTTCATCACCAATAATAGCCAAAAGACTATCTACAGGCGCAGTATCACCTTCTTGAATACCAATATGTAATAGCGTTCCCTCATTAAATGACTCGAACTCCATCGTTGCCTTATCTGTTTCGATTTCGGCTAATATATCTCCTTCTTCAATTTTATCTCCAACGCTTTTCAACCATTTAGCTACGGTACCCTCTTCCATGGTATCGCTTAAACGGGGCATATTTACTACTATAGCCATCTATTTAAAATTTATGTTCAACAAATGGAAAATCCTCTTGTTCATAAACCATATCATACAATTGGTTTATAGGTGGATAATCTGATTCTTCGGCGAACTTTTCACATTCCTTAACCATAACCTTGACATTCTTGTCAATGTCTTTAATTTCAGCGTCAGTTGCGTATTTATTTTCTTTGATAATATCCAATACTTGAGTAATCGGATCTATTTTCTTGTACTCTTCAACTTCATCTTTAGTTCTATAATGCTGTGCATCTGACATTGAATGACCTCTGTATCTATAAGTCTTCATTTCAAGAAAAGTTGGTCCGCCACCACTACGTGCTCTTTCTATCGCCTTACTCATTTCTTGAGCAACCGTCACAGGATTCATACCATCAACTGGCCCACATGGCATCTCATAACCTAAACCTAACTTCCATATTTCTGTAGAAAAAGATGTTCTAGCCACAGAAGTACCCATTGCATAGCCATTATTTTCACAAATAAAGACAACAGGTAATTGCCACAACATAGCCAAGTTAAAAGTTTCATGTAAAGCTCCTTGCCTTACAGCACCATCACCCATATAACATAAGGTAACGTTATCTCTACCTGCATACTTATCGCCAAAAGCCATACCTGCACCTAATGGAATTTGACCTCCAACGATACCATGACCGCCATGAAAACGATGTTCTTTTGAAAAAATATGCATTGAACCGCCCATACCTTTTGAGGTACCGGTTACTTTACCGAACAACTCAGCCATAACCATTTTAGGATCTACACCCATACCAATTGGCTGAACGTGATTTCTATAAGCAGTTATCATACGGTCTTTAGAAAGATCCATTGCATGAAGTGCACCAGCCAAAACAGCTTCTTGCCCATTATACAAATGTAAAAATCCTCTTACCTTTTGCTGAATATAAACAGCAGCTAATTTATCCTCAAATTTTCTCCAAAATAGCATGTCTGCATACCATTTCAAATACGTTTCCTTGGTGATTTTTTTCATCAATTTTAAGTAAAGGTTTAAAATTCTTTATTGATTACAGAGGCAGAATGACCTAGGTATCTCAAAAGAGCAAAAATACACATATAAATGAATCGATAAAAATAATAGAAGCAAATCCATTCAGAAATTATATGCTTAACAAATAAAGCATATAACGTGTTTATTTACAATACTTTTTGCAAGTTTTCTTAATTAAGATAACTACTATTAAAGCCAAGTGGTAATAAATCTGCCAAAGAATTGCATTCTATAACATTACCCGTTTCACCCATTAATAGAATTCTTATAGGTTCTTGTTGTCTAAATTCATATTCAGAAATAGCCTGTCTACAATTACCGCAAGGCGCAGCTGGCTCATTTACTTCATGATTTAAAGATGCCGCCGTTATTGCAATCGCTTTTATTTTCATACCTGGATACTTTGCTCCTGCATAAAAAATCGCAACACGTTCTGCACACAACCCAGATGGATATGAAGCGTTTTCTTGATTATTACCTTCTATAATTTCTCCATTTTCCAATAAAACCGAAGCTCCAACATTAAAACTTGAATAAGGAGCATAAGCTCTTTGCCTGGCTTTTACTGCTACTGACATTAGATTTTGGTCATCATTTTCAAGTTCAGTTAACGAATCGTACACCGTAATATCAAAGCTTATCTTTTTTTGGCTAATCATTTTTTAATTTTATTTTTCAATCTACAAATATATACTTGACCCTAATAATAAATAAGAATAAAAAGGTTACGCATAAAAAAACCTGCATAAAGCAGGTTTTTTTATAAATATCTATATGAATTAATCATTATAAAACTCTTCACCCAAATTGAATGTAAGAGAAAAACGTAACGTGTTCTCTAATGGGTTTCTTACTTGTGAAGTTGAGAATAAATAAGATAAATCTACTTGCGCCGCTTTAAATTTAAAACCTGCACCAAGTGTAAAAAACTTTCTTGAACCTTTCTCTTCACTTTCATTGAAATAACCTGTTCTAAGCATAAAAGCATCTTGGTACGTATACTCTGCTCCTAAAGCCCAAGTAAACTCTTTCAATTCTTCACTAAAACCATCTGGCGCATCAGAAAAAGAATTAAATATTCCACTGAATCCACTTTCGTTCTGGTAAATATCGTTGTCTGCTGCATCAACATCTCCATCATTATCATAATCTTGAGGTGTTGGCACCAGTAATTTTGTGAATTCTGTTGTTATACCAATAACATTGTCTTGATCCAAAATAAAATCAAAACCACCACCAAAACTCAACTTGCTTGGTAAGAAGTTTTCTTGTCCACCAGCATCATACTGAATTTTACCTCCAATATTAGAAAGGTTGAAACCAGCTCTCCATCGACCATCAAAATTATTATAAGCAATTTCGTTAGATCTGTAATAACCAGCTACATCTACCGCAAAAGAACCCGCAGCTTGAGAATCTTCGGTTCCGTTTTGTGGTAATTTCAGGTTCGACCTAATATATCTACCACCAACTGCCATTGAGAAAGTCGGACTCAGCTTTAAAGAATACGAACCATCTAAGGCCAATTCATTAGGCTTCGCTATTGTACCAGGATCATTTGCAAATTGTCTTAATTCTATTTCACCCAATGTAAAATATCTTAAACTAACCGCAAAAGCACTTTGATCATTTAGTTTATTATAAAAACTAGCGTTCAATAATGAAATATCAGTAATAATACTTTCTAAATAAGGAGTATAACTAACACCTATACCCATTTTACGTTCTGCAAAAGCGAATTTAGCAGGATTCCATTGTTGAGAAAAAGCATCTGTTGAAGTTGCAACACCCATATCACCCATACCTGCAGATCTTGCATCAGCGGCAATAGTCAAAAACGGCACTGCCGTAGTTATCACACGTTGATCGTCTTGAGCAAAGACCTTACCAACAATTAATACAAAGAAAATTATTGAAATTTTTCTCATTTTAGAATAGTTCTTTAAATTTTTAAAGGTGAAATATAGTGAATACCCTATTTCACACTCTAATATTTTACATGTAAACGCACATTTTCCCGTTATCTTGCATGAAAATCAAGATTTTTAGTAGAATTTATTTTCTCCATATAATAAGAGTCATTTTACAGCATAGTTATGTTCTGTATTTATCTACCGCATATTCTTTAAAAAAGAAATAATTAAAACCATACTAATTAGTTGTTTTAAGCGTTTACCTATTAAAGCGAGCCTAAATTTATTGACAGTTTGCCGTGAGATTTTTAAAATTATTTTCAATTGTAAAATAATCTCATAAAAACACCGTTCTATTGAGCGAAAGTGACAAACAAATTAAAAGAAATTATAGTATCATATTCTATAGCGACCAAACTACTATGGTATATGAAAATTGAACTCAAGTCCTAATTATGAAAAAACATTTAATAAAAGTTGTACTCTCATGCACGGTATTAGTAGGAGGTTTTACAGTAAGTAGCTGTTCTAAATCCTCATCTGGAAAAAATACCTCTAGAGCTACAGGTTGGAAGATAAATGCCAAAGAAGGTGGTTTTCAGTACAATACCGACTTTAAAGAGCAAGAAACTGCTCCAGGATTGGTATTTGTTGAAGGTGGTACATTTACCAAAGGTAAAGTACAAGATGATGTAATGCATGATTGGAACAACACCCCAACTGCACAGCATGTACAATCTTTTTATATGGATGAAACGGAGGTTACCAATGTAATGTACTTGGAATACCTTGATTATCTAAAAAGTGTTTACCCTCCAGAAAATCCTAAATATACTAACATATATGTAGGTGCATTGCCAGATACTTTGGTATGGAGAAATAGATTAGGCTTTAATGAAACAATGACAAATAACTACCTGAGACACCCAGCATACGCAGAATACCCTGTTGTTGGTGTAAACTGGATTCAGGCTACGCAATTTGCAGAATGGAGAACTGACCGTGTAAACGAAGTTATGCTAGAAAGAGAAGGTTACTTATCTGAAGATGCAAAATATCAGGCAGCTACAGGCGAAGTTCAAGGTACCTTTAGTACTGAAGCTTACTTAAACAGACCAGAATCTGTTTATAACGGACAAATTGATTCTTTACAAGGAAAGCAGAAAAAAGATAGCACATCTACTTTCGCAAAAAGGAGTAGCGGTATTATTATGCCAGAATATAGATTACCTACCGAAACTGAATGGGAATATGCTGCTCAGGCACAGGTTGGTCAAAGAGAATACAACAACTATAGAGGTAGAAAAAAATACCCATGGGAAGGTGATTATACTCGTAATGGACAACGTGTAGGTAGAGGTGACCAATTAGCTAACTTTAAGCAAGGTAAAGGTGATTATGGCGGAATCGCAGGTTGGTCTGATGATGGTGCAGATATTACTGCTCAAGTAATGTCATATAAGCCGAATGATTTAGGTCTTTATGATATGGCCGGTAATGTTGCCGAGTGGACTGCTGATGTATATCGCCCAATAGTTGATGACGAAGTAAGTGATTTCAACTACTACAGAGGTAACATTTACATGAAAACCGCAATAGGTGAAGATGGTAAAGTTAACATCTTAAGAGATTCTATTGTTTATGACACTTTACCAAATGGAAAAGTAGTCGCAGTAAACTTACCAGGTGAAATTAAAATGGTACCTGTTGATGAAGAAGAAACGTATTTAAGAACAAATTTCTCTTCGAGTGACAACAGAGGGTATAGAGATGGTGATTCGGGCTCTTCAAGATTTTACGATAGATTTAATGACGGTGAAGAAGAAGATCCAAACAAAAAAATGTACAACTCTCCTAAACATTCTGTCGAAAGAGATTCATTAGGAAATCTTGTTAAAGGTTTTGACGTTTCTAACAACAGAACTACATTGATTAATGATGAAGTTAGAGTATACAAAGGTGGTTCTTGGAGAGATAGAGCTTACTGGTTAGATCCAGCTCAAAGAAGATACTTGCCACAATACATGGCTACTGATTATATCGGTTTTAGATGTGCAATGTCTAGAGTCGGTTCTAAATCAAAAACAAAAAACAAAACAGTTAGAGGAAAAAAAGCTAAATAATTTTTCCCTTTACGAACTAAAAAAAGCTCCTTTCTTAAGGAGCTTTTTTTTATCTTCGATTTTATGAAAATTCAAGATTTACATTCCGCTTTTTTAGCGAACCCTTCTATCAGCACTGACACCAGAAAGATAAAAGAAAACGATATTTTCTTTGCACTAAAAGGAGATAACTTTAATGGCAACACTTATGCTCAAAGAGCTTTAGACAACGGAGCCAGTCTAGTTGTTATTGATGAAGAGAAATATCTAATTGATGACAGAACAATACTAGTAAAAGACGTTTTAACAACACTACAACAATTAGCAAATTTTCATAGAAGACAATCAAAAGCACAAATCATAAGTCTTACTGGCAGCAATGGCAAAACGACTACCAAAGAATTAATTAACGCTGTACTTCGCAAAACTTATAGAACTATAGCGACCAAAGGAAACCTCAACAATCATATCGGTGTGCCGTTAACTTTATTAACCATTCAACCTGACACTGAAATTGCCATTGTTGAAATGGGTGCGAATCACCTAAAGGAAATTGAGTTTTTATGTGAAATTGCCGAACCAGATTTTGGTTATATCACCAATTTTGGAAAGGCTCACTTAGAAGGTTTTGGAGGAATTGAAGGTGTTAAAAAAGGAAAAAGCGAATTATATGATTACCTGATTTCACACAAAAAGTCAATTTTCTTAAATGCCGACGACCCAATTCAAAAAGACAAACTAAGTACGTACACTAAAAAATTCGGTTTTAGTTCTGATGATCCCAAATACTATACTATTAAATTACTAGAGGCTCAGCCCTTTGTTAATCTAATAGTAGAAGATATCAATATAGAAACCAATTTAATTGGCGCCTATAATTTTCCGAATTGCTGTGCAGCAATTATTATGGCAAAATATTTCAATGTTGAGTTAAGCGAAATAAAAAAGGCACTTGAAGAATATACTCCAGACAATAATAGATCGCAAATATTACATAATAACGGACACTATATTATTCTCGATGCTTATAATGCCAACCCTTCGAGCATGAAGGTGGCTTTAGAAAATTTTAATTCGTTAAACAAAGACCAGAAAGTTTTGATTCTAGGCGACATGTTCGAATTAGGAGAGTCTGCAAAAGTAGAACATCAAAATATTTCAGATTTAGCAACGAGTTTAAAATTTGAACAAGTGCTATTGGTTGGAGAGAATTTTTACACTACTAACTCCACCGCTATTAGACTAAAGAGTTTTGAAGAACTGAAAGCTTACTTAGTTAAAAAGCCTATAAAAACGGAATCTTCTTTCTTGATTAAAGGTTCAAGAGGCATGGCTTTAGAACGGGTTTTAGATTTGATATAAAAAATTGAATTTTATTGTGGGATATACTGGATTCGAACCGGTGACCTCTGCCCTGTCAAGGCAGCGCTCTAAACCAACTGAGCTAATATCCCCTTAAAACTTTGAACAAGTCTGCAAAGATACTACTTATCCCATTTTAATCAGAAGCGATACTACAAAATTGTTTTGAACTAGAAATAATCTAGCAATGCTACAACGCCATTATAAGAAATTACACAAGAAAAGAAAAGCGCGGCAAAGAGCCCCAAATTAAGCCAAACCCCCGCCTTATATTTGTTCATTAATTTCTTGTTATTTATAAGAAGTATTATCCCTAGTATTACCAGTGGCAAAACAAACACATTAAACACTTGAGATAGTATTTGCATTTGAATAGGATTAGCTCCATAAACAGGAACGATCAACGCAAATAATGAAGCTATTGCCGTAATTATTCTAAATTGTTTTGAGTTAGTATCCAACTCCCCTGATTGATAATCTGCTAATAATATCGGAGCAATTAGTAGACACGGAAAAATTGATGATAATCCTGCACTTAACGTTCCAAAAAAGAAAAGCGTTAGAGCAAATTTACCAGCAACAGGCTCTAATGTATTTACCATATCCAATACTTGAGTTACTGGTTTCCCTTGATGAAATAAAGCCCCACAAGCTACAGCCATTACAGATGCACTAATAAAAAATACAAGCGAAGCTGCAATTATGGCATCTTTCTTTTGTTGCGAACGATTATTTATTGTCCAACCTTTTCCTTTTACAAAAAGTGGTCTTGAAAGAAACGTAGCTGCCGCCATGGTCGTACCTACAAAAGCAGCTACCATCATCTGCCCACCTTCAACTTTTGGTATTGTCGGTATCAAACCTTTTACAACTTCAACAGGTAATGGGTACACCATAAATAAGGAAATTATGAATGAAAGCCCCATTATGGTTACAAAAATGACTAATATCTTTTCAAAAAAAGCATACTTACCTACCATTAATAATCCGTAAAAAATTACAATAACAGTTATTGCTATTATTAAAACGGACTCATATTTGAAATCTACCAAATTGGGGAAGTAAATTAAAAATATCTCATAGATGACATTGGCTGAAATACCAAGAATACCCATTAATGAATTCCATTGACCAAAAGAAATACCAAGAATTATGAGTATGGCAATTAGCTTTCCCCACTTCAAATGTTTTTTAAAAGCATAAAGTGCTGTTTCACCTGTTACTAAGGCGAAATTACCGTAAGCATACATTAACAAACCTGAAAAAATACAACTTAAAAGTAATACCCATAAAAGTTGCATACCATAAGTACTACCCGCTACAATCATTGACGTAACACTACCGGTACCTATAGTATATCCAATAGCGAATATTCCAGGACCAAATGCCAACACTAACGCCAATATTTTTTTCCAAATTGATAGCTTGGCTGAGTTACTCATTTTACTTATTCTTTAGGTAGGTTATTATTAAAATGATTTCGAAATTTAGTCGGCAATAACTATTTGATTTATTCTTCTAAATATTATAGCAGAATTGATATAGGTTCTTAAAATGTACTTTCATTTTTGCTTTTGCCAATTGCGGATTCTGTTCCTCTATAGCGTCAAAAATATCTTGATGTTCTTCTATACCTCTAAATGCCATATTTTTATCACAAACATGGTACTTCTCGAAATTTGTCAGTATTTCTGGTGTAATAATAAGCATGAAAGTATTCATTGTACTATTTCCACTAGCTTTTGCTATTGCCAAATGAAATAATAAATCTTCCTGTACAGCATCTTCTCCATTCTCGACCTTTTTACGATAAGCATCCAAAGCATTTTTCAATTGCTTTAAATCTG
Source organism: Maribacter sp. Asnod2-G09 (assembly GCF_045063795.1). Taxonomy (NCBI): domain Bacteria; kingdom Pseudomonadati; phylum Bacteroidota; class Flavobacteriia; order Flavobacteriales; family Flavobacteriaceae; genus Maribacter; species Maribacter sp. Asnod2-G09. Next base: position 28,888 of record NZ_JBEFOA010000002.1, on the reverse strand, counting down.
CATCTGTTCTTCTTCTAGCCGCAAGTCTAACGGTTTTTAGCTCAAGAAGAATTCTAGTTTCTACCAATGATTTAAAATCAGGTTCTTCTAGACGCAGAATATCGTTCACCATACCGTTCATAGCAATCTGACCTATATCTGCTACAAAAGTTCCACTTTGAGGTTTTGAAATTAAAATTCCATAAAATTCTAATTTTTGAATCGCCTCTCGAACATTACTTCGACTAACTTCAAATTTATCTGATAGCATTCTTTCTGATGGTAATTTATCACCAGGCTCAAGATTTTTATTATTCATTAAATCTCTAAGCTGTACTATAATATCATTTTGTATTTCTTGATTTTCTGTCCTTGTGAGGATTTCTAATTTCATATATATCTTGCTTTAAAGGAAAATTGATTGCCAAATTCGTTCACCTAAAACCGTAATCACCATTTGCTAAAATAAGAAGTTTTATTTTTAACGATAATTACATATATCAAAACAGCGAATGTTAATGAAATTTACCAGCCTTAAAAAAGACTGGCAAACTCATTTCAACAAATCTAACTCAAACAACTTTCTTATTTATACTAAGTATATTTATTGTGTATCACTCATGCGTGACTTCTAATTCGTAATATTTAACTCTGGCAGATGCACCAGCATCTAGGGTTTGTAAATAGTTACCCGCTTTAAAATAGTTTTCAAAAACGCTCCACTTTTGCATATGTATATCTTCATAAACAACGGAATCGGTTTCGTTCAAAATCACCTCTAACCTACCGTCTGAAGCAATAATCTCTAGAGTAAATGTATTAGTTCCTATATTCTCTGAGAAAGTATGTCCTTCATTATCTTCCCAAGCATCTGTATGCAAAATCTCTTCGTCTGTAGCATTAAGGTCCTTGAGTTTTTTAGTAAGCACCCTTACCTTACCTTTCTGCCAATAAATTTTCAACATTGGAGGAGCATTGTTATCATCTTCCCCTATTAAATCTCTTTGCTCATTTGTTAATCTACCGTGAATTTGCATGACCAAAGTTCTATGAAAATCACCACCTGCATCTGTAGTAATTTCTGGTACCGATAAAGTGCCCTTCATGCGACCACCTTCTGCAAAAGTCCAATTAGTACTATTACTACCTGGCACCATTTGCTCTCTTAATTCTGTTCTAGAATAAGATGAATTAGCTGTAGATGTGCCTGGTGATGTAAAAAATACTAAAGAGCCATCTGTAGAATCATTGTACATGTACGGTAACAATCTTTCATCTGTAGCATAATCTACTATCTCTGGTGGCTCTACCTCATCAGGACTACCGATTGGCAAGGTTACTTTCCAATTACTCAAATCTATATTTGGTAAAAAAAAGTCTACCCCTTCTACTTGTTCTTCTTCAACAACTACTTCTTCCTCTGGCTCAGGAGCTTCTTCTATTTCTTCTTCAGCCACTTCTTCTTCCTGAACAATCTCCTCTTCAGCTACTTCTGCATCGTTACTACAACTTGAAATGGCAAATACCATTACAAAGGCAAAAAAACATTTTGCTATTGTTGATTTACATAAACGTAAAATATTATTTATAACCATATAATTCTTATTAATGCTTCACTTCAAGTTCATAAAAACTGACCTTGGCAAATGAACCTTCATCTCTACTTTGAAAATAATTACCTGCCTTAAAGTAATTTTCAAATACTCCCCATCTTTTCATATTGAAATCGTCATAAACGGCATATTCAGTTTTATTCAATGAAACTACCATTTTGCCATCTGTAACTTTCACTTCAATTTGAAACTTGCCGAAACCTACTTCTTCTTCAAAATTAAAGCCTTTATCATCTGTCCAAGCTTCTTCATGTAATATGCCAATAGCATTTACATCTGCATATTTTAATTTTTTTGTTTTGACTCTAATTTTACCATTCTGCCAATATATCTTTAAAACCGGCGGTGCATTATTGTCTTTTTGCTCTATTAAATCTTTTTGATCATTGGTCAATCGACCATGTATTTGCAAAATAATTACTTTATGATATTTTCCATACTTATCTCGAGAAACATCATCAACTGAAAGTTTTGCTTTTAAAGTACCACCTTGCTTAAATGTCCAATTGACATTATCATCTCCCGGAACCATCTGCTCTCTAAGTTCTGATCTAGAATATTTAGTATTTGCTGTGGTCGCTGTAGTTGGATAAGCGTAAAATGTTAATGCCCCTTTAGTAGAATCATTGTACATATAAGGCTTTAAAGTCTCATTTGTAGCATAATTCAAAATTTCTGGTGGCGCTACACTAATTGCCCCTCCTTTACCACTACCTTCTGGTATTGTAACCTTCCAGTTACTTAAATCAATTTCTGGAAGCTTAATCTTCTTTTTCCTTTTCTTGGATTTCTTAATTTTTACATCCGATTCTGAAACGCTACTTTTCTTATTTTGAGAAGTAGCGTTTACAGATAGAAATAATAATACTATAAATACCAATATTCCTTTTCGGGTGTTTTGCATAAATTACAAATTATGGATTCACTGAACGAACCTTCACATTATCTATGTATGCGTCTTTAGGAGTTACTGCATAAAACATTATAGCAACTTCTCCACTATCATTAGCAGTAAATGGAATTTGCACCAATGTACCAGCCCCGTCAGTAGTATCAGAGAATTTTCCTTCAGCTACAAAACCTTCATTAAAAGCTAAGTTATCTCCTAGATTAGCAACAGCATCTGCACCATCATCATACTGACCGTCTAGAATTAAACCTACTACTTTTCTTCCTCCAATAGGATCTGTTCCACTATCATCTTTTATAGCATATTGATACTCTAAAATATAATCTGCTCCGGGCACTAAATTCAACTCTTGGTAAGCATACCTTGAACTAGAAGAACCAAACTCTCCACCTGATTGACTTGAAGACCATTTAGCTCCTCTTGTCTTACTACCAGTATCAGTCCCATCATAATCTTGGTTAGAACCATCTGAACTAGAACCAAATGGGTTTGTTTCACCATCTGTAAATGTTGACCATTTCCAAAAATCTTGACCATCTTCAAAATCACCATTTAAAATGGTTGCCCCTGTCATTCTTGTCATATAGATATTATCTACTGTAATTGTAGCATGATCGTTGGCATTACCACTAGAACCGAGTTCAAATAGAATAGTTTTGAATTGAGTAACAGGTGTTGAGAAATCTGTAGCCAAGTCAAAATCAAGACCAGTCCACTCGCCGTCCATCAAATCTATATCATCAATAACATGACTAGTACCATTTGTACTATCTACCAACGTTATTTTTAATTTATCGATACCAGTAGCAAATTCAGAATACACATCAAAATGAATATCGTTAGAACCTACACCGCTGTAAAAAGCATCTGCAGCAACAACTTCGTCACTCAATGCGAAAACTCCTGTATCACTATGTAATCTTGAAAACTCTGCCAAATTATTTCCTGATTCTAAAACAACTGCTTTACCACCAGTACCTGACGAACCTACAGAACCTGCATCAGTAAATATGTTCAACAAATTATATCTTTTAATCTCTGGTGAAGAAGGTGCATTGTCAACAGACTGTACTGTATGCTCTACTGTAATATCTTCTGATTTTGTTAAATCTGTTTGACCAGCTGCCTTTGTTGTAACCGTTATGGTATAGTCTGCTGATGCCTCAACATTAGAATAATCATATGTAGCCGATTCTCCTTGCAATGCTGTTAAGGCAGTACTACCATCGCCAAAATCAATTACGTATGAATCTACGCCAACCGATAATGGTGTTACGGTAACAATGGTACCATCTCCACTAGCTGATACATCAAAACTTGAAAATACGCTTCCAATAGAACCCCCAGAAGAATCTACTGGCTCAATTGGCTCATAACCATCTTCATCACATGACATGATCAGACCAGTTATCAAAAGGGCACTTATTCCTTTTTTTATTAAACTCATAATATTATATTTTTTATTTTTTGTTAGATGCTTCTTAAACAATTTAAATAATTTAAATTTCTGTTTAAGAATATACATGATGTCTTGAAGTGTAATTTAAAAATGAAACGACAACAAGTGTAATTACATTTTTAAATTACCATTTCAAGGATTTTGATTAATTAAGTCTATCGATACTAATTTTAGAAAATCTGCATTCAGTACCTGCATATTCGATATTAAATCTCATGTTCTCTGTTTCATCACCTGTTGTAAAAGAGAATGATGTTTGTACGTAAGACGAAGCTTGATCGGTTAATGGAATTTCTTGATTAAGAAAAACAGCTTGAGTATCGGCATCTTCAATTAAAAGTGTACCTGCAGAACTACCGGTTGTTTTACTTACATACCAAAAAGTTACTTCATATGTTGCACCAGCAACCACACGAATACTTTGGTCAAGAAAATTAGAACTACTACTTAACTTAGCTGCTCCATTATCTTCTGGTGGTGTTGGAGAAGAACTAGCAGAGTAAGAACTTGTAGTTCCTCTATCTACTCCTGCCCATGGTGTTCTTGGACTACATAAGAAATCAGGACATTGAAAAGCTGCCACTAATTCGTCTACAACTATTACATCTAAAGTAATCGTAGAAGTCTCGCCATTACCATCACTTGAAACTAATGTAACAGGAAATGTACCTTCACCTGGAAATTGAAATGATGGGTCACGATCTGTTGAAGTAGCTCCACCACCAAAGTCCCACGCATAAGAAGCTGCTTCAGTAGAAAGATCTGTAAAATTAATTATTGTAAAATCTGTTTGATCTGCCGTATAGTCAAAATTTGCTTCTGGAAATATAGTGTCTACTTTAGAGTTAGCATCTGGTAAATCATCTCTAAATGTATCAGAACCAACACAACCAACAAAAGAACTTGTTACGACTACACTAAAAAGCAACAAGGTTGTTTTTCGGAAAATATTTTGTTTAATTTTCATAGTTTAAAAGTTTTTAAAATTTAATATCCCGGGTTTTGTGTTAATAATCCACCGCTTATATTTATTTCTCTTGCTGGAATAGGTAGTAATAATTTTCTAGAATCAAATACATAACCTAGTTCAGCAGAATGCGCACTTAACACAGATTCAGCTACACCGAATCTAAGAAGATCAAACCAACGTTGATTCTCAAATGCCAATTCTACTCTTCTTTCAACTAACAAATCTTCTTTGGTAATCGTAGAAACAGCTGCTGTTAAACCAGCTCTATCTCTTACCGCTTGAAAAGAAGCTATAGCAGCAGAACTTGTTGTTGAAGCGCCACCTGCCAAAATTGCTTCAACATGCATTAAAAGAACATCTGCATAACGTAAAGCGATATAATCGTTACCTGCATTACGAGCATTAGGACCGTAAGCCGGTTCAGCCGTTGAATCAAATCCGTCAGGGAAAAACTTAGCCACCTCATTTCTATCATCTAAAAGCGAACCATTCAAATCGGTAATAGAAGTTGCTGTTCTATTCCCTCCAAAGGCAACAAAATCCAATCTTAAGTTATCATTTACAATGTTTTGCCCATCTTCTGCACCTGCACGTATCGAAGAAGTAAATTCAGATGAAAAACTTTGACTTTCTGCGCTATTACCTGGTATATATTGAATTGCAAAAATAATTTCGTTGTTCAATTCATCATAAAAAACATCATGAAAATCACTCTCCAAGCTAAATCCACCACTATTAACGATAGACTCACATAATTGCTGCGCCGCAGCATAATTCGGAGAAGCCAGCGACAAGTATACTTTAGCCAAAATACCTTGTGCAGCAGCTTTAGACGCTCTTGATTTAGATGAATTATCTAAAACACTTACCGCCTCTTGTAAATCTGCTATTATTTGATCATAAACCTGTGCTTCAGGTATTCTTGTAAAAAGTGCTTCATTATCTGTAGGCCCTACAACAGAAGTAACTAACGGCACCGCGCCGAACATTCTAACTAATTTAAAGTATGCATATGCTCTTAAAAATTTAGCTTCGGCAGCATATCTTGCTTGATTGCTTTCATTTGCTACATCAATAAAATCTAATATGTTATTTGCTCTAAAAATAACTTCATACATAGAAGCATAGTAATCTTCAGATTCTACATTATTAGCATTAACAACATACCTGTGAAAATCGGCTTTAGAACCCTCAAGAGTTGCATTTCTTGTATTATCTGTACGATGCTCTGTTAAAAGGTGTTCAAATTGAACGCCTCTATTGAAATCACCAATATTAGACTCAGTATTACTATTTACACCTTGCAAGGCATCGTAAATTCCATATACTCCAGACAATACGTCTGCATCCGATTGAAAGAACCCGTCTACCGCAACTGCCGTATCTGGCAATGGATTTAAGAATTCTTCAGTATCACAGGAAACAAAAACGGATACTGTTACGGCAAAAATTATATATTTTATATGTTTCATCGTTTGTTTTTTTTAAGATTAAAAGTCAACGTTAAGCCCAAATGTTACCGTTCTAAAGATTGGCGTACCCGCTCTTTGTGATCCGTAAGCTCTTGGATTGCTACCATCTATATGTTCTGGATTAAAACCGTGGTAATCATCTGCAGTGATATAAAGCAAATTCTGTGCGGTAGCATAAACTCTTAAGCCACTTACACCTAAACGTTCTGTAATATCATCTGAAAAATTATAACCAAGATTTACGTTACGTAAAGAAAAGTAATCTGCACTTGCAATAACATCACTTGTCAATACCTTTTCTTGTATAAATGAAACATCAGATACCAAACCATTAGCCACTGCTTCTAACTCTCCACCACTTCTTGTTCTGTTACCGAACCAGTTGTAGAAATATTGATCCCCAATATTATTAACCTGAGCACCTAAGCTACCTTGAACCATAAATGAAAAATCAACATTTCCGAATTTGAATTCATTGGTAAAACTGTATACTAAATCTGGATAAGGACTACCCAAAATAGTTTTGTCTTCTTCTGTAATTAAACCATCACCATTTAAATCTTTAACGATGGTATCATCAGATTGACCATTGATTCTGTTCCATGGACTATCAACATATGTTGTTCTGAAAGAAGTTTCATCAAAAGCTTGTTCATCAACCACATAACCCCAGAAAGAAGATATAGGCTCACCAATTCTATTGATCCATTGAGAATTTCTACCGTAGGTATCTTCAATAAGTGCGTTGTTAGAATCACCAAAGCTTAATAATTCATTTTTATTAGTAGAAGCTATAAAAGTTGAATTCCATGAGAAATTTTCATTCGAAACATTTCTAGTTCTTAGCTCAAGTTCAACACCTGTGTTTTGCACTTCACCTAAATTCACAATACCACCATTAAATCCTGATATATATGAAACTGGATTGTTCAACAGTAATTCATCACTCGTTCTTTGATAATAATCAACAGAACCAGAGATTCTATTATTGAAAAAACCATAATCTAAACCGACAGTGAATTCTTTAGAAGCTTCCCATTGTAATAAAGTGTTTGCAATATTAAGTGGCGAAACACCAGCTGCAATACTACCGTCATCAATTGCATTTGAATTTTGCAATAATGCTAAATAAGGCCATGCGTTAACGATATCATCACCGACATTAAAATTCTCTGCCCCAGTTAAACCATAACTAGCTCTAAATTTTAAAGTATTTACCGCATCACTATTTAATAAGAAATTTTCTTTAGCAACATTCCAACCTACAGATACTGCAGGGAAGTTACCCCATTTAGAATCTATACCGAATACAGAACTACCATCTCGTCTAATAGAAGCATTTACTAAGTATTTGCCTTTATAAGCATAATTAACTCTAGCAAAGTAACCTATCTTTTTAAGCTCTGTGTTGATTTCCGTTGGAAGATCAACTACAGTAGCACCTTGAAAGTTTTTAAGTAAGTCATTTGAAAACCCACTACCTTCAGTAATGCTTTCTTCTGATTTTCTTTTTTGAACGGTTGCACCTACCAACAAATTTAAATCATGATCATCACCAAATGTCTTAGTATAGTTTAAAGTATTATCAGAAATAATTCTAGTTCTGAATCTGTTCGATAAATAGTATGCAGATCTTGCAGCACCACTTGCATGATGTAATACACCATCATACCTTGTTCTCTTACGCTGCTCCAATGTCACACCTAATGATGTTTTAGCAGTAAGACCATCTAAAAGCTCATAGCTCAAATATGTAGAACCGAATAATTTAGTATTATACTCAAAATGCTCTCTTTCTACATACTGTGCATATGGGTTCGAATCTCCTGAAGTACGAGGTCTACTATCGTTTCCATCTCCATTTACATCTAATTCTACTAAGTGATTTTCAAAGAAATAATCTCCTACTCCTACATTTGCGTATTGACCATTACCCGAATTTCTATCAATAAATTGAAGAGATTCTTCGGTATGATAAATTGGCAACCAAGGAGATTGACGTGTTGGGTTGTGAATAGAAGTTGGCAATCTTCTTTGTTTTGTATAAGAAGGTGTAGCTCTAATTCCAAATCTTGCTCTTTCACCGATTTTAGAATCTACTTTCATATTAGCTGAGAACAATTTATAGTCATCAGTAATTACAACACCCTCATCATGAAGATATCTTAAAGATGTACTAAACTTAGTATCTTCAGAACCACCTCTTGCAGATAAAGAATGACTAGTAATGGCACCACCATCAAAGAAAACATCTTGCCAATCTCTGTCAACGCCTGTTGCTTTAACTAATAATTGCGCGTATTGCGTTTCATTAGAAAGAGTACCTGTAGCCGCTTGTTCTATTTTAGCCCATTCAGATACACTCTTTCTATAATCGTCACTACCATGAGCGCCTTTAAGACCCGTATACGTTTGATAGCTAAATTTTGTTTTACCAGCTTTACCACTTTTAGTAGTAATTAAAATTACACCGTTAGAACCTTCACTACCATAAATGGCAGCAGAAGCAGCATCTTTTAATACTTCAAAAGATTCTACATCATTCATATCAAGGTTTCCAAGAAAGTCTGAACTTACAACCACCCCATCAATTACTAATGCAGGACCTGAATCAGCAGTTACAGAACCAATACCTCTAATAGTAATGGTCGGTGCCCCACCAGCTTCAGCATTCGTCGCTTGAATGTTCACACCAGATACCTGACCTATTAAAGCGTCATCAACCCTTGATACGGCTATTTGATCTAAAGTTTCGTTCGTTACCTTAGAAATAGAACCTGTAACGGTAGATTTCTTCTGAGTACCATACCCTACTACTACTACTTCATCAAGCTGACTTGCATCTTCTTTCAAAGTAACACTTACAGTTTTTTGAGCAACAATAGCTATTATTTCTGTTGTATACCCTATATAAGAGAAACGTAACATATCACCACTAGTTACCTGAATGGTGAAATTTCCGTCAAAATCACTTTGAGTACCTCTTGTTGTATTTGCAACAACAATATTTGCGCCAGGTATTGGCACATTGTTTGCATCTGTTACCGTACCTGATAGATCATAGGTATCTTGTGCAAATAATTGAATGTTGACCAGCAACATTACAACCATAAAAATTTTTAGTTTAAAATTCATCTGTGTTAAATTAAGTTAGTTCTATTGAATTGGCTTTTGCCATCTTTTTGATCTACTTAAAATGCGATTACATATTTCGCATCATGATCTTCAATTTGCCAATACTCAAGCTTCCATATTAAATCAATGAAAATTCCTATTTTTACAGGAAATGTGTATTTAGCAATATTTACATGTTTGTTCTTTACTTCCCTTCAAAACGAAGTAATTTTTAATCTAAAAGGATGGGCGAGCACCCGTCCTTTTTTTATGCAATTCTCTTAGCGTTTCATTTCTTTTATTTTAGTTATTACTAGTTTCATAATTATATTTTTTAACTGGTTTACCAAATTGGTTCGTCAAACTGGTTTACCAAATATATGTTATTATATTGTTAAAAAAAATTACTTTAATGATTTGAAGGCTATTTTATTGTGATTTTACACAAATAAACCGGCTTATATTGCGCAATTGACAATAAATAGAACTTCATATCATAATTACGCAAATCACGATCGAGCACCCAGTTTCATTACGATCCCACCGGTTGAAATACGTCTAACAGTCACAACCATTGTCAGACAATTGAGAAATAAGATAAAAGAATAGTATATTTTGTGATTGTTATCACTTTTGTCCCTTAAAAGCAACTTGCTGCTTCTTAAATGCCTCTGCACAAGAATAAAGGTCTTTTAATCTATTAAGTGTAAAACGCTCAATAGCTATCCTTTTTACAAATACTGATATTAAAACAACCTAGTCAATTTATAATACCAATTAAAAGATGAATGATGTATCTATAATTTTAAATTTTATCATAGAAAAAAGGATACCAGAAAAATAAAATCTGGACTGATAAAAGTGTAATTAAAAACTGAAGAAATTCTGTACTACGAAAGGTCTAAAAATAAAAAAAGGCTTCCATTTTCATGAAAGCCTTCTAACCTGTGGGCCCTACTGGATTCGAACCAGTGACCCCCTGCTTGTAAGGCAGGTGCTCTGAACCAACTGAGCTAAGAGCCCCAAAAGGAGTGCAAATATATAATACTTTTACATTCCACAAAAGAAAAATCAATAAAAATTTAAAGAACTTCTGCTACGACAAAATTACTACCCCCAACATAAATAAAATCATTCTTTTTGGCTCGTTTTTTTGCAGCTTTAAAAGCCTTATTTACAGACTTATAAACATCGCCTTTAAAACCTGCTTCAGAAAACACAAGTTCCAAATCTTTTTCATCAAGTCCCCTAAAATTTTTTGGCTTACAGTAATAATATGTTGCTTTTTTTGGAAAAAGAGAAGATATTCTACTAACATCCTTATCCTTTACAAAGCCGATTACGATATGTAATTCTTCATATTTCTGTTTTTTTACTTGTTCCATGACCAGCGAAATACCTTCTTTATTATGAGCTGTATCACAAATAATGATAGGATCTGACCCAATTTGCTGCCAACGCCCCATAAGTTGCGTATTTTCTACGACACCTTTTAACCCTTGAATTATATTACGTTCTGTGATTACGAAACCAGATAAAGCATTCAAAGTTGCAAGTACTCCTTTTATATTTTTTTTCTGATAAGAACCTAATAACCCAATTTCATATTCAGGATAATCTGCATCTTCGGCAAATATTATTTTAGTATTATTATCTTTTGCGACTGAACTAAAGACTGGTGCCGATTCAACATTATATTCACTTATTACCACCGGAACCCCCGATTTTATAATTCCCGCTTTCTCTCTTGCGATTTTGGCGATGGTATCACCGAGCATATCAACATGATCTAACCCAATATTTGTTATTAAACTAACCTCTGGCTTAATAATATTCGTCGAATCGAGCCTACCGCCCAACCCCACTTCAATAATTGCTATATCAACCTTTTCTTGAGCAAAATATGAAAATGCCATACCAACAGTCATTTCAAAAAATGACAGCCTATTTTCAGAAAAGTATACTTGATTCTCTTGAATAAACTCAACTACCCAATACTTAGCTACCTTATTCCCGTTAATACGAATACGTTCTCTAAAATCTTTTAAATGTGGTGAGGTATATAAACCAACTTTATAGCCCGCTTCTTGAAGAACCGAAGCCAATAGATGACTACTAGAACCTTTTCCATTGGTACCAGCTACGTGAATACTCTTAAACTGCGTGTGAGGATTGTTTAAATGATTGGCAAATGATGTAATACCATCAAGTTTTGAATTAAAGGCACTCTTACCTTTATTCTGATACATTGGAAGTTGTGCAAACATCCAATCTAATGTTTCTTTATAGGTCACTCTCCTAATTTGAAGTTTACAACTACAAAACCAACTTGTTTGCTTGGGGCATTACCATCTAAATTCCATTTGTGCATGAATGCAGTTTTCTTTGCAGGTTCAAGTAAGCATGGATTATTATTGGTTGTACCCTTCACTCCTGGTTCAGCACTTATCACTTTACCATTACGGTCTACTATAATTTTAACTACTACCCTACCAGACTCATTACATTCTTGTTGCACTTGCCCTTTGTTCACTAATGATCGACCATTTAAGCCATAACCACCAGTTCCACTGCCACTACCAGGACTTCCATAATAACTAGTCGCATACGGATCACCGTCTGGCTGACCTTTATCCCCTGCCTTGTTGTCATCGCCTTCGCTACCTGATGCTGTGCCGTCAGATTTATTAAGACCACCCATCATTGCATCTAAAGCTTTCTTTTTAGCTTCTTGCTCTTGGCGCGCCTTGTCTTCGGCATCTTTCTTTTGCTTCGCAATTTTTGCTGCTTCAGCCTTTTTCTTATTCTCTGCAGCTTCTGCTTTTCTTTTTGCATCTGCAGCAGCTTCATCAGCCTTTCTTTTAGCTTCTTTTGCCTGATTGATTTTTATAGCCTCTTCATTATCTTGAGTCAATAATTTTTCTGCAGGCGCCTCTTTCTCGGCCGCAGCTTCTTCGACTTCTTCTATAGGTTCCTCAACAGTTTCTGCAACTTCTTGTATCGTTGGTTCAACAGGAGGAGTATCTAAAGGTTCAGACTGTATCTTTTCTTTTGGCTGTACTTTACCACTACCAAAATCCATAGTACCAAAATTCACAGAGATGCCGTTCTCTTCGGGCGGATCCATATAATTTAGACCGATATAAAACAGAATCAATAGCAGCGCACTTAACAACAATGTGGTAAGTGTCAATGATTTCTTTTTATGTTTCGTATCTAAAAATGCCATTTAGTTCGGGCGTACTGCCAAAATAACCTTATAATTATTTCTATTTGCGATGTCCATAACATAGACAGCTTCTTTAATCGCAACGCTTTCTTCTGTTCTAAGTATGATAGTAGGACTATCTTGACCAGCTAAAGCTTTTTTCAATTCTATCTCTATATATTCCCCATTAATACGTTCATCATTAACGAAGTATTGAAGGTTCTTATCTATACTTACAGATACGTTTTGAGTATTTGTAGATTTCCCTTTCGCTTTTGGAAGCAATAAATCTAAAGCGTTAGGCGAATTTGCGGTTAGCATGAAAAAGACCAATAACAAGAATACGATATCTGTCATTGAAGACATACTAAAGTCTGGACTGACTTTATTTCTTCCTTTTAATTTCATAGTATAAAATTAAAGAGGTTCGTTTAATAAATCTAAGAATTCTACAGCGTTAGCTTCCATTTTATGAACCACCTTATCAGTTCTGTTCACTAAATGATTATACCCCACGTAAGCAATAATACCTACAATAAGACCTGCAACTGTTGTTGTCATTGCTGTATAAATACCAGATGCCAATGAACCCATTTCTGCCTGACCACCACTACTGGCCATTTCATGAAACGCAAGAATCATACCTATAACTGTACCCAAGAAACCAATCATTGGGGCAGCACCTGCTACCGTTGCCAGAATACTTACATTCTTTTCAAGCTTATAAACTTCAAGTGTACCAGCGTTTTCTATAGCGGTATTTATATCATCTAACGGCTTGCCTATACGAGAAACTCCTTTTTCAGTCAATCTAGCTACCGGCGAATCTGTCTGAGCACATAAAAGCTTTGCAGCATCTAATTTACCCGTGGTGACATAATCTCGTATTTGATTCATAAAATTCTTATCTATTTTAGATGCTGCATTTACAGCAAGTAAACGCTCAAAATAGATATATAGAGCTACGCCCAACATTATGAATAACACCGATATAATAATGACACTACCTGTACCACCATTAAATATTAAATCTATAACCGAAAGAGTTTTCTCTTCAGACAATAATTCTTCGCTCGCATCTTGAGCCAAATCCTGGAATAATAACATAGTATTCTTTAAGTATTGAATTTGCCTTTATAACGATGAATTGCGAATTAAATTATCCGTGAAGTACAAAATCTCTTAATAGAATAAAAACAACAGCCCCACTAATAAAACCTGCAAATGCCAACCATGCAATTTTTTTAAGATACCAGAAAAAATCAATTTTCTCCATACCCATAGCAACAACGCCTGCGGCAGAACCAATTATCAACATACTACCACCTGTACCAGCAGAATAAGCGATAAAATGCCATAACGGATTATCTAAAGGCTCACTAAACATTCCCATACTTGCAGCAACCAATGGTACGTTATCAATAACAGCTGACCCTAAACCAAATAATAATACTACAACATCAGTATTAGGTATTGCTTCATTTAGTGCACCTGCAGCATTAAAAAGTATTCCTAAAGATTCCATTGCCGCTACCGCCAATAAAATACCCAAGAAGAACAGAATACTTGGCAATTCAATTTTAGACAATGAATGATGCACAGGACTATGGTGACCTTCACTATCTTGACCCTCTTGATCTACAGAGGAAATACTAAACTTCTTATTACTATATATTTCAGCAAAAGTTGCTACTACAGCTAATGACAACATCATACCTACATAAGGAGGCAAATGAGTTACTGTTTTAAAAATAGGAACAAATAAAATAGCGCCTAGACCTAAATACAACATTACTCCACTATATTTAGACTTAGAATTTTCACCATCTAATTCACCATCAATTAAACCTTTAAAAACCTTAAATCTGCTAGCTATTACAACAGGTACGATCATACAAACCAAAGAAGGCAAAAGTACGTGAAGCACTAACTGACCAGCACTTACCCTATTTGCAATCCATAACATTGTTGTAGTAACATCACCTATAGGAGACCAAGCACCACCTGCGTTTGCCGTAATTACAATCATACCTGCAAACCATAATTTTGTTTCCCTATCCTTAATTACTTTTTGAAGTATGGTAATTAAAACAATTGTCGCTGTTAAGTTGTCTATGATAGCAGACAATACGAATGCCAATATTGAAAATAACCAAAGTAATTTTCCTTTTTGCTTTGTCTTAATAAAACCCTTTATAGTTGCAAAACCATCAAAATAATCAATGATTTCCACAATCGTCATCGCTCCTAAAAGAAAGAAAAGAATCTCTGCTGTTTTACCTAAATGATGCAATAGAGACTCCTCCATCATATGCATCCTATCTAAATGCTCAAAATTGCTGAACCCTTCCACAAGACTTTGCTGAGCAGAATCAAACCAGTTTTCATAGCCATCTATACCCAAAGCTATTAGCGCCCAAAGAATAGCCATCATAGCTAATGCTGGAATTAATTTATCTATTTTAAGATTGTGCTCTAAGGTAATGGCAAGATATCCGGCCAAAAAAACAATAACAATGATGGTTTCCATTTTCGTTGGTTTTTTAAGTAACTAGTTATTAGTTGTAAATATAGGTTCTAATTCTAAAAAATAAATCTTCCAAATATATTTAAAATTGTCCGTGAATTCCTAATGAATTGACAATAATACCGAAGTTATTTGACTTCCAAATACTTAAATCGACACTATTACAAATTTAACAGGTTTTTAGTGACCACATTTTAACGCATAAGAAAATGTTAAATATGAACTGATCCTATATTACGATAATACTATTGTTACAAAATCAATCAAAAGGAGGTGTTTAAGTGTAATATTTAACTACTATATCTTTATCTTTGATACGTTAACCTTTATATACAATTAGATGGATTTTTCATTAAATGAAGAACAAAAACTTATACAAGAAGCTGCTCGTGATTTTGCTCAAACTGAGCTATTAGCAGAAGTAATTGAACGTGATGACGAACAAAGATTCCCAAAAGAAGAAATTAAAAAACTAGGAGAACTGGGTTTTTTGGGCATGATGGTAGACCCCAAGTACGGCGGTAGCGGACTTGATACCCTTTCATATGTTATAGCTATGGAAGAAATTTCTAAAATTGACGCATCAACTTCAGTAGTAATGTCCGTAAATAATTCTTTGGTATGCTGGGGATTAGAAAAATTCGGTACTGAAGCTCAAAAAGAAAAATATCTTACAAAGCTTTCTACAGGAGAACAAATAGGAGCGTTCTGCCTTTCTGAACCAGAAGCTGGAAGTGATGCCACTTCTCAAAAAACAACCGCCATAGATATGGGCGACCATTATATTGTTAATGGAACCAAAAACTGGATTACCAATGGCGGTACTGCGAGTACATATATTGTAATTGCACAAACCGATAAAGACAAAAAGCACAGAGGCATAAATGCATTAATTATAGAGAAAGGTGCTCCCGGATTTGAAATAGGACCTAAAGAAAATAAATTAGGAATCAGAGGTAGCGACACCCATTCATTAATATTTAATGATGTAAAAGTTCCGAAAGAAAATAGAATCGGCGAAGATGGCTTCGGATTCAAGTTTGCTATGAAAACTTTAGCAGGGGGGCGTATTGGTATTGCCGCGCAAGCATTGGGTATTGCCGCAGGTGCTTACGAACTAGCTTTGAAATATTCTAAAGAACGTAAGGCTTTTGGTACTGAAATCAGCAATCACCAGGCTATTGCATTTAAACTTGCAGATATGCATACCGAAATTCAAGCTGCACGATTATTAGTATATCAATCTGCAATAGATAAAGATAACGGTAACGATTATGACCTTTCTGGCGCTATGGCTAAATTATATGCGTCTAAAGTTGCTATGGAAACTACCGTTGAAGCCGTACAAATTCATGGTGGAAACGGATTTGTAAAAGACTACCACGTAGAGCGATTAATGAGAGATGCCAAAATAACACAGATATACGAAGGCACTTCAGAAATTCAAAAAATCGTTATTTCAAGAAGTATTTTGAAGTAAAATTAGATTATTCTTCATTCACCCCTATAAAAAATAGGGGTGAATTTTATTAAACTGTAATCTTACTTTGTTAACCTCTCAATAAAGTTATGCTCAATTGTTAGAAAGTTGTAAAAACTAGAATTTACCCCCTACTTCACCTATCTTTTTCGATAATATTAACTTAAATTTATCAATCTGATAAATTGAAGGTTTTAAAAATCCATAATTATCGATTTTTTAAGCTTTTATTTATTCTGTTGAATTTTTTACTTGAATTTGTTTCAATCATTGAATATAATTTAATTAAATTGATATTTTTGAAGAAATACCACAAAGGATGACACTGAAGAAGCAAGGATTATATCTACCGGAATTTGAACATGATAACTGTGGGGCTGGATTTATATGCAGTCTTAAAGGAAAAAAATCTAACGACATTATACATAAAGCGTTAGAGATACTTGAACGTTTAGAACACAGAGGTGCGGTTAGTGCCGACGGTAAGACAGGAGATGGAGCAGGTATTTTAATAGATATACCACATGATTTTTTTCAGGCTGTTTGTAGTTTCGAATTACCAAAAGCTGGTGACTATGCAGTTGGTAACATCTTTTTCCCTCGTAAAGAGAATCAACGCGATTTTTGTATCTCGGTTTTTGAGGAAAATATAAGAAAACAAGGCTTAAAACTATTAGGATGGAGAGATGTACCGGTCAACAGATCCATACCTGGTAGAATTGCTGCTGAAACAGAACCTTTTGTAAAACAAATATTTGTAGCCAAAGAAAACGAAGATCAAGACTACTTCGATTTTAATTTGAAACTTTTTATTGCAAGAAAAGTAACAGAGCATACAATTATAAAATCAAAATTATCTGAAAGCAAGTTCTTTTATGTACCTAGCTTATCTACCAAGATAATTATATTTAAAGGTTTATTGATGCCTTTAGATATTAGCCTTTATTACTCAGACCTAATGGATTCTAGAGTAGTTACTAGACTAGCATTAGTGCATCAACGTTTCTCTACGAATACTTTCCCTACTTGGGATCTAGCACAACCTTTTAGATACATGTGTCATAACGGTGAAATTAACACCCTAAGAGGAAATGTTACCCGTATGTTCTCTAGAGAAGAATTATTGGAGAGCGATATGTTCGGAGATGAAATAAAGAATGTTCTTCCTATAATATTACCAGGAAAGTCTGATTCTGCTACCATGGATATGGTTGTTGAACTTTTATTGATGACAGGTAGATCCTTACCTGAGGTAATGATGATACTAGTACCTGAAGCATGGGAGAAAAATGCAGAAATGTCTGAAGCTAAAAGAGCTTTTTACGAGTATCACTCTTGTATGATGGAACCTTGGGACGGCCCAGCTTCTATTCCTTTTACCGATGGTAACTTTATTGGAGCAGTATTAGATAGAAACGGATTAAGACCTTCAAGATACACGGTAACAAAAGATGATTATGTGGTTATGTCATCTGAAACGGGTGTTGTTGACATCGCCCCTGACAATGTAGAATTCCACGGAAGATTACAACCAGGCAAGATGTTCTTGGTGAATATGGAAGAAGGCAGAATTATTAACGATGAAGAAATTAAGGAGAACATAGCTCAAAAATTCCCTTACGAGAAATGGCTAAATGACAACCTAGTTCATTTAAAAGACATTCCTTATAATGATTGCCCTTTATTTCTAGGCGAAGAAACTTTAGAGAAAAGAAAATCTGTATTTGGATATACATTAGAAGATATCAATACCATAGTTCTTCCTATGGCAAAAGCTGGTAAAGAACCAATTGGCTCAATGGGTTCAGATACGCCAATTGCTGTTTTATCTCAACGACCTCAATTAATTTACAATTATTTTAAGCAATTATTCGCCCAAGTAACGAACCCTCCTCTAGATGGTATTCGTGAAGAATTAATTACAGATATTAGTTTAACTTTAGGTAGCGACCATAATATATTCGAGTTTTCAGAATTACACTGTAGAAAGCTTAAAATTCAAAATCCCGTGATTTCTAAAGAGGATTTGGATAAAATTAAAAATTACGATGTAAGTCCAGATTACAAAGTAGTCTCAATTCCGATGTTATATGCTATCAAACAAGGGCATAACGGACTAGAAGATGCTTTACAAGCATTATTAAATCAAGCATCTAAAGCTGTAGATGAAGGAGCAAATATTATTATTCTTTCAGATAGAAATGTTACAGAAGAAATGGCTCCTATTCCAGCACTTTTGGCTTGCTCATTTGTAAATAGCGGATTACAGAAACTAGGCAAACGTTCTAAACTTAGTGTTATAATAGAATCTGCAGAGCCACGCGAAGTACATCATTTCGCTTTATTATTTGGCTTTGGTGCAAGTGCTATTAATCCTTACTTGGTTAATGAAATTATTGCAGAGCAAATAGAGGAACATGATATTACAGAAATATCGTTTGACGATGCTATTAAAAATTACAATAAGGCTGTCGGAAAAGGCATTTTAAAAGTGATGAACAAAATCGGTATTTCAACACTGAATTCTTACCGTGGATCTCAACTTTTTGAATGTATTGGTATCAATACTAAGGTTGTTGAAAAATATTTTCCGAATACACCAACACGTATTCAAGGAATTGGCCTTTATCAAATTGAAAAAGAGATTGCACTACGTCATCATAAAACATTTAGCAAAAAACATATCGATGCTAATTTAGATTTAGAAATTGGCGGAGAATACAGATGGAGAAGAGATGGTGAAAAACACATGTTCAATCCACTATCCATCGCAAAACTTCAAAAGTCTGTTCGTAATAATGAGCCAGACACATACAAAGAGTACTCGAGTATGGTTAATGAGCAATCTAAAAACCTTATGACCATTAGGGGTCTTTTTGAATTCTCTAATTATGATCCAATTCCATTAGAAGATGTTGAACCATGGACAGAAATTGTAAAAAGATTCAAAACTGGTGCAATGTCTTATGGATCTATCAGTAAAGAAGCGCATGAGAATCTAGCGATTGCGATGAACCGTATTGGTGGTAAAAGTAACTCAGGCGAAGGTGGAGAAGATCAAAATAGATTTTACAAAAATTCTACCGGTGACTGGAGAAACAGTGCAATAAAACAAGTTGCCTCAGGTAGGTTTGGTGTTACTTCGAACTACTTGACTAACGCAAAAGAAATTCAGATTAAAATGGCACAGGGCGCTAAGCCAGGTGAAGGCGGTCAATTACCAGGTCCTAAGGTAAATCCTGAAATTGCAAAAACAAGAAATTCTACGCCTTATGTAGGGTTAATATCTCCACCACCACATCACGACATCTATTCTATTGAAGATTTATCTCAACTAATTTATGATTTAAAATCTGCTAATAGAAAAGCTAGAATTAATGTAAAATTAGTTTCTGAAGTTGGTGTAGGTACGGTTGCAGCTGGTGTTGCCAAAGCAAAAGCTGATGTTGTTTTGGTATCTGGCTTTGATGGTGGTACAGGTGCTTCTCCTTTAACATCATTAAAACATTGTGGTTTACCATGGGAACTTGGTATTGCCGAAGCACAACAAACACTTGTATTAAATGATTTAAGAAATAGAATTGTTCTTGAGTGTGACGGACAATTGAAAACTGGTAGAGATGTTGCCGTAGCTTGTCTGTTAGGAGCGGAAGAATTCGGTTTCGCAACTGCACCATTAGTAGCATCAGGTTGTATTATGATGCGTGTATGCCATTTAAACACCTGCCCTGTTGGTATAGCAACTCAAAACCCTGAGTTAAGAAAAAAATTCAACGGTAAGCCAGAGCATGTAGTTAACTACATGTATTTTGTAGCACAAGAGTTACGTGAAATCATGGCGCAACTAGGCTTTAAGACTATAAATGAAATGGTAGGTCAAGTTCAAAAACTAGATCGTAAAAAAGCAATTGACCATTATAAATCAGCCGGTATAGATTTAACACCTATACTGCATCAAGTAGATGTACCTAAAGGAACTAAATTCTACAATACAGAAAAACAAAAACACGATATAGATAAATCTATAGAGTTTGATATTATAGCAAAAGCAAATCCTTCTTTATTCAGAAAAGAGAAATTAACTTTAGATTACCCTATTTGTAATACAGATCGTGCGGTCGGTGCAATCCTTAGTAATGAGATATCTAAGACTTATGGCGCAGAAGGATTACCAATAAACACACTACGCCTTAATTTTACTGGGTCTGCAGGACAAAGTTTTGGAGCATTTGCAACAAGGGGACTTACCATGATTGTTAATGGAAATACCAATGATTATTTAGGAAAAGGACTATCAGGCGCTAAACTTGTTATAAAAGTACCTGAGAAATCAACGATAGTTCCTGAGGACAATGTAATTACCGGTAATGTTACATTATATGGAGCTACCGCTGGTAGGGCTTATATTAACGGAAAAGCTGGAGAGCGTTTTTGTGTTCGTAACTCAGGAGCTAAAGCAGTAGTTGAAGGTATTGGAGATCACGGTTGTGAATATATGACTGGTGGTGTCGCTGTTATTCTTGGTGAAGTTGGAAGAAATTTTGGAGCAGGTATGAGCGGCGGTATAGCATTTGTATTAGATAGTAACAAAACTTTCAAAAAGCGATGCAGTACAGAAGGTCTTAATCTATTAGAAGTAACTGAAACCAATGATAT
>NZ_JBEFOA010000002.1:0-2500 GCF_045063795.1 Maribacter sp. Asnod2-G09 | reverse complement strand
CTACAACCCCGCACATGCCGGAACATGTACGGTTTGGACTAATCCAATTTCGCTCGCCGCTACTATCGGAATCACTTTTGTTTTCTCCTCCTCCGGGTACTTAGATGTTTCAGTTCCCCGGGTTTACTTCTCTTACGAGATAACATATCTTCAATATGCTGGGTTGCCCCATTCGGATATCTACGGATCATATCGTGTGTGCCGATCCCCGTAGCTTTTCGCAGCTTATCACGTCCTTCATCGCCTCTGAGAGCCTAGGCATTCCCCATACGCCCTTTTCCAGCTTGTCGCCAGATCTTTAATCTATTCTATCTTATTCGTACTCTTTACTTAATAAAGATTCGTGTTTCTTTCTTTTTTAGTCGGTAAAACATTAAAAATGTCTTACCTCCTGTTCCAATATGTCAATGAACGTTGTCGTGAGCCACGACAGGCAATTAAATCCTATCGATAATTCACATACAATACTTGAAGATCTTATTTCATATCCTCAGGCATTGCCTGGTGGAGAATATCGGAGTCGAACCGATGACCTCCTGCGTGCAAGGCAGGCGCTCTAGCCAGCTGAGCTAATCCCCCATTCTATAAGTTGGCAGTTGCCACTTTACAGTTGACAGGTAGCACAACTTCTAAAATTTCCTTCAATACTTAATGAACGTACCGCTTAATCAAAAACGATCTTCCTCTTTGTAGTCCCAGGCAGACTCGAACTGCCGACCTCTACATTATCAGTGTAGCGCTCTAACCAGCTGAGCTATGGGACTGTCCCTACTCTTTCCTCTCGGTATAAATACCTCGCAAAAAAAGCAATTACTTATATATCATAATTATGGAGATGTATCACTTGAACAATTACTAAAGAAACTATTATTAAATCAAAAGACCGGGACCGTAGTTCCATTCTTTACTTCGTCAGGGACTGTCCTTAAAGGACAATCTCTAGAAAGGAGGTGTTCCAGCCGCACCTTCCGGTACGGCTACCTTGTTACGACTTAGCCCTAGTTACCGATCTTGCCCTAGGCCGCTCCTTACGGTGACGGACTTCAGGCACTCCCGGCTTCCATGGCTTGACGGGCGGTGTGTACAAGGCCCGGGAACGTATTCACCGGATCATGGCTGATATCCGATTACTAGCGATTCCAGCTTCACGGGGTCGAGTTGCAGACCCCGATCCGAACTGTGACAGGTTTTATAGATTCGCTCTGCCTTGCGACATGGCTGCTCTCTGTACCTGCCATTGTAGCACGTGTGTGGCCCAGGACGTAAGGGCCGTGATGATTTGACGTCATCCCCACCTTCCTCACGGTTTGCACCGGCAGTCCCGTTAGAGTCCCCATCATGACATGCTGGCAACTAACGGTAGGGGTTGCGCTCGTTATAGGACTTAACCTGACACCTCACGGCACGAGCTGACGACAACCATGCAGCACCTTGCAAATTGCCCGAAGGAAAATCTATCTCTAGACCTGTCAATATGCATTTAAGCCCTGGTAAGGTTCCTCGCGTATCATCGAATTAAACCACATGCTCCACCGCTTGTGCGGGCCCCCGTCAATTCCTTTGAGTTTCATTCTTGCGAACGTACTCCCCAGGTGGGATACTTATCACTTTCGCTTGGCCGCCCAGAACTCAAGGTTCCGGACAGCTAGTATCCATCGTTTACGGCGTGGACTACCAGGGTATCTAATCCTGTTCGCTCCCCACGCTTTCGTCCATCAGCGTCAGTATATAGTTAGTCACCTGCCTTCGCAATCGGTGTTCTATGTAATATCTATGCATTTCACCGCTACACTACATATTCCGGCAACTTCACTATAACTCAAGACCAACAGTATCAAAGGCAATTTTACAGTTGAGCTGCAAACTTTCACCCCTGACTTATCGGCCCGCCTACGGACCCTTTAAACCCAATAATTCCGGATAACGCTCGGACCCTCCGTATTACCGCGGCTGCTGGCACGGAGTTAGCCGGTCCTTATTCTTACAGTACCGTCAGTAAGCTACACGTAGCTCTTTTTCTTCCTGTATAAAAGCAGTTTACTACCCATAGGGCATTCTTCCTGCACGCGGCATGGCTGGATCAGAGTCTCCTCCATTGTCCAATATTCCTCACTGCTGCCTCCCGTAGGAGTCTGGTCCGTGTCTCAGTACCAGTGTGGGGGATCCCCCTCTCAGGGCCCCTACCCATCGTAGTCTTGGTAAGCCGTTACCTTACCAACAAACTAATGGGACGCATGGCCATCTTATACCGCCCGAAGGCTTTAACCAAATCCCGATGCCGGGTCATGGTACTACGGGGCATTAATCCAAGTTTCCCTGGGCTATTCCCCTGTACAAGGTAGGTTCCATACGCGGTGCGCACCCGTGCGCCGGTCGTCATCTTGTGCAAGCACAAATGTTACCCCTCGACTTGCATGTGTTAGGCCTGCCGCTAGCGTTCATCCTGAGCCAGGATCAAACTCTTCATCGTTGTTTTGTAAATATTCGTCCCAACGAAGTC
>NZ_JBEFOA010000001.1:0-1416 GCF_045063795.1 Maribacter sp. Asnod2-G09 | reverse complement strand
TAGCATTGATGAAAAAGCAGCAAGTCGAGTATCTTTAAAGTTCTCTAAAACAATAAGATATGAACACTCAACAAACTGCTTACCCGAAGTTATACATTGGTATCGATATTCACAAACGAAGCTGGAAAGTACATTGTGCAACAGATCTGTTCGCTGGTAAGTCTTTCAGTATGTCGCCCGACCCAAAGCAATTACATAGTTATGTTTCAAAACATTTCAAGGAGTATGAAGTTACCGTAGCTTTTGAAGCTGGTTGTTGCGGTTACCACGCTCATCGTTGTTTTGAGAGTTACGGTTGGCGAAGTCTGGTAGTCAATCCAGCAGACATTCATAGAAAGGGCAAAGAGAAACATACCAAGACCGATAAGATAGATGCGCAGTTGATAGCGAGAGAGTTGAAGGATAACCGATTGCAGAGTATCATAGTGCCGGACAGGAAACGTGAAGAACTTCGTAGTCTGTTCAGACGCAGAAATGACCTTGTAAAGGATTTCAGAAGGGTCAAGAGCTATATAAAGATGCAATTGTTGTATTTCGGAATCAGGGAACCTGAAGAGTTCGACAATGACCATTGGAGCCATAAGTACAGAAATTGGTTGGATGATATAATGTTCGAGTACCCAACGGCGAAGGCCACATTAGAGAGTAGAATGCGTTTCTTCCGTTTTGTGGACCAAGAGCTTCGCGATGTGTCCACACAGCTAAGAAGGTACTGTAAAGTGAATTATAAGAAGGATTATCTATTACTGAGAAGTATACCTGGTATCGGAGGTATCGTGGCCTGTGGCATATTATGTGAACTAGGGGATTTAAGACGTTTCAACAACATTAAACATTTGGCAGGTTACGTAGGTCTGGCACCAAGTATGTATCAAAGCGGAAACAGTCAAAGGACAATGGGAATGACCCCACGTGCAAACCGCTTATTGAGAAGTTATTTTGTAGAGGCATCTTGGCAAGCGATACGTGCAGACCCCGTAATGCAGGCCTACTATCGTAAACATCAAGGTAAGAACGTAAAAAGTATCATTGTCAAAGTAGCTAGAAAGCTACTAAGTAGAACCTTGGCGGTAATTAAAACAGAAGTTCCATATACCATTGGGGTCATTGAATAGTAAGTAGAAAAACTAATAAAATAAAATAAAAATCATA
This sequence comes from Maribacter sp. Asnod2-G09, assembly GCF_045063795.1. Classification (NCBI taxonomy): domain Bacteria; kingdom Pseudomonadati; phylum Bacteroidota; class Flavobacteriia; order Flavobacteriales; family Flavobacteriaceae; genus Maribacter; species Maribacter sp. Asnod2-G09. The sequence goes on along the minus strand of NZ_JBEFOA010000001.1, from coordinate 264 downwards.
ACAAAGCTCTAATATAGTGGTGAGAACCGTATCACAAAACAAAACCCGTGACCTGTACTATTTAGGATCACATTTTTAGCAAGTGACCGGTTTTATTATAATTTATAATCATACAGATGCCGGTGACGTTTCAAGTTTCGAACCGATCACACATAGGAGTGCGAGCAAGTTATATTAAAAGAAAAAAAGGTGGTTTAAGGCAAAAAAGAAAATATTAATTAACTTTAAGAAACTGGACTAAGGCTTTTCATAGGAGGTTTTGTT